>JAODBC010000071.1 GCA_025463765.1 Subtercola sp. | reverse complement strand
CCGTGAAACTCCGGGGCGCGCTTCTGCTGGAAGGCCGCGAAGCCTTCGCGGTAGTCGTCCGTGGCCGAGAGGTCACCCTGCGCCTGGTTCTCGTCGGCGACGGAGGTCCAGAGCCCGATTCGCTCGTCGCGGATGCGCGCGATGAGGGCCTTGCTCGCGAGAAAGGCCTCGGTAGCTCCGGATGCCACGCGAGAGACCTTCTCGCGGGTGAACGCCAGCAGGTCATCCGCCGGCACGACCCTGCTGAACAGCCCGGCGGCCACTGCATCAGACCCGCTCATCAGCTCGGCCGTGTAGATGAGGTCGAGCGTGCGGTGCGCACCGAGCCGCTCGAAAAAGAGTGCATGGCCACCCGAGTCGAGAGTGGCTCCGAGGTTCGCGAAGGGCGAACCGATCTTCGCGGTGTCGGCCACGTAGACGACGTCGGTCGCGACGAGCAGTCCGAGCCCGACGCCGAGGCACGCGCCGTGGGCGGCCGCGAAGGTGGGGGCCGGAAACGCGGCGATCTGCCGCAGCAGCGGAGTGACGACGTCATCGAGGTAACCCCGGGCGTCATCGGTCGCCGGGTCGACGTTCGAGATGTCGCGCCCGGCGCAGAAGGCGCGGCCTTCGCCGCGCAGCAACAGGGCGCGAACACCGGCGGAACGGGCATCCGTCAGCGCCTGCGACAGCTCGGCGATGGCCGTGGCGTCGAGCGCGTTGAGTTTTGCGGGGTCGTTCAGCGCGATCTCGGCGGCACCATCAGCAAGAGTGAGTGAGACGGTCACGGGGGTTCTCCTCGGTGAGACGGATGCTCGCGGCCGGGCGGCTCGAGCGCGAAGAAGTCGGGGGTACGGTCACGGCGAGCCGAGCATCCATCGGGTCACGCGTCGTAGGTGACGCTCACGGCGTCGCTCGTCGGCACCGCCTGGCACGTCAGCACGTACCCGCGAGCCAGCTCTTCGGGCTCGAGCGCGTAGTTCTCGACCATGTCGACGGTGCCAGAGGTGACGACCGCGCGGCAGGTGCCGCACACTCCCCCGGCGCAGGCGAACGGCACGTCGCCGCGCACACGCAGGGCGGCGTTGAGGATGCTTTCGTTGCTGTGCACCGGGCTCGTGACGGTGGCCGTGGTTCCGTCGAGCGTGAAGCTGATGGTGTGCACCGCCTCGCCCGCGGTCGGCTCGACAGGGCGACCCGACTGGCCGGTCGGGCGATCTGGTCGGCCCGTGGTGAAGAGTTCGTACCGGATGGCCGACACCTCGACCCCGAGATCGACCAGAGTGTCACGGCAGAGCTGCACGAGGTCGAACGGGCCGCAGATGAACCATTCGTCGATATCGCTCGGACGGATGAGCGTTCCGAGAATCTCGCGGAACTTCGCGGCGTCGAGCCGCCCCGACAGCAGTTCGGAGCTGCGACGTTCGCGAGTGAGCACGTGATAGAGCGCGAGACGCGACGGGTAGCGGTCTTTGAGGTCGGCGAGCTCGTCGACGAACATGGTGTCCATCGCCGTGCGGTTCGAATACACCAGCGAGAACTGGTTCGCCGGGCTCGCCCGCAGGGTGCTCTCGATGAGCGCCATCATGGGCGTGATGCCCGAACCGGCGGCGATGCCGACGAAGTGCGTTGCGGCGGCGAAAGTAGCAGCGTCGGTCTGCGAGGTGAAGCGGCCCTCGGGGCTCATCACCTCGAGCTCCATGCCGGGCGCGAGATGGTCGACCGCCCAGGTCGAGAAGAGCCCGCCGAGGTCGCGCTTGATGGCGACCTTCAGCTCGCCCCGCACGGGCGCCTGGCAGATCGAGTAGCTGCGGCGCACGTCTTCGCCGGCCACGGATGTTCGAATCGCGATGTACTGCCCCGGCGCGTAGCCGTAGGCGGAGGCGTACGCCGACGGCACCTCGAACGTGACCTCGATGGAGTCGTCGGTGAGGTGGCGAACTGACGAGATGTTCAGCGGGTGAAACTGGGCACGGCGGCGGGAGGCCTGTTCGGGTGCGGTATCGGATTCGGATTCGGTCTCGGTCGCGAATTCGGTCGCGGCCGCGAACTCGGTCGCGGTCGCGGATTCGGTCGCGGTCGCGGATTCGGTCGCGATATCGGGTTCGACCGCGGTCTCGGTCGCGGTCTCGGCAACGCTCATCAGTGGTCCTTGAAGTAGTCGAACGGCTCCTGGCAGCGCTGACACACGTAAAGCGCCTTGCACGAGGTGGAGCCGAAGCGGGAGAGAACACGCGTGTGCATCGACCCGCAGTGCGGGCACTGGATGCCCAGCCCCAGGTTGATGCGCCCACCAGCTGCGCCGCCGACGCCGGTGCCCCGCGGAGCGGGAGCGGCGATGCCATACTCCTGCAGCTTCTGGCGGCCGGCGTCGCTCATCCAGTCGGTGGTCCAGGCGGGGCTGAGCACGACGTTGACCGTCGCGCCCGGGTGACCGTTCGACGCGAGCGTCGAGACGATGTCGTCGCGCATGGCGTCGATGGCCGGGCATCCCGAGTACGTCGGCGTGATGTCGACCGAGACGTGATCACCGATCACCCGAACGGAACGCAGCACACCGAGGTCTTCGATGGTGAGCACGGGCACTTCGGGGTCGACGACGGTGGCGGCGATGGCCCAGAGGGATCGTTCGAACTCGCCCTCGGGGATGGGCCGCGCCTCGCGCTCGAGCAACGCCATGGCGCCGCCGACCGCGGCCGGGTCGCCTGCCGTGCGCGTTCCGCGGGCCGCGGCGCCGGCCGTCGCGGTCACCACGACGCTCCCGGATGCTGCCGAGCCAGTACCTGCATCTCGGCGAGCATCGGGCCGAAGGCCTCCGAGTGGATGCCCAGCCGGCCCCCACCGCGCACGGAACCTGTTTTCGGCACGACCAGCCCGGCCTGCTCGATGAGCAACGGAACGACGGCATCGAACTCGGCCCGCAGCGCCCGCGGATCGACCGCAATGCCCTCGAGCGAGCCCCGATCATCCTCAGCGACCGACGCCGCCGACGCAGCCGACGCGACCGACGCGACCGACGCCGCAGCGGATTCGACGACCGGCTCGGCGCTGTAGAGCTCGGCCACGAACGGCCACATCGCGTCGAGCCCCCGCTGCATGCGCAACGCCGATTCGTCGGTGCCGAGGCCGAGGCGCAGCAGCCACTGGGTGCTGTGGTCGAGGTGGTAGTCGACCTCCTTCGTCGCCTTGGCCGCGATGGCCGCGAGCGTCGGGTCGGCAGAGTGCATCAGCGCCCGGTACAGGCTGTCGAAGTACACCGAGGCGATGAGCTGGCGGGCGATGGTCTGCGCGAAGTCCCCGATCGGCTGCTCGAAGAGCTGGCGGCAGCGAAACTCGGGCTCGCTGCGAAAGTAGGCGAGATCGTCTTCGGTCTTGCCCCAGGCCGAACCTGCATACGTCAGAAAACTGCGGGCGTGCCCCAAGATGTCGAGGCCGATGTTGCCGAGCGCAATGTCTTCTTCGAGTTCGGGGCCGTTCGCGATCCACTCGCCGAGGCGTTGCGCAAGAACGAGCGCGTCGTCGCCGAGGCCGAGCGCGTACTGGCCCACGGAGTCCGTCGCCGCCAAGCCGCCCTTGATCTCGGTCTCGATCAGCTCGGGCGTCATGATGCCGGTCGGTGCCTGACGCTGCTTCACACTCACAGGTGCGCCACCCCTTCAGACTTCGTGTAGTAAATGGCGTGCCTGAAGTCTTTGCCCTGCGGCGACTCGAAGAAGGCGCCCTTGGCGTCGGGGTCGCTGGCGGTGATGTCGGATGCCCGAACCACCCACACCGAAACGCCTTCGTTGCGACGGGTGTACAGGTCGCGGGCGTTGCGCACCGCCATGGTCTCGTCGGGTGCGTGCAGCGAGCCAGCGTGCACGTGCGAGAGGCCGCGCGACGAGCGCACGAACACCTCCCACAGCGGCCACTGCTCGCGGGCTCCTGAGTCTCCGGGGCTCGGCATCAGCGGGTCTCCTTCGATGCAGCAGGGCGCGGGCGGGCGGATGCTCGACCGGCCATCAGGCGGCTACCATTTCGTTCTGGGCGAGCGTCGCGGCCTCGGCGGCCGTAGCAGCCGCGGCCGCCTGCTTGTCGGCGTAGGCCCGCGCCGCCTCGCGCACCCACGCACCGTTCTCGTGCGCGGCCCGCCGCTTCGCAACGCGCACCGAGTTGGCTTGACCGTTGCCCTTCAGCACATCGTAGAACTCCGACCAGTCGAGCTCGCCGAATCGCCAGTGCCCGGTCTCTTCGTCGAAGCTCAGGTCGGGGTCGGGAAGGGTGATTCCGAGAATCTCGGCCTGCGGAACGAGCATGTCGACAAAACGCTGGCGTAGTTCGTCGTTGCTGAAGCGTTTGATGTTCCACTCCATGCTCTGCTTGGAGTTGGGCGACTCGTCATCGGGCGGCCCGAACATCATGAGCGCCGGGGCGTACCACCGGTTCACCGATTCTTGCGCCATCTTCGCTTGCGCATCCGTGCCGTTCATGAGGCTGAGCAGAATCTCGAAGCCCTGACGCTGGTGGAAGCTTTCTTCTTTGCAGATGCGAACCATGGCACGCGCGTACGGGCCATACGAGGCTCGGCAGAGCGGCACTTGGTTGCAGATGGCAGCCCCGTCGACAAGCCAGCCGATCGAGCCCATGTCGGCCCAGGTCGGGGTGAGGTAGTTGAAGATCGACGAGTACTTGGCAGCGCCGGTGATGAGCTGCTCGAACATGGTGTCGCGGTCGGTGCCGAGGGTCTGAGCGGCAGAGTAGAGATAGAGGCCATGGCCGGCCTCGTCTTGCACCTTGGCCATGAGAATGGCTTTGCGCTTCAGGCTGGGGGCGCGAGTGATCCAGTTGCCCTCGGGCTGCATTCCGATGATCTCGGAGTGACCGTGCTGCGAGATCTGGCGAACGAGCGTCTTGCGGTAGGCCGCGGGCATCCAGTCGGTCGGTTCGACGCGGCTGTCGCTTTCAATCAGCTCGAGAAAGCGAGCGAGGCCTACGCGGTCGTCTTCGCTCAGGTCGCCGTCTGCCATGGTGGCGGCTGCGGCGGGTGCAGTGGCAGTGGCAGTGGCAGTGGCATGTGTCGTCGTGACCACGGGGGCCTCCTCATCTGAGGCTCATCGGAGCCTCGCTACTTACCGATCGTTCAGTAAAACTATCACGCGGCGTGATGCCGTGCAAGTGCGCGGTTCGGCTAGAGTCGACTGCAAATGAAGCAAGCAGCGAGCGCAGACGTGGCGGGGGCCCGGGGCGGCAATGGGCGCAACGGGCGCGCTGCCTACGACCTGTCGGCCGTGCTCGACATCGCCGTGGGTGCGTTCAACGACTACGGCTACGACGCCACCTCGATGGGGCTGCTCGCCGAGCGCCTCGGCACCTCGAAGTCGGCCGTGTACTACCACGTCAGCGGCAAAGAAGACCTGCTGCGTCTCGCACTCGAGCGTGCGCTCGGCGGCCTGGAGGGCATCCTGACTCTGCCCGGCGCCATCGAGGGCGCGGCAGAAGATCGTCTGCGGTTCGTTCTGCGGGGTGCCGTTGCGGTACTGGTGGATGATCTGCCCTACGTGACACTGCTACTGAGGTTGCGCGGCAACACCGAGATCGAGCGCAGCGCTCTTGCCCGACGCCGCGCCTTCGACCACGAGGTGTCTCAGCTCGTCGACCGGGCCCGCGCCGACGGTTCGTTACGCACCGATGTCGACTCGGGAACCATTACGCGCCTGCTGTTCGGCATGATCAACTCGATCGTCGAGTGGTACAAGCCCGGCGGCACCCTGACGCCCGCCCAGCTGGCCGACCACGTCATCTCGGTCGCCTTCGACGGGCTGCACCGCCCCACCGCCTGACAGGCCCCGGCGTCACCGCCCCGACGGCGCGACGGGCCCTGGCGTCACGGCTCGGCCGGCGCGCCTTGCGGTGCGGCGTACCCGTCAGGTCCGGCGCGCCCGAGGCTCCCGCCTGCCCGGCGCACAAAAACGTAGGAGGATTCGACGGAGCATCCCGCATACGGCGTCACCGTGCCGGATTCTCCTACGTTTTGACCGGCCGGGGCCTGTCGGCAGGCGACTATGGACGCTGCGCAGCGCCAGCGCCCGCGCCCGCGCCGGCGCCGGCGCCGAAGCGCATGCCGTCGAGCAGCAGGGCGACCATGCGGTAGGCGCGGGCGGGGTCGCGCGAGCCGGGCGGCGGGATGCTCAGGTTGGCTACTGCGCCGAGAAGGTCGATGGCAGCCAGGCCCCCGCGAATGTCGCCTGCCGCCTCTGCCGCGTCGAGCAGGGCCTGCAGCGCCGGGCCGACGTGGCCTTCGAAGTGCACCGGAAGGGCATTGAAGGCAGGGTCACCCGAGTGCAGGGCAGCCGCAAGCCCGTGCTTGGTCGCGACGAACGAGGTGTAACGCCGCAGCCACAGTTCGAGCGCCTCGAACGGCTCGTGGGCTGCAGCGAGCGCGGGGGCGGCTTCTGCCACCTCGTCGATCTCGCGGCGGAACACCGCCGAGATGAGGTCTGAACGCAAGGGGTAGTGCCGATACAACGTGGCCGTGCCCACCCCGGCCCGGGCGGCGATCGCGCGCACGTTGACGTCGACGCCGTGGGCGGCGAACTCTTCTTTCGCGGCGGCTAGCAGCGCATCGATATTGCGTTGAGCGTCGACGCGGGGCACGGTTCTCCTTGCTGTTTCGTGTGAGTGAGACGACTCGGAGGCCGCCGGGCTTGCTAAGTGGAACATTGTCCCATATCGTGAACCAGTAGCGGAACGTTGTCCCACTTTACATCGTACGGCACCCCTGCGGGCGCCCAAAGGAGCTTTTCACATGCAATACCGCACCCTCGGCCGAACCGGCATCTCGGTCAGCCCCTACGCACTCGGCGCCATGATGTTCGGCGCCATCGGCAACCCCGACCACGACGATTCGATCGCGATCATCCACAAGGCCCTCGACGCCGGCATCAACTTCGTCGACACGGCCGACATGTACTCGCACGGCGAGTCGGAGGAGATCGTCGGCACGGCCCTGAAGGGTCGCCGAGACTCCGTCGTGCTCGCGACCAAGCTCAACCTGCCGATGGGCGACGACCCCAACCAGCGCGGCAACTCGCGCCGCTGGATCATGACCGAGGTCGAGAACTCCCTGCGCCGGCTGCAGACCGACTACATCGACCTGTACCAGATTCACCGCCCCGACCCCACGACCGACATCGAAGAAACGCTTTCGGCTCTGTCAGACCTGATTCACGCCGGCAAAGTGCGTGCCATCGGATCGTCGGCCATGCCCGCGTCAGAGATGGTCGAAGCGCAGTGGGTCTCTGAGCGGCGCGGTCTCGAGCGGTTCCGCAGCGAGCAGCCGACGTATTCGATTCTGAACCGTGGCATCGAGAGCGAGGTGCTGCCGGTGGCTCAGCGGTACGGCATGGGCACGCTGGTGTACAGCCCGCTGGCCGGCGGGATGCTCACCGGTCGTGTGCGCAAAGGGCAGCCGACCGACCTGCGCCGCGCAGCCTACTTCACCTACCTGTCAGACGAACGGCGCCTCGACGTGGTCGAGCAGCTCGTTCCTCTCGCCGAGCAGGCTGGACTCTCGCTGACCCACCTCGCCATGGCCTTCGCCATCGCCCACCCCGGCGTGACCTCGGCCATCATCGGGCCGCGCACCATGCAGCAGCTCGACGACGTGCTCGCCGGTTCGGAGGTCGTGCTGAGCGACGACGTGCTGGCGCAGATCGACGCCATCGTGCCGCCCGGCACCGACGTCAGCCCGCTCGACATGGCCTACCAGACGCCCGCCGTGTTGACCCCCGCCCTCCGCCGTCGCCCCCTCCCCGAGCGCCCCGCCGCCTGACCCCCTCCCCGCCCCCCTTACCTGAATCCGGGAGAGACTTTTGGCCCGAAATCGGCAGGGTAAGGGCCGAAAGTCTCTCCGCGAATGGGGGTGGGGTGGGGTGGGGTGGGGTGGGGCTAGCGCTTGGAGACGAGGGTGAGCACGTCGTAGGTGGCGACGGGCTCGTCGCGCTGGTTGCGCAAGACCGCGTCCCAGCGCACCTCGCCGTACTCTTCGTTCTCGCGCGGGGTGATCTGCTTCGCGGTCAGGGTGACGTGCACGCTGTCGCCCGGCGACACCGGCGTGACGAAGCGCAGGTTCACAAGGCCGTAGTTGGCCAGCACGGGGCCGGGCTCCGGGTCGACGAACAGCCCGGCCGCCCAGGAGAGCAGCAGGTAGCCGTGGGCGACTCGCCCGGGAAAGAACGGATTCGCCGCCGCGGCCTCTTCGTTCGTGTGCGCGTAGAACGTGTCGCCGGTGAATTCGGCGAAGTGAGTGATGTCGTCGAGGGTGATCTCCCGGGCATCCGATTCGACCGCGTCGCCCAGCTTCAGGCGCGATAACGGCTTTCTGAACGGATGCTCGGCGGCGGCCGACTCGCCCGCACCTGCTGTGCCGACCGACGTGCTCTCCGCAGTGCTCTCGGCAGTGCTCTCCGCAGCGCTCTTCGCAGTGGCAGCGCTGCCGACGGCCGGCCGGCCGGGAGCCTGCACGGTAGGAGCCCCGGCACGCCACTCGCCCGTGAGGGCGGTGAGCACCGCGGGAGTTCCCTGCACGGCGGTGCGCTGCATGAAGTGCTTGACGGCGCGGATTCCGCCGAGTTCTTCGCCGCCGCCGGCGCGGCCCGGCCCACCGTGCACGAGGTGCGGAACCGGTGACCCGTGCCCGGTGCTCGAGCGAGCGTCGTCCCGGTCGAGCACCAGCACCCGCCCGTGGTACGCCGCGATGCCGCCGAACAGAGTCGCGACGGCGGCGGGGTCTGCGCTGGCGATGGTCGCGACGAGCGAGCCGCAGCCGAGGTTGGTGAGCCGCACGGCGTCGTCGACGTCGGAGTACCCGATCACCGAGCAGACCGGCCCGAACGCCTCGATGCTGTGCACCGCGGGCGCCTCGGCGTCATCGAAGCGCAACACCACGGGGGCCAGGTAGGCTCCCTCAGCGGCGGCGCCCACGCTGCCGTCGGCTCGTACCACGTCGGGCGCGCGCCAGGTATCGCCCTGACCATCCGCGGCGCCCCGGCCATCCGCGTCGCCCCGGCCGTCCGCGTCGCTCTCGATCGCGCCCTCGACGGCGCCAGCCGCCGGGGTCGCCGATCCGCTGAAGGCGATGCGCCCGCCGCCGGCCACGAGCGAGTCGATCGAACGGATGACCTCATCCCGCTGCTCGAGACTCGCCAGCGGCCCCATGGTGACGCCCTCGGCCCGCGGGTCGCCGATCACCGTGCGCGCCCTCACTCGTTCGCCGATCGCGTCGATCACCGCGTCGACCTGCGTGCTCGGCACGATGACTCGGCGGATGCACGTGCACTTCTGCCCCGCCTTCGAGGTGATCTCGGTGACGACGGATGCCACGAACGCGGCGAACTCGGGAGTGCCCGGTTCGGCATCCGGCCCCAGAATCGCCGCGTTCAGCGAGTCGGTCTCAGCAGTGAGCCCGACTCCGCCCGAGATGACGCTGGCGTGCTCGAAGAGCGAGCGCGCGGTCGAGGCCGACCCCGTGAATCCCACGCGGTCACGCAGATCGAGGTGGTCGAGAAAGCCGCGCACCGACCCGCAGATGAGTTGCAGCGAGCCCTCGGGCAGCAGGCCAGAGGCATCCATCAGCCGCACGCACGCCTCGGTGAGGTACGCGGTAGGCGTCGCGGGCTTCACGATGCTCGGCACGCCGGCCAGAAACGCCGGAGCGAACTTCTCGAGCATGCCCCAGACCGGAAAGTTGAACGCATTCACCTGAAAGGCCACCCCGGGCACCCGAGTGTAGATGTGCTGACCTCCGAACGTATTGTCTTTCGAGAGGTTCTCGGCCGGGCCGTCGACGATGACCGTCGAGTTGGGCAGCTCGCGCCGGCCCTTCGATCCGTAGGTGAAGAGCACGCCGATGCCGCCATCGATGTCGACACTCGAATCGCGCTTGGTGGCGCCGGTCTGCGTGCTGATGGCGTATAGCTCGGCCTTGTGCTCGGCGAGGTGGGCGCCGAGCGCCTTGAGCACGAGCGCGCGCTGGTGGAACGTCAGCTTTCCCAGGCTCTGCTGCCCCACCGTTCGGGCGTAGTCGACCGCAGCCTGCACGTCGAGACCGGCACTCGAGACGAGCGAGACGAGCTCGCCCGTCGCGGCGTCGCGCACCGGGGCGCCGGATGCTCGGGCCTCCGGTGCCGGGCTCCACCAGGTGCCGCGCACGAAGCTCGGCAGCAGCGGAACGTCGGTGACTGAGGCAGCGGTGCCGCGGGTGGGGGTTTCGACGGTGGTCATGAGAGTGTCCTTTACGCGGGTCGGCGGTGAGGGTGGGGCGGGAACGGCATGGTCATGGCGCCGCGACGATGAGGTTGGTGATGCGAACGGTGCAGAGCCGCTCGCCGGCGTCGTTGCTGATCACGACTTCGTGCGAGGCGACGGTGCGGCCGAGCGAGATGGCCGTCGCGACGCCTGTCACGAGCCCCGCGCGTACGCCTTTATGGTGCGTGGCGTTGATGTCGAGCCCGACGGCGGTCTTGCCGAGGGTCGACGCGTGGATGACGGCGGCCCACGAGCCGAGCGCTTCGCCGAAGGCGACGGATGCTCCCCCGTGCAGCAGCCCGAACGACTGGGTGTTTCCGCTCACGGGCATGGTTGCGACGACACGCTCTGGCGACTGTTCGAGCACGACCACGCCCATCTTGCGGTCGAGCTCGCCGAGTTCGATCACCCAGGGAGTGTTCTCCGCCACGCTCAGACCTCCCCGTCGGCCCACACGAAGAAGCCCTCGCCGCTCTTGCGGCCGAGTTTGCCCTCGGCGACCTTCTGCCGCAGCACCTCAGGGGAGGCGAACCGGTCGCCGAGCGTCGACGCGAGGTAGTCGCTGATTCCGAGCCGCACGTCGAGCCCGACGAGATCGGTGAGCCGAAGCGGCCCGACCGGAAATTTGTAGCCCAGCACCATGGCCGCGTCGATGTCTTCGGCCGAGGCGACCCCTTCTTCGAGCATCCGCATCGCCTCGAGGGCGATGACGACGCCGAGCCGCGAGCTGGCGAAACCGGGTGAGTTCTTCACCGTGATAGGCGTCTTGCCGATGGCGGCGACCCAGCCCTGGGCCGCGTCGATCAGTGCCGGCGTGCTCGCCGCGCCCCGCACGATCTCAACGAGTGTGGATGCCGGCACCGGGTTGAAGAAGTGCAGCCCGCAGAACCGTTCGGGTCGCGAGAGCGAGGCGGCGAGGTTGTCGATCGAGAGCGAGGAGGTGTTCGAGGCCAGCCACGCATCGGGGCCGAGCACCGCCTCGACGCGCTGCAGCATGGTGGTTTTGAGAGCCGCGTCTTCGGGCACTGCCTCGACGACGAGCCCTGCACCGGCCAGCCCGGCCACGTCGGCGGTCACCGCGATGCGCTCACGCAGAGCGGTCTCGGTCTCGGTCGTTGAGCCACGCTCCACGCTGCGCCTCACGGCGGTTTCGAGGGCGGCGTGCGCGTGTTCGGCCGTCGTCTCGTCACGCTCGAGGATGATCGCGCGAGCCCCTGCCAGCAGAAACGCATGCGCGATGCCCACCCCCATGCGGCCGCCGCCCAGCACGCCCACCACGTCGGGCACGCCGCGCCCGCCACGGCCGCTCGTGGGTGCCTCCACCGCCAGCAGCACGCCGGGCGCGCCTGTTGCGGCCCCAGCCGGCTTCGCATCCACTGCGGTCGCCACCGCCTCCGCCTCGCCGGCGGTCACCGCCGCCTGCGATTTCGTAGGAGATTCGGTCACAGTGGCGGCTATAACGCCCCTCCCCCTCGAGATCTCCGCCGTTTTTGCGGAAGCCGATGTGGTGGTTGTGGTGGCCGCGGGTGCGGCGGGCGCCGCGGGTGCCGGGGCGGCCGGGTGCGGGGTACGGGCTGGGATGCTCATCGCTTCTTCCTTTCGAGGAACGCCGTCATGCGCTCGAACTTCGCGTCAGACTCGAAGAGCACGGCCTGCGCCTGCTCGTCGATAGCGGGGTGCGCCGTACGCGGCGCGTGCATCATGCTCTTGGTGAAGCGCAGGGCGAGCGGGTCTTGTTTCGCAATGCGGTCGGCCAGGGCATCCGCCGCGGCCAGCAGCTCGCCGGGCTCGTGCACCGAGCTCACGAGGTGAGCCGCCAGCGCCTCGGCGGCGTCGAGCACACGCCCGGCGAGCAGTATTTCTTTGGCAATCGGCTCGCCGACGAGTTCGACCAGGCGCCAGGTCGCGCCCGCCGCCGCCACGATGCCGAGGCTCGTCTCGGGGTTGCCGATCTTCACCCGGGTGGAGGCGAGGCGAAAGTCGGCCGCGTACGCGAGCTCGGCCCCGCCGCCGAGCGCCCAGCCGTCGATGGCGGCGATGACGGGCAGCGGAAGGGCCGCGATGCGCACCATGATGCGCGAGTTGATGCCGGCCAATGCGTCGTCGCGCCGGCGCTCGCGCAGCTGAGCGATGTCGGCGCCCGAAGCGAACACGCCGTCGCCGCCCGAAATGATCAGGATGCGCGGCGAACGCTCGAGCTCGGCGCAGACGGCATGCAGCTCGGTGACCATGGTGAGGTCGATCGCGTTACGTACCTCGGGGCGGTTCAGAGCGATGTGCAATCGGTCGGGCCGATCATCCACCACCCGCAGTGTGCTGTCGTCGGCCACGTCTCACACCGCCTCGACGACGAGAGCCGCGCCCTGCCCGACGCCCACACACATGGTCGCCAGCCCGCGCGCGGCGCCTTCCCGCTTCATGCGGCCGAGAAGAGTCACGAGAATGCGGGTTCCGGATGCCCCGAGCGGATGCCCGAGCGCAATGGCCCCGCCGTCGGCGTTCACGAGGGACTCGTCGAAGCCGAGGCGGCGAACCACCGCCAGCGCCTGGGTCGCGAACGCCTCGTTCAGCTCGATGGCCCCGATGTCGTCGTTCGTGAGCCCGGTTCGCGCGAAGAGCTTCTGAACGGCCGGAATCGGCCCCAGCCCCATGACCTCGGGCGAGACTCCCGCCGACGACCCGCCTATCACGCGCGCCCGCGGTCTCAGCCCGTAACGTTCGACCGCGGCCTCACTCGCCACGAGAACCGCCGCCGCCCCGTCGTTCAGCGGCGACGCATTACCGGCCGTTACGAGCGTTCCCCCGGCGACCACGGGTCGCAGCCCTGCCAGCACTTGCATCGACGTGTTCGCGCGCGGGCCCTCGTCGGCCGTCACGAGCCCCGCCTTCGTCTCGACCGCCACGATCTCGTCGTCGAAGTGCCCTGCCGCCGCGGCGGCGAGCGCCCGCTGATGCGAGCGCAGTGCGAACGCGTCGGCGTCTTCTCGCGTTATGCCTTCTTGGCGACCCACCTCTTCACCGGTCTCGGGCATGCTGAACGTGTATTTGTCGCGCTTCAGAAACTCGGGATTGGGGAACCGCCACCCGATCGACGTGTCGTACGCCGCCCCTGGTTTGCCCCACGCCTTGTCGGGCTTGGCCTGCACCCAGGGCGCCCGGGTCATCGACTCCACACCGCCCGCGATCACGATGTCGGCCTCGCCCGACTTCACCATGGCCGACGCCAGCTGCACTGCAGAGAGACCGGATGCACAGAGGCGGTTCACCGTGATGCCGGGTACGGTCACCGGCAGCCCGGCGAGCAGCACCGCCATTCTCGCCACGTTTCGATTGTCTTCGCCCGCCTGATTGGCGTCGCCGAAGATCACGTCGTCGATCACGTCGGCATCGACCCCGGTGCGCGCGACGAGCTCGCGAATGACGAGGGCGGCGAGGTCATCGGGGCGAACCGTCGCCAGCGCACCGCCGTAGCGCCCGATCGGGGTTCGCACCCCGCCGATCACGAATGCTTCTGTCATGGCTCCATCACCTCGCTGCTGCCGCGGTTCACAACTTACTGACCGTTCGTTCTGTAAACAATGTCACGAAACGCTGGTTGCGGTCAACTCGATCACGACCACAGGATCATGCACTTACCGTACGTTCAGTATGTGGTTATAGTGAACGGGTAGACCACTCGACGACGAGGTATGAGGTAACACGTGAGCGATACGACCGAGATTCGAACCGGCTGGGCAGCAATGTTCGACCGCGACCGGGCTTCGGCCGCCCTCGGCATGCTCATCGAGACCGGCGAGGCGGGCCGGGCGGTTGTCACGATGGTGGTTCGCGACGACATGTTGAACGGGTTCGACGTCGTTCACGGCGGAATCATCTTCGCCGTTGCCGACACGGCCTTCGCCGTCGCCTGCAATGAGAACGACGCCGTCACCCTCGCCGCGGGAGCCGACATCTCGTTTCTGCGGCCGGCGCGGCTCGGCCAGACGCTCACCGCCACGGCGGCGCGCCGCAGCCGCAGCGGCCGCAGCGGAATCTACGACGTGCAGGTCACCGACGAAGCCGGCAACACCATCGCCGAGTTCCGCGGGCGCAGTCGCACGACGAACCTGCCCGTTCCCACACGCTGACCGCCGCTTCACCACCGCTTCACCACCGATTCACGCCGATTCACGCCGACTCACGCCGACTTTCACCCAACGGAGGGCCCCATGTCACTGGTTACTCACAAGACCCGCGCGCACGCCCCGGCGACCGCCGAACTCGACCCCGAAGAGTGCATGTCGCGCGACGAGCTCGAGGCGCTGCAACTGACCCGGCTGCAGCAGACCGTGCGGCGCGCGTACGAGAACGTGCCCCTGTACACCCGCAAGTTCGACGCGGCCGGCGTGCATCCCGACGACATTCGTGAGCTCTCCGATCTCGAGAAGTTGCCGTTCACCACCAAAGACGATCTGCGTGAGACCTACCCGTTCGGCATGTTCGCCGTGCCCCGCGAGCAGGTCGCGCGCATCCATGCCTCCTCTGGCACGACCGGGCTGCCGACCGTGGTCGGCTACACCCAGGGCGACCTCGATCGGTGGGCCGGCCTGGTCGCCCGCTCGCTGCGAGCCGCGGGCATCCGCCCCGGCCAGATGGTGCACAACGCCTACGGCTACGGCCTGTTTACCGGCGGTCTCGGTGCGCACGCCGGCATCGAGAAGCTCGGATGCACGGTCGTGCCGATGTCGGGCGGCAACACTCTCAAGCAGGTGCAGCTCATCCGCGACTTTCAGCCCGACGCCATCATGTGCACGCCGACCTATCTGCTCACCATCATCGACGCCCTGCGCGAGAGCGGCATCGACCCGCGCGACAGCTCCATCACGGTCGGCGTGCTGGGCGCCGAACCGTGGACGAATGAGATGCGAACCACCATCGAAGAGAGCTTCGGCATCGACGCGCTCGACATCTACGGCCTCAGCGAGGTCATGGGCCCCGGCGTCGGCAGCGAATGCATCGAGAGCAAAGACGGCCCGCACATCTGGGAAGACCAGTTCCGCCCCGAGATCGTGGATGCTCTGGGCCACGCCGTGCCAGATGGCCAGCAAGGCGAACTCGTCTTCACCACTCTGACCAAAGAGGCGCTGCCGATCATCCGGTACCGCACCCACGACATCTCGACCCTGCTGCCCGGCACGGCCCGGCCGAACATGCGCCGAATGATGAAGATCACGGGGCGCAACGACGACATGATCATCTTGCGCGGGGTCAATCTTTTTCCGACCCAGATCGAAGAGATCGCACTCACCATCGACGGGCTCTCGCCGCACTTCGTTCTCGAACTCACGAAGCAGGGGCGAATGGACTGCATGACAGTGCGCATCGAACCCATCACCGGGCTCTCTGCCGCCGAGGGGCATCGGGCATCCGCTGCCCTGGTACGCGACATCAAGACGCGCATCGGGTCGACCGTCACCGTCGAGCTCGTCGAGCCTGGTTCACTGGAGCGCTCGGGCGGCAAGCTGAAGCGGGTCTACGACAACCGCTGAGCACGCCTTGAGTTTTTATCATTAAAGGGCGTAGTCTCGCGACGTGAAGAGGCGAGATGGTGTGCGCAGCGGTTCGGTTCGGCTGGTTCTTGCAACGATAGCGCTCGGTGCGCTGCTGGCGATCGCCCCCTGTCTCGATGCCCGGGCCGCGCCCCCGCCGACTCTTCCGCCGACTCATGCGCTGACGCAACTCACGCTTGCGCCCGGCGGCCTTGGTTCGACAGGCACTGCGAGCGATCCGCTCACGCACACCCTGTACGTCGCTCAGGGCGACTCGGTGCTCGCCGTCAATGAGCTCACCGGCGCCTCCACTCGATTCGCTGAGACCCTCGGCGGGCATCTGAACCACGTCGCCGTCGATCCTCTGCTGCACGAGGTGTTCGTCACCCGAGCCGACGATTACGAGGGGCGCTGGGTGGTCGTGTTCACCGAGTCGACCCTCAGCACCATCGCGACCATCCCGGTTGACGGAACCAACATCGAGGCGATCGCGGTCGACCATCGCACTCATGACGTTGTCGCCGTCGGCCAGGGGCCAGGGGCGTACGGGCGGGCCACCTTCATCAACGAAGACACGAACGCCGTGCGCTCATCGACTGATGTCGGGGCTGAACCCGATGCCGTCGCGGTCGACGAGGCCGCCGGCGTCGTCTACGTTGCCAACGGGGCGGCCGACACGATCTCGATCGTCGATGCCGACAGCCGCAGCGTGACCGACACATTGCCTGTGCACACGTCTCCCATCGCCATCGCGGTCGATGCGGTGAGCCACCGCGCCTTCGTGTCGGAGTCGCTGTCGGAATCGGTGGCCACCATCGCCTCCACCCGCAACCCAGCCACGGGAGTCATCACCTATTCCGTGATAGCGCGTGTCGCCGTCGGCGGCGAACCGTGGGGCGTGGGCGTCGATGCGGAAACCGAGCTGGTGTACGTTGCGCTGGCCGATTCGGCGAGCACCGTCGTGCTGAGCGAGAACTCCGACACCGTCGACGAACACCTCGGGCCGATCTCATCGAACCCGCAACAGGTCGCGGTCGACGCTTCGGTGCACACGGCCTTCGTCGCCAGCCTCAACAGCGCAACGATCTCGGTCATCACGCCGACGCTCGTGCTTGCGCCGCCGCACGGCTGCGGCTTTGCGTGGTGCGTCTGACCGGGCATCCACTCTGCTGCACCCGGCAGACGGTTCATCGTGCACGGCAATTGAGCACTCGTGCGGCTTTGTTAGCAACAAGGTGACACCCTCGTAACATCTTTGTATCAATCGGGGGCTTTACTGGTTCACGGGGCCCCCATAACGGGCACAACGCACAGTCGATACCTCGCGATCACCAGCGGAGTTGATCGCACCACATGGAAGGCTACCGATGTCGCAGCAAACAACCGGAGTGAGCCACTTGTCGAACCCGAAGGCCGAGTTCGCCGGCGAAAAGCCGGTCAGCATGAAGGCAGCCGTCATCGACGGCCCCGGTTCACCCGAGGTGCTGCGGGTTGCGCAGGTTCCGCTGCCCATTCGCATCAACGCCGAGGTGCTCGTGAAGGTGGCCGGAGCGGGCATCAATCCGCTCGACGCGAAGACCCGGGCGGGGCGCGGGGTGTCAGCCGCCATACCGGGCTACCCGTTCATTCTGGGTCAAGACTTCAGCGGCATCGTCGTCGAATCGCCCTACGAGGGGCACTTTCTGAAGCCCGGCGACGAGGTGTATGGAATGCTGAGTACCCCCCGCGGGCAGGGATCGTACGCCGAATACGTCTCTGCCCCGAGCATGCAGCTGTGCAAGAAGCCCGGGCGGCTTTCGCTCATCGAGGCCGCGGGTGTGCCGCTGGCCGCGCTCACGGCGTGGGGAATGGTGGTAGATGTCGCGAAGGCACACGAGGGCCAGCGCATCCTGATTCATGCCGCCGCCGGTGGGGTCGGGCACTTCGCGGTGCAGTTCGCCGCGTACTTCGGGGCGTACGTCATCGCGACGTCATCGGCCCGCAATGCGAGCTGGCTGCGTGAACTCGGCGCCGCAGAAGTGATCGATTACACGGCCAAACGGTTCGAAGAAGAGGTGTCGAACGTCGACGTGGTGATCGACCTGGTGGGCAACGTGCACGATGACACCGGACTCCGCTCGCTGCAGACGATTCGGCCGGGCGGGCTCATCGTGAACGCGCCGACGGGCAGCTGGCCGACGGTGATCGATGACGCGCACGCGCTGGGCATTCGCGCGACCACCTATAAGGTCTCGCCCGATGCGGCCACGCTCACCATCATCACCCGCCTCATCAATTCGGGTGACGTGCACGTGCATATCGACGAGGTCTTCGAGCTGGCCGACGTGGCCAGCGCCCATCTCGCACTCGAAGCCGGTCACACCCGCGGCAAACTCGTGCTCAACCTCGCCGACCAGATCTGAAGCGGCCCGCCCGCGAAAACGGAGGAGAATCCGACCCCGTAAGCCGTATAGGGCCACACGGTAGCGAATTCTCCGCCGTTTTCGGCGCAGCGTCAGCCCAGGCGGCGCTCGCGCACGAAGTCGTGCTCGAGGCGGGTGCCGAGCTGGAACGTCTTGGCGCCGACCACCCTGAATCCGCTCTTGTCGTAGAAGCGGTTGGCGCGGGCGTTCTCGTCGTTCACGCCGAGCCAGATTCCGGATGCGCCCGCAGCCCGCGCGGAATCGACCGAGCGCGCCATGAGTTCAGCGGCAACCCCGCGACCGTGGTGACCCGCGAAGACATACATCTTGCTCAGCTCGGCTGTCGGCCGCACGGTGATGGCCGCCACCACGTCGGGGTCGGCCGGCTCGCCGAGCACGACCATGGTGTACCCCACCGGCACGCCGTCGTCTTCGGCGAGAAACAGGATGCGGTTCTCCTCGGCGAGGTACGCCGCGAACCGCTCTTCGCTGAGCTGCGCGGTGATGAAGTGCGTAATGTCGGCGACCGGCGCATCGTCGGGGCAGGCGAACGCGAACGTTGCGGCGGCGATGAGGGCCAGCCGGCTGGCGTCGGCCTCGGCGGCGCGGCGTATTTCAAGGGTCACCTGGTCAGCCTACTTCTCACGTCGCTTTCGCTGCTCCACCGGTGCGCACGAGAGAAGGGGCCCGCCACCGGCGGACCCCTTCACGCTTTCAGAAGCGCGTGTTGCTTCTGAAAGCAATCAACTCAGAAGCGCGTGTCGTTTCTGAAAGCAATCAACTCAGGCCAGTGCGTTCACGTCGACCGGGATGCCCGGACCGAACGTGGTCGAAACGGTGCCCTTGGTGATGTAGCGGCCCTTCGACGAAGACGGCTTCTGGCGAATGATCTCGTCGAGCGCAGCGCCCACGTTTTCACGCAGCTGGTCGGGCGAGAAGCTCGCCTTGCCTGCGACGAAGTGCACGTTGCTGTGCTTGTCGACGCGGAACTCGATCTTGCCGCCCTTGATCTCGGTGACAGCCTTCGCCACGTCGGGGGTGACGGTGCCGGTCTTCGGGTTGGGCATGAGTCCACGCGGGCCCAGCACCTTTCCGAGACGGCCGACCTTGCCCATGAGCTCCGGGGTCGAGACGGCGGAGTCGAACGAGGTGTAGCCGGCGGCCACCTTCTCGATCAGCTCGTCGCCACCGACCTCGTCGGCGCCGGCAGCGATGGCTGCCTCGGCCGCGGGGCCCGTTGCGAACACGATGACGCGGGCGGTCTTGCCGGTGCCGTGAGGAAGAATGACGGTGCCGCGCACCATCTGGTCTGCCTTACGAGGGTCGACGCCGAGCTTGAGAGCGACCTCGACGGTGCTGTCGAAGTTGGCAGAGCCGGTCTCTTTGGCGAGAACGACGGCCTCTGCGGCGGTGTAGAGCTTGCCCTCTTCGATCTTCGAAGCGGCGGCGCGGTATGCCTTTGATTTCTGTGCCATGAGAGCCTCCTACGCCTCGACCGTGATGCCCATGGAACGGGCGGTGCCAGCGATGATCTTCGAGGCGGCCTCGAGGTCGTTCGCGTTGAGGTCGACGAGCTTCGCCTGAGCGATCTCGCGAACCTGCTCTTTGGTGAGCTTCGCAACCTTGACGGTGTGCGGCGTGCCGGAACCCTTGGCGACGCCGGCTGCCTTCTTGATGAGCTCAGCGGCGGGCGGGGTCTTCAGGATGAACGTGAACGAACGGTCTTCGTACACGGTGATCTCAACCGGAATGACGTTGCCACGCTGGTCTTCTGTCGCAGCGTTGTACGCCTTGCAGAACTCCATGATGTTCACGCCGTGCTGGCCCAGCGCAGGCCCGATGGGCGGTGCGGGGTTGGCGGCGCCGGCCTTGATCTGAAGCTTAATCAGACCCGTGACCTTCTTCTTCGGTGCCATTTTTTCTCTTCTCTTTCGTGCCGCCCTACAGGGCGGCGCTCCCGAAGCCGGGCTTCTCCCGGGATCGGTGGTCGTTGGTGCCCGTAGGCAACCTTCTTACTTTAGCCGATTCGCGGCGCGATCGCATCGTGTCGCGAATCGGACGACGTCGCGCCGCAGCAGCGGCGGCGCGACCGTAAACGCTACAGCTTGGTGACCTGGTCGAAGCTGAGCTCGACCGGCGTCTCACGCTCGAACAGGGAGACGAGCACCGTGAGCTTGCCGCTCTCGGGCTTGATCTCGCTGATCGTACCGGGCAGACCCGCGAACGAGCCCTCTTTGATGGTGATGGTCTCGCCGATCTCGAAGTCGATCTCTGCGGGAATCGAGCGCGAGACGGCCTTGCCGCCCTTGCCGCCGGCGTTCTTGGCGACGGGCGCTTCGACGATCTCGACCAGGCTCTTCAGCATGTTGAAGGCCTCTTCGAAACGCAGCGGCGTCGGGTTGTGCGAGTTGCCCACGAAGCCGGTCACACCGGGGGTGTGCCGAACGACAGACCAGCTGTCTTCGTTCAGATCCATGCGAACGAGCACGTAACCGGGGATGCGCACACGGGTGACGAGCTTGCGCTGGCCGTTCTTGATTTCGACGACGTCTTCCATCGGAACCTCGACCTGGTAGACGTAGTCTTCCATGCCCATGGAGCTCTTGCGGCTCTCGATGTTCTGCTTCACGCGCTTCTCGAAGCCGGCGTACGAGTGAATGACGTACCACTTGCCCGGCATGAAACGCAGCTCGGTACGAAACGCCTCGTAGGGGTCGACCTCTGCAGCCTCGGCAAGCTCGGCCTCCAGCTCGACTTCGCCCGCGTCATCGGCCGACACGACGGCGTCGGAGATGAAGTCGTCGTCTTCGGCGTCTGTCTCGGGCCCGTCGATCTCTTCTTCGTCTTCGATGGCTTCGAGCGCGGCCTCGGTGTCGAGCGCGTCGTCAGAGTCGAGGGCTTCGTTCACCTCGTTGTCGGCTTCTAGATCGTCGACCTCGGTCTCGATGCCATCGCTGTTCGTGTCGATGAAGTGCTCGTCGTTCGTTCCGCCGTCGATGGCGCGCAGCAGTGCATCGAGGTCGGTCGGAGACTCGATCTCGATGTTGTCGCCCTCTTGAGCCTCTTCGACCTCGCTTGACTGCTCTTGCGCAGCCCCGAGGTCGAGATCGTCATGGTTTGACTTAGCCACTAAATACGTTCCATTTCTTGAGTAATAAGCGTGAATGGAACCCTACGAACCGATGGGGGCGGTTCCCGGATCACCGAACACGAAGACGGCCGCCCAGCTGAACAGCCAGTCGAGGCCGCCCACCAGCGCCATCATGATGACGACGAACACAAGCACTACCAGCGTGTAGCTGATGAGTTCTTTTCTCGTCGGCGTGACGACTTTTTTCAGTTCTGTGAAGACCTGCCTGATGAAGAGCACGATTCGAGAGAAAGGGTTGCGCCGGGCATCCCTGTCGCTTTTGGCGCGTTCGACGACAGCCTCACTGGGTTCGTCGACTATCTTTCGTGCCACCGTCAGTACCTTTCACAAGCGATCGAAAAGAGCAAACACCCTCTTCGACGTGCAGGGCGGACAGGACTCGAACCTGCAACCTGCGGTTTTGGAGACCGCTGCTCTACCAATTGAGCCACCACCCTATGGAGGCGAAATCACCGCACTTCAGCAGCTTCACCGATACACTCGGGAACCCACGAGCCCTTGAAAATGGGCACAAAAAAGCATGGCAGATTTCAACTACCTTCACCTAGTGTAAGTCACATCGAAGACGACCGCAAAGAGAGCACCAGATGAAAACGAACGCCTTCCGAATCGGCTTCATCGCCACGCTCGGCGGATTGCTCGCCATTCTGCTCGGCCTCGCCCTCTCGTCGATCGCCACGATCTTGGTGTATCTCGCCGCAGCCCTCTTCATCGCGCTCGGGCTCGACCCCATCGTGCGCCTGCTCGAGCGCCGCGGCCTCAAACGGATGCTCGCGATCACAATTGTGTTCGTGCTGTTCATCGCACTCATCATCGGCGTGCTGTTTCTCGTGGTTCCGGTCGTGATCAAAGAGGGCACGGCGCTCGTCACCGGCCTGCCAGAGACCCTCTCGAACATGGCAGCCCAGCCGTGGTTCATCTCGCTGAACTCGTCGCTCGGCGGCACCATGAACCTCTCGGCGGCATCAACGGCGCTGCAGAAGTTCTTGAGCGACCCGAACAACCTCGCGACGCTCGGCGGCGGGCTGCTGAAGGTGGGCGGCGACGTGATCGGCGGCATCTTCGGCGGCATCACCATCGTGATTCTGTCGCTGTTCTTTCTCGGCTCCCTCGATGCCTCCAAGAGCGCGCTGTACATGCTGGTTCCCGCCTCGAAGCGCGCCAGCGTGATGTCGATCACCGAACAGATCGTGGGGTCGGTCGGCAAGTACGTCATCGGCCAGGTCATTCTCGCCGCCTCGAACGGCATTCTGGGCTTCATCGCCATGACCCTGATCGGGGTGCCGTTCGCTGGCGTGCTTGCGGTCGTCGCTTTCCTGCTCGCCCTGATTCCCCTGGTGGGCACCGTGATCAGCGCCATTCTGGTAACCATCGTCGGGCTCACCGAGTCGCCGGGCACGGCGATCGCCATCGCCATCTACTTCCTCATCTACATGCAGGTCGAGGCGTACGTGTTCAGCCCTCGGGTGATGAGTAAGGCAGTGGATGTTCCGGGCATCCTGGTGGTCATCGGAGCCCTGGTCGGCGGCACCCTGCTCGGCATTCTCGGGGCGCTCGTCGCCGTTCCCGTCACCGCCTCGATTCTCATCATCGTGAAACAGGTCATCGTGCCGCGACAACAGGCGCGTTAGCAGGTTCGCGATCGGACTACGTTGGAGAGCATGAAAGCAGTAGTCATCTCCTCCTCCGGCGGCCCCGAGGTTCTACAACTGGCCGACGTGCCAGACCCCGTAGCGACGCCGGGCGAGGTGCTCATCGAGGTGGCCGCCGCCGGCGTGAACCGGGCAGACGTGAGTCAACGCGAGGGCCACTACCCCTCCCCGGCGGGAGCGCCGGAGTGGCCGGGCCTCGAGGTGTCGGGAACCGTGGCCGAGCTCGGTGCGGGGGTCACCGGGTTCGCCGTGGGCGACCGGGTCTGTGCCCTGCTCAGCGGAGGCGGGTACGCCGAGAAGGTGAGCGTTCCGGCCGGCCAGGTGCTGAAGGTGCCCGAGAACGTCGACCTGATCGACGCCGCCGGGCTCATCGAAGTGGCTTGCACGGTGTGGTCGAACGTCTTTCTGCTCGCCGACCTGCGGCGCGGGGAGACGCTGCTGATTCACGGGGGGTCAAGCGGAATCGGCACCATGGGCATCCAACTCGGTAAAGCCTTCGGCGCGACGGTGGCCGTGACGGCCGGCTCCGCAGCAAAGCTCGAGGCCTGCGGCGCCTTGGGCGCCGACATTCTGATCGACTACAAAACCGACGACTTCGTCGCACGCGTCAAAGAGGCGGGCGGTGCCCACGTGATTCTCGACTCGATCGGTGGGTCGTACCTCGACCGCAACATTCGCGCACTGACCACCGACGGGCACATTCTCAACATCGGCAACCTGAGCGGCGAGCCCGGTTCGCTGAACTTCGGGGTGCTGATGATGAAGCGCGGCACGATCCACGGCACGAGCCTGCGGGCGCGATCGGCGGCGGCGAAGGCGGCGATCGTGGCCAGCGTGGGAGAGAACGTCTGGCCCTTGGTGGCGAAGGGCACCGTGAAGCCGATCATCGACACGCGCATCCCGCTTGCAGAGGCTGCAGAGGCACATCGGCTGATGGAATCGTCGACACACATCGGCAAGGTGTTGCTCACTGTTACACGCTGACACACCGATGAAATATCGGCGACCGTAGCCTTGTTGTAATACGACAACCACTGTCACGATTTCAGGAGCCATGGTGAGCGAAGCGCAAGCGTCGAACGTCTTCAGTCGAGCAAACGACAACGATGGCGAGCATTCCGCCGAGCACACGGTAACGGGAGAACATCAGCTGGTGCAGCACCCGAGTTCAGAGACGGTGACGCCGGATGAATTCAAAGCCGCCTTTCGCAACCACCCGGCCGGTGTCGCGGTGATCACCGCCGACGCCGGTGACGGCCCGGTCGCTCTCACGGCGACCTCCGTGTTCTCGGTGAGCGCAGTGCCGCCGCTGCTGGTGTTCTCGATCTCTGAGCTCTCGAGCAGCAGCCCCACCATCCGTCGCGCCGACACCGTGGTCGTGCATCTGCTGGGGGCCGACCAGATCGACATCGCCAAGCTGGGTGCGACGAGCGGCATCGACCGGTTCGCCGACACCTCGATCTGGAAGCGGCTGCCCACGGGCGAGCCCTACTTTCCGGCCGCGCACGCCTGGATTCGCGGCCGCATCGTGAACAAGATGGAGGCAGGCGGCTCGACCGTGGTCGCCGTGCAGGCGCTCGAAACGCACGCCCCGAAGCCGGGCGACGAGGCGGCAGACGCGTCGTTCGCGCATCCGCTGGTGTACCACAACCGCACGTGGCACCGCCTCGACGAGAACTCCAAAATTCAGTAGTCGCCGCCGGCGAGCGGATGCCCGCGGGCGAGTTTCGGCGTTGTCGCTCAGCCTGTGCGAGGGCGGCCCGTCTAAGCTTGATCAAGTGACCGAACGCTCCAGAATCTCGCACCGTATCGCCGCCATCTCGGAATCGGCGACCCTCAAGGTCGACGCCAAGGCCAAGGCCCTCAAGGCCGCCGGTCGCCCGGTGATCAGCTACGCGGCGGGTGAGCCCGATTTCGCCACCCCCGACTTCATCGTCGAAGCCGCCGTCGAGGCTGCACGCGACCCGAAGAACCACCGCTACACCCCGGCCGCCGGGCTGCCCGAACTGCGCGAGGCGATCGCCGCCAAAACGTTGCGCGACAGTGGCCTGGAGGTCAGCGCGTCGCAGGTCATCGTGACGAACGGTGGCAAACAAGCCGTCTACCAGGCCTTCCAGACCCTGCTCGACCCGGGCGACGAGGTCATCGTGCCGACGCCCTTCTGGACCACCTACCCCGAGGCCATCGCCCTCGCCGACGGCGTGCCGGTCGAAGTCTTCGCCGGCAGCGACCAGGGCTACCTCGTCACCGTCGAGCAGCTCGAGGCCGCGCGCACCGACCGCACCAAGGTGCTGCTGTTCGTGTCGCCGTCGAACCCGACCGGCGCCGTGTATTCACCGTCGCAGACCAAGGCCATCGGCGAGTGGGCCGACGCACACGGTCTCTGGGTGATCACCGACGAGATCTACCAGAACCTCACTTACGACGGCGTTCGCGCCATCTCGATCGTCGAGGCCGTGCCGGCACTCGCCGACCGCACCATTCTGGTGAACGGTGTCGCGAAGACGTACGCCATGACGGGCTGGCGAGTCGGCTGGATGGTGGGCCCGGCCGACGCCATCAAGGGCGCCGCGAACCTGCAGAGCCACCTCTCGTCGAACGTGGCAAACGTGTCGCAGCGGGCCGCGCTTGCCGCGCTGACCGGGCCGCAGACGGCCGTCGAAGAGATGCGGCAGGCGTTCGACCGCCGTCGCAAACACATCGTCGCTGCGCTGAATGAGATAACGGGCATCCAGACTCCCACTCCCGAAGGCGCGTTCTACGTCTACCCCGACGTCACAGGGCTGTTGAACAGGCCGTGGGGCGGCGTGACGCCGACCACCTCGCTCGAGCTGGCCGACCTCATTCTCGAACAGGCCGATGTCGCCGTCGTGCCCGGCGAGGCGTTCGGGCCGAGCGGCTTCGTGCGCATGTCGTACGCGCTCGGCGACGACGCTCTCGCGGAGGGTGTTGCCCGGCTCGCCAAGCTCTTCGGCTAGCCCACCGCTCTCTTCGGCTAGCCCGTCGCGCTCTTGGCTAGCCCGTCGCCTGTTTGCCGATCGTGGGCATTCCTTCAGCGGCGCGGTGATTCTTCGGCTGCGGAGGCGGCGCACTCACCCGGGTGGGCGACAGAAGCCCGTCGAGCCCTGCCGCCACGGCGTCGTGTTCAGAAGTCGCCGTGTAGCGGTACACCGAGTGCGAAAGTTGCTCTGGGCTCGGTGACCCTGGAGGACTCGCCTGCCCTCCGACGGGAAACCCGGCCGCATGACAGTACTGCGCGATGAACACGAAGCAGGCACGGGCGTTGCCGTCGCGAAAAGGATGGATCGTCTGAATGTCGGAGCCATGCTCGGCCACCCGGTCGAGAAACTCTGCCCGTTGAAGGTCTGGCTCCGCCAGAATGCGTGACAGCTGAGCGCACTGCAAGCTCATGGCATCGGCCACATCGGGGCCGGCATAGTAGGAGTACTTCGTCAGCGGCGCCGCAGGGTCTCCGGCCGCGTAGCGCACGGCGTCGGGGGCGAATCTGATCACAGCGGAGTCGGGCCCCACGCGCTCCGAGCCGGCCCAGGAATAGATGTCGGCGAAGAGGCGCCGATGAATCTGCTTGAGGTGGTCGTATTCGAAGGTCGGGATGACCGGGTCGAGCCACAACTCCACCAGCCGAATGCGCGATATCTCCACCTCGAGTTCTCGAAACAACTGCGCATCGTCGATACCGAACGGATGCTCGGAATCCACCAGCCGGTTTCGCAGGGTGAAACTGCCCTCGATCAGGTAGTCGTCAAAGTCGTGCACGATAAAGCTGCCCTGCTCGGCGGCGGGGGCGATACGCAGCCCGCTCTGCACCACGACCTGAGCTATCGCGTCGTCTGCAGACAGGTCGCCCCGAGCAACGCGTTCCAGCGCCGGGCGGTACATCGATTTCGGCGCCTCCACACCCGTATACGCCAGACACGCATTGGCGAAAGCCAGAGCAGTCTGGGCGGTGATTTCTGCGGGAGCGGGAACCCCGGGGAGGGGCGGGCGAACGGGGTCGTCTGGCTCGGTCATCGTGACCGCTCCCGTGCCGCCTGTTGCACCTTCGCGGCACGGGAGTTGACGTCGAGAAGGGCTCTAGAGAGGTCGCCGTGCCCGTCGGTCGCCTGGTATCTGCGCTGAGCATGGACGAGATTCACGAGCTTCTCGGAGTCGACGGCGAATTCGGAATAATCGGGCAGGTAGCCGATCCGCTGGCCGAACTGGGCGCCGAAGGCGCAGAACGCGCGTGCGTTACCGTCTCGAAAAGGGTGGATCGAGTTGAACTCGCCAAGGGACTCCGCGACGCGACTGAGGGTGGTCTCGGGAGACCAGTCGGTGGCACGAAGAATCTCCGCGAGCTGAGCGAATTGCACGGAGGCAGCATCTGCCATTTCGGCCGCCGGATAGTACGAGTACTTCACCAGCGGGGCTCGCGAATCGCCGGGCTCGAATTCGACCGTGTCGGGCGCAAAGCGAATCATCGCGCACTCAGGCCCGATGCGAAAGCGGCCCGCCCACGGGTAGACGTCGCGAAAAAGTGCGTGATGCACGGCGCGGTAGTGTTCCGCATCGAAACAACCGACGATGGGCGAAATCGCAAGCTCGACGAGCCTGATGCGCGAGATCTCGAGCTCCACAGCCCGGAATCGCTCGGAGTCGGTGACTTCCGACCCGCTTTCGGCGTCACGCAGGCTGTTTTTCAGCATCATGGTGCCGGCGATCAGATAATCGTCGAAGTCTGTGATGACGGGCCGGTACGCTCGGTCGATCACCATGCCGTGTCGGAGCGCGGTGAGCTCGACGGCGTCATCTGCCGAAATCGTTTCGGCGGCTACCGCGGTCACCAGTTCGCGGTGACATTCATCGCCGCCGTCAACCTGCACGTAGGCGAGTACCGCGTCCGCGAAATTGAGCCGCCAGCCAGCAGTGGCGAGATCTGTATCAGATCGCCCGGTTACTGCATCTCCGAACATGCCGCCCCCTTGAGCATTGGTCAACCTTGCTCTAGCTATATTCCAGTGCCTTTATACCTCATCCGCGATCCCCCAATCGGGGGATGCCTCAGGTCGGCCGAGTGGAGGCTGTTGCTGAAGCGAGATGCAGGCCAGCATGGGGGCATGACAACGAGCGAGATTGCCGTGAGTGTCGAGAACCTCACGAAGAGCTATGGCACGTTCGCCGCGCTGAAGGGCATCACTTTCGACATCAAGCGCGGTGAGACCTTCGCCCTGCTCGGGCCGAACGGGGCGGGCAAGAGCACCACCATCGAGATACTCGAGGGGTATCGTGACCGTACGAACGGCGAGGTACGGGTGCTGGGCACCGACCCACAACACGGCGGCCTGCCCTGGAAGGCGAAGCTCGGCATCGTGCTGCAGAGCTCGGGCGAGAGCGGCAACGTGACGGTGCGCGAACAGCTCACCCAGTTCGCCGGCATGTACCCGAACCCGCGTTCGGTCGATGAGGTGATCGCCTCCATCGGGCTCGAAGAGAAGGCGGGCACCCGCATCAAGAATCTCTCTGGCGGTCAACGGCGGCGAGTGGATGTTGGGCTCGGCGTCATCGGAAGACCCGAGTTGCTCTTTCTCGACGAACCGACGACCGGGTTCGACCCCGAGGCCCGGCGGCAGTTCTGGGAGCTGATTCGTTCGCTGAAGCGGGAGGGAACGACCATCCTGCTGACCACCCACTACCTCGACGAGGCGGCTCAGCTCAGCGACCGGGCCGCCGTCGTGGCCGGCGGAGTGCTCGTGGACATCGGCCCCGTCGGGTCGCTCGGGTCGGCCGAGGCGCGCATTCCCATCGTGCGCTGGCGGGAGAGCGGCATCGTACGCGAGCAACGCGCCGCCGAACCGGGCGCCGTCGTCGCCGAACTCGTCGCCCGCCTCGGTGAACCCGAGGGGCTCGAAGTGGTGCGCCCCAGCCTCGAAGACATCTACCTCGACCTCGTCTCCACCCAGTTTGCCGGAACCGAGAACACCGAGGCCGAAGCCCGCGTTCTGGCGAACCAGACCGACCCCACAGCCGGCACGATGAGAGAGAGTGAACTCGCATGAGCACCGTGACCCAGACCTCGCCCTCCTCCCCTTCGTCGCCCTCGTCTGCCGGCGGCGCCGGCGCCGCCGCCTTCGGCGTGGGCCGCACGGTTCGGCTCGGCCTCAGCCGCATCGGCTACGAGACGAAAATCTACTTTCGCCAGACCGACACGCTGTTCTTCACGTTCTTGTTCCCCGTGATCATGCTGACCATCTTCTCGGTGGCCTTTCAGGGCATGGGCAACGTGGGGGCGAATCCTGACGGCACGGGCGGCATCAGCCAGGCCGCGGCGTACCTGCCGGGAATGATCGCCGCGGGCATCCTGCTCTCTGGCGTGCAGAACCTCGGCGTCGACATCGCCACCGAACGCGGTGACGGCACGCTCAAGCGTCTCGGCGGCACCCCGTTGCCGGTGCTGTCGTACTTCTTCGGCAAGATCGGCCAGGTGTTCGCCACGTCGGTGCTGCAGATCGCGTTGCTGCTGCTCGTCGCCGTGGTGGCGTTCGGCGTTCAGCTGCCCACCGATCCGGCCAAGTGGATGACCTTCGTCTGGGTCTATCTGCTCGGAATCGCCACCTCGGCAATACTCGGCATCGCCATTTCGAGACTGCCCCGGTCGGGCAAGAGCGCCACGGCGGTCATCATTCCGCCGGTGCTGATTCTGCAGTTCATCTCGGGCGTCTATCTGCAATTCGCGCTGCTGCCCGACTGGCTGCAGACCGTGGCGAGCATCTTTCCGCTGAAGTGGATCGCCCAGGGCCTGCGCTCGGTGTTTCTGCCCGAGTCGTTCGCCTCGGTGGAGCCGGGTGGTGCGTGGAACCTTGGCGCGGTGGCCGTGGCGCTGCTCATCTGGCTCGTCGCCGGGCTGATCGTGTGCCGCGTGACGTTCCGCTGGATACGCAAAGACAGCTAGATTCGCCCCACGACTCTAGATTGAGAAGATGACTCGCTTCAGCTGGTGGCACGTGGCCGTCGGGGCGACCGTCGTCGCGCTGGCGGCAGCGGTGGCTACCGACTTCGCCGCCCACCCCGGCACGACCATCGGCGCCTGGGTCTGTCTGGCCCTGCTCGGCGGCGGCTACGCCGCGTTCGGCTGGCGCAGCTTCACGACCGCTGACCCGGCGACGGATGCCTTCGCGGCGACGGCCGTCGACCGGCGGGAACGGGCATCCGCTCTCGCCTTTCCGCTCTTGGCCATCGTGTGCACCAGTGTCGGCGTGGCCTTCGACCCGAACCTCGCTACCTTGCAGGCCATCACGTTTCCGATCATCTGGTTCTCGGTCGACCCGATGCGGCGGGCTATCGCGTTGAACGTGCTGCTCGCCGTCGGGGTGACGATCGGCTTTCTGGTCTCGACGGGAACAAGCCCGGCGGCGCTCGCCCAGGCGATCGCGATCGAGACGATCTCGCTGCTGTTCAGCCTGGCGCTCGGCCTCTGGTTCAGTTTCGCGCTGCGGCAGGGCCAGGAGAACACCCGTCTGCTGAACGAATTGCGGGCGGTTCAAGGCGAGCTCGCGGCGCTCAACCGCGACAGCGGCATACTGAGCGAACGCGAGCGGCTCGCCGGCGAGATTCACGACACCATCGCCCAGAGCCTCACCGGGCTGGTCATGCTCGCCCAGCGCACCCGCGGTCAGCTGCCGGATGATCTCTCCCCTGCCCGCGCGAACCTGCAGGTGATCGAAGACATCGCCCGCGAGGCGCTCGTCGAGACCCGCGCCCTGGTCGCTGCCAGCGCCCGGGTCGACAACGACGGGGGATTGTTGCCGGCCCTGCAGCGGCTGATCGCTCGATTCACCCGCGAGACAGGCGTGACCATCGATCTCGAGACGGCCGCCTACGAAGGGCAGCCGAATGAGGTCGAAGTGGTGCTGCTTCGTTGCGCCCAGGAGGCACTGGCGAACGTGCGTAAACATTCGGGGGCGACGAGTGTCTCACTCGGTCTGGCCGAGCACTCGGGTGTCGTTTCGCTGACGGTGAGCGACAACGGTGCGGGCATCGACGCCGCCCGGCCGATCGACGGCGGGTTCGGGTTGACGGGCATGCAGCAACGGCTCGCGCTGCTCGGCGGCACTATGCGGGTGGCGCAGTCGGCGGCGGGCGGGGTGGAGCTGGTGGTGACCCTGCCGGCTCGGGAGAGTGCGGTCGTGCCACCGGCGGCGGGGCGGGCGGCGTCGTGATTCGCGTGCTGGTCGCCGACGATCATCCCATCGTGCGGAGCGGAATCGTGGGGCTGCTGCAAGACGCCCCCGACATCGAGGTGATCGGTGAGGCCTCGAACGGGCTCGAAGCGGTGACCCTCGCCACCGCGCTGCGCCCGGATCTGGTGCTGATGGACCTGCGGATGCCCGGCCAGGGCGGCGCCGAAGCAACGGCCCAGATCGTGGCCGGCCTGCCCGACGTGCGTGTACTCATCCTCACGACGTACGAGACCGACGACGACATCTTGCCGGCCATCGAGGCGGGCGCGAGTGGATACCTGGTGAAGGCCGCCCCCGAAGACGAGATTCTCGCCGGAGTGCGTGCAGTGGCGGCCGGCCAGACCGTGCTTGCTCCGTCGATCGCGTCGAAGCTGGTCGAGCGGATGCGCGGCGACCGCACCCCGCCGCCTCGACTGAGCGCGCGCGAACTCGACGTGCTGCGGCTCGTCGCTGCCGGGCAGAGCAACCCCGAGATCGCACGGACGCTGTTCATCGGCGACGCCACCGTGAAGACGCACCTGCAGCACGCCTTCGAGAAGCTCGCCGTGACCGACCGAACCCGCGCCGTCACCCGCGCGATGGAGCTCGGCCTGCTCTGACCTTGCCCGCGCCGGGCGGTGGCGGCGGCGGGAGGGCGGTGGCGGCGGCGGCGGCGGCGGCGGCGGGCGACCGTCACTCGTCGTCGACGGGGCCGAATCCGACGAAGACGGGCTCGGGCGAGAGGTTCACGCCGAACTCGGCCTGCACGCGCCACTGCACAAAGCGCGCAAGCTCGGCGATCTGCTCGGCCGTGGCGCCGCCGCGGTTGACGATAGCCAAGGTGTGCTTGGACGAGATGGCCGCAGCTGAGCCCGGCAGAGCGAAACCCTTACGAATGCCCGATTGCTCGATGAGCCAGGCCGCGCTGAGTTTCACGGTGTAGCCGCCCTCGGGCGGGGTGATGGGCACGTCTGACACCAGGGGCACGGGCGACTCACCGAATCCCCCTTCGGCGGCGCCGAAAATCCCCGCGCCGTACCCGTCCGGGCCGGCCAGCGGAATGATCGCGGCGGGCTCTTCGGGTGCGGTCAGCCACCGCGGGGCATCCCGAGGCAGCGTGCGCGCGAACGACTCGCTCACGATGGGGTTGGTGAAGAACGACCCGGCACTGACCGAGTCGGGGTCGTCAGGGTCGAGCACCATTCCTTTGGATGCCCGCAGCCCGAGCACCGCAGCCCGCACCTGTGCCAGGTCGACACGGTCGCCGAGTTCGACCCCGAGCGCCCGAGCGAGCTGGTCGTACTCCACGGGACCGCTGAGAGCACCCGAGGCGCCTCCGATGCCTCCATCACCAGGCGTACCGGCCCGCAGCCGAAGGTCGAGCGACAGCACCACTCCGGCTTTGCCGCGCTTGAAGACCGACGTACGGTACCCGAACCCGAGGTCGCGCGCGGCGAGCCTCTGCACCTCGCCGGTCTCGTAGTCGAGAAATTCGACCCCGACGAGCACCGACGACAGCTCTTGCCCGTACGCGCCGATGTTCTGCACCGGTGCCGCGCCGGTCGAGCCGGGGATGCCCGACAGCGCTTCAATGCCGCCCAGCCCCTCGGCCACGGCGTACGCGACCACCGAATCCCAGGGCTCGCCGGCCTGCACCCAAAGCCGCACGGTGCCGGGCGCATCGGCAAGACTGCTTTCGAGCCGTTCGATTCCGCGCGTCGCAAGCACGATGACGGTGCCGTCGAAGCCGTCGTCGGAGATGACCACGTTCGATCCGCCGCCCAGCACGAACCAGGGCTCACCGTCGGCCCAGACCGAGAGGCACGCCTCGACCAGTTCGCTCGAATCGACGACCCTGATCATCCGCTCGGCAGAACCGCCGACGAGCAGGGTGGTCAGCGGCGCCAGAGGTGCCGAGCCCCAGTGTTCGATCATGCTCGCCCTCAGACCGCGTGCACGCGCACTTGCGCCTTGCCGAGCACGGTGGTTTCGGCGGCGGTCACCAAGAGGTCGATGCGCGCGGTGCCCGCTTCGGCGTCGACCTGACCGACCTTCGCGGCCACGCTGACCACCGCCTCGCCGTCGGCCGGAACGAAAACGGGCCGCGTGAAGCGCACCTGGTAGTCGTCGACGAGGGCCGGGTCGCCGAGCCAGTCGATCACGGGCTGCACGGCCGCGCCCATGGTGAGCATGCCGTGCGCGAGCACGCCGTCGAGCCCCACCGACACCGCGATGTCGTCGCGGTAGTGAATGGTGTTGAAGTCTCCGGATGCCCCGGCGTATCGCACGAGCGAATCCCTCGTGAAAGAGAACTCGCGTTCTGCCACCACGTCTCCGACATTGAGCGCCTCGAGCGCCTGCTTCGTGAGCGTCATGCGTCACCCCGCACGACGAGCGTCGATGTGGTGGTGGCGACGTGTGCGCCTGCCGCGTCTTCGATGACCGACTGCGACGTGATCATAGAATTGCCGCCCAGCGATTTCACGCTCGCGATGGTCTGCACCGCCGTGAGCTCGTCGCCGGCGACGATGGGCCGCGCCGAAGTGAACTGCTGCTGGCCGTGCACCACGTGCGACAGCTCGATGCCGGCATCGTCGTCGTCGAGCAGCTGCTGCAGCGTGAACTGCTGCAGCACGATCGCAAATGTGGGCGGGGCCACCACATCGGCGTACCCGGCTGCGCGAGCGGCTTCGACGTCGAAGTTCAGCGGGCTGGTCGAGAAGACGGCGCGGGAGAACTCACGGATCTTCTCCCGCCCGACGAGGTAGCTGGGGGTCTTCGCGTACACGCGCCCCTGAAGTTCTGGGTTGATTGGCACCCCACAAGTGTACGAGGCGCCGCATCCCTCGCGGCCGCAGAGCGCTAGCCGGCGGGGGCGGAGCGGGCGGAGGAGCTCACGCCGTACGAGCCGTCGGGGTTCCAGAACACCACGTCTTGCGACACCGAGCGGTCGGGAAAGGTGTCGCTGCCGTCGTTCAGCTGCAGGCTGGTGATGCGCAGTTCGATGCCCATCGAGGTGAACTCCTCGGGCGTCACGCAGGTGGCGCTCTGCGTTCCGTCGGTATAGACGGCGAGCAGGCACGGCTGGTTGATGCGATTCTCAACGGCATAAACCGTGAGAAACGAGTTCGCCACACCGAGCAACCGCAACGAGTCGGGCTGGTAGTACGGGTCGATGTTCGCGGGCGGAATCGACGGCGCGAGACTCGGATCGCTGAAGATGGTGAGGCCGCGAGTCGCACCCGAGAGCGTCTGCGACGGGGTCGGGATGGCCGTTCCGGCCTCTCCGGGCAGCAAAGCGAATCCGGCGCCGCTCTGGGGTGAAAGCTGTTGCACGACAACAAGGCCGACGCCGGCCAGCAGCAGCACTCCGCAAGCGACAGCGGTGTACATCCAGACCTGCGAGCGGCGGCGCCAGCGCGCGATCGCCCCGCTTGCTGCTACCTCGCTGCCGTCGGGGTAGCTGCCGTCGGGGTCGTCGCGCTCGGGGTCGTCGCGCGAGCGTTCGGCGTCGGCGGCGCTCGGAGAACGCCCCGATGAAGGCCCACCGCTAGCCGAGGGCAGACCCTCCGCTTGCCGTACGCGGTGAGCCTGCGCCTCACGCCTCGCCGCGCGCTCCGACGCCGCGTCGATGGCTGGTCGGGCATCCTGCACAGCTCGGTCTACTGCCGCGGCGTCACGCAACAGCTGCTGCTCGAGTTCGAGCAATGCAGCCTGGCTGACTTCCGACCCGTTGCGCGAGAACACCTCGGCCTGTAGAACGGCCCGCTCGGCCGCCGGGTGGACCGTGCCGCTCGGCGAGTCACGGAGCGGATGCCCCCGCCACCAGAGCGCATCGGCCACGTCGTGGCGACCGGCATACGCCAGACGCAGCGCAGCTTCGACGTCGGAGTCGCCCTGCATCAGCTGCAGGATGCCCGTGGCTTCGTCACCCGAGACGACAGGCGCGGGCGTGCCCTCAGCCGCGGTGGCGGATTCGTCGGGCGACGTCATCGACATACCTCAATCCTCCCGCAGGTTTCTGCATAAAACGCACCCTGGCTATTCGGAGCCCGACCTGCATACACGGTGGCATCTGGCTGAATTTCGGCGAAGAACGACGCAATCCCGTCGCAGTGCGCCGCATCCGGTCGGCCAGAATGGAGTGCATGACGACCTCGCACGCGAACTATAACCATGCCCTCGACTGGGTACGGCGAACCGTCGAGCACGGCCCGATGCCGGTTGGCGTGTTCGGGGCAGCGACCTCGAGCGGAGTACAGGAGATCGCCGCCTTCGGCACCGACGACGGCCGCCGAGCCGCCGTCGACGATCACTTCGCCCTGTTCTCTGTGACGAAACCCCTCGTCGGGCTCGCCACCACGCGCGCCGTCGAACGCGGCCAGATCAGCCTCAGCGCCCAGCTCTCCGAGGCGGTGCCCGCGTTGGCCGGAACGCTCGCCGGCCAGATCACGCTCGAGCAGCTGCTCAGCCACCGCAGCGGGCTCGTCGATCCGGCGCTCGACGACGCCGACCCGCGCGCCCTTCTGCAGAACGCGTCGCTCGGCTTTCCGCCCGGAACGATGACGCAGTACTGCAACATCGGCTTCGTCGGAATCGAACTGCTGCTCGAGGCGGCCGCCGGCATCTCGCTGGCCGACCACGTCGCCGCGTTCACCGAGCTCGACGGGGTCTCCACGCTCGCCCTCGACACGGGCGACGGCCGCGACGCCCACCGCGTTCACGGCGCAGAGCAGGTCGGGCTCGACGTTGCGGCGATGGCCCGCCTGCGGCATCCTGCTGCCGGGGCCTACGCCACGGCGACCGACCTGCTGGCGCTGGGAAGCGCGCTGCTTCGGAGCACCGCCGCTGCAGGTGGGGCCCCCGCCACGGCGGAGGTCGTGCATCCGGCGACCCTGGCAGCCATGCGGGTGAACCGAACCATCGGGCTGCCGCGCCTGAATTCGAAGCTCAACGATGCCCGTGACCAAGACTGGGGCCTGTCTTTCAACCTGCCGCACTCTGCCGCGCTCATCGAGCACACGCTGTTCGGACACGGCGGATGGTCGGGCTGCCAGTTCTGGGTCTACCCCGAGTACGACGCCTGCTTCGTACTGCTGACGAACCGGCTCGACCTGCCCGACCTCGGCGTGCGAGTGGATGAACTGCAGAACGCCTTCGCCGGTGGCCTCGTTCGCCCTAGTTCGTAACAGACGATGCGCGCAAGAGTCGACTGAAATTCGCCGAACGTGCCAGAGTTACAACAGCGATAGTTCACACAGAGCAACCGCCGAGCTGGCCACGCGCCTCAAGGAGTTCATCATGAGCAACGACACCCCTCCCCCCGGTGGTCCGGTCGACCCCTACCAGCAGCCCCCCGTGCCTGCGGGTGAGCCGACGGGTGAGCCTGCGGCTCCTTACGGCCAGCCTCCGACACCGGCACCGGCCCCCTACGGCCAGCCGGCAGACCCTTACGGCCAGACCGCGCCCTACGGGGCTTACCCGGGTCAGCCTCCGGTATCCGAGAAGACGAACGTGCTCGCGATCGTCTCGCTGGTGCTCGGCATCGTCTCGTACTTCACCGGATTCTTCTTGGCCATCGGCGCCGTCATCACCGGTCACATCGCCCTCAGCCAGATCAAGAAGACGGGCGGCAAGGGCCGCGGAATGGCCATCGGCGGCCTGATCCTCGGCTACGTGAGCATCGTCGCCGGCATCATTGTGACAATTCTCGTCATCGTGCTGATCGTCGCTGCGGGGTCGACCACCGCGGCGAACGAGAAGGCGCTGAACGACCTGCTGAACTCGGCAAGCGCGTTCCCCCAGCCCTCCGAAACCGACAGCAGCGGCGGCGGCGGAGTTCAGACCACCAGCGAGGCCTGCACGATTCTGAACGGTGACGTCTCCGACTCGGCCTCCGCTCTCAGCGACAACTTCGCAGAGTTGCAGAGCGACCCCGCGGCCGCGATGACGGCGCTGCAGAACCTCTCCGACGACTTCACGACGGCCGAGGGCGACATCAGCAACCCCGACGTGCTCGAAGCGGCGACCCAGGCGAACAGCGACCTGCAGCAGCTGATCACCGACGTTCAGGCGTTCCAGGCCGACCCGACCATCGGTACCAGCGCCATCGTGGCCGATTCGTCAGCCGTGCAGACCTCGTTCTCAGCGATTGGTACGCTCTGCCCATAGAGCCGAACACTCGGCCAGGGTGCAGGCGACCTTCAGTCAGCACTCGTGTTCGACCGGCCGCCTGACTCGCTTAGGGTCTGGTCAGCGAGCAGGGCGCGACTCCACGCCGTGATTGCTGCCGCCTGTTCGGGCGAGAGGCGATCGATCGCCAACCGCCGGATGGTCTTGCCATGGCCGATAATCGCGCGTTCGGCGACATTCCGCCCCGTCTCCGTCAGCGCGATGCCCGTGCGCCTGCCTGCCGCGCCGGATTCGCTGCGCTCGACGAGACCGCGCTTCTCCATGCGCGTCAGGAGGTGGGCGACGCGGCTCTTGTCCCAGTCGAGGGCATCGGCAAGCTCTGTCACGCGCCTGGCACCATCGGAAGCACTCTGAAGGGTCACGAGCACGCTGAACTCGGCTTTCGAGACTCCGAAATCGCGTTGCAGCACTCGGTCGACCTCACGCATCAGGAGGCGTTGCGCTTGCATCCAGGTATCCCAGAAGCGCCAGTCGCTCGTCGACAGTGCTTGCGGATCGCTCATGATCTTCATCATAACCCTCGGAGTTGACGCTTCAACTCTAAGCCCGTAGAGTTGTCGCGTCAACTCTTTGGAATGGGCGGCAGATGAACGCAAGGGTGGCAGTGGTCGGCGGCGGTTACGCCGGCACGATGATCGCGAAAGAACTCGACGGCGAGGCCGACGTGATCCTCATCGACCCGCGTGATGCGTTCGTCAACGTGTCCAGTTCGATGCGGGCGGCGGTGCGCACCGAGTGGGCGAGTCGCCCGTTCTTCTCGTACGACGCATTGCTCGAGCACGGCAGGGTCGTGCGCGGTGCAGTGACAGCTGTAGACCCTGCGGGCGTGACGATGGCGGGCGGCGGGCGTATCGAGGCCGACTACATCGTGCTGGCGACCGGATCCAGTCACTCCTACCCGGCGCGGCCTCGTGAGTTGAACACCAGCGCCGCCGACGCGGCGAACGACCTGATTGCGACGAGCGCGCAACTCGAGAGGTCGGGCAGTGTGCTCATCCTCGGGGCAGGTGCGGTGGGTCTGGAATTGGGCGGAGAGATCCGCGAAGCCTGGCCGAGCATGCGCATCACGATCGTCGCTCCTTCGTCAGACATTCTTCCGGGATACCTCCCGGAGGTGCGCGATGAGCTCCGTCGTCAGCTCCAGGAGTTGCGTATCGACCTGCGCCTCAACACATCTCTCGCCTCGATGCCCCCGGTCGAAGACGGGCGCCATTCGAGCTTCACGGTGACCACAACGACCGGCGAAGAGATCGGCGCGGACATCTGGTTCCGCACCTTCGGCGCGCGGCCCAATACCGGTTACCTCGAAGACGGCAACCTCATCACACTGACCGATCGGCGCACCGTGCCGGTCGACAATCACCTCAACGTCGTCGGGTATGACAACGTGTACGCGGTCGGGGACATCGCCGACCTGACCGACTCCAAGATGGCCACCTGGGCACAGACCCAGGCGCCGACAGTCATCGAGAATATCCGGTCACACCTTCGCGGCGAGCGGCCCGAGCGCGTATACGAACCCGCCACGACGGCCCGCATCTTGCTGCCACTGGGCACGCGGGGTGGCGTCGGCCAGCTTCCCGGTCATGACGGCGCTCCCGCATCCGCCCCGCTCGAAGCCGTCATTGCCCGGAAGGGGAACGACCTCTTCACCGCACGATTCGCCGAGAGATTCACTCGAACCAGCAGCTAAGCCGAGAGCGTGATCCACACGATTGTCAACTCGCAATCGTTGTGTAGTCTACATCGTAGTGAATACACAATTGAAGATGGGCGAAGCTTCACCGATTCGTCTGCGGAGGAAGCCATGAACATCAAAAACCGCCTGCTCGGAGATCGCACCGGATTGCAAGTTTCGCGCCTGGCTCTGGGCACCGGCAGAATCGGACTCGGCGGAACCACCGTCGACGAGACCGTCGCCCGTGAAACGATCGCCGCCTATCTGAACGCAGGCGGAAACCTCATCGACACCTCTAGCCGCTACCTCGGCGGCCGCGCAGAGACGTTGGTCGGTGAATTCATCGCCGGTCGCCGGGATGAGATTGTTGTGATCTCCAAATACGGGCGCACTCCGCTCGCTCGCCCGGCCGTGTCAGCGGCCGGGCAGCACAGAAAGGCTCTGCGAGCCGAGGTCGAAGCAAGCCTCAAGCGGCTGAACACTGATCACATCGACGTGCTGCTTGCCCACACCGACGATGGGGTAACGCCGATCGAGGACCTCATGTACGGCATCGAAGGTCTCGTGCGCGAAGGCAAGGTGCTCTACTTCGGGCTCTCGAGTTTTCCTGCATGGCGTGCAGCGACCGCGGCGACCATCGCCGATCTTCGTGGTTGGGCTCCCCTCGTCGCACTCGAGATGCACTACAACTTGCTCGAGCGGGCGCCAGAGAGAGAACACTCCCCCTTCGCAGCCGCACGCGGACTGGCAATGCTCGCCGCTGCGCCGCTGAGCGGAGGCCTGCTCGTCGGCACTATGAAATTGCGATACGACATCACAGGCGACATGGCCTCCCAACACCGCGTCATCCTCGAAGGCGGTCCACAATCGCCCGAGGGGATGATCGTGCGAGACGACCAGTCGCAAGACATCGTAGAGAGCGTCGGCACAATCGCACGCGCAGCGGGAACCAGCTCTGTAGCAGTATCGATTGCCTGGCTGCTGTCAAAAGGAGCTATCCCGGTCATGGGTCCGCGTCGCCCCGACCAGCTGAAACAGAACCTAGACGGTCAAGACCTCGTCTTGACGCCTGAACAGCTCACTACGCTCGACGCCGTCAGCGCTCGAGCACAGGGCTTCCCCTACGAAATGCTCGACGTCGACCGCGCAGAACTCGGCCTCGACCTCGCCGACCGGCGTGTAGGGTCAACCCTGTGACTGGCAACGGGCTGGAAGACCTCTCCCCGCTGGTCGAGGCGAAAACGAGCCCGAGCCTCCTCCTCGCGGTGCTGGGTGGTGACGCCATGCGGCGTCTGCGTAAGGCACACACAGATCTGCGCCTCAAGCCTCGACAGTTCGAGCTCCTCGGACTTCTCGACGATGCTGGCCCGATGAGTCAAGCGACGCTGGCGAGCAAAATGAATCTGACGGCAAGCGCTCTCGTCGTTTTGTTGAACCCCTTGGAGGCAGCGGGCGAAGTAGAACGCACGCGTGACCCCGAGAACCGAAAGCGCAACCGCGTCACAATCACTGACGGCGGGCGGGCGCGGCTTCTCGACGCAGCCCATGCGCAGCACGAGATCGACAACGAGTTCATGGCGCCTCTGAACTCCGAACAGCGCCAACAACTAGCTACGTTGCTGAAGATCCTGCGCGACGGCGACGTAGTCATCGACGAATCGTGCGACACGCCCCGATGGGTCGCCGGCTCGCAGCCGAGTGCCTGATCGAAGAAGTCCCTAGCGAGCGACAGGGTGCGTAGCCCGAGCGGCCGCGGCGGTCAGTGGCGGAATTCAGCGCGACGTCGACGGAGGCGGGCGGCCTCGTCATCGCGACGGTGAACCCCGGGCATCCGTGGTGGGATCGAACGCCGGAACGTGCAGAACACGCCCTGACACACACAGCCAAACTCGAAATCGACTGAGAGCACCGAGGCGCGGGGAGGGGAGCCCCTCGAGGCGGGTAGAGTCGCGTGAGTTCGCACAGATGCGATGTGCAGGAAAGTCAGTTGTGATGATGGTCGGAGTCTGTCGGTGAAAACCCTGACGCAGCCGGTGAAGGTCGGAGCCAGTGGGCTCGCGATCGCGGCGCTGGGTGTGGTGTTCGGTGATATCGGAACCAGCCCGTTGTACTCGCTGCAAACCGTTTTCAGCATCGACGGCGGTGCCGTGCAGGCCACGCCCGACGACGTGTACGGCGTGATCTCGCTCATGTTCTGGGCCATGACCATCGTGGTGTCGATCAAATACGTGTCGATCTTGATGCGCGCCGACAACGACGGCGAAGGCGGGGTGATGGCGCTCGCGGCCCTCGCACAGCGCCTTTACGCGAAGAACGCCGGCAAGGCCGGGCTGCTGCTCATCATCGGCATCGTCGGAGTCTCGCTGTTCTATGGCGACTCGCTGATCACCCCGGCGATCAGCGTGCTCTCTGCCGTCGAGGGCCTGCAGGTCGCTGTGCCGGGCATCGCCAATCTCATCGTGCCGATCGCCGCCGTCATTCTCACCGGCCTTTTCACCTTCCAGCGGTTCGGCACCGGCAAGGTGGGCAAGCTGTTCGGCCCGGTGATGGTGCTGTGGTTCGTCGTCATCGGCGTGGCCGGCCTCGCGATGGTGGTGCAGCATCCGAGCGTGCTGGTGGGGTTGTCCCCGTCATACGCGGTCGTATTCATCGTCGCCCATCCCCTCATCGCCTTCGTAGCGATGGGGGCCGTCGTGCTGGTCATCACGGGTGCAGAGGCGCTGTACGCCGACATGGGCCACTTCGGCCGGCCGCCGATTCGCCGGGCGTGGTTCGTTCTCGTGTTTCCCGCTCTCGTGCTCAACTACCTCGGCCAGGCCGCGCTGATTCTGCAGGATCCGGCGACGCGCGCGAATCCGTTCTTCTTACTCTTTCCTGACTGGGCGCGCCTGCCGATGGTGATTCTCGCGACCGCCGCCACGGTCATCGCGAGCCAGGCCGTCATCTCCGGGGCGTTCTCGCTGACCCGGCAGGCCATCCAGCTCGGGCTGCTGCCCCCGTTGACCGTGAAACACACGTCAGAGAAAGAGGGCGGCCAGGTCTACCTGCCGGCGGTCAATGCCCTGCTGTTCATCGGAGTGATGGCGGTCATGCTGGTCTTCCGATCGTCGGCGGCCCTCGCAACGGCGTACGGCGTCTCTGTGACCGGCGCCCTTCTCATCGACACGGTATTGCTGTTGCTGGTCGCCCCGCGCCTGTGGGGCTGGGGTCCGCTCAAGATCGGCGCTGCCGCCCTGGTCTTCGGGGGGCTCGAAGCGACGTTCCTGAGCGCCAACCTGTCGAAGATTCTGCACGGCGGCTGGGTACCGTTGCTCGTCGCCTTCGCCGTGATCGTGGTCATGACGACCTGGCGTCGCGGCAGACAACTCGTCATCGCCGGCCGCATCAAGAAAGAAGGATCGCTCTCGGAATTCGTGGACAAGGTGCGCGAGAAGAACATCGTTCGCGTTCCGGGCATCGCGATTTTTCTGCATCCGAACAGAGACTCGACCCCGCTCGCATTGCGCGCGAACGTCGAACGCAACAAAGTTCTGCACAAGCGCGTCATCATCGTCACCGTCGTCATCGAGAACGTGCCGCACGTCGACCCGAAAGACGCGTTCGAGTACAACGACCTCGGCTACTCCGACGACGACATCGACCACCTCAGAATTCGTTTCGGCTTCTCAGACACCCCGAACATCCCGCGCGCCCTGCGCAGAGCCTGCATGCTCGACGTTCTCGACCTGTCGGCCAAGCAGGTCGACGCCGCGTCGTACTTCGTGTCGCGCGGCGCTATTCGCACAACTCGTGCCCCGGGCATGGTGCAGTGGCGCAAGAGTCTCTTCGCGGCTCTCGCCCAGAACGCGGCGAACCCGGCGGCGCGATTCGCGTTGCCCGCCAGCCGCACCGTCACAATGGGCAGCGACATCGACATCTGAGCCGTTTGCGCCGTTTGCCCCGTTTGCGCCGTTTACGCCGTTTACGCCGTTTGCGAATGTCGTACGCACCAGCCGGCTCGCGGTTCCGGCCAGCTGTTTATGCGTCCTGGGTCTGTCGCGCTCCTCGTGAGCCCGATAGGTCATATTGAGGTCGTTATACCGGCCTCAATTGGCTCTAACGGCCTCAAATCCGCCGAGGGATGCCCGGGGCTCGGGCTCGGGTCGACGGCGGGCAGACGAGAGGCCACCCCGCCAACGAAAGAAGCCCCCGAGACGGCGAGATCTCGGGGGCTTCGTAGCGGGAGCGGGACTTGAACCCGCGACACCACGATTATGAGCCGTGTGCTCTAACCACCTGAGCTACCCCGCCATGCCTCCATACTCTCACGAGCAGAGAGAGGCCGCCGTGATGTTTCGAGGCCGTAGGCCTCCTCAAAGCCCGCAGGCTTTGTTCGACCGCAGGTCAATGAAACTAACACGGGAGCCCCCTGTGGGAATCGGACCCACTACCTCTTCCTTACCAAGGAAGTGCTCTACCAATGAGCTAAGGGGGCGCACACGCACGCCGGCAAGCGGCCGCGTTTTGGCACCGTAAGAGAATAGCATCCCGACGGGGCCCGAAAAGACCGGCGGGAGCGCATTAGGGTTTTAGTATGACTATCGAGCACACGCCCGAGCCCGCAGCCGAGCAAGGCCAGCCAGCCGAAACCCTCACGTTCGCCGGCATCGACGCCGAAACGAGGGTGGCGACCGGCACGGCGGGCGCCGAATGGTGGCGCTCGGCCGTCATCTACCAGATCTATCCGCGCTCATTCGCCGACTCCGACGGCGACGGCTTGGGCGATTTGGCGGGCATCACCAGCCGACTGGATGCTCTGCAGCAGCTCGGCATCGACGCGATCTGGCTGAGCCCGTTCTTCACGTCGCCCCAGCACGACGCGGGATACGACGTGGCCGACTACTGCGACGTCGACCCCCGGTTCGGCACGTTGGCCGACTTCGACTTCTTGCTGGCCAAGAGTCACGCCCTGGGCATCCGCGTCATTGTCGACCTCGTGCCGAACCACACCTCGTGGGATCACGTCTGGTTCACGCAGGCGAAAGCCGCGGCACCCGGCAGCGTCGAGCGCAACCGGTACATCTTTCGCGACGGCACCGGCCCGAACGGCGACACTCCCCCGAACAACTGGGAATCCGTGTTCGGCGGCCCGGCCTGGAGCCGTCTCACGAACGACGACGGAACCCCCGGCCAGTGGTACCTGCACCTCTTCGACTCGAGCCAGCCCGACCTCAACTGGCAGAACGAGTGGGTTCGTGAGCAGTTCCGCGACATTCTGCGCTTCTGGCTCGACCGCGGCGCCGACGGGTTCCGGGTCGACGTTGCGCACGGCCTCGTCAAGGAGGAGGGCCTGCCCGACTACACGCCACCGGCAGACTCCGGCAGCATGGGCGGCGGCGTGAGCATCGCCGACGCCATCTCTGAGACAGCGGATGCCCCCACCCCGCCCTATTGGGCCCAAGACGGCGTGCACGAGATCTACCGCGACTGGAACAACGTGCTGAGCGAGTACGAGGGCGACCGCGTGCTCTGCGCCGAGGCGTGGGTAGAACCGCTGCACAAGCTCGCCCGCTGGGTGCGCGACGACGAGATGCACCAGGCCTTCAACTTCACCTACCTCGAGGCGAACTGGTCGGCGGCAGAGCTGCGCCTCGTAATCGACGGATCGATCGCCGCCTTCTCGAGCGTGGGAGCCCCGAGCACCTGGGTGCTCTCGAACCACGACGTCGTGCGGCACGCCACGCGCCTCTCGCTCGGCCCCGGGCACCTGCAGGGCGACGGCGTCGGCCCGAAGTCGACCGGCCTGCCCGACCCAGTGGATGGCCTCCGCCGAGCCCGCGCGGCGACCGCCGTGATGCTCGCCCTTCCCGGCAGCGCGTACATCTACCAGGGTGAAGAGCTCGGCCTGCCCGAGTCGATCGACCTGCCAGACGAAGCGCGCCAAGACCCCACCTGGTTCCGTACGCACGGCGAGCGCTACGGGCGCGACGGATGCCGAGTGCCCATCCCCTGGGAGGCCGGAGCCCCCAGCTACGGGTTCGGCCCCGGCACCGCGACGTGGCTGCCACAGCCGGCCGACTGGGATGCCTACGCGCGCGACCAGCAGGAGGGCGTCGCCGGTTCGACCCTCGAGCTCTACAAGCTGGCGCTGGCCCTGCGTGCGGAGTCGAACCTCGGCTTCGGCACCCTGACCTGGCTCGACCACCTCGGCTTCGGCCCCGAAGTCATCGCCTTCACGAACGGCGACATCACCGTCATCGCGAACACCGGCCCGATGCCCGTGGAGATTCCTGTCGAGGAGTTCGGCGAGCTGCTGCTGGCCAGCGGCCCCGTCGACGAGGCGGTCGTGCCCACCGACACCACGGTCTGGCTGCGCGCGCGGTAGCGACCGTGCCGGGCGTCCGGATGCTCGGCACGGCCGGCTTGGTCGGCACGGTCGGCTCGCGAGCAAGCCGCACCCTTTCGGCAGATGCGCCCCGTAGAAATCGCGCGGATCTGCCGAACGGGCGCGGATCTGCCGAAAGGGTGCGGTTCTGCCGAAGAGAGCGCTGCCCCGCCCAACCACCCGGAGGCTCGCGCTAGCGCGTGGCGAGGCCCGCCGAGGTGAAGAGGTCGAACAGGATGGGCTCGAGCGTCGCGAGCAACTCCGGGTTGGCCGCGAGGGTGGCGGGGCGGTCGGCGCGCGCGTCGCCGAAGCCCTTGACGGTGGCACCGGCCTCGCGCGCGATGAGGGCACCGGCGGCGTGGTCCCAGGGGCTCAGACCCCGCTCGTAGTAGGCGTCGAGGCGCCCGGCGGCCACGTTGCAGAGGTCGAGGGCGGCCGCGCCGATACGGCGGATGTCGCGCACCTGGCCGATCAATCCTGCGAGTACGAGACCCTGTTGAACGCGAACGTCAGACGAGTAAGAGAACCCGGTGCCGACGAGGGCCTGTGACAGGTCGAGCAGCGGATTCACGTGCAGCTGTTTCTGGCCGAGAAAGGCCCCACGGGCATCCGTCGCCGTGAAGACCTCACCCAGAACCGGATTCACGACGCACCCGGCGAGCGCGCGCCACGTCTGCGGGTCGGCGTCGCCCTCGACCACGGCGATGCTGATGTTGTAGGCGGGGATTCCGTAGAGGTAGTTCACGGTTCCGTCGATGGGGTCGACCACCCAGGTGAGACCCGAGGTGCCCGCCGAAGCGGAATCGGTGGACTCTTCGCCGAAAAATCCGTCGTTCGGGCGGGCATCAGCCAACGAGCTGCGGATGAACAGCTCCACTTCGCGGTCGGCGAACGTCACCACGTCTTCAGGTGATGACTTGCTCGCTGCGACTTCGACGCCCACGGCGCGTCTCCGGGCAGCCAGCTCGGCGGCCTCGACGGCGATACGCCGTGCGAGGTCGAGTAGCTCGCGGTTCGGGTCGGGCGTGCTCGTTGCTGATGCGCTCACTTCGTGGCCGCCATGGCCTGCTGCGCGGCGTGGGTGTGCGCCGTGGTCTGACGCACCGCGCTCGGGCGTGCGCATCGCGTTCTCGCCACCGCCCTCACACCTCGTTCGTGAGGCTGATGACGGCGTCGCGCCAGGTCAGCGGCGCTCCCTCGGCATCGTGTTTGTGAGCATGGCCGGTGAGGTGCACCGTATAGGCGCCGTCGGGAAAGTCGGCCGCGGCGAAGCTGCCGGCTGCGAGCTGATGGATGCGCCCCAGCTCGTGCCAGTCGACCAAGCGATAACTGCTGACGCCCCAGCGATCGGCATGCTCGTTCTCGAGCAGGTACTGGTATTTGCCGTACGTGAAGTAGACCTGTTCGTGGTGGCCTCGGGGCAGGTCATCGATCTCGTCGAGATTCGGTGGCAGGTCGCTCATGCCTGCACTCTACCGGCTCGCCTGTGGGTTCGCTTTTCGTTCGGTCAGCGAGTGGCGAGGTACGCGACGAGCACCGCGACGTACGTGGCCGACGCCGAGAGCAGCAAGACGCGTTCGCGGCGGCGGCGTTCGCGGGTATGGGGGTTGTCGCTCATCGCGATTGAGCTCTTAGGCGGCCCGACTGGGGGTGCCAGACGGCGCGAAGCCAGGCAGCACCTCGGGGCGGAAGTCGATGAGATCGCGCAGAGCTCCCGCGGGGTTGACGGTCTCGGCCGCAGCTTCTAAGAAGGCGGCCGCCAACTCGGCGTCGATCGTGTCGCTGACCGACGGGGCATCCACCAGTGCCCCCGTGCGCGCGTCGACGTGAACGATGACGATGACGCGGGCGCCGTCGTCAGCGTGTGAGGAATACGCGAGCCGCAACAGGTCGCCGTTCTGCGAACCGACAGCGCTCACCGAGACGGCGTCGACGGGGTGGCTCGGGGCCAGAGGCGCGTGCACGATGCGGTCGGGCAGGTAGCACTCGAATCCGTTGGCTTCACGATCGTAGGTCAAAGAGAGTTGGGGCACGGCGAACCTTTCTATATCGGCATTTGCGACTGCGACGCAAGGTAGTTGTGGTGTACGTAGATTATTGGGCGGAGCCGCCTGCGTGCATCCCCCCGTTGAGGGTGACTTCGGCGTGAGTGCGGGCTGTACGGCGGCTGCGAATGACGGCAGATCTCAGCCAATCCCCACGAATGAGGGGCGAGGCTCAAAGCATCGAAGAAAGAAGGGCCGCGATGTTCGGGCTGATGTGGATTCTGCTGGCGAGTGCCCTCGTCTGGGTGCTGGCGTCTGTCGTCACGTCGCTCGTGGTCGGCCGCATGGTTTCGGTCGCTGACCACCGCGACCATCACGACCACCGCGACCATCACGACTCCGAAACGCACACCTCGCGCCTCGTGCACCACTGACGGCTCGTGCACCGACAGCTGGTTCACCACTGACGGCTCGTGCACCGCGGACAGCTGATGCACCGCTGACGGCCCGGTGCACCCCAGACGCCTGATGCACCGCTGTCGGCCCGTGCACGGCTGTCGGCCCGTCGCCGCCTTCGGCCGACGCCGAGCATCCAGCGCCCCGTGCCGCTCAGTTGCGCGAATTCAGCCACTCGATCACGTAGGCGGTGATCTCGTCGCGGTTGATCTCGTTGAAGATCTCGTGCCGGGCCCCCGGATACACCTTCAGCTCTACATCGGAGACGCCGGCCGCGGTGTACCGCTGCGCGAGCCCATCCACCAGCGCACCGTTACCCGACAGCGGATCGTCTTGGCCCGAAATCACCAGAATCGGCAGCCCGGATCGCACGCCGGCGAGCGCCTCGGGGTCGGCCAGCCGCACCGCCGCAGTGAACAACTGCGGCACCGTGTCGTCGGCGAGCTCGAACCCGCTGAGCGGGTCTGCAACGTACAGGTCGACCTCGGGCTCATCCCTCGACAGCCACTCGTACCCAGTGCGATTCTCGAAGGCCGCATTGAACGCGGTCAGTTCGACAGGCCCGGGCCCCGCGGCGGCGAGGGCCTGCGCGAGCAGATCGAGTGCGGTCGAGCCCGACAGCACGACGCCGCTGTACAGCTCGGAATGATCGAGAATCACCTCTTGCGCCGCGAACGAACCCATCGAGTGCGCCACGAGAAAGAGCGGCAGTTGCGAATGCGCAGACCGGATGCTCTCACTGAACACGACGAGATCGTTCACCAGCGCCGGCCACCCCGCAGCCCCGAAACTGCCGAGGGCGACGTGCCCGTCGACCGAGCCGCCGTGACCGCGGTGATCGTTCGCGTAGACGATATAGCCGGCGGCGCTCAGCGCCTGGGCCAGTCGGTCGTACCGCAGAGAATGCTCCGCAACCCCGTGGGCGATCTGCACGACTCCGCGAGCTGGCGACACGGCTCTGCCAGGTGTGGGTGGTGATCTCGAGGGAATCAGAGGGAGAGACAAACGACGCTGTTGTGTATTCCATAGGCCAATAGCAACCCCAAACCGTACCTCTGTCAAGGCACCGAGCCCCGGTTACGGGCCACTCCACGTATCTATTTAGTGAACCCAATTGATCAATCAGGTTGTATGATTTCGAGAGTGATCGCAGAAAAAACCGCAGCATTCGAACTGCGCGAAGCCCTCAGGCCGCTCTACCGGCGGTTCTCGGCGCAACGCACGATCTCGCTCGGCAAGCTCGGCGTGCTGACCCGGCTGACGGAGCTGGGCCGCATGACGGCCTCGATGCTGGCCGCGAGTGAGAAGATCTCCCCGCAAGCCGTGATGATCGCGGTGCGTGAACTCGAAGAGCAGGGGCTCGTCACGCGCGAGCGCGACCACGAAGACCGCCGCCGCGTATGGATCACCATCACCGAAGCCGGCCGCGAGCGCCACACCATCGAGAGCATGAGCGGTCAAGACTGGCTCGAGATCACCATCAACGAGAAGCTGAGCAGCGACGAGAAAGATCTTCTCGTGTCGGCAATTCCGCTTCTTCTGAAACTGACGAAAGATGCGCCTGTTGGCTGACTCAGCACTGACCGAATCCGCCACCGAGACCCGCACACGTTCACGCCTGCTGCCGATGCTGGTTTATGCCGCACTCTCCACCGCGATCGTCAGCTCGCTCGGCATGCTGCTCGTACCGACCATTTCGCGCGAGATGGGTGTCACCATCAGCACGGCCCAGTGGATGCTCACCATCAACCTTCTCGTTGGGGCCATCGCCACTCCGATCATGGGTCGACTGAGTGACGGGCCGCACAAGAAGCGTCTGCTGATCGTTTCACTGCTGATCATTCTCGCCGGTTCGATCATGGCTGCGATCGCACCGAACTTCACCGTGTTCTTAATCGGTAGAGCCCTGCAGGGGCTCACGTACGGAATCGTGCCGGTGACCATTTCGCTCGCGCGGCGGTACCTGCCAGAGAGCAAAGTGGGCTTCGGAATCTCCAGTCTCTCGGTGACCGTCGCGACGGGCATCGGCATCGGCTACCCGCTGACCGGAATTCTGGCAGGCCTGTTCGATTTCAGGTTCGCGTTCGGTTTCGCGGCCCTGTTCGTGGTCTCGGCGATCATCGTCGTGATTCGCGGCGTTCCCGGCGGCCCCGACACTCGTGCCCCGCAGCGAACGTTCGATTTCGGCGGCGCACTTCTGCTCGGTGCCGGCCTCGGGGCGATTCTGGTCGCCGTGAGCGAAGGCCCGAATTGGGGCTGGAACTCCCCCGCGACCATCGCGTTCTTCGTCGGCGCGGCAGTGCTGCTCGCGGCCTGGGTGCTCGTCGAGCTGCGTTCGTCTCATCCGCTGATCAATCTGCGGGTTCTTCGTAACGGCGAGGTGCTTCTCGCCAATGGAACCGCGATCGGCATCGGTGCGGCCATGTACATGGGGTTCTCGATCGCAAGCCTGATAGCGCAAGCCCCGGCATCGACCGGGTACGGAATCGCGTTACCCGTGTTCTGGGCCGGCTTTGTGATGCTGCCCTTCTCGATCGGCAGTTTCAGCTCGAACCGCGTGATTCGCGCCGCAGCCGGCCGAATCCGCATGACGACGCTGTTACCGCTCGGCGCTGCGGTCGTCACCGCCTCCACCATCTTCCTCTGGGTGGCGCACGACCAACTCTGGGAGATCTTGCTGGGCATGCTGCTGTTCGGCATCGGTATCGGCACGACCTACGCGGCAATGCCCGGCCTCATCGCGCGCAGTGTCGAAGCCGACGAACTCGGCAGTGCAGTGAGCTTCAATCAGGTGCTGCGCACGGTCGGGGGATCGTTCGGCAGCGCCATCTCGGCCGCCGTACTCGCTGCACACCTCACCCCAGACCAGCAGCACCCCACAGGCCAGGGCATCGACCTCTCGCTGGCTATCGGCGCGATCTTGTGCACCGTGGTGTTCGCAGCCCTCGCCTTCAACCTCTTCGGGCCGGGCCGGCGCCGCACTCTCGCGAAACTGCCTGTCGTGCAGGTCTAGCCGACGCAGGTAGTGCGCGCCCGAACGTCGAAAGCCCCCAGAATCTCGACGATTCCGGGGGCTTTCACCGGTGGCAAGTGAGGGATTCGAACCCCCGAAGGCTCAGCCGTCTGATTTACAGTCAGATCCCTTTGGCCGCTAGGGTAACTTGCCAGGGCGCACCCGACCACGTTGAAGAACACAACCGAAGGCGCTTGACAACAATACTTGCAAGCCCCGCGCTCGCGAAATCGAAGAGGATGCCATGCCAGGAATCGACGCCGTCGCCCGGCTGGCGGGAGTGTCGACGGCCACGGTCTCGCGGGCGCTCAGCGGCAACGGGCACGTGTCGCCCGCCACGCGCATCCGGGTGCAGGAGGCCGCGCGGCAGCTCGGCTACGTCGTCTCGTCGCCCGCCTCGAGCCTCGCCAGCGGGCGCACGAAGAACATCGGCGTCGTCGTGCCGTTTCTGAACCGCTGGTTCTACTCGTCGGTGCTCGAGGGGGCCGGCGCGGCGCTGCTGCGCAACGGCTACGACCTCACTCTGTACGGGCTCGCAGGCGGGGCGGATGAACGGCGCAGCGTCTTCGAACATTTTCTGCTGCGCAAGCGAGTGGATGCCGTACTCGCCCTCACGATAGAACTCACGAACCGCGAATTGCAGAGCCTACTCGACCTGCAGAAGCCGATCGTCGGCATCGGCGGCCCGCTGGTGGGCGTTCCGACGCTCAGCATCGACGATGTAGATGTGGCCCGGCGCGCCACCGACCACCTGCTCGGGCTCGGCCATCGTCGCATCGGAATGATCGGCGGCGAGTCGGGGTTCGAGCTCGACTTCCACCTGCCGACGAACCGCAGATCCGGGTACGAATTTGCGCTGCGCCAGGCGGGTCTCGAACCCGACCCCGGGCTGTTTCGGCCTGCAGACTTCACCATCACGGGCGGGTACGCGGCCGCGCGGCTGCTGCTCGAGCATCCACTCACCCGGCCGACGGCCGTCTTCGCGGCGTCGGACGAGATGGCGCTCGGCTGCATGCTCGCGGCCCGCGATCTGGGCCTGAACGTGCCGCGGGAGCTCTCGGTGATCGGCATCGACGGGCACGAGTACGCCGAGTTCTTCGGGCTGACCACCATGGCGCAGTATCCGGGGCGGCAGGGTGAGCAGGCCGTGGAGATGCTGATGGATCAGCTGCACCCCGGGCGGCGAGAGGCGGCGCCGGCCAACGTTCCGCTGCCGGTGGAACTGGTGGTGCGCGGCTCGACCGCGCCGCCGCCGGCTTAGCCCGCGGCGACTAGCCCGGGCCGTTATTGCCCGGGGCCGGCTCGGCTCGGCTCGGCTCGGCTCGGCTCGGCTCGGCTCGGCTCGGCTCGGGTGGGGCCTAGCCCGCCGACGTAACGGACGCTGCCGCCGGAGCCGCCGCCGCGAACCGGTTCGCCGCCTGAGACACCTTCACCGCGTAGGCCGGATCGCTGTTGTACGAGGCGATCGCCTTCTTCCAGCCGGCGTCGGTGCCTAGATCGCCGCCGGCGTGGCAGAGGTAGTTGGCTGTCGCGAGTGTGGCGTCGTCGATGTTCTGGGGGTCGGCGACCCCGTCACCGCTGGCATCGGTGCCCCAATTGCGCCAGGCCTCGGGAATGAACTGCATCGGCCCGACGGCGCGGTCGGCCGAGGCGTCACCGTCGATCGCTCCGCCGTCGCTGTCGGCGACCGTGGCGAATCCGTTGCCGTTGCCGGTCAGCGAGGGCCCGTAGATCGGCGGGCTCACGACGCCATCGGCGCCCACCGCGCTGCCGGCGTGCGTACCGTTTCCCGACTCGACAGACCCGATGGCGGCGAGGGTGTTCCAGCCGATATGGCAGCCGGGGTTCTCGGCCTGTTTGGCCACTGCGACGCCCGCATATGCCTGCAGTGCCCGCAGCGAGATGTTCGTGTCGGCGGCGAGTTGCGTGGTCCAGGCGACATCGGCCTGCCCCGCGAGCCCGGGCAGTGCGCCTGGGGTAGTGCCGAGCTGAGCCACGGCCGGCGCCTGCGTGGGAACAACGACGGTGTGGGCATCCTGACTCGACGTACCCTTCTCGTTCAGGGCGCTGTTCACCGCCTGCCCGATGGCGTCGCCGAGCGGTGCCGCCACGAACACCCCCGTGACCGCAACGGCCGCCGCGACCCCCACGCTCGCCAGCACGATTCCCCAAACACGGCGATGGATGCCCGTTTCTGCCCTGCGCGCCCGCTTGCGTTTGCGCGTGGCCGCCCTGGCGCGTGCAGATGAAGGGCGGGCGTTCATTCGGCAACCCTATTTGCGCCCGGTGGGAGATTCATGACCGGGCAGGCCCACTCTTCTGTGACTCGGTTCAGGCTTTCAGCCCGCCCGCGCTCGCTCAGCCCGGTTCAGCCCGCCGTGACGCGTCAGCTGAGCCGTGCGAGGCCGACCGGTACAATCGAGGCATGGCAGATTCAAGTTTTGACATCGTGAGCAAGGTCGACAAGATGGAGGCCGACAACGCTCTGCACCAGGCGCAGAAAGAGGTTGAGCAGCGCTACGACTTCAAGAACGTCGGTGCCTCGATCGACTACAGCGGTGAGAAGGTGCTCATCAAGGCCAACTCCGAAGAGCGCGCCAAGGCGATTCTCGAAGTGTTCGAGCAGAAGCTCATCAAGCGCAGCATCAGCCTGCGCAGCCTCGACGCGGGCGAGCCGTTCGCCAGCGGCAAGGAGTACCGCATCGAAGCGAACTTCAAGAACGGCATCGAGCAAGAGGCCGCCAAGAAGATCTCGAAACTCATTCGCGACGAGGCTCCCAAGTCGGTCAAGAGCCAGATTCAGGGCGACGAGCTGCGCGTCTCCTCGAAGTCGCGAGATGACCTGCAGTCAGCCATGGCGCTGCTGAAGTCGGCCGATCTCGACGTCGCGGTGCAGTTCGTCAACTTTCGCTGAGACTCCACAACACACGCCCGGGCTGTCCACGGGCATCCGGTTGCCCCTGGTGCAAGATGCCCAAGTTTCTGGTTGCCCTGGCTGCAGCATGTCTGACCGTACGTGAGCGTCGGCCAGCAGGATGCCCGGCGGCCCGCTCAGCGCCGACGCCGAAGCCGCCCGTAGACGGCACGCGGCGCGCGGCCCAGCCGCCACAGCTTCGTGTGCGTGATGGCGGTCAGCTCGCGCTCGAGCGCCGCCTTCTGCTCGCTCAGCGCTTCTGCCTCTGCCCGCAACGCCGACTCGTGCTGCTGGGACGCATCGAGCACCGTTCGCAGGCGCCCCACCTCGTTGCGCTCGACTTGCGCGGCCTCATCGGCCGCGACCCGGGCAACCAGAGCATCAGCGAGTTCGACCTCGAGTTCACCGAACAGCGAATCACGGGCGCGAACGTGCGACACCGACACCACGAGATCGTCGTCGCGGGGGTCGAACGAGACGGCAATCAGCCCGTCGCCGCTGGCAGACTCACTGACAGAATGCTCGGCGATGATGTGAGCCCCTGATTCCAGCAGCAAGGCGAGAGCGTTCTGATGGGTCAGCGCATCACCCGAGATGTGATGGTGATGGGTCGAGACGATGAGAAAACGCACCCGGCCGGCTGCGAAGTCCCCCCGTGCCCGAGCGAGCATGATGGTCTCTGCGCCCTGCACGTCACAGAGCACGATGTCGACGTGGTCGAGGCCGGTGTCGGCCATCAGCGAAGCCAGGTCGACCGTGACGATGTCGCGCTCTTCGTTATCGCTCTCTGTGCGGAGACGAATGGTCTCGCCAGGCCGGTCACCGATCGCGGCCTGAATGAACGTGATGCGGTCGGTGGCACCGTTGAGGGCCGCGTTGCGCCGGCCGAGGTCGAGGTTGGCGGGGTCTGGTTCTATCGCAACCACTCGGGCGTCGGGGAATTCGGCGCAGAACCACAGACTGTAATAGCTCCAGAAGCTGCCGAGTTCGATCATGGCCCGAGCGCCGCCGGTCTCGTGCAGACGAGTGACGATGCGGCTGAAGGTCAGCTCTTCTTGCGGTTCGTGGTGGCCGTAGAGCGAGCGGATGACCTCGGTCATCCACGGCCCGGCGTAACCGTCAGCCTCTACCAGCACTCCGTTGTGCATGATCTGTACGGCCGTGCCGTCGTGGTCGTACACCTCGCCCGCCCGCTCGACCTTGGGAATTTCATCGGCGTCGTGACAGTCGATCGTGGTCACCATGCGATGTACGAGATACGGGCTGAAGCCGTCGAGACGGGGAACGAGATGCTGCACGCCGCCATTCTAAGTGCTGCTCAGTTCTAACTGCTGCTCAGCTGACCGGGGTGGCGCGGCGTAATACCCGAAACCCGAACAGAGCGGCGATGGCCGTGATCGGAAGCGTCCACAGTACGACACCGTACGACCCGGCATCGACGAACCACTGGCCGACTGCGGACCAGTTGTTCGTCAGCGTGATCAGCGTGACCGCGGCGAGCCCGATCAGCACGATAATTCCCCAGAGCAGCATCTGGCCGAGGGCACGCCAGCGCAGGTAGACCGTCGACACGGCTGCCCCGACGAAGAAGAACAACAGCAGGCCGAAGAACTCTTGAGAGAACCGCTCGGGCAAGCTGCCGGTGCCGTACCAGACCGTCGAGAACATGTGACCACCGACGCCCCAGCCGTCTGTCGCCTGCTCGATGTAGCTCATAATCGTGAGAATCGCCGCGTAGATCACAGAGAGCACGCCGAACAGAAGAGCCGATCCGAACGCGAAGTCGCGCCGCGTCACGCTGAAGCCGAGCGCGAACGGAAACGTGCGCAGCACCACTTGAATGCCGATGATGGCCATGTAGATGAACACGTAGGCGATCGATCCGCTGTATTGGGTGCCTTGAACCGCCTCGCGATCGCCCCCCGGCGTCGACGTGTAGATCAGCAACCAGATGACGTAGTTCACCAAGAAGATGAAGGCGAGAATCAGCAGGGGCGTGCCGAGGGTGGTCCACTTGTTGGTGAGGTGCAGGCGCAGCACGTTCACTACGCGCGGGGCGGATGCCGCGGAGCGAGCCGCGGCGGGCGAGGTGGCGGCGAGAGTCGTCATCGGTCTTGTCCTTTCTGCGAGGTGCGTTCGGCCTGCACGGTGCGTTCGGCCTGCAAGGTGCGTTCGCCCCGCGACCCGCGTGCGGCCTGCGCCGCGTTGTCGGCCTGTGAGGCGCTCTCGGCGGCGCCGCTCAGCGACACCACGAGCTGTTGCAGCGAAACAGGGCTGATGTCGAGCCCGGCCGCTGCCGCCGCGGCGCGATCCTCTGCGCTCAGGCGGCTGACCGTGGCCTGGGCGAGCGAGCCGAGCCCCTGCCTGCTGATCACCGTGCGGCCGGCCGTGAACTCGTCGACCGCCCGAGCCGTGCCCGCAATGGTGGTCGCCGACCCGCGCAGCTCTTCGGCATCCGAATCGACCAGAATGCGGCCCTGGTCGATGACCACCACGTGCTCGAGCAGGTTCTGCACCTCGTCGATGAGGTGCGTCGACAAGATGACCGTGCGCGGATGCTCGGCGAAGTCTTCGAGCAACCGATCGTAGAACAGCTGACGCGCCACCGCATCGAGCCCGAGGTACGGCTCGTCGAAGAACGTGAGCGGAGCCCGCGAGGCGAGCCCCACGATGACGCCGAGGGAGGAGAGCTGCCCGCGCGAGAGCTTCTTGATGCGGCGGTTCAGCGGCAGCCGGAACTCGCCGATCAGCTGGTCGGCGAACGCCGCATGCCAGTTCTCGAAGAACAGCGGCGCATTGCGAAAGACATGCTTGACGCGAAAGTCTTCGGGGTACTTCTGGCTCTCTTTGATGAAGCACAGCTGCCGCAGCACGTGTGCGTTCTCGACCGGCGCGGCGCCGAAGACGCTGATGGTGCCGTAGCTTGCGAAGTCTTGCCCGGTCAGCAGCTGCATCAGCGTGGTCTTGCCCGCGCCGTTGCGCCCCAACAGGCCGTGGATCTTGTCGGGCTCAAGACTCAGCGACACGTCGTTCACGGCGAGCACGTTGCCGTACCGCTTCGTGAGGTTGGTGATCTCGATGACGCTCATGGTCAGGCCTCCTTCTGCAACAGCGCAACGAGTTGCTCGCGCGTGATGCCGAGTTTCGCCGCCTCGGTGACGAGCGGGCGGATGAACTGCTTCTCGAACTCGTCGCGGCGAATGACGAGCAGGCGCTCCCTGGCGCCGGTGGCGACGAACATGCCGATGCCCCTTTTCTTGTAGAGAGTGCCGTTCTCGACCAGCACGTTCACGCCCTTGCCGGCCGTGGCCGGGTTGATGCGATGGAACGCGGCGAACTCGTTCGTCGACGGAATCTGCCCCTCTTCGGGCAAGGTGCCGTCGATGATCTCGTTCTCGATCTGCTCAGCGATCTGAACGAAGATGGGTCTGCCGTCTTCGATCACTGTCACTCACTCTCGGGTTACTTGGTTAGTTACTACACTAGTTAACCAACCATGCACCGGTGCTCGTGTCAACCCGGGGAGTCGTTTTCCCGCCCTGATTCGTGTTTCAGCCAGGAAATCGACTCCACCCGGAGACGCGGGAGGGCGGGGGCCCTTAGACCTCGGGGGTCTGATTCGAGACGGCGACCATCTCTTCGCGCTCGACGACCTTGATGCGCGTACGGCCGGCCGCAGCGCCGAGGCCGAGCTCGTACTGGTCGAGGTGGTGCCAGCCTTCGACGGTGGTGAAAACCACTCCACGCTCGGCGAGCAGGGCGTCGATCGACTCCTCTGCGGGGTCTGCCGGGGTCCACCATGAGGCCTGATCGCGCACGAGGTGCGACAGCGTCTCCATGGCGTCTGACTTGGTGTGACCGATGAGCCCCACGGGGCCGCGCTTGATCCACCCGGTGGCGTAGACACCGGGAACGACCTCGTCATGATCATCCAGTACCCGGCCCTCGCGGTTGGGTATTACGCCACGCTTGTCGTCGAACGGCACGTCGGGCAGCGGCGAACCGAAGTAGCCCACGGCGCGGTAGATCGCCTGAATCGGCAACTCGCGAATCTCTCCGGTGCCCTCGACCCCGCCTGCTCCGTCGGGGCGCGTGCGCTCGTACCGGATGCCCGAAACTGCCCCATCCGCACCGAGAATCTCGAGCGGCCTGGCGTAGAAGTGCAGGTGCAGCCGGCGCGAGGCCTCGCCGTGCGGGCGGGTGCGCCACTGGTTCATCACGCGGTTGATCACCATGACCTGCTTGTTGGAGGCGATCGCTGCCTCCGAAGCCGGGTCGAGGTCGAAGTCTTCGTCGTAGACGATCATGTCGACGTCGGGAATCTCGCCGAGTTCGCGCAGTTCGAGCGGAGTGAATTTCACCTGCGCGGGGCCGCGGCGCCCGAAAACGTGCACGTCGGTGACCGGCGACTCCTGCAGACCCTCGTAGACGTTCGCGGGAATCTCGGTGGGCAGCAGGTCGTCGGGGTGCTTGGCCAGAATGCGCGCCACATCGAGCGCCACGTTGCCATTGCCGAGCACCGCGATCGACTCAGCGTGAAGCGGCCAGGTGCGCGGCACATCGGGGTGCCCGTCGAACCAGCTCACGAAGTCGGCGGCACCATACGAGCCGTCGAGCTCGATGCCCGGAATGTCGAGCGAGGCGTCACGAATGGCCCCGGTCGCGAAGATGACCGCGTTGTAGTGCTTCTTCAGATCATCCAGCGTCAGATCGATGCCGTACCGAACGTTGCCGAAGAACCTGATGTCGCCGCGGTCGAGCACCTCGCGCAGCGCGGTGATGATGCCCTTGATGCGCGGATGGTCGGGGGCGACGCCATACCGCACGAGCCCGTATGGCGCAGGCAGGTGGTCGAACAGGTCGATCGACACGTCGAAGTGCCGTTCAGCTTTGATGAGCAGATCGGCGGCGTAGATTCCGGCCGGCCCTGCGCCGACGATGGCCAGGCGGAGCTTGGTCATGAGGGTGTGTTTCCTTACGTAGTTAGCTGCTTCGCTCGACCATGGTGTCGGCGAAACGGATGAGCGTCTTCTTGACCGTGCCCTCGGGCAACGGCGCGAGCGCGGCGACGGCGTCTGCCGCCCAGCGATGCGCCTCGGCGGTCGTTTCGAGGGTGACCGGATGCACGCGAAGCTCCGCGATCAGCGCGTCGACCTCCTCGGCCGGGGTCACGTCGATGGTCGCCGGGTCGAGCCGCCGTAGTAGCTCGGCCGCTTCTGGGTCGGTCGGGGCATCCCGCTGCAGGTAGAGCAGCGGCAGCGTGACTACACCGGCCCGAATGTCTGTTCCGGCGGTCTTACCCGTCTTGTCGCTCTGCGGGGCGAGGTCGATGACGTCGTCGACCAGCTGAAAGGCGATGCCGACCTTCTCGCCGAAGTCGAACACGGCCTGCTGGTATTCGTCGGGAGCGTTCGACACGAGAACGCCGAGCTGTGCCGAGGCAGCGATCAGCGAACCGGTCTTATCGGCCAGCACGCGCAGGTAGTGCTCGATCGGGTCTTCGCCGACACGCGGGCCGGCGGTCTCGTGCAGCTGCCCGAGGCAGAGCCGCTCGAAGGTGTCGGCTTGCAGGCGAATGGCCCGCTCGCCCAGAATCGAGAGCAGCTTGGATGCTCGGGCGAAGAGCAGGTCGCCGGTGAGGATGGCGATGGAGTTGTTCCACACCGTGTGCGCGGTGGGCACGCCACGGCGCTGCTCCGCGTCGTCCATCACGTCGTCGTGGTAGAGCGAGGCGAGGTGGATGAGTTCGATGGAGGTTGCGGCCGTGACGACGTCTTCGGTCACCCCGTCGCCGAGCTGCGCGGTGAGAAACGCGAGAATGGGGCGCACACGTTTTCCCCCCGCATCGAGCAGATACCGCGCGGAAACCTCGGCTAGACCGTCGTGAAAGGCGGTTTCTTCGACAAGGCGCTCTTCGACCCGCACGATACCGGCGTCAACCGCTTTGGCGGCCCGGCGATCATCCGCTGTGGCGAACAGCCGCTCGGTGAGCGAAAAAGCCGACGACGAGCCCGCATTTCGGCGCGCCGGCTTGGTCAAGTTGACGCCCCCGGCAAGGTTCAGGGACCGATTGGTCGGCTTCACGGTTTCAAGCCTACTGAGTCGCCGAGGCCGCAGCGGACTGCGGCAGAGCGGTCTCGGGGCCGGCAGCAGCGGTCGCGACGTTCGCATTCTCGGGCTTTGTGCCCCGGTGGAGGGCCACGATGCCGGCCGTGAGGTTGCGGTAGCCGACGTGGGTGAAGCCCACCTCGCGCAGCCAGCGCGACAGCGTCTGCTGGTTAGGCCAGTCTTTGATGGAGTCTGCCAGGTAGGTATAGGCGGCGGGGTTCGAGCTCGCGACCTTGGCCAGGCCCGGCATCACGCGCTGCAGGTACAGCGAGTAACCGAGCCTGATCGGAGTGATAGGCGGCGTGCTGAACTCGCAGATCACGATGCGGCCGCCGGGCTTGGTCACCCGGTAGAGCTCGGCGAGAGCCACGCGCGGCTCGACGATGTTGCGCAGCCCGAACGAGATGGTGACGGCGTCGAACTCGTCGTCGTCGAAGGGCAGATCCATGCCGTCGGCGACCACGAACTCGACGCGCGGGTTGCCGGCCTGCTGACGCTTGCCCACCTCGATCATGCCGGGCGAGAAGTCGGCGGCGACCACCTGAGCACCGCTCTTGGCGAGCGAGGCGCTCGAGGTACCGGTGCCGGCGGCGAGGTCGAGAATGCGTTCGCCCCACTCGGGTTCGACCGCCTTCGTCGTGGCGACCCTCCACAGAAACGCGTTGCCCACCGAGAGCACGTTGTTCGTACGGTCGTAATGGGTCGACACGTCGTCGAACATCGCAGAAACCTGCGCGGGCTGCTTGCTGAGGTCGGCCTTAGACACCCCCACAGTTTACGGGGCCGCCATGCCTCACTCGGCAAAGGCTCAGGATGCCCCCAGCGGGCTTGCGGCGGGGCCCTCCGCGTGCAAGTGCTGCCTTTGCCGGCAGGTTCACGATTGAATCCTCGAAAAAGCCCCTAAAACAGCTCGGGAAGGGGCCTTTTCGCAAAGTGGATGGCGAACCCGGGCATCCGGATACGATGTAACGATTCAATTCGCGAGCGCGGAACACACGAGACACAGAGCAGGGGTCACAATGGCGTCGACGGTCGGGGCGAACTGGGCGGGCACATACGAATTCGGGGCAGCGCGCCTGCACACGCCGAGAAGCACGGCCGAGGTGCAAGAGATCGTCGCCGCCTCGCCGCGGGTACGCTCGCTCGGCACGCGGCACTCCTTCAACGACATCGCCGACAGTACGGGCGACCTGATCAGCCTCGTCGACCTGCCCCCCGACATCTCGATCGATGCGGATGCCCGTACCGTCACGGTCGCGGCCGGAACCCGTTACGGCGCTCTCGCCGTCGCCCTGCAGGCCGAGGGCTGGGCGCTGCATAACATGGGCTCGCTGCCGCACATCTCCGTGGCCGGAGCAGTCTCGACCGCCACCCACGGCTCCGGAAACCGCAACGGCAACCTCGCCACGGCCGTCGCCGGGCTCGAGTTCGTCGCGGGCCGGGGCGAGCTCGTCACCGTGAGCCGCGAGCATCCGGCCTTCGCGGGCATGGTCGTGTCGCTCGGCGCACTCGGCGTGATCACCCGCGTCACCCTCGACATTCAGCCCACCTTCGATGTGCGGCAAGACGTGTACACCGGTCTGCCGTGGGATGCCCTGCTCGAGTCGTTCGAGGAGATCACCGGCAGCGCGTACAGCGTGAGCGTGTTCACGAACTGGCTGGGCGACACGGCCGAAGGTCTGTGGCTGAAGACCAGGCTCGTCGACGGCGAACCGCGCTCGCTGCCCGCGACGCTCTTCGGCGCGACCGCGTCGGTGTCGAAGGCCACCTCGCCGGCCGATGAGGGCCGCGACAACACCACGGCGCAGGGCGGCGTTGCGGGGCCGTGGTCGGAACGGCTGCCGCACTTTCGGTTCGATGCGACGCCGAGCAATGGCGACGAGATTCAGAGCGAATTCTTCATCGATCGTTCGCACGCACCCGCCGCGCTCAGCGTGCTTCGTTCGATGGGGTCGCGCATCGCGCCGCACTTGCTGATCACCGAACTGCGTACGGTCGCGCAGGATGAGCTGTGGCTGAGTATGGCGTACGGGCGGCCTTCGCTGGGCATCCACTTCACCTGGAAGAACGACCCGGCGGGCGTGTATGCACTGCTGCCCGACATCGAGGCGGCCCTTGCGCCCTTCGGTGCGCGGCCGCACTGGGGCAAGGCGTTCACGGCGAGCGCCGACACTCTCGTGCCCCTGTATGAGCGCCTGCCCGACTTCGCCGCCCTCGCCGCCCTCTACGACCCCGACCGCCAGTTTCGCAACGCCTACCTCACCCGCGTGCTCTCTCTCCCCCAGTAGCTCGCGGCCCCACCCTCCCACACCCCAGCCACCTCCCTCCCCTCTCTCCGCCTGTTCATCGAATTTGCGAAAAAGCCCCCAAGAATGGGTTTTTCGGGGCCTTTCCGCAAAGTCGATGCGCCGATGGATGGGAACACAGGGGGGTCTGGCACGCGTGGGGGGATAAGTCGAGGGGTGGGGCGATGGGCGGGCGCCCAGCCTGGGGCGCGTAGCCTGGATTTGTGATCGAAACTGCACAGGCGACCCGGCTCTACGTCGAAACCCAGGCGGTGAGCGACATCCGCCTGCTGATTCCGCTACTGGATGCCCGGCATCCCCAACTCTGGATTCGCAAGGGCCAGGGCATGGCGGGCCTCGGCACCGCGCTGCGCCTCGAGTTCTCGGGCGAGACCCGGTTCACCGACGCCTGCGCCGCCTGGCGTGACGTGGCCGCTGCCGCAACCGTGAACGACCCGATCGCTGCACCCGGCACGGGCCTCATCGCGTTCGGCACGTTCGCGTTCTCGGCACGGTCGGCGCACACCAGCGTGCTCATCGTTCCCGAGGTGGTCATCGGCAAACGCGACGGAGTGTTCTGGGTCACCCGCACGCGTGTTCTCGCCGAGGGCGAGCAGGCTCCGGATGCCCGGGGCGGGGCCACGACGCCGGTGGCCCCCGCATCTGCCCGGGCCTCGGCCGCCAGCGTGCTCGGGGCAGGAATCTCACGCTTCTCAGCTCGCTCGACCGGTGCCGGCGCGGGTGCCACGGCGGCCACTGGCCAGAGCACCGCGACGGGCGATGGCGCTCGCGGCGGTGTCGGCGGTGTCGGCGGTGTCGGCGGTGTCGACCGTGCGGGTGCCGCCGGGCATCCACTGCCCGCGGTCGTACCCCCGGCGACCTCGTTCGGGCCGGAGTACCGCCTCTCGCTGCAGCCCGGAGCCGCCACGCCCGACACGTACCGTGCCGCGGTCGAGACCGCCGTCGAGCGCATCAACGCCGGCGAGCTGGAGAAAGTCGTGCTCGCGCGCGATCTCGTGGGGCACCTTCCGGAGGGCTCCGATCTGCGCCGCGTGCTGCTCGACCTCGCGCTCGGCTACCCCGACTGTTACACCTTCGCTGTCGACGGCCTCGTCGGCTCGAGCCCCGAGACGCTCGTGCGGGTCGACCACGGCACCGTGTACGCGCGCGTACTCGCCGGAACCATCTCGCGCGGCCGCGACGCCGAGGCCGACCACGACCAGGCGGTCGCGCTCGCCACCAGTTCGAAAGACCTCGACGAGCACCGCTTCGCAGTCGCCAGCGTAATGACCGCGCTCGCCCCGCATTCGACAACCGTGATCGCGAGTGAGATTCCGTTCACTCTGAAGCTGCCGAACCTCTGGCACCTGGCGAGCGATGTCGAGGGTACTCTCGGCGACGGCTCCACCTCGCTCGACCTCATCGCCTCGCTGCACCCGACCGCGGCCGTTGCGGGCACGCCCACACTGGATGCCCTGCGGCTCATCGACGAACTCGAACCCTTCGATCGTGGCCGCTACGCGGGCCCGGTCGGCTGGGTCGGCGCCGACGGCGACGGCGAGTGGGCGGTCGCGCTGCGCTGCGCCCAGGTCGACGACGACGGCACCATCACGGCCTACGCGGGTGCCGGCATCGTCTCAGAGTCGAACCCCGAGCACGAGTTTCTCGAGACGCGCATGAAGTTCCGCCCCATCGTCGAGGCCTTCGCGTAGGCAGCCGCCCCGGGCATCCGCCCCGGGCATCCGCTGCCCCCACTCGGATCCGTGCCCTTATTGCATCTGCGCACCGTTTCGAGGGGGCGCCTACGTGCCGAAAGGGGTCGTTTGCAAGCCGGCGAGACGGCAGGCGGGTCAGGTCGCGGTGAGGCGGCGCTTCTGCTCGTCGATGTCGAAGTCGGCGGAGGGCCAGCTCTGGCCGAGGCTCCGCAGGGCATCCAAGAGCAGGCGTTGAACGGCCAGGCGCGCGTACCACTTGCGATTCGCCGGAACCACGTGCCACGGTGCCGTCGGCGTCGAGGTCTTCTCGAATACCGCCTGGTAGGCAGCTTGGTACGGGTTCCAGAGCAGGCGCGAGTCGATGTCGTCGGGGCTGAACTTCCAGTACTTGTCGGGGCGCTCGAGGCGCTCGGCGAGGCGCGCCTTCTGCTCGTCGGCGCTGATGTTCAGCATCACCTTGATCACAGTGGTACCGTGCGCGACCAGCTCGGATTCGAAGTCGTTGATCTGCCGGTACCGCTCTTCGATGACCTCGGGCGCGGCCAGCTCGAGCACCCTGCCGGCGAGCACGTCTTCGTAGTGCGAGCGGTCGAACACGCCGATGTGGCCGGGTGTCGGCAGCTGCTTACGGATGCGCCACAGAAAATCGTGCTCGAGCTCTTCGGGCGTGGGCTTCTTGAAGCTCGCGTGCTGAACGCCCTGCGGGTCGACCAGGCCGACCACGTGCCGCACGATGCCGCCCTTGCCCGAGGAATCCATGCCCTGCAACACGAGCAGAATCGACCGCTCGTCGCCGTGCAGGCTGTTGGCGAAGAACTTCTCTTGCAGCAGGCCCATCTCCGGCGCGTCGGCGATCAGGCTCGCAGCGCCGTCGGACTTGCTGCCGTCGAATCCGGGCGTGGCGCTTGCGTCGCTGCCCAGCAGCGTGAAGCCGGCTCCGGCTCGCAGCAGTGGCGTCGGGTCTTCGCTCCAGGCCTTGGCGGCCCTTGCGGACTTCTCGGACTTCTCGGGCTTGTCGGACTTCCCGGGGTTGTCAGACTTCTCCGACTTGTCGGACTCCTTCGACTTGTCAGACTTCTCGGACTTCTCGGACTTCTCGGGCTTGTCAGACTTCATTGCGTTCGCCCTTCGTCGGCGGACTGGCCGCGTCGTCATCGTCGAGTTCAGGCTACGCCGCCGGCTGGCCTTCGCCCAAGTGGACCTCTCCCCCGCACGCACCCCTCTCCCCGCACCTCGCACCCCGCACCTCGCGCGGAATCGAATTTGCGAATATGTCCCCAAGAATCCAGGGGAAGGGGCTTTTTCGCAAATTCGATTCCGTGGGAGGTGCGTGGAGGTGGGCGAGGGCGGGTCTACGACGACACAGCTCAGCGGAGGAGAGGCACCTCGAGGAGGGAAGGGCCCGTGACGGGGGCTGTCAGGGCGCTGTCGAGTTCGCTGCGGGTGGTCGCGCGGGAGTAGGCCCAGCCGTAAGCCGCGGCGAGCGCCGCGAGATCGACATTCTGCGGAGTGTTCATGACCCGATCGAACGCCGCGCGGTCGGCAGTGGCCGCGACCTCGAGCGTGTCGAAGATGGTTCCGCCGCCGTCGTTGCCGACCACGAGCTGAATGCGCGGTCGCGCCTCCCCCACCCCGAACAACAGGCTGCCCACGTCGTGCAACAGTGTGAGATCGCCGATCAGCACGCGGGTCACGCCGGTCTGGGCGGCCAAAGCGGATGATCGTGGTTCGGCTCGAGCAGAACTCTCTCGGCCTGCCAGGGCCACGCCACCGGCACTGCTGCCGACGTCGCTGCCGCCACCGCCGCCGCGCAGGCTGCCAGGCGCGCGCTGGCTCGCCAGCGCGATTCCGGTCGCCGTGGCGATCGTGCCGTCGATACCGGCCAGCCCGCGGTTGGAGTGCACGCCGATCTTCTTGCCCGGCGCCCATCGATCGAGATCGCGAATCAGCCGTGACGCACCGAGCACCAGCCGATCGTGCGGCCAGGTCGCCCGCCAGACGGCCAGCCCGAGCATCCTCCTCGTGATGGGCGCCCGCAGCGCGGCGAGCTCGTTCACCCGGTATTCGCGGCGCTCAGCGATGTCGGCCGACCGGGCGGCGTGGATGTTCGGCGGCGCCACATCGTCGGGCTCCCCTTCGAGCAGAGCTCGACTGGCCAGCACCCACTCGCGCAGCCAGGCACGGTCGGCGGCGAGGCTCTCGGGCCCGACTTCGGTATCGGCGGGCGCACCCGCCGTGCCCTCCTCCGCGACGGTTTCCGCGGCGGTCGCGTGGGCGGCGGTCGCGTGGGCGGCGGCCGGCGCGACGGTCACCCGCTCGGCGAACCTGCTCACGCGGTGCCCGGGGTTGAACACCCCCAGGTCATCGGCCGCGTGCCCGACCACCACGACCTCGACGTCATCACGCAGGAGCAGCGCGGGCACTTCCCGAGACAGCGACGGATGCCCGAACACAATCGCACGCTCGACCCGCCCCCCGAACTCGGGGTCGGCGAGCAACTCGCGGTAGGCGACCACGAGATGACGCCCGAAGCGCGAACCGCTCGACACCTCTGCGATGAGAGGCCAGCCTCCCGCGTGCGCGAGCTGCTCGGGTGCGGGGCCCGAGCCGTGCCCGGCGATCACGATGGTGCGGGGCCCGCGAGCAAGCTCGAGCGGCGCCGCGTCGGCACCACGGGGAGCGCCAGGCGCACGAACAGCCGCGGTACCGGCAGAGCCAGCGCGCGTATCGGCCGCTGCGGCCGAGGTGAAATCGACGCGAACATCGGCGGCCACGGTGGCGGCATCGCCAGCCACGGCGCCGCCGGGCCCAACACGATCCGGGCCAACACGATCCGCCCCCACACGATCCGGCAAAACCTGATCCGACCCGACCCGATCCGGCCAAGCCTGATCCGGTTCGACCTGATCCGGCCCGTCGAGCCCCAGCTCGACCCGATCCAGCTTGACCCGATCCGACCCGACCTGATCCGGCTTAACACGATCCGGCCAAACCCGATCCGGCCCGACCTGATCCAGCCCGTCGAGCCCCAGCCCGGTGAGGTCGGGCACCACGCCCGACAGCGGCTCACGCAGCTGCAGGTTCACGTGCACGGGGCCGGGCGCGCGGCTGGCGGAACGGGCATCCGCCGCCGCAGGCTCACCCAGCGCAACGGCCCAGGCCCGCCGAGCGATGTCACGCGCCAGTTCGGGCTCACTGGGCTCACCAACAGGAGCGGCCACGTCGAACTCGGCACGAACGAAGCGGCCGAAGATTCCGGGCTGCCAGGTGGTCTGGTTGCTGCCCGTTCCGCGCAGTTCGTCGGGGCGGTCTGACGTGATGAGGATGATCGGCACGTTCGAGTGGCTGGCCTCGAGCACGGCGGGCAACAGGTTCGCTACCGCGGTGCCCGAGGTCGTCACCACGAGGGCCGGGCGTGCCGTCTCGACGCCGAGGCCCAGGGCGGTGAACCCCGCGCTGCGTTCGTCGAGTCGCACCTGCAGGTCGAGAATGCGGGCACGGTCGAACTCTGCGAGCACGAGCGCCAGAGCTTGCGAGCGTGAGCCAGGGGCGACGATGGCGTCGGTCGTTCCGAGACGAGCGAATTCGCTCAGAATCGCCAGCGAGAAGGCGGCGGCGGGGCTCTCGTGCGCCGACTCGACCGCCGTCACCGCTCGGATCTGCCGTTGTCGGTTCGTTTGTCGGGGTCGTCGTTCTCGGCGAACTGCTGCTCGAGCTCACGCAGCTGTGCTTCGGAGACCGGATCGGCCCGCAGGGCGCCCAAGAACTGCGGGTCGTCGTCGGGCCCGACGGTGCGGTACTGCACCTGGCGTTTGGACGATTTACGGCCGCGCCCGATGAGAAACCACAGAATTCCGCCGATCACCGGAAAGAGCAGCACGATGAACACCCAAGCGACCTTCGGGAGCCCCCGAACACCGGTTCGGGCGAACAGAATGCAGTCGACGAGCGCGTACACGTAGAAAGCCACCGCAACTGCGACGAGACCAACCAAGAGACGAGCCATAGTCAAACCTTACGCCCTGAGAATGCGCAGAAACCCACTCGTGAGATTGTGCACGGGAGGCTCGCAGAAAGCGGTCAGAACCGCCTCTGTAAGCTGAGGAGGTGAAAACTGGTCGCACCTGGGTCGTCTATACGCTGATTCGCATCGGCATCTTCGCCGTGGTGCTCGCAATCCTCCTCGTCACGCAGATGACGCCGTGGATCGCGGCCGTCATCGCCGCCGTCATCTCGCTCTGCGCGTCGTACATCTTCTTGCGCAAACCGCGCGAAGAACTGGCCAACGGGCTCTTCGAGGCTCGGCACGGAACCGCGAAGCCCTCCCCCCGCGCAGCCGAGAAGCCCGGGTCAGACGAAGACCTCGAAGACACCGTGGTCGAGCACGCCGGTGAGGGCGTCAATACAGATGCTCGCGCTGGTGACGAGGCCGGGCATCCAGCACCCGGCGAGGCGCCGAAGGCCTGACGCGCCCCTAAAACGACAGCGCCGCCGAGCGTCAGCGCACCTAAAACGTCAGCGCCCGCAGCCAGCTCAGCGCCGCCCCTAGAACGTCAGCGCCCGCAGCCCCAGCCCAGCGCCCTAGAACGTCAGCGCCGCAGCCAGCCCCAGGCCGAACAACAGCCCCATGAAGCTCGTGAGCTTCAGCGCGAGAATGAACTCCTTCGCCGTCTTACCCGTCAGCACGATGAGAATCGCGGGCAGCGACAGCAGCAGCGTGAAGAACACCAGCGGCGCCAGCGGGAACAAGATCGAGAACAGCAGCAGAATCGCATACGCCAGCAGCAAGAACACCACGAACACGATGCGCGAGGCTCGCTGGCCGAGCAGCACGGCGAGCGTGCGCTTTTTCGCCACCCGGTCTTGCTCGATGTCGCGGATGTTGTTGACCATGAGTACCGCGCACGCGATGAACCCGGCGGCAGCACCGGCCAACAGGCTCTCGACGTTGTACGTGCCCGAGAGGATATACGTGGTTCCGACGGTCGCAACGAGACCGAAGAAGATGAATACGAACACTTCGCCGAGCCCGTAGTACCCGTACGGACGCTTGCCGCCCGTGTAGAAGTACGCCGCCGCGATGGCGATGGCGCCCGGTATCAGCAGCCACCACTGCTGGGTCAGCAGAACGATGACAACACCGCAGGCGGCTCCCAGAGCGAAGAACACCAGAGCGACCGCCAGCACCCGCTTAGGATTCGCCACTCCTGACCCGGTGAGCCGGGGCGGCCCGACGCGGAACTCGTCGGTGCCGCGCACCCCGTCGGAGTAGTCGTTGGAGTAGTTCACGCCGATCTGCAAGAACAGCGCTACGCCGAGGCACAGCAGCGCGAGCCCCCAGTCGAGCGACCCGAGCCGGGCGAGACCGCCCACCACACCGTCGCCCGTGATCAGCGTCGCGGCTCCGACACCGAGTGCAACCGGCGAGACGGCGAGCGGCAGGGTGCGGACGCGCGCACCTGCGATCCACATCGCCGGAGTCGGCTTCGTCAATTTGTTCGGCGCAGAGTGCTGCCGCTTGCCTGCCGGGTGCCCGGACTTTCTTCGCTTGGTTTGCGCCACCCGAAGATTCTACCGAGCGCGGCCGTGGCTCCTGCTGCGCGCAGGCCGGCGGCGCGCTCGGCTCGCGCTCAGGCGCGGCTTGCGAGGGCGCGCACTACGGCCAGCCGGTCTGGCTTGCCTGAGCTGAGGGTGGGCAGGGCGTCGAGCAGGACGATGCGCGACGGAGCGGCCGGGCGCCCGACGGCGCCGGTCACCGCCGCCTGCAGCAGCGCGAGTGTGCCCTCGCCGAACGGCTCGCTCGTCACCACCACCGCGGTCTGGCCCCACTGCTCACTCGGCTGCGGAACCACGATCGCTGTCTGAAAACCCTCGAACGATTGCACGACACGTTCGACCCGGTCGAGCGCGACCTTGATGCCGCCCGAGATGATCACGTTGTCGAGCCGGCCCGACACCGACACCTGCATGCCCGCGGGGCCGCTCGTCACCTCGCCGCTGTCGGCCGTGCGGTACCAGCGCCGGCCGGCATCGGAGTAGAACTTGCGCGCCGTCAGCTCCTCATCGCCGAGGTATCCCTCGGCCAGCATGGGGCCGGCGAGCTCGAGCTCGCCGGCCATGGTGCGGGCGACGGCTTGCCCGATCGGATGCCCGTCGTAGACGCATCCGCCGCTGGTCTCGCTCGATCCGTACGTTCGCTTCACCTTCAGGCCGAGATCGGTCGCGCGGGTGAACAACGCGGCGGGTACCGCCTGGCCACCGATGAGCAGTGCATCCAGTCGCCGCAGGGAGGCGCGGATGCCCGTGTCGCTCTCGGCCGCATCGACGAGTCTGGCGAGCTGAGCCGGCACGATCGAGGAGAACCTCAGTTCTGCGGTGAGCTCGTCGACGAGCTCGGCGAACGCGCGGGCTTTGAAGCTGCCCGGCGGCATCACCAGCGGGCGGGTCGCGGCGACGATCGAGCGGATCAGCACCTGCATTCCCGCGATGTAGTGCGTCGGCAACGCGAGCACCCACTGCCCCGGGCCACCGATCTCGGACTCGGTCGCTCCGGCGCTCGCGAGCAGGGCGTCTGCGCTGAGCGCCACCCGCTTGGGCAGCCCAGAGCTGCCCGACGTCTCGACGACGAGGGCCACGTTCTTCGGCACCTCGGTCGGCAACGCCGCCGCCGCCGGCAGCGCGAGGGCGCCGCTCTGGGCGGGCGCACCGTCATCGAGCGTCGACCCGGCGTGCCGTGCCCGCGGCTCCGTCTGCGGCTCGCGCGGAAGTATCGCGGGGCCCGTTCCGCTCAGCGCGGCCCGCACGGCGACCGACATCTCTGCCGGGTCGACGGCCGGCACCACCTCGAGGCGTCTCGTCATCTCCCCAGCCTAAATCTCCGCCGGGTGCTGCGGTCGTCGCGCATCGCGCGCATTCGGGCCACAATGGGGCATGGCCACACCGCACCACGCCCAGCCCCTCCGCGCACTACCCACGCTTGCCGAGCTGATCGGCAGCGCCAGCGTCGTCTCACTACCGCTGCACACCAGATTCCGGGGGGTGGATGCTCGTGAAGCCGTGATTCTGCGCGGCCCCGAAGGCGCCACCGAGTTCTCCCCGTTCGTGGAGTACGACGACGTCGAAGCCCTGGCCTGGCTCGCCGGCGCCATCGACTTCGGCTGGACCACGCCGCCCACACCGCTACGCGATCACATCGCGGTGAACGCCACGCTTCCCGCCGTGAGCCCCTCCGAAGTCGCTGTCGTACTCGACCGGTACCCGGGCTGCCGCACCATCAAGGTGAAGGTGGCCGAGCGCGGCCAGTCGCTCGACGACGACATCGCTCGGGTGCGCGAAGCCCGCGCCTACCTCGGCACGGGCGGCCGCATCCGGCTCGACGCTAACGGCGGCTGGAACGTCGACGAGGCCGAGCACGCCATCCACGCCCTCGCCGAGTTCGACCTCGAATACGTCGAGCAGCCCTGCGCGAGCGTGGATGACCTCTGGGAGATCCGTCAGCGCGTGAAGTACATGGGCATTCCTGTCGCGGCCGATGAGAGCGTGCGAAAGGTAGAAGATCCCCTCGAGGTCGCGCGCCGGGGCGCCGCCGATGTGCTGGTCATCAAGGCGCAACCGCTGGGGGGCATCCACTCGGCCCTCGACATCGTCGAGCGCGCCGGGCTTCCGGTGGTCGTGTCGTCGGCGCTCGACACCTCGATCGGAATCGCCATGGGCGCCCACCTCGCGGCCAGTATTCCGAATCTGGAATACGACTGCGGGCTCGCCACGGCGGCGCTCCTGGCCGCCGACGTCACCGCCGAACCGCTCGTGCCCGTCGATGGCGCCATTGCGGTTATCCGCCCGTCACTCGACGAGTCGCTCGTTCAGAAGAGCCTCGCGACCCCCGAACGCGACGCATGGTGGCGCGATCGCCTCACCCGCGTCTACGGCCTGCTCACCGAGTTCAGCGACACTACAGGCCGCCACTGCGCGTGACCGCCGTCGGCTGGGCCTATAGCCCCGAGTACGAGTGCAGCCCGTGAAAGAACACGTTCACGATGCCGAAGTTGAACAGCACGGCACCGAAGCCGATGATGGCCAGCCACGCCGACCGTGATCCGCGCCAGCCGCGCGTCGCACGAGCGTGGATGTAGCCCGCATAGATGACCCAGATGATGAACGTCCAGACCTCTTTGGTGTCCCAGCCCCAGTACCGGCCCCAGGCGCGCTCGGCCCACACGGCACCGGCGATCAACGTGAAGGTCCAGAACACGAACCCGACGATGTTCACGCGATAGGCGAGATTCTCGAGCCGAGTCGAATCGGGCAGGGAAGCCAAGAATTTGAGCTTCAGAAACTTCAGCGCAGAGCCGGAGTTCTCGCGTCGAGCCTGCAGCAACTGGATGCCCGACAGCGCGAACCCGAGCGCAAAGAATGCGGTACCGAGGCTCGCCACGAACACGTGGATGACCAGCCACGCCGACTGCAGCGCCGGCGGCAGCGGTGCGATGACGACGTAGTAGTTGACCGTCGAGACGCCCAGCAGCACCAGCACGAGACCGCTGATGAACGTGCCGAGAAAACGCAGGTCGACCCGGGTGTTGACGACCAAGAAAACACCGACGATCAGCACGGTTCCGGTCATCGAGAACTCGTACATGTTGGCCCACGGCACCCGCTGGGCTGCGATGCCGCGCAGCACATCGGCGACGACCTCGAGCGCGAAGCCAAGCACCGTGAACGCCATTCCGAGCCGCAGGCTCAGCGACCGGCGTGAGACACTGCCGTCGGCCGCTACCCGGCCGCCCTTCGCGCCGCCCGCACCCTTGCCTTCGACCGACGAACCCGAACCCGAACCCGAACCCGCAGCAACAGCAGGAGCGCCCGCCGCCACGCTCGCCGGCTGCGAAGCGGCGACAGCCACGAGCTGACCGTCGGCCCCCACCGTCTCGAGCACCTTCGGCGCCACGGTCACCGTGCCGTCGATGCCGACCTTGTTGCCGGCAGAGACCTGGGCCGAACGGCGAGCCAGGTCGAGTGCGAACGCGATGAACGCGAAGGCATAGACCACCATCGCGGCGTACAGAAAGAAGATCGAATACTCGTCGAGTGTCACGGTGTAAGCCTAAGTGTTTGTGGTCTGTGGAGGAACGTCGCTGTGAGTATTGGAATCACGAAGCAGGGGGATCACCGCGCCCCGGCGCCTCACCCAGCAAAGTGGCATGGCGCTCGGCGATGTCGGCCACCGCCGACACCAGCCGCGGGTCTTCGCCGCGAGCGAGGCCCGCATATTCCAGGCTCAGCGATCCGTCGGTATTCTCGGAGGCCTTGACCCACACGCGGCGGCGGGGAATGAACAAGGAGATCAGCAGACCCGCGAGCCCCGACGCCGCGAACAGCAGCACCCAGCCCTGAGTCGGGTCGTGGTGTATGTCGAGCGAGGCGTAACGCTGAACCGCATCGAAGCTGATGGAGCCCATTCCGTTCGGCAGCGCCTGGCTGTCGCCGGGCTTGAGCTCGATCGAGTCGACCCCCGTCGTGCCGCCGGTCAGTTGCGTCATCTTGTCGGTGTCGAGCGAGTACACCGAGGTCGGCACACCGCCGTTCAGGCCGAGGTCGCCGTCGTAGACGTTGAGCGTCAGCACGGGGTAGTCGTCGTCGGGGTAGGTGGAATAGAACGCCCCGGTGGTGGAGGTGGCCTGGGTGGGATAGAAGAACCCGATCATGCCGATCTGTTTGGCCAGTCCATCCGGAATCTTGACCACACCGATACTGGTGAGGTTCGCGTCTTGCGGCAAGAACGGCACCGAGTCGGTGAACACGACCTTGCCGGTCGGGTCTTTCACCGTGATCGTAGGCGCGTATCCATTGCCCAGCAAATAGACATCGGTACCGCCGATGCTCAGCGGCGAGTTGACCTTGATGTCGCTCTGCTGCGTAGCCCCACCACGCTCTTGCGTGGTCACCTCGGCGTTATAGTCGGTAGGCTGCCCGAACGCGCCGTCGGCCTTCGTCTCATACGTGGCCGTGAACTGGTCGAGCTTGATCGTGTACGGGTCGAGCGCGGTTTGGTTGAAGAATCGACCCGGGTTGAAAGAGTCGTAGGCGCTCAACGTATTGACGAACGTCTGCCCGCCCGCCACAACGACTCGCTGGCCGCTGTAGCCGAATCCGCCGCCGAGCCCGACGGTGATGAGGATGCCCACCAGAGCGGCGTGAAAGATGAGGTTGCCCGTTTCGCGCGCGTAGCCGCGCTCGGCCGACACCGACGCGGTCTCGAGCCCGTTCTTACCGGGAGCGCTGAAGACCACCGCGCGGTAGCCCGACTTACGCAGGATCTTGCGTGCAGATTCGATCGCCGCGACCGCCCGCACGGCCTCGCCGTTGGCGACCGGTTCGACCGTGCGCTTCTGAAACCCAGCGAGGCGGGAGAGCCGAGCGGGCGTGCGCGGCGGCTTCGCCCGCAGGGCGTCGAAGTGGTGCTTGGCCCGGGGAATGACACAGCCGACCAGCGAGATGAACAACAAGAGGTAGATGGCCGAGAACCACACCGAGGTGTAGACGTCGAACGCCTGAAACTTGTCGAGTATCGGCGCCAGGGTGGGGTTGTCGACGAAATACTGGGTGACGCCGTTCGGGTCGGCAGCTCGTTGCGGAACCAGCGAGCCGGGCACCGCGGCGAGCGCGAGCAGCAGCAGCAAGAACAGCGCGGTGCGCATGCTGGTGAGCTGCCGCCAGAACCAGCGCATCCAGCCCACGAAGCCGAGCTTCGGCTGAACGATGTTTCCGTCGTCGTCGGGCGCTGGCGCCTGCGGCGCCGGCGAATCGAAATGATCAGATGGCCGGGACAAAACCGGTGATCACCGCCTGCAGTTGGTAGGTCCAGATGGTCCAGAGGCC
>JAODBC010000064.1 GCA_025463765.1 Subtercola sp. | reverse complement strand
ACAGATTTGGAAATATCAACATCAAGGAGCGCCATGGCGAACAAAGAAGCCACGGTTGCCGAACTCACCGACTTGTTCACGAGTTCGACTGCCGTACTGCTTACTGAGTACCGCGGTCTCACTGTGGCGCAGCTGACAAGCCTGCGTCGCTCCATCAGTGAGCACGCCACCTACGCCGTGGTAAAGAACACGCTGACCAAGATTGCGGCCAACAAGGCCGGAATCAGCTCGTTTGACGACGAGCTCGTTGGTCCATCTGCTATCGCTTTCGTTCACGGTGACCCCGTGACGGTGGCAAAGGCTCTGCGCGACTTTGCCAAGGCAAACCCTCTTCTGAGCGTGAAGGGCGGTTACTTCGACGGTAACCCGCTGACCGCTGAAGAGGTCACCAAGCTCGCCGACCTCGAAAGCCGGGAGGTGCTGCTCGCCAAGTTCGCGGGTGCCGCCAAGGCTTCGCTGTTCGGCGTCGCCTATCTGTTCAACGCACCGCTGTCGAAGGCCGTTCGCACGGTCGAGGCGCTGCGCCAGAAACAAGATAGCTAGCTCGAAGCAGGAGTCCGGTAACGAGTTCGAACGGGAAGGCTGCCGCAGGGCATCCACTCGCCAGCACTGACAACCGGTCGTAAACGAAAACCAACAAGGAGAAAAATCATGGCAAAGCTGTCACAAGACGAGCTCATCGACGCCTTCAAGGAGCTCACGCTCATTGAGCTCAGCGAGTTCGTGAAGAAGTTCGAAGAGGTCTTCGAGGTCACCGCTGCGGCACCCGTCGCCGCTGCCGGCGCCGCTGGCCCCGCCGCCCCCGCCGAAGAGGTCGAAGAGAAGACGTCGTTCGACGTCATTCTCGAGGCCGCCGGCGAGAAGAAGATCCAGGTCATCAAGGAGGTGCGTTCGATCACCAGCCTCGGCCTCGGTGAGGCGAAGGCTCTGGTTGATGGAGCACCGAAGCCCGTTCTCGAGGGTGTCAACAAGGAAGCTGCCGACAAGGCAGTCGCTCAGCTGCAGGAGGCTGGCGCCACCGTTACGCTCAAGTAATCAGCTTCACCTAAGAAAATGCCCGGGCTTCGGCCCGGGCATTTTTTTGCTTAGGCGGGGCTGTCAGCCCACTTTCAGCCCGAGAGAAGCTCGGCTTGCCGATGGGGCAGCTTCCTTGTAGATTCAACGATGACCGCGCTCTCATCATGTGTGAGTGCTCTCAGATAACGATTCGGCATCCACTCGCCGAATCGCCACGCGGCAGCTTGCATCGCACGACGACTCGCACTTAGTGTGTGTCACTGGAAGCGCTTGCTACCCCGTTCGGGGGCTGCCCGACCATCGTTACTCAATGAGGAGGAAACCATGAGAATCACCCGTGCAAAACGAGTGATCATCCCGTTAGCGGGTGTTGCCGCCGTCGCGCTCGCACTCACCGGATGCACGGGCGACACCCCCGCGTCATCGTCGGGCACCGCGGCTGCCGGCTGTGAAGACTACGCCGACTACGGCACCTTCACCGGCTCGCCTACCGTGAACATCTACGGCACTATCGTCGACGTCGAGGCCGACCAGCTCAACCAGTCGTGGACCGACTTCGAGAAGTGCACCGGCATCACCATCAAGTACGAGGGCAGCCAAGAGTTCGAAACGCAGATCAACGTTCGGGCTCAGGGTGGCAACCCGCCAGACCTGGCCATCTTCCCCCAGCCCGGCCTTCTGGCCTCCATGGTGGCCGGCGGCTACATCAAGACGCCTGCGCAGAGCGTCGAAGACAATGTCGACAAGAACTGGTCGGCCGACTGGAAGACCTACGGAACGGTCGATGGCACCTTCTATGCGGCGCCGCTGATGGCGAGCGTCAAGGGGTACATCTGGTATTCGCCGGCCTTCTTCAAAGACAACGGCTACACGATTCCGACCACACTCGACGAGCTCACCAGCCTCACCGCCAAGATCGCGGCCGACGGCAAGGTCAAGCCGTGGTGTGCCGGGTTCTCGTCGGGTGAGGCCAGCGGATGGCCGGGCACCGACTGGATCGAAGACACCGTTCTTCGGCAGAGCGGCGCCCAGGTCTACGACGACTGGACCACCAACAAAGTGAAGTTCACCGACCCGCAGATCACGAAGGCGTTCGACTACGTCGGCAACATCTTGAAGAACCCGGCCTACGTGAACGGCGGCTTCGGTGACGTCACGAGCATCAACTCGACCACGTTCCAAGATGCCGGCCTGCCGATTCTGCAAGACCAGTGCGCAATGATGCACCAGGCCTCGTTTTACGAAGCGCAGTGGCCAGAAGGCACGACCGTCGCACCCGACGGAGATGTCTACGGCTTCCTGATGCCCCCCGCGACTGCGGGTGGCCAGCAGGCGGTCACCGGTGGTGGCGAGATGGTCGGCGCGTTCAAGACCAGCGACGAGATCACGGCCGTACAGACCTACCTCTCGAGTGCACTCTGGGCGAACAACCGTGTCTCGATCGGTGGTGTCATCAGCGCAAACAAGGGTCTCGACCCGAACAACGCGAAGTCGCCGCTGGCCGTCGACAGCATCAAGATTCTGCAAGACCCGAACACCACGTTCCGGTTCGATGCGTCTGACCTGATGCCGGCCGCCGTCGGGTCGAACTCGTTCTGGAAGGGCATCGTCAACTGGATCAACGGTGACGACACCCAGACGGTGACCACGTTCATCCAGTCGACCTGGCCGCAGTAACACCTCGTGCGGGCCGCACTGGCCCGCAGCTGCGAACGAACCGTGCGGCGTCATCCGAGAGGAGACGCCGCACGGCTCTCGCGGTTCTACACCCGAACCAGCACAACGACGTACTAGTAAAGAGGTGAATTGTGACCACTGCTGAGCTTCTGAACAAAATCGAACAGGTGGTGATCGCTCTCGCGGCTTTTGCTGCGGTGATCGGTCTTCTTCTATTTCTCATCGATCGGGCGCCGAAGAAGCGCAAAGACTTTTTTCAACTGGTCGGTTTTGTCGCCCCGGCCTTCATCATTCTGATCATCGGGCTCGTCTACCCGGCGATTCGCACGGCCATCCAGTCGCTCTACGATGCGAAGGGCAATTTCATCGGGTTCGACAACTTCGTCTGGGCCTTCACCCAGCCCGATTCGCTGGTGAGCCTGCGCAACACCGTCATCTGGGTGATTCTGACGCCCATTCTGTCGACCGTGATCGGCCTCGCCTACGCCGTGTTCATCGACAAGTCGCGTGGTGAGAAGTACTTCAAGGCTCTCGTGTTCATGCCGATGGCCATCTCGTTCGTCGGCGCCAGCATCATCTGGAAGTTCGTCTACGAATACCGGCCCACGAGCGCCAACCAGATCGGCATTCTCAACCAGGTGGTGGTGTGGCTCGGCGGTGAGCCCGTGCAGTGGCTGCAGGCGGTGCCCGCGAACACAGTCTTCTTGATCATCGTGATGGTGTGGATTCAGACCGGGTTCGCGATGGTGGTGCTCTCGGCTGCGATCAAGGGAGTGCCGACCGAGATCGTGGAGGCCGCGCAACTCGACGGCACCAACGCCTGGCAGCGGTTTCTGCATGTCACGATTCCGGGCATCCAGGGGTCTCTTGTGGTGGTGGTGACCACTATCTCGATCGCGACCCTGAAGGTGTTCGACATCGTGCGCACCATGACGGCCGGCAACTTCGATACCAGCGTGCTGGCCAACGAGATGTACACCCAGGCGTTCCGCGCCGGTGAACCGGGGCGGGGCTCGGCGCTCGCGCTGATTCTGTTCGTGCTGGTGCTGCCTATTGTCATCTACAACGTGAGAGTTCTACGCAAGCAGAGGGAGATCCGATGAGCAGCGTCGCACCAGTCGAGCTTCCGATTCCGGGCGGCATCGCCGGCCGGGCACCGTCGCTCGAAGAAGAGTACGTCGAAGCAACCACCAAGGCCGGGCGGGTGAAGAAGAACCTCACCTCGAGGTGGGCGACGGTCGCGGCACTGCTGATCGCGGTGCTGTGGACCATCCCGACGTTCGGGCTGTTTCTCTCCTCGTTCCGCCCCGCGGTGCTCATCAAGACCACCGGCTGGTGGACGATTTTCAGCAACCCCGGCCTCACGCTCGACAACTATCGGGATGTTCTGCTCTCGTCGTCTTCGTCGGCGCCGCAGTTGGGGCAGTACTTCGTGAACTCGGTCGCCATCAGCATTCCGGCGACCATCTTTCCGCTCGTGCTGGCCTCGATGGCGGCGTACGCCTTCTCGTGGATGAAGTGGAAGGGCCGCGACGTCGTCTTCGTGCTGGTGTTCGCCCTGCAGATCGTGCCGTTGCAGATGGCGCTCATCCCGCTGCTGTCGTTCTTCTCGCGCGGCATCACGATCGGCAACGCGCTGATCATTCCGCCGACGCCCTCGGGAACGTATGCGCAATTGTGGTTCGCGCACACCGCTTTCGCTCTGCCGCTGGCGATCTTTCTGCTCTACAACTTCATCTCGCAGGTTCCGGGTGAGGTGATCGAGGCGGCTCGGGTCGACGGGGCGTCGCACGGGCAGATCTTCTTGCGCATCATCATTCCGCTGGCCATGCCGGCGCTGGCGTCGTTCGCGATCTTCCAGTTCTTGTGGGTGTGGAACGATCTGCTCGTCGCGCTGGTGTTCTCGGGTGGATCTCCCGACGTGGCGCCGCTGACGCAGCGGCTGGCGGAACTGACGGGCAGCCGCGGACAAGACTGGCAGCGCCTCACGGCGGCGGCCTTCGTGTCGATCATCGTTCCGCTGATCGTGTTCTTCAGCCTGCAGCGGTACTTCGTACGCGGGTTGCTGGCGGGGTCGACGAAGGGGTGAGTCAGGGTGGTGGATGCTCGAGTCTCTGCCGGGCATCCACTCGCCTGTTGCGCCCTGAGCGAGCGTGGGCGGGCGGGTCGGTGGTGCGGGTTACCCTGATCTGATGAGTGGAGTAAGGGGCGGCCCGCCCGCGCGAATGATGGGCGGCGGCGACGCGAACGCCCAGCGGGCGCGTAACGCCGAAGCGCCGAAGGTCGAGCACCTGTTCCGCCGCATCACGGAGCTGTTCACCGCGTACCGCATGCCGATCATCCTGACCATCGTTCTGGTGCTGATCGCCGCGGCCCTGTCGGTCGTGCCGCCGCTGTTGACGGCTCGGGCGTTCGACGTCGGGCTGTTCCCGCCGGGCAATACCGGGCCGAACGTGCCCGCACTCGCCGAGATCGTGGGCGCGATGATCGCGCTGTACGTCATCACCACGCTGCTGGGCGTCTGGCAGACGTACCTCACGGCGACCGTCGGCAACAAGGTGATGGGCGCCCTGCGGGTGCGCCTGTTCAGCCACCTGCAGGCGATGGAACTGAGCTTCTTCACCAAGACGAAGACCGGCATCATCCAGTCGCGGTTGCAGAACGACGTCGGCGGTGTGGCGTCGGTGCTCACGAACACCATCTCGAGTGTGCTCGGCAATACGGTGACCGTGATCGCCGCGTTCGTGGCGATGCTGCTGCTCAACTGGCAACTCACGGTGGTCGCCGTGCTGCTGATGCCGATTCTTGTGATTGCCCAGCGTCGGGTGGGGCAGGTGCGTGCGCGCATCGCGACGAAAACGCAGGAGTCGCTGTCAGACATGACGGCGATCACGCAAGAGACCCTCAGCGTTTCGGGCATTCTGCTCTCGAAGAGTTTCAACCGGCAGAGCACGGAGATCGCCCGTTACTCGAACGAGAACGCCAATCAGGTGCGGCTGCAGGTCAGCCAGCAGATGAGCGGCCAGTGGTTCTTCGCCATGGTGAGCATCTTCTTGTCGAGCATTCCGGCGATCGTCTATCTCGTCGCGGGTTTTCTGCTGCACAACGGCGCCGCCGACATCACGGCCGGAACCATCGTGGCGTTCACCACGGTGCAGGCGCGTCTGCTGTTCCCGCTGCTCGGGCTGCTGCGGGTCGCGCTCGACCTGCAGACCTCGGGCGCGCTGTTCGCGCGCATCTTCGAGTACCTCGACCTGAAGCCGCAGATCGCGGATGCTCCCGCCGCCGTCGAGGCGCCGCGGGCGCTCGGGCGAGTCGGCTTCGACGACGTCTCGTTCAAATACGCCGATGCGTCACCGGGTTCGCGCCCCACTCTCGACCGGGTCTCGTTCGACATCGAGCCCGGCCAGTTCGCGGCCTTCGTCGGGCCGTCGGGGGCGGGCAAGACCACGATCTCGTACCTCATTCCGCGGTTCTACGAAGCGACGAGCGGTCGCGTGCTGTTCGGGGGAGTAGATGTTCGTGACCTTCAGCAACAGTCCCTGATCGCGAACCTCGGCATCGTGAGCCAGGAAACGTACCTCTTTCATGCGACCATCGCCGACAACTTGCGCTACGCGAAGCCAGATGCGACGCAACAAGAACTCGAGGCGTCGGCGAAGCTGGCGAACATCCACGACCGCATTCTGAGTTTCGACGACGGCTACGACACCGTCGTGGGCGAGCGCGGCTACCGGCTTTCCGGCGGCGAGAAGCAGCGCATCGCCATCGCGCGGGTGCTGCTCAAAGACCCGGCCGTACTCATTCTCGACGAGGCGACGAGCGCGCTCGACTCCATCTCAGAGCGCATCGTGCAGCAGGCGCTCGACACCGCGGCGCGCGGCCGCACGACCATCGCCATCGCGCACCGGCTCTCGACGATCGTCGCCGCAGACGTCATCTTTGTCATCGAAGACGGCTCCATCGTCGAGCGCGGCACCCATGCCGAGCTGCTGGCGCGCGGCGGGGCGTATGCGGGGCTCTACTCGGAGCAGGTCACCGCGGCGGTGTGACGCGGGCCGCGGTTTGCGGTTCGCAGTTGGCGGATGCGGTAGTAGTGCGTTGCCGGCTCGGCCTCCCTCCCGGCCCCCTCCCTCCCGGCCCCCTCCCTCCCTGCCCCCTCCCTCCCTGCCCCCTCCCTCCCTGCCGCGCGCTCGTGAGACACGTGCGCCGGATTGAGGCCGGCATGCCCGCCTCAATTCGGCGCCGGAGTCTCACGAGACAGGCGCGCGGGCCGCGAGGCCGCGTGGGCGGAGGGGCCGGGAGGGCGCGAGGGCGCGAGGGCGGAGGGCGCGAGGGCGGAGGGCGCGAGGGCGCGAGGGCGCGAGGCGGCTAGGGCGCGAGGCGGCTAGGGCGCGAGGGCTCGAGGGCGCACGGAGGACGGGCGGGCGTGCAGAGGGCGGATGCCCGGTCAGAAGCCGAGGCGAGTGGCGACGGAGTCGCCGAGGCCTGCGTCTTCGATCTCGGTGGCCTCGACGCCCGCGCCCGCCTGCTCGCCCCGTCCGCGGGCGGCAGCGCCGAAGCGCTCGAGCTTTTCGAGAGGGGAGAGGTGACGCGCGGGCTCGGAGCTGGCGAAGACGTTCGACAGCGGCACGGCGGCGCCGGTTCGCAGGGCATCCAGCCAGGCCTCGGTCGTGGCGACGGCGGCGAATCCGGTCTGCAGCACGACGAGCACACTCTCGTGCAGCTCTTTCGCCGAGATGCGGCCGGCCTCGTTAGCGAGGTCGAGCGTGCCGGTCGCATCGGAGAGCAGCTCGACGGTCAGCCCGCGCTGGGTGGCGTCGCGGGCCGTGGCCTCGTCGCAGTTCTGCGTCATGTAGCCCACGATGGTGATGGTGTCGATGCTCTGGGCGCTGAGCCACTCGGCGAGATCGGTGCCGTCGAAGGCCGAATCTTCGGTCTTCTGTACGAGGTGGTCACGCGGTTTGTCGGCGATGGATTCGTGCAGCTCGACGCCACGGCCGCCTTTCGCGAACACGGGCGAGCTTTCACCGGCGACGTGTTGCACGACGACGATGGGCGTGTGCGCGTCGGCCGCGGCGTCCATCGCCATCATGATGTTCGGAATGCTCACGTGCAGCGACGGGTAGCCGATGGGCAGTTTGCCGTCGACGTATTCGTTTTGCACATCTATGACAATGAGGGCTCTTTTCACAGGCCCAACGTAACACCGGGAGTGCCCGCTGCACCGTCAAGTACAGTGAGTGGGTGAAGTACGCAGAAACAGTTCTCGACCTGATCGGCAACACCCCGCTCGTGAGACTCAACCGAGTCACTGAGGGCGTCGGTGCCACGGTTCTCGCGAAAATCGAATACCTGAACCCGGGCGGGTCGTCGAAAGACCGTATCGCCACGCGCATCATCGATGCCGCCGAACGCGAGGGCCTTTTGAAGCCCGGCGGCACCATCGTCGAGCCGACGTCGGGCAACACCGGTGTGGGGCTGGCGCTGGTGGCGCAGCAGCGCGGCTATCGCTGTGTGTTCGTGCTGCCCGACAAGGTGGGCGAAGACAAGCGCAACGTGCTCACGGCGTACGGCGCCGAGATCGTGGTGACTCCCACGGCAGTGGCCCCCGAGCATCCGGATTCCTACTACTCGGTGAGCGACCGGCTCGCTCGCGAGATTCCGGGGGCGTTCAAGCCGAACCAGTACGCGAACCCCAACGGGCCGCTCAGTCACTACGAGACCACCGGGCCCGAGATCTGGCGCGACACCGAGGGGCAGATCACGCACTTCGTGGCCGGCGTCGGTACCGGCGGCACCATCAGCGGTGTCGGGCGGTACCTCAAAGAGGTTTCAAAGGGGCGCGTTCAGGTTATAGGCGCCGACCCCGAAGGCTCGGTGTATTCCGGCGGAACCGGGCGCCCCTACCTCGTCGAGGGCGTGGGCGAGGACTTCTGGCCGTCGGCTTACGACCCCAGCGTGGTCGACCGCGTCATCGCCTCGAGCGATGCCGAGTCGTTCGACCTCACGCGCCGGCTCGCCCGCGAAGAGGGGCTGCTGGTCGGCGGTTCGAGCGGCCTGGCCGTCTCGGTTGCGCTCAAGGCGGCCGCCGATCTGCCGGCAGACGCCGTGGTGGTCGTGCTGCTGCCCGACGGCGGGCGCGGGTACCTCGGCAAGATCTTCAACGACAAGTGGATGCGCTCGTACGGCTTCACCGAAGAATCCAGTGAGAGCACCGTACGCGACCTCTTGGGTCTGAAGAACGGCTCGCTGCCCGACCTCGTGCACGCGCATCCGACCGACACCGTGCACGACGCCATCGAGATCATGACCACGTACGGCGTTTCGCAGCTGCCGGTGCTGAGCGCCGAACCGCCGGTGGTGATCGGCGAGGTAGTCGGGTCGCTGAACGAACAGGCGCTGCTCGAGCAGGTGTTCAGCGGGGCCGCGAACATGCCCGACAAGGTGGGGTCGTTCGTCAGCGACGCCTTGCCGTTGATCGGAATCAACGAATCCGTGGCGGTGGCGCGCGCCGCTCTCACGACCGCGCAGGCGCTGCTGGTCACCGACGACGGCAAGCCCGTGTCGGTGGTCACGCGGCAAGATTTGCTGGCGTTCCTGAGCGCTTAAGCGCCTGAGCGCCTGAGGTCGCCCAGCAACGTCACGAAACGTCATCCGCCCGAATACTCACGCGCCGACCGGCGTTAGGAATCACATGTCAGAACAGCACTTCGAAACCCTCGCCATCCACGCCGGGCAGGAGTTCGACCCCACGACGGGCTCGATCATCCCGCCCATCTACCAGACCTCGACCTTCGTGCAAGACGGCATCGGCGGGTTTCGCGGCGGCTACGAGTACGCGCGCAGCGGCAACCCCACGCGCAGCTCGCTCGAGACGCTGATCGCGGCACTCGAGGGCGGGGCGCACGGCTACTCCTTCTCGTCGGGGCTGGCAGCCGAAGACGCGCTGCTGCGCGCCGCGCTCGAACCGGGCGATCACATCGTGCTGGGAAACGACGTGTACGGCGGAACGCATCGGCTGATCAATAAGATCCACGGCAAGTCGGGCATCCTGAACGACACGGTCGAGATGATGGATCTCGATGCAGTGGGTGCGGCCGTTGTGCCGGGTAAAACCAAGATTCTCTGGCTCGAGACGCCGAGCAACCCCCTCATGAAGATCAGCGACATCGCGGCGCTCGCCGAGATCGGCCACGCCGCCGGCGCCATCGTGGTGGTCGACAACACGTTCGCCTCGCCCTACCTGCAGCAGCCGCTGTCGCTCGGCGCCGACGTCGTGGTGCACTCCACCACGAAGTACCTCGGCGGGCACTCCGACGTACTCGGCGGGGCCATCGTGCTGAACGATTCCGAACTTGCTGAGGCCGTGGGGTTCCAGCAGTTCGCCGCGGGCGCGGTGTCGGGCCCGATGGATGCCTGGCTCACCGTGCGCGGCATCAAGACGCTCGCCGTGCGCATGCGGCAGCACAGCGCCAATGCGCAGACCATCGCCGAGCGGCTGGTCGGGCATCCGGCGCTCGAGCGCATCTGGTACCCGGGCCTCGACACCCACCCCGGCCACGAGCTCGCCGCGCGCCAGATGTCGGGCTTCGGCGGAATGCTCTCGCTGCAGTTCGCCGCGGGCCCCGCCGCGGCACGCCGGTTCGCCGAGTCGACGAAGCTGTTCTCGCTGGCCGAGTCGCTGGGCGGAGTCGAGTCGCTCATCGGTTACCCCACCGAGATGACGCACGCCTCGGTGCGCGGCACGGCGCTCGAGGTGCCCGAGAACCTCATCCGTCTTTCGGTCGGCATCGAGAACGTAGATGATCTGCTCGGCGACCTCGACGAGGCCCTCGCCGCGATCTGAGCGAGTGGCGAGTGCCCGCGGATCGGCGAAAGCGACGTTTGCGGGCGAGATGAGCCGCCCCGGCGGTCGCTCTCGTCCGCATCCCCCGCTCTCGCCGGCCAGGCCCTCGCCGCGGTCTAGCCCGGAGCTGTTGACCGCGCAACTCGGTGCGATGTCGGAAGCTGCCACGGCCGCCCCGGCGACCGCGCTCTTTTGGCCGATGCGCGCCCTGTCGAACTGGGGCGATTATGCCGAAGTGTGCGGATGCGGCAGCAGCAGCGGCAGCAGCAGCGGCGGCGGGTCAGAACGAGACGGGGTCGCGGATGATCGGGCACGTCATACAGTGCCCCCCACCGCGACCGCGGCCGAGCTCTGCCCCGACGATCGGAATGACCTCGACGCCGGCCTTCACGAGCAAATCGTTCGTCTGGGTGTTGCGGTCGTAGGTATACACGACGCCCGGGCGCAGGGCGACGGCGTTGTTGCCGCTGTCCCACTGCTGGCGCTCCGAGGCGTAGGCGTCACCGCCGGTCGCGATGATCTGCAGTGAAGGCAGTCCGAGGGCTCGAGCAACCACGTCGGTGAAGGCCGACTGGCCCTCGTCCGTGACATCCAGCGAGCCTGCGGCCGAGCCGCTGGTCGTGCCGCCGGTCGAGTCGTTGCTCGGCCCCGGGCGCAGGGTGAACGCGTGCACCTCGTCGACGATGCGCGGATACAGCGTGGCGATGTCGCGATCGGCGAACGTGAACACGGTGTCGAGGTGCATGGCGGAGCGCAGCTTCGGCATGCCCGCAACGACGACCTGCTCGGCGGCGCCCTTCTCGAACAGTGCTGCTGCGACCTGGGTGATGGCCTGGCGTGACGTGCGCTCGCTCATGCCCATCAGCACGACGCCGTTGCCGACGGGCATGATGTCGCCACCCTCCATGCTCGACTGGCCCCAGCTCTGCTCGGGGTCGCCCCACCACACCGTGGAGCCGACGAAGTCGGGGTGGTGCAGGTAGATCGCCTTCATGAGCAGCGTCTCGTCTTTTCGCGCACCCCAGTACAGCGGGTTCAGCGTCACACCGCCGTAGAGCCAGCACGTGGTGTCGCGAGTGTATAGCGTGTTCGGCAGCGGTGGCATCAAGTATTCGCCGATCCCCGTGTTCTCGCGGGCGAGCGAGACGTACGGGTTGCGAAACGCGCCGGGCAGGTCGGATGTCGCGAGCCCTCCGATGAGGTATTCAGCGAGCATCCGCGGTTCGAGGGTGTCGAGAAAGCTCAGGGTGTCGTCGACGAGCCCGAGGCCTACCTCGTTCGGCACGATCTTGCGGCTGAGCAGCCACTCTTTCGCCGCCGGAATCGCCATGGTCTCGGCCAGTAGCTCATGAAGCTCGACGACTTCGACGCCGTTCGAGCGCAGGCTCGCTACGAAAGCGGCGTGGTCGCGCTGGGCGTTCTCGACCCACATCACGTCGTCGAAGAGCAGCGCCTCGGCGTTCGTCGGGGTGAGCCGGCGGTGGGCGAGGCCGGGAGCGCACACCAGCACCTTGCGCAACTGGCCGACTTCGGAATGCACGCCATACGTTGAAGACACGGATTCGGCCACGGGATTCCTCTCGAATGCTGACGAACGCGCTACTTTCGGCTGCACTTCGACACGAATCCTCGTGCCGGGGCCCCTTGCGGCCACTCTACCCCGCACCCGGGCGGCGGATGCTCGTGCTGCGCCAGCGCGGGCGCCGGCACCGTCGCGGTGAGCGACTCGGCTCCGTTTCGAGTTCCGCGGTAGTTCGGCACATCGGCGGTACTTCGCACTACCGCGTTCATGCCAGACCACGGCGTGCACTGGACCGCGACGCACGCACGCCCGGCCGCCCGCTCAGGGAGCGGCGACCACGCACAGTTTGGAACATCGGCCCCTGCTCGAGCAGGCGCGGATGCTCCAAACTGCGCGTTCCCCGTTACAACCTGAGGCTTCCGGCGATGATTCGCCGGAAGGCGCCGCCGGGCACCGCGCCCGTGCACGAGAGCCTCCCACGTAGCCGGGAGGTTCCGCCACTTCTCAGGTGCGAGCATCCGGTCGCCCGTGCGCGCACCGCGGCGGCGGCGCACCCAGCGGGGTCGGGTGAAAGCGGCGACCGCGCTCGTCGCTTTCACCGTTGGTAGCGGCCACTACTCAAGGCGCGAGCATCCAGTCGCACGGTGCGCCGCAGTGGCCCCGGCGCACAAACAAGCACCCCGGCGGCGGCGCACAAACGAGCACCCCGGCGCACCTAGCGGGGTCGGGTGAAAGCGGCGACCGCGCTCGTCGCTTTCACCGTTGGTAGCGGCCACTACTCGGGGTCGAGCATCCAGTCGCACGGTGCGCCGCAGGGGCGGCGGCGCACAAACAAGAACAGTGGCGGCGGCGCACAAAATGTCACAAGTCCGCAGCGCCGTACTTCGATTCGTCGGCGTCGGGGGAGGTGCCGTCGGCCGCAGCGGCCTCGCGGGCTTCGGTGGGGGTGTCGACGAAGTCGGCGGCGTCTTCTTTGTAGAAGATGGGGTGGTCGTCGCCCGGGTCGCCGCCCTCTTCGGCGATTTCGTTCTCTTCGGCGGCACGCTTGCGATTGGTGAAGGCCTCTTGGCCGGGCACCGAGCGGGCGTCGTCGGCGAATTCGCTGGCCAGAATTCCTGGGATGTCGGTCACGGTGAGCTCCTTCGATGTGGGCCGCCCGCCGGTGGGCCGGGCCGCTATCACCTCCCACGGTAGGCGTGCTGTGTCACGGTGGCAAGCGGGGGCGGATGCCCGGGCATCCACTCGTCGCGAACCGCGTGCCGCGAACCGCGTGCCGCGAACCGCGTGCCGCGAACCGCGAACGCACCCCACCACCTCTTGCCCTCGGCGGCGCCGCCGTGTTGACTCGACGCATGCGGCTTCTCGTCTTGGGCGGAACAGCGTGGCTCGGCCAGCATGTGGTGTCGGCCGCTCTGAAGCGCGGGCACTTCGTGGCAGCGCTCGCGCGCGGTGAGTCGGGGTCGGTGCCCGGCGGCGCCGTGGTCGTCACGGCCGACCGTAACTCGCCCGACGCCTACGCTCGAGTACGCACCCAGGATTGGGACGCCGTACTCGACGTCACCCGCCACCCTGGCCACGTGCGCTCCGCGACTGCGGCCCTGCACGAACGCAGCGAGACGTACATCTTCGTGTCGTCGGGGAACGTCTACGCCGACACCTCCATTGCGCACCAAAATGAGAGCGCCGCCCTGCTCGACCCGCTCTCGGGCGACGTCATGGAGTCGATGGAGACCTACGGCGAGGCCAAGGTCGCCTGCGAGCTCGCCGTTCGCGATTCGTTCGGCGGCGACCGGATGCTCGTCGCCCGCTCTGGCCTCATCGGCGGCCCCGGCGACACGTTCGACCGTTCCGGATACTGGCCGTTGCGCTTCTCGAAGCCGGCGGTCGCTGACGGTCGGGTTCTGGTTCCGGATGTGCCCGAACTGCTGACGCAATTGATCGACGTGCGCGACCTCGCGAGCTGGCTCGTCGACGCCGCCGAGAACAAGCTGCACGGCACCTTCAATACGACTGGGGAAACGATGCCGTTGCCCCAGCACCTGGATGTCGCCCGTCACGTCGCCGGTCACACCGGGCCCCTGGTGAAGGCGCGGCAGCATTGGCTGATCGCCCAAGACATCGAGCCGTGGGCGGGTGAGCGGTCACTGCCGCTGTGGCTGCCGTTGCCCGAGTATGCCGGCTTCAGCTCGCGTGACAGCAGCGCTGCCCGGGCCGCCGGTCTCACGCACCGCCCGCTCGAAGAGACTCTCGCCGATACCCTCGCCTGGGAGCGCACGCGCCCCGAGGCGAGGCAACGCCGCTACAAGCGCCACGCGGGGCTGACCGACTTCGACGAGGCGGAGCTGCTCAGCCTGCTCAGCTGAGCGGGGTGCACCGAGACAAAGCCGTCGTTTCGCCCCAAGGTGCACCTTCGCCATGCGACACCGCTAAACGCGATCGAGATCGCGAAAAAGCCCCCAAGATCGAGATCTTGGGGGCTTTTTCGAAAAGTGGATGCTCAGACGGTCGCCGCGAGCGCCTTCGTCTTGAGCGCGTCGAACTCGGCCTGGGTGATCGCACCCGAGTCGAGCAGGGCCTTGGCCTTGTGGATTTCGTCGGTCGGCGTGCTGCCGGCGACGGTGCGGATGTAGTCGTTCGTGGCGGTCTCGGCCTGCTTGGCCGCCTTCTGCGAACGCTCGGCCATGCCACGACCGCGCGCGATCAGGTATACCAGCGCGGTGAGGAACGGCACGAAGATGAGGAACAAGATCCAGATGGCCTTGAAGACTCCGTTGAGCTTGTGGTCACGGAACAGGTCGCCGATGATGGCGAACAACGCCATCAGGTAGGCGATGAAGGCGAAGCTCCAGAAGAAGATGCCGATGACGTTCCAGATGTTGTTGAAAAAATCCATGATGAATCCCCTTGTTGAAGCGCCCCGGGTAGGCGCAAAGCTGGCGAGCCAAATGCCGCGACGCAGGTCTCAGTATGGCGGCAATCGAGCCCGCGCCGATACAGGCGGCGCGGATCCATCCGAAAAGGATGACTTCGCCCACCTCGAGCGAGACCTCGTCTGAGCTCGACCGTTTCGCACGATTGTTCACCGGTGCGCCGCACGTCGGCGCTACGCTCGTAGCAGTTAGCGCTGTCGGCGTGCTGGAGGAGGGTTGCGTGCGGGTTCTTCCCGGTTTGACTCTCAAGAATGCCGGGCGCGAGTCGCTGGCGGGCGTCACCTTGCTCGCCATCGCGGTTCCGCTGAACATCGGTTATGCCCAGATCGCCGGGCTGCCCGCGACGGCCGGGCTGTACGCGCTCATCGTTCCGGCCGTGGTCTACGCGCTGCTCGTCACCTCACGGCAACTGGTGGCGTCACCGGATGCCGCGGCCGCCGCTCTCGTCGCCTCATCGCTCGGCGGCCTCGCCGTGGCAGGCAGTCAGAGCTACCTCACCATGGCGTTCGCGCAGGCCATCATCGCCGGAGTGCTGTTCGGGCTGTGCTCGATCTTCAAACTGGGCTTTCTCGCCAACTTCTTGTCGAAGCCGATTCTGGTGGGCTTCGTGGGCGGCCTGGCGCTCGACATTCTCGTCAGCCAGGTGGCGAAGATGCTCGGCATCACGATCAACAGTGGCGGCGAATTCGTCGAGAAGGTCGGCGACCTCATCACCGGGCTCGGCACCATCAATGTGTGGGCCGTCGTCATCTCCGTCTGCTCGATCGCCGTGTTGGTCATAGGCCGCCGGGTCGCCAAGGTGGTGCCGTGGGCGCTGATCGTGCTCGTCGTGTCGACCATCGTGACCGTGCTCTTCTCTCTCGAGGCTCTCGGTGTCTCGGTGCTGGGTAAGGTCGACGCCGGTCCGCCGAGCTTCACCTGGCCCATTCTCGACTGGATCACCTGGCTCCAGCTGGTGCCCTCGGCGATCGCCCTCGTTCTGGTGACTATGGCCGAAGGGCTGCTCGTCGCCCGCAGTTATGGAGAGAAGCGCGGCTACACGACCAGCCCGAACCGTGATCTGCTGGCGTTCGGCGCCGGTAACGTTGCGGCCGGCATCTCGGGCGGGTTCACCATCGGCTCCTCGACCTCGCGCACCGCCGCCATGGATCAGGCGGGTAGCCGCACGCAGTTGCCGAGCATCGTGACCGCCGCCGGAACGCTGCTGCTCGTGATCTTCGGCACCGCGCTGCTCGAACATATTCCGTCACCGGCCATCGGGGCGATCGTGGCCGTGGCGATCATCCCGTTGCTCGGCATCGCCGAATTCAGCAGGCTCTGGCGGCAGCAGAAGTTCGAGTTCGGCATCGGGGCGGTCTGTTTTCTCGGGGCCCTGCTGCTCGGCCCCATCGCAGGCATCGTGATCGCCTTCGTATTGTCGCTGATCAACCTCGCCCGCCGCGCGGCCAACCCCGCCATCGACGTGCTCGGCGTCGACGACGGCCCGGGGGCGTCGGTGCTCGTCGAGGAGTTGGCGGGGGTCGCCACCGCGCCGGGCGTTGTGGTGCTGCGGTTCGCGGCCCCGCTCTTCTTCGCCAACGCCACGGTGTTCGAGGCCGCCGTGCAGAAGGCGGTGGGGCCTTCAGGTTCGCAGGGCGCGGGCGGTGCGGCGCAGGCCGGGGGCGGTGCGGCGCAGGCCGCGGGCGGTGCGGATGTTCGGCACCTGGTTCTCGACCTCGAAGCCGTCACCGATATCGATGTGACGGGCGCCGAGAGTTTCACCAGCGTGCGGGCCTGGCTCTCTGCCCACGAGGTGTCCCTGAGCTACAGCCGACTGCGCCCCGACCTGCGCGCGAAGCTCGCGCACTACGGGCTGATCGACGGCACCACCGTGTATCCGACCAATCGTGAGGCCGTCGCTGCGCTGCAGGCCGAGCATCCCGTTCACTCAAGTACCAGGAGTATCGAATGATTCAGGCCATCGGCAGCATTCTGCCCCTCGCGCTGGGCATCGCCATCAGCCCGATCCCCATCATTGCGGCGATCTTGATGCTGCTCTCACCGAAGGCGCGTGGCACCAGCCTCGGCTTTCTGGTCGGCTGGGTGCTCGGCATCGTCGTCGCGGTCGTCGTCTTCACCCTGCTCTCGGCTCTTTTGCCTCAGGGCGGTGACGACGCGTCGAACCCCACTGCGGGCACGATCAAGATCGTTCTGGGTGCCGTTCTGCTGCTGCTCGCCGTTCGGCAATGGCGCTCGCGGCCGAAGGGTGACGCGGAACCGGCGCTGCCGAAGTGGATGTCTGCCATCGACACCATGACACCGGTGAAGGCGCTCGGGCTCGGCTTTCTGCTCTCGGCGGTGAACCCGAAGAACCTGCTCATGGCGGTCGCCGCGGGTGTCGCGCTCGGCGCGGCCGGCATCAGCGTCGGCGACGACGTGGTGGTCATCGTCGTCTTCGTGGTGATCGCCGCCTCGTCGGTTGCGATTCCGGTCATCGGCTATCTCGTCGCTTCATCGCGACTCGAAGCACCCTTGCAGGCGCTTCGCACCTGGCTGGTGCACAACAACGCTACGGTCATGAGCATTCTGCTGCTCGTCATCGGCGTCGTCGTCATCGGCAAGGGTCTGGCGAACTTCTGATCCTTTTCTCGTACGTAATGGCACCATCAATCACTAAGGAGTAACGAATGGCTGATTTTGAATTCGGTCCGGTCGAGATGTTCTTGATCGGGTTCGAGGGTGAGAGGCCCGGCCCGGCGGTCGTCGAGGCGATCGCCGATCTGATCGAGGGTGGCCTGGTGCGTCTGCTCGACCTCACGTTCATCACGCGCAGCGAACTCGGCGAGGTCAGTACTGTTGAAATCGAAGATGTCTCAGACGAATATGGCTTCGGCACCGTCGAGCTGGAGGCCACGGGTCTCGCGGCCGACGAAGACATTGCCGAGTTCGCCGAACAGGTGCCTGCAGGCAGCTCCGCGGCGCTGCTCGTCGTTGAGCTCGTGTTCGCGAAGAACCTCGCTTCGAAGCTCGCGCAGTCGGGCGGTGCGGTTCTCGCCTCAGAACGCATTCCCGCTCCGATCGTGAACGCGGCGCTGGCCGAGATCACCGACTGACCCGGGCTTTCGCCCGTACCTCCACCACGTCTACAGACATACACGAAGGAGTCACATCATGATGATGAGAAGAATGGGCCGCCCCGGCCTGATCGGCCTCGCCGCCCGTACCGCGGTCGTCGCCGGAACCGCCACCGCCGTCTCGGGTGGCATGCGCCGCCGCGGCGAAGAGAAGCAGCAGAACGCCGCCGAGCAGCAGCAGTACGAAGCTCAGCAGCAGCAAGACCAGATCAACGCAGCTGCTGCGGCGGCGGTTGCCGCGCAGACGGCTGCCGCCCCTGCGGCCCCTGTCGTTGCGCCGGCTCCTGCTGCCGCTGCCGACGGCGGCAGCGATGTCATCGGCGAGCTCACCAAGCTCGCGGGGCTGCACACCCAGGGCATCCTCTCAGACGCCGAGTTCACCGCTGCCAAGGCCAAACTCCTCGGCATCTGACCCGCCCGCTCTCGTTCCCTGAGATCACAAGAACTTCCCTCAAATTCGCATTTTCGGGGGAGTTTTTGTGATCTCAGCGGGTGGACGTCGAGGGGACGTCGAGGGTAGGGAGGGGGAGGGTGCGTCAGGAGGCTCGGGCGATCATGCGGCGGCCCGAGACGAGCACCCCGGCTCCGGCGACGATGCCGCCGAGCTCGGTGCAGGTGAAAAGCCTGGCAGTAATACGCGCAATGCTGGCATGACTGCCATGGCGGGCTGTTGGGCGTCGCGCAATCATGGGGAGATGTGGAGAACCGCGGTGGCCGGTGTGGCATCGGGAGCACCGAGCGTCAGTACGCCGATCGCGCCAGCGGCACTGCTGGCGACGGCGGCCCTTCATCGCGCGCCGCGCCTGGGGCGGCGGGCGGCGGCATCCGCGGCTGTGTCGGCGTCGGCTGCGGGGCCGGGGGTTTCGTCGGCGTAGAGCGGGCTCGCCCCGTTCGTCCTGGTGCACACCTCGTGCATGGTGGCGGTGTACGCGCTCGGCTTGCTCGCGGCGGCCGCCCGCATTGTTAGCGTTGTGATCAAATCGAACAGAAAGAAGGCCTCATGAGCCGCCGATTCGTCGACCTCAGCCACACCATCTCCGAAGGGCTCGTCACGTACCCGGGCCTGCCGGCGCCGGCGTTCAGCTCGCACCTCACTCGTGAGGAATCGAAGGCGAAGTACGCGGCAGGTACGCAGTTTCAGATGGACATCATCACGATGATCGGCAACACCGGTACCTACCTCGACAGCCCGTTCCACCGGTATGCCGACGGCGGTGACCTCTCGACGCTCGCGCTCGAGACGCTCGCCGAGCTGCCCGCGGTGGTGTTCCAGTTTCCGGGCGTCGAGGGTGCGACGCTCGACGGACCTGCGCCAGAAGACCAGTCGGAGTTCGCCTTCGACGGCCGCGCCATCACCGCCGACGCCTTCGGCACCGAAGATCTGCGCGGCACCGCCGTGCTGCTGAGCACGGGGTGGGATGCCCTCTTCGGTACTCCCGCGTACGGGGATACCAGCGCCCCCTACTTGAGCGAAGACGGTGCCCGTCTGCTCGTCGAGCGCGAGGTCGCTCTAGTGGGCATCGACTCGCTGAACATCGACGACACGTCTGCGGCGTCGGGCGGAGCGCGGCCGGCTCATTCGTTACTGCTCGACGCGGGCATCCATGTCGTCGAGCACCTCACAAACCTGCAGGCGCTGCCGTTCCGTGGCGCACGCTTCACGGCGGTGCCGCCCAAGGTCGCCGGCTTCGGCACCTTTCCCGTGCGGGCTTTCGCCACCGTGGATGCCCGCTGACGCTCCCGCTGACGCTCCCGCTCCCGCCTCCCTCACGCCCGCCCCCCTCCCGCCTGCCCTCCCGCTCGAGTGTCTCGTGAGACACCTGCGCCGCGTAGAGGCGGGTATAACAGCCTCAGCGTGGCGCACCGGTCTCACGAACGCCTGGCGCACCGGTCTCACGAACGCGCCCTCGCCGCTGGCGGTGCGGGGTATCCCGACGGGTGCGGGCGACGCGGGGTAGCGTAGAGCGGGTGAGTTCAGAGCCGACGACCCAGCCTGCCGACGGCGGCACGGGAGGCGGCAGTGCGGGTGGCGGAGGCCCGAGCGACGCGGGCGCGGGCATCCTGAGCCGGCCGTATCGCTGGGTGACGGTGGGCATGCTCGCGATGATTCTGCTCGCCGCCTTCGAAGCACTCGCCGTCACCACGGTGATGCCCACGATCAGCCGCGAGCTGCACGGCGGCAGCCTCTACGCGCTCGCCTTCTCTGGGCCGCTGGCCGTCGGCGTGGTCGGGATGGTCGTGGCCGGTAACTGGTCGGATCGCTCCGGCCCGCGCCGCCCCATCTTCGCGGCCGTCTTCTCGTTCGCCGGCGGCCTGCTGCTCGCCGGCCTCGCCACGGACATGCCCCTTCTCGTGCTCGGCCGGCTCGTCTCGGGCCTCGGCGGCGGCGGGCTCACCGTGGCGCTGTACGTTCTCGTCGCCCGGGTATTTCCCGAGCGGCTGCACACCAAGGTGTTCGCGGCCTTCGCTGCAGCGTGGGTGATTCCCTCACTGGTCGGCCCGCTGGTCGCGGGCGTGGTGGCGCAGACGGTCGGCTGGCGGTGGGTCTTTCTCGGGGTCGTGGTGCTCGTGCTGCTGGCCATGTTCATGGTTGTTCCGGTGATGCGGCAGTTCACCACAGGAGCAGGCGGCGGGGCAGGCGCAGGGGCAGGCACCAGGGCAGGCGGCGGGGCTGAAGGCGAGGCGGGTACCGACGCGGTGGCCGTGCCGTGGAAGGTCTCGCGCATCGTCTGGTCGGTCGTCGTGGCGGTCGCGGTGCTGGCAGCGAGCCTCGCCGGCGAAGTGAGCGGAGCCCTCGTCTGGGTGCTTTCGGGCGCCGCCGTGGTTGTTGCCATCGTGGCGCTGCGGCCGCTGCTGCCGGTCGGCGCGTTGCGTTCCGCTTCCGGCCTGCCCACTGTCATCGCTCTTCGCGGGCTGATGTCGGGCGCGTACTTCGCGACCGAGACCTATCTGCCGTACTTCTTCACGAGCCAATACGGCCTCACGCCGGCCCTCGCCGGGCTTGCGCTCTCGGTGTCGGGTCTGTCGTGGGCGGGTGCGTCGTGGGTGCAGGGGCGGTACTCCGCCCGCATCAGTGACGTCGCGAGCTTTCGGGTGGGCATCGTGCTGGTTCTTGCGGCTGTCGCCTCGGCTCTCGGATGCTCGGTTCTGGGCCTGCCGCCCGCCGTCGCCATCACGGGCTGGGTGTTCGCCGGCGCCGGCATGGGTGCGATGTATCCGCGGCTCTCAGTGGCCACCTTGCGGCTCTCGACCCCGGCGAATCAGGGCTTCAACTCCTCGGCGCTCGCGATCTCGGATTCGACCGGAGCAGCCCTCGCCCTGGCGATCACTGCGGCCGTCTTCGCCACCCTCGGCGGCGGATCTGCCGCAGGCGCCGGATCGGGTTCCGGCGCCCCCGTCGACGTGCTCGCCTTCACCGGGTGCTTCATCGTGTCGGTCGTTCTCGGCCTCCTCTCTCTTGTGGTGGCGGGCCGCGCCGAGCCTCGTCTGCGACACGCCGAACGGGCCGATGTCAGTGGTTCGATCTAAAGTTTTTTAGAAGGCTCGTCTTATCCACATCTCTTCGCGTCAGGGCCGGGTTTTCGCGGAATTACCTGTGGATGACGGTTGTTGAAATAGTGTGGAAACTCCTCGTGGCCTGTGGATAATTACACGGATGTAACTACTTCATCTAGGGGTCTGTTCAGAAGCTGACAACTAGATGTAGTGTTGGATTCCCGGCACGCACGAATCCCGCAGTACGAGATTCGCGTGCGTATCCGGTCCGAAGTTTTGATGAGAAAGGTGCTGAATCAATGGCAATCACGGTTTACACAAAGCCCTCCTGCGTACAGTGCACTGCTACCTACCGCGCCCTCGAGAACAAGGGTCTCGAATTCGAGATCTTCGACGTTTCGGTCGACGAGAAAGCCCTCGCCGCCGTCAAGGAGCTGGGTTACCTCCAGGCTCCCGTCGTCATCACCGACGACGACCACTGGTCGGGCTTTCGCCCCGACAAGATCGCCGAACTGGCGGCTCGTTCCGTCGCTTGAACCCCTACCCATTCTGAGCCCGACCCATGCCTGATTTAGTCTATTTCTCGTCGGTTTCAGGCAATACGCACCGGTTCATCGAGCGGCTGGGGAAACCCGCTCAGCGCATACCCATCTACGCCAGAGAACGGCATCTGCGGGTCGACGACCCCTACGTGCTGGTTTTGCCGACGTACGGGGGCGGAACCAACGGGGGAGCAGTCCCGAAGCAGGTGATCACGTTTCTCAACGATGAGCACAATCGATCGCTCATTCGGGGCGTCATAGCTGCAGGAAACACGAATTTCGGCGAGGCCTATGGTCTCGCGGGTGACATCGTCGCGCGCAAGTGCAAGGTGAACACCCTCTATCGATTTGAAGTATTCGGTACGCCCGACGATGTCGAGGCCGTCACAACAGGATTGGAAGAATTTTGGAAAGCACACTGATCGAGGCGCCGGCTGCAGCGTCGGCCCTCGACTACCACGCGCTGAACGCGATGCTGAACCTCTACGACGCCGACGGCAATATTCAGTTCGACAAAGACAAAGAGGCGGCGAAGCAGTACTTCCTGCAGCACGTCAACCAGAACACCGTCTTCTTTCACAACCTCAAAGAGCGTCTCGACTACCTGGTCGAGAAGGAGTACTACGAGCAGGCCGTGCTCGACCAGTACTCGTTCGAGTTCATCCAGAAGCTGAACGACCTGGCGTACTCGAAGAAGTTCCGTTTCGAGACGTTCCTCGGCGCGTTCAAGTACTACACCTCGTACACGCTCAAGACGTTCGACGGCAAGCGGTACCTCGAGCGTTTCGAAGACCGCGTGGTGATGACCGCGCTCGGCCTCGCCGACGGTAACGAGACCCTCGCCGTCAACCTCGTCGAAGAGATCATCGGCGGCCGTTTTCAGCCGGCCACCCCGACCTTCCTCAACACCGGCAAGGCGCAGCGCGGCGAGCTCGTCTCCTGCTTCTTGCTGCGCATCGAAGACAACATGGAGTCGATCTCCCGCGCCATCAACTCGTCGTTGCAGCTTTCCAAGCGCGGCGGCGGGGTCGCACTGCTGCTGTCGAACATCCGTGAGGCCGGCGCACCGATCAAGCAGATCGAGAACCAGTCGTCGGGCATCATTCCCGTCATGAAGCTGCTCGAAGACTCTTTCAGCTACGCCAACCAGCTCGGTGCCCGCCAGGGTGCCGGCGCCGTGTACCTGAGCGCTCACCACCCCGACATTCTGCGTTTTCTCGACACCAAGCGTGAGAACGCCGACGAGAAGATCCGCATCAAGACTCTGTCGCTCGGTGTGGTTGTACCCGACATCACGTTCGAGCTCGCGAAGAACGACGAAGACATGTACCTGTTCTCGCCGTACGACGTCGAGCGTGTCTACGGCGTGCCGTTCGGCGACATCTCTGTGACCGAGAAGTACCGCGAGATGGTCGACGACCCGCGCATCCACAAGTCGAAGATCAAGGCGCGCGAGTTCTTTCAGACCCTCGCCGAGATTCAGTTCGAGTCGGGCTACCCGTACATCATGTACGAAGACACGGTGAACAAGGCCAACCCCATCAAGGGCCGAATCAACATGTCGAACCTCTGCTCAGAGATTCTGCAGGTCAACACGCCGACGACCTACAACGAAGACCTGTCGTACGACAACATCGGTAAAGACATCTCGTGCAACCTGGGTTCGCTGAACATCGCGCTGACCATGGATTCGCCCGACTTCGGTCTCACTGTCGAAACGGCCATCCGCGGTCTCACCTCGGTGTCGAACCAGAGCCACATCTCGTCGGTGCGCTCCATCGAGACCGGCAACGACCGTTCGCACGCCATCGGCCTCGGCCAGATGAACCTGCACGGCTACCTCGCTCGTGAGCGTGTGTTCTACGGCTCTGAAGAGGGTATCGACTTCACCAACATCTACTTCTACACGGTGCTGTTCCACGCTCTGCGGGCGTCGAACCGCATCGCCATCGAGCGTGGCGAGCAGTTTGAAGGGTTCGCCGACTCGACCTACGCGTCGGGCGAGTTCTTCGACAAGTACACCTCGCAGTCGTGGACCCCGGCTACCGTCAAGGTCGCGTCGCTGTTCGATAACGCCTCCATCCACATTCCCACCCAGCAAGACTGGGAGGAGCTGAAGGCCTCGGTGCAGGCCCACGGCATCTACAACCAGAACTTGCAGGCGGTGCCCCCCACCGGCTCCATCTCGTACATCAACAACTCCACGGCATCCATTCACCCCATCGCGTCGAAGATCGAGATTCGCAAAGAAGGCAAGATCGGTCGTGTTTACTACCCGGCCGCGTTCTTGACGAACGACAACCTCGAGTACTACCAAGACGCCTACGAGATCGGCTACGAGAAGGTCATCGACACCTACGCCGCGGCAACGCAGCACGTCGACCAGGGACTCTCGCTGACACTGTTCTTCCGCGACACCGCCACCACGCGTGACATCAACCGCGCGCAGATCTACGCGTGGAAAAAGGGCATCAAGACGATCTACTACATCCGTCTGCGCCAGATGGCCCTCGAGGGCACCGAGATCGAGGGTTGCGTTTCCTGCGCGCTTTAATAAGGTTTTCGTGCTGAAAACCTGTCATTTGTAAACACCCAGCCGCGGGCATCCGCAGCTCGAGAGAAGAAGAAACCCGTGGCTGAACAGCTTCGACTGGCCCGCAATGTGCAGGCCATCAACTGGAACAAGATTCAAGACGACAAAGACGTCGAGGTGTGGAACCGGCTCGTCAACAACTTCTGGTTGCCCGAGAAGGTTCCGCTCTCGAACGACGTGCAGTCGTGGGCCACTCTGACGCCAGCCGAGCAGCAGCTCACCATGCGGGTGTTCACCGGCCTGACATTGCTCGACACCATTCAGGGCACCGTGGGTGCGGTGAGCCTGATTCCAGATGCGGTGACCCCCCATGAAGAGGCGGTGTACACGAACATCGCCTTCATGGAGTCGGTGCACGCGAAGTCGTACTCGTCGATCTTCTCGACGCTGTCGAATACCAAAGACATCGACGAGGCCTTTCGCTGGTCGACCGAGAACCCGAACCTGCAGAAGAAGGCAGACATCGTTCTCGACGACTACCACGGCGACGACCCGCTGAAGCGCAAGGTGGCCTCGACGCTGCTCGAGTCGTTCCTCTTCTACTCGGGCTTCTACCTGCCGATGTACTGGTCGTCGCGCGCGAAACTGACGAACACGGCCGATCTGATCCGCCTGATCATCCGCGACGAGGCCGTGCACGGCTACTACATCGGCTACAAGTTCCAGCGCGGGCTCGAGAAGGTCGACCAGGCCAAGCGCGACGAGATCAAGGACTACACCTTCTCGCTCGTTTACGACCTCTACGAGAACGAGACGCAGTACACACAAGATCTGTACGATGAGGTCGGTCTGACCGAAGACGTCAAGAAGTTCTTGCACTACAACGCCAACAAGGCGCTGATGAACCTCGGATACGAGCCGATGTTCCCGAAGACGGTCACCGACGTGAATCCGGCGATCCTGTCGGCTCTCTCGCCGAACGCCGACGAGAACCACGACTTCTTCTCCGGCTCCGGTTCGTCGTACGTCATCGGCAAAGCGGTCAACACCGAAGACGAAGACTGGGACTTCTAGGCCTCGCGCAGCAACGACGAACCATGATCACCCGACGAGAAGCAGCGCTGAGGCTCGACATCACCCTCGAGATGGCGCAGCGGCACGGCATTCCCACGAGGCTGAGTGAGGCCGACGTGGCGGCGATCGACGCCGATCCGCCCGCCTGGTTGTTGCAATCCCGCGCCAATCGCACCGGAAAGAAGCCCACCTGGGTGCAACTCTCCTGCTGGGTGTGCGGGTACTCCGAGGCCGTCCGGCCGAAGAAGTGGTGGCCCGCTTTCACCTATCTCAGCTGCGACATCCACTCTCCCGACGAGCTTCCGCACGAGGCATCCGGCCTCGTACGCCGCGAAATCGACGGCATCGGCAGCCGCTTCGTGGGCATCGTCGACGAAGCCCCCGCGATCTGAGCCCTCGCCCTGAGCCTCGCGCCCCTTCGCCGGCGGACCGATTGCCGAAAAAGCCCCCAAGGCGCGTTTGGGGGCTTTTCAGGTAAGAGGATGCTCGTGGCGCTGCGGCGCGGAGGCCGAGCCCTCGGCGCGAAGGTGGGCGCCTAGGCGGCGCCGCTCTCGGCGGCAACCTCCTCGGAGTCTGCGGGGAGCATCCCCTCGGGCTCGTCGGTAGCCGCCCCCGCTTCGTCAGGGCCGCCGGAATCTTCCGGACCCTCTGAATCGTCGGGGCCGTCACCCGGATCGCCGAACGGGCTTCCGCCCCGGCGTCCGAGCTCGACGGCCGCGATCGAGCCCGCGATACCTCCGACGAGCGCGAAGAGGAGGCCGAGCGTGCCCCAGCGCCGTTTGCCGAGTGCGGCATCGATCGAGACGGTACCGGGCCCGTCGTCGCTCAGCGCAGCCACGGCCGCGATGAGCACCGCGTTGTATTCGAAGCCGCCGCCGCCGTTCCAGACGCCGTTCTTCCAGTGCACCTTGCGAATCGCGGTGATCATGGTCGAAATGAGCCCAGCGGCCGCCACCGGGGTCAGAAACCCGAGTGCTAGCGCGACGCCGCCCGCAGTCTCGGTGCCACCGGCCAGAAACGCATTACGGCGGCCGGGCCGCATATTCATGCTCTCCATCGCCCCCGACATCGCGTCGATGCCCGGGCCCCCGAATGAGCCCCGCAGCTTCTGCAGACCGTGGCCGACGAACAGCCCTCCGACCACCAGTCGAAGAATGAGCTTGCCCAGATTCATGACTACCTCCCATGCAGTGGATGATCGTTGCCGAGGTTTCCCCCTCGCGCCAACGTATCGCAGCTCGCGCCGACCCGCCCAGGCCTTGACGAGTCGATGACGGGGCGGGTCTCGTTATAGCGACCAGTCATGCACATAATTGTGACTAAATGCACGGAATTCTGTTTAAGCAATCACAATTGTGGGTATATAGTCAAATGGCGCTTCGTGGCCGTAAAACTTGAGAAGACAAAATGAATCTCTCCGATCCCATACATTCCGTGACGACCACCCTCGAGGGTCAGGTCTTTCGAATTCTGGCGGGCACAACTGAGGGCCTTACTGGTTCCCGGATCGCCGATTTGGTGGGCGGCAGATCGAAAACCGGCGTGAGGCTCGCGCTAGCGAGACTCGTCGAAGATGGCACCGTTCAGGTTCAGGCAGTCGGCCCATCGCTGGTCTACACGGCGAATCGTGACCACTTGATGTGGCCGTCGATCGAATATTCCGTAGAGGCTGCCGTCTCGGTTCGTCAGCGACTCCAGGCGATCATTGTCGACGTGCTACTCGACACGCTGGCGGACACCGACGATGCACGAGGCGTCACGTTTGCGTTTTTCGGATCCGTTGCGCGCGGCGACAGTTCCCGGCTGAGCGACATCGATCTTCTTGCTGTGTTTCCGAGCGATATGGCTGCCGAGGTGTCGCACCGTGTCGTCGATGAAATCATGAGGGTGGTAGGCCGAGCGACCGGGAATGTCTGTAACGTCTACCGTCTTGATTCTCGGCGGTTTGATGAACTCGTCGATTCTGGTGACCCGATGATTGCGTCGTGGCGCTCTGACGCCCGTACCTTTCACGGGCCGGATGTTAAGAACCTGATCCGGGTTCGCGAGAGCCACAGCGGAAGGCGCCCCGTCGATGCCAGAATATGAATATGGCTCAATTTATTCGAATGACAACTCATCTCGTCGCCCAGCGTGCTGGAACGGCGGTCGAGTTTCTTCAAGTCGCGCATGAGCGACTCGAGTTCATCCGCAGAGAATCGGGTGATTCTGCCGAGGCGCAGGTTGCCGCCTCGAGCGCGATCAACGCCGGGATAGCCGCTGTCGATGCGATTTGCGGCAAGGTACTCGGTGAACGTGCGAACGATCACGATCATCACGGCGCAGTTGTGCTTTTGGAGCGGGTAAAGCCCTCTGGGATGCAATTGGCGCGGCGACTGCGCAGTTTGCTCGCGGAGAAGAGTCAGCTCCAGTACGGCGGATACTGTACAGCTGCGGTGGCCCTAACCATGACGCGTGATGCCGAGAAGTTGGTCGAAGCAATGGCGGCCTACGAGATCTGATTGTCGAGGCGAACGCGGCGAGGGGGATGCCCGCGCAGCGCAGTACCGTGTTGTTGCTGTCGCAGTGCACGGGGGAGTGCCTGGCCGTGATCGACGGGCAGACGCCCGTGGAACCGCTATCGAACTGTCGTCGGCGAGCTGACGGATGCCCGGTTGGGCGGCGTCACTGCGTACAGGCGGGCGATGCCGCCGAGCGCCGACTCGATGCGCACCAACTCGTGCAGGTGGTCGGGGAGGTCGGTGTCGCCGAACTCGGGGTCGCCGTGATGGGCGCTGCCGAACTCGGGGTCGGCGTGATAGGCGCTGCCCGGTCGGGAGGTACGGAGTTCGCTGCTCTGAGCTGGCGGGGCTGACTCTTCCCCGCTATCGCCGAACCGGAATGACCCGCCCAGCGCCACCACGATCGCATCGATCGCGAGGCTGATGCGGGTCGTTGTCGCGGCCAGAGCATCCAGCTGAGGGGGTGAGAGGGGCTGGCTCGTCTCGGCCCCCGCCGCGAGCAGCCGCGCCGACGCGGTGATTCCGTACAGGAGGGTGCGAGTTTCGGCGTCACGGCGGTAGGGGCCGCCGCTGGTCACCGCGACGAGGGGTTTCATGACCGCGTTGAGGCCGTAGTTCGCCTGGTCGATGGCCCGGGCATCCGCTCGCAGTCGGGGCAGCTCGGCCGAGGCCTTAGCGCCCGACGAAGACGAAGACGCTGACACTGACGACGAAGACGCTGACGAAGATGCCGTCGCCGTCGCCGACACCGCGACTTCGACTTCCCGCACGAACCGGCCAACCGCCCCGAGCTGCCGGCGCACAGCGCTGGAGATCATCGCGCCGGTGGCGACCGGCAGAATGAGCAGGCTCACGATGACCGCAACACTCGCTCCGAGCATGTTCTCGGCCAGGCGCAACGGAAGCAGAGCATCTTCGAACTGCCCGGCGAAGGCGTACACCTGACAGATGGCGACGACGAGGCACACTACCCAGACCCAGTAGTTCGAGCTGAACCAATACGCGCCGATCGCGAGGCAGACGACGATGAGCGCGAGGCTCAGCCAGACGTGGCTGGTGCCGAGAGCATCGACGGCCAGGATGCCCAGAACCCCGCCCGCGACCGTGCCGACGCCACGGCTCAGCACCTTGCGCACGCGTTCGTGGGTGGAGTTGGTTCCGGCGAGAATCACCATGACCCCGATGACGCCCCAGTAGAAACGGTCGGCGCCGAGCCAGACCGCGAGAGGTTCGACGATGGCTACGGCGATAGCGGCCTGAATGGCCGTGCGCAGCGGCGCCGAGATGCGCCAGCGGCCCCAGGCCCCGGTCATTCCGCCCTCGGCGAGGGTGTCGCCCAGAATCGGCACGCTGCCGGCGACTTGTCCTGCGGCGAGGGCGATCGACGACTCGAACGGCGCACCCGCGGCGTTGTCGAGGGTGCGTTCTAGCTCTATCCAGAGGTCGGCAGAGTGCTGCAGGTCGTGCAGCACTCCGATCAGGCGGTGGATGTCACGGCGAGTCTCATGCGTGGCGGCGTCGTTGCTCGGGGGGTTGTCGTGCATCCATTGCTCGAGATCGCCCGCGGCGCGGGAGGCGACCCGGCCGCCATACTCGTGAACGCTACGGAGCGCTGCGGCCACGGCGAGCGGGGCGGCGTCTGTGCGGTGGGCGGAGGCCGTGCGGTCGCCAGGGGCTTTGCGGTCGGCGGAGGCTGTGCGGTTGGCGGGGGCTGTGTGGTCGGCCGGGCCTCCGCTGCTCGCTTCGCGCTCAGCGAGTTGCTCGGCGAGGCGGCCGATGCCGTCGACAGAGAGCTCGAGGTCGAAGAGCAAGCGGTGAAAGTCTTCGGCAGCCGCGCCGCTCAGCCCGGAGCCGGGGAGGGAGAGCAACCCGTCGGCGACCAGTGCCGCACCGTGCAGCTGGCCCAGCCGGTGGTGCAGGCGCTTGCGCTCGCGAATGGCTGGAGCGGCTTGCCCGGCTTGCGCGGCTGGGGTGTCTGCCGCGTCGGCCTCGAGCACGGCGATCGACGACTCGATCACGCGAGAGCTCCAGCCCGCGACGGCTCGGCGCGTGCGCGCCAACGCCAGAAACGTGTTCGGCCGAAAGAACAGCGAACGTACAGCGATCGTGACGGCGAGAGACGCGGCTCCGACGGCTGCCAGGCCCTCGAACGACGTCAGAGGCAGCGGTAGCAGCAGGCCGCACAGATACGCAGCGAACAAGAAGGTCGTGAAGTCGGCCGCCCAGACCCCGAACCGGTTCGCGTAGAACTGCAGAAACAGCAGCACCACCATGAGCGACAATTCGATGAAGCGGTACTCGTGCAGCGCGAGACTGCCGAACAGCGCTATGACGAACGGCACGAACACCAGCGCAGAGCGCCCAGCGACACGGCCGGCTCGATCATCGGTGATGATGAAGCAGGTCAAAAAGGCGGGCAGGGCGCCGAGCATGAGCCCGACCGACACCGGCAACCCGACGAGCAGCGCGACGCCGTAACCGACCGCAAGCCCCGCCGGCACGCAGAGGAGCATGCGCAGGCCCGTGTGCAGCTTCACCAGCCCGAGATCGTGCATGAGCACCGCGTCCCACCACGTTCGACGGGGAGCGGGGCCGATGGATGCCCGCGTCGCCGCCCTTGGTCGTGCGATGGTCGTCATGGTGTCCCCGGCTCATTCGTTCTCTTCGAAACGCGTGAAGTCGGCACTGGCCCAGCGGCGCACGGGCAGATAGTTGCACCCTGATAAGTACATTCTAGGCGGATGCGCGATTGTCGCGTCGTTAGCGTCGGATTGGCGCAACAAACAATTTTTGGTTGCGAAAGAATTGTTTTCTTATGGTAATAATTATTTCCATGAGTTCCCTTCGCGACGCGATGCTTTTCGCGTTATGAATCTCTCGGATCCGATCCGGTCGGTCAGCACGACACTGGAAGGCAAGGCCCTGCGGGTTCTTGCTCATTCCACGGAGCCCCTCACAGGGGCTTCTGTCGCGCGCATCGCGGGCGCCGGTTCGGCCCCGGGAATGCGGCTCGCTCTCGCGCGCCTCGTCAGCGACGGAACCGTTCAGACACGACGCGTCGGCGCGGCTGACACGTACACCGCGAATCGAAGGCACATCATGTGGCCAGTGATCGAGAGCGTCGTTTATGCCGCCGACATGGCGCTGAGCCGCGTCGAGGCCGTGGTGATCGAGTCGCTGGGTGAGTCGATCGGCGACCCGATTCAGGCCGCGCAGGTGTCGATATCGCTCTTCGGCTCTGTCGCACGCGGTGACAGCACACTCGAAAGTGACGTCGATCTGCTCATCGTCTTTCCGACGACCTTCGCCGACGATCTTGTGCAGAACGCAATCGATGGAGTTTCGGTGGCCGTTACGCAATCGACGGGCAATCCGTGCAACATCTACGCGGCAACAAGCGAACGGTTTACGCAACTCGTGACGAGCGGCGACGCGATGGTGTCTTCGTGGGATCGTGAAGCGCGGACGTTTCATGGGCCTGATGTACGGCGCATGATCAGAGACGCCAGGGGGAATGTCTGAGGCTTTCTGCATAATCTGAGCATGGCTCGAATTGTCGACGTGAACCCAGCACTCGTGCGTCAGCGCGCCGGCGCGGCGTCCGAATTTCTCCAGGTAGCAGAGGAGCGCCTCGAATTCATCCGGGCAGAGTCGGGGGAGTCTGCAGAGGCGCAGGTTGCCGCATCGAATGCGATCGCCGCCGGTATCTCCGCGGCCGACGCGATTTGCGGCAAAGCCCTCGGTAGACGGGCCAATGACGGCGACCATCGGGGCGCCGTTGAATTGCTCGATTCGGTGAAGCCGGGAGGTTCGAAATTGGCGCTGCGGCTCTCCAAGTTGCTGAGTGACAAGAGTCAACTGCAGTACGGCGGCTACTGCTCGGCGGCCGTAGCCCGCTCGTTGGCGCGCGAGGCGAGAAAACTCGTCGAAGCGATGAATGAGTTCGGCATTCGGTCATGATGGCGGTCGACGCGCACGGTGGGCAGGGCGGAGGGAGTTTCGCCCGGCGCAGAGTGCGGCAGGATTGGAGGCATGAGCCCGTCGCTGAACGTCGTTGTCGCGCCCGATTCGTTCAAGGGCAGCGCCAGCGCCGCCGAGGTGGCCGCCGCCCTCGGCGCGGGCTGGAGCGAGGCCCGCCCCGACGACACGGTGCAGCTGCTGCCGATGGCCGACGGCGGCGAGGGAACGATCGACGCGTTCGCCGTGGCCGTGCCGGGGAGCATCCGCATCGCGGTCACCGTGACCGGTCCCGCCGACGAGCCGGTCGACGCCGAATGGCTGTGGCTGCCACCGGCACCAGGCGACACTGGCACCGGCGGAACGGGTGTCGTCGAACTCGCCAACACCAGCGGCATCACGTTGCTCGCTGAGCTGCGGCCACTGGATGCCCATACCCTCGGTTTCGGCCAGGCCATCGCTGCGGCGCTCGACCATGGTGTCGACAGGCTGCTGCTCGCCATCGGGGGCAGTTCGTCGACCGACGGTGGCGCAGGGGCCCTGACGGCGCTGGGCGCTCGGTTTCTCGATGCGGCGGGTGCTCCGGTTGCGGCGGGGGCTCGCGGGCTGGCTGAACTGCACAGCGTCGAGTTGGGCTCGCTGCGCGCTCTGCCCGTCGACGGGGTTTCGGTCATCACTGACGTCACGAATCCGCTGCTCGGTGAGAACGGCGCCGCAGCCGTCTTCGGCCCGCAGAAGGGCGCCGACGCTGAGACGGTGGCCGAACTGGATGCCGCCCTCGCCACCTTCGCCCGAGTGCTCGGCGCGGCCCCGGCGTCGATTGCGGCAGCGGATGCTCCTGCCGACCTGCACGAGTGGTCGGAGGGTGACCTCGGCTACATCGCCGACCCCGTGACGGGCGAGGCCGACACGTCGGCAGCGCAGCTGGTGGAGCGGGCGCTGGCGGCGGGTGCGGCACGTGGCGCGGCGGATGTTGCGGCGGGGGCGGGTGCGGCTGCGTCGGAGGGCGATGGCTCCGTGGCGGAGGATGCGGCGGGCCTGGCTTCGGGCGCGAACGATGGCGCAGATGACCCGGATGGCGCGCGAACCCCTGGGCCCGCTGCGCGCGCGCTCGGTGTCGATGCCGCGGGGGCGGGTGCCGCCGGGGGAACCGGGTTCGGGTTGTTGCTCTGGGGAGCAAGCATCCATCCGGGTGCCGATGCCGTCGGAGCGGCGATCGGGCTGCCCGCGCAGGTGGAGCAGGCCGATGTGGTGATCACGGGCGAAGGCCGGTTCGACAACCAGTCGGCGGCGGGAAAGGTTCCGAGCTACGTGCTCGCCCTCGCCCAGAAGTACGACACGTTCCCGTTGCTGGTCGCGGGCGCGATCGAAACCGACCCCGACGACTTCGCGGCGTTTGTGTCGCTCAGCGAGCTCGCCGGAAGCTCCGCCGAAGCCATCGCCAACCCCAAACCGTTCTTGCACGCGGCCGGTCGTTCGCTGGCCCGCGGCGACGCCAACACCCCCGCCGCCTCCGCCTGACGCCCTCCCCAGCGCTTCCTCTCGCCGCCACGCTTCTCGCCGAGAGAACCCGTTCGAGACGAAAGAACCCCGTGCACCGGCTTCTCTCGTCCGCTCGGCCTTCTCTCGCCGAACTACACGGCGCCCGGCGCGGCGGCGCACCAAACGTGGTCGGCGGAACGCGGCGACCGCGCTCGTCGCGTTCCGTGTTGGTAGCGGCCGATATGTGGGCGTGTGCATCCAGTCGCACGGTGCGCCGTCCTCACCGGGCCTCTCCACGCACCGCAGGCGGCGCGCGGAGCCTCTGGCCGGCATGGGCCCAGAGGTGGCGGCGCACCCAACGTGGTCGGCGGAACGCGGCGACCACGCTCGTCGCGTTCCGTGTTGGTAGCGGCCGATACGTGGGCGCGTGCATCCAGTCGCACAGTGCGCCGCAGGGGCGGCGGCGCACCAAAGGTCACGGCATCGCCGTCTCCTGCAGCACGATGCCGTTGCCGTCGGGGTCGTCGAGGGTCACGAAGGTTCCCCAGGGCTGCCGCTCGATGGGACTCGTCACCACGCCGAGGGCCGACAAGCGCTCGACCTCCCCGATGAGGTCGTCGGTCTCGAGCACGATTCCCCTGGTCGAACCCGCCGGCATGCTCTCGAACCAGGTGACGAGCGTGATGGCGGTCTGGGCTCCGGGCGGCGAGACCTGCAGCCAGCGCATGTCGGGCCCCATCTGCACATCGTTGATCAGGTCGAACCCGAGCGTGCCCACGTAGAAGTCGCGCGCCCGATCTTGGTCGCTCACCGGAACAGAGAAAAGCTGCACATGCGTGATGGTCATGCCAGCGATCATACGACCCGGTTGCATGCGCCTTCTGTCTTGCCGAGGGCGATGTCTATGGACGAGAGCGAACGGCACACCTCTCGCTCTCGCCTGCGAATGTCGCTCTCGCCAAGGGCTCAGCGCGGCAGCGAGCCGAGCTGCTGGGCGGCGCGGTACTGCGCAGTAATGGTGGGCACGGTGGCCGCGGGCAGCTCGGCGACGAACGAGACGGGCCAGGTGGGGCGCGCGCCGGTGAGGGTCCAGGCGGCTTGACGGGCTGCGCCGTCGGCGACGTACTCACCCGGGGTCGGCACCGAGACCGGAAGGTCGAACACCTGCGACGCGACCGCTTGTACCGCCGCGTTCTGGGCGGCGCCGCCGACGAGCAGGATTCGCCGGGCATCCACCCCCAGCGAGCGAATGGCAGCGACACCGTCGGCGAGTGCGCACAACATGCCCTCGATGGCAGCCCGGGCGAGGTTTTCGCGGGTGGTGCTGCCGAGCGTGAGGCCGGCGAGCGTGGCCGTGGCGTCGGGCAGGTTCGGAGTGCGCTCGCCCTCGAAGTACGGCACGAGCACGAGGCCGCCCGAGCCGGGTTCTGCGTCGAGCGCGAGGGCGGCGAACTGGTCGTAGTCGACGCCGAGCAGGCCGCTGACGGAGGCGAGCACGCGGGCGGCGTTGAGGGTGGCGACGAGTGGCAAGAACGCTCCGGCGGCGTCGGCGAACCCCGCCACGGTTCCGGTGACGTCGGCGACCGGATGCTCGGTGACCGCGAAGGCGGTGCCCGAGGTTCCGATGCTGATCACGACGTCGCCCGCGGTGGCGTTGAGGCCGAGGGCGGCCCCGGCGTTGTCGCCAGCGCCCGCACCGACGAGGATGCCCGCGGGAATGAGCAACGCGCGGGCACGATCGGCGGTGCCGTCTGTGGTGCCGCTGGCGGTGTCGTCGGTGGCTCCCTCGGCCGTGCCGCGGGTGGCTTGATCGGCGGCTCCGTCGGCGGTGCCGTCCGTGCCGCCGGTGGCTTCGTCGGCGGTGCCGTCCGTGCCGCCGGGGGCTCCGTCGGCGGTGCCGTCCGTGCCGTCCGGGGCTCCGCCGGCCGAGCCTCCGGCGAACTCCACATCGCCCGGGTGGTCGACTGTCACGCCCGCAACCTCGCCGGTCTGCACGATGCGCGGCAGGATCACCGGCGGCAGCAGCTCGGTGGCCGCCGCATCGCCGACGGATTCGAGTTCGGCCTCGCCCGTGGCAGGGTCGGTTCCGAAGCTGCCGAAGCCGGGCTGCAACGACTCGCCTGAGTCGGCGCCGAGCGCGTCGCTCACCAGCGCTGCCACGGCAGCATCGACGATGCGCTCCTGCTCGGCCTCCAGCGCGGAGCCGGCATCGGTCTCGGCGGCGACCTCGGCAGCTCCGAGCGCCTCGACGGCCGGGCGCCCGAACGCCTGCTCGAACAGCGCGAAGTCGTAGGCGTTCGCAGCCGGGCTCCAGTACGAGGTGCCACTCGCGTCGGAGCGGTCGGTGGTCAGGGCATCCAGTACCGGCCCCAGCGGTGACTCGTCGGCGGGGCCGTAGCCGAGCAGCCGCCACGTGAGCCAGTCGTGCGGAAGCGCGACCGCCGCCACTCGCGCCGCATTGGCGGGTTCGGCGTCGCGCAGCCAGCGCAGTTTCGTGGCCGTGAACGAGGCCACGGGAAGGGATCCGGTTCGCGCCGCGTAGCCATTCGGCCCGTCGGCGCCCACTTCGGCGATCAGATCGGCGGCGGCACCCGCGCTTCGGGTGTCGTTCCAGAGCAGGGCGTCGCGAATGACGCGCCCCTCGGCGTCGAGCACCACCATTCCGTGCTGCTGCCCGCCGACCGCCGCGGCCGATACGTCGCCGAACCCGCCCGCGTCGGCGATGGCGCTCTTCAGCGCCTCCCACCACGCGGCGGGGTCGACCTCGGTGCCCTCCGGATGCCCGGCTTTGCCCTGGCGAACGAGCGCGCCGGTCGTGGCGTCGCGCACCACGACCTTGCAGCTCTGCGTACTCGAGTCGATTCCGGCGACGAACATCGGCGTTCCTTACTTCACAGGTGTGTCAGATTCGGGAGGGTGGGCGGCTCGTGCCCGCCCAGGTTGCGCAAATGCACCCAAAGACGCGAGCGAAGGTGCTTTTGCGCAACCTGGGCACGGCAGCCGACCCGCGCGGCGGGAGCCGGGCATCCACCCCGCGGGCGCGGGTTAGCGCACCCGCGGGGCGCGGGTTAGCGCGCGCCCGTGAGGTGCTCGAGGGCGAGCTGGTTGAGGCGCACGAAGCCGAAGCCCTTGCCGTTGAAGTAGACGGAGGGGTCGAAGTCTTCGTAGGCCGAGCGATCCGCCAAGAGGTCGTCGTAGGTCTCGCCCGAAGCGAGCGTGGGCTGAGCGAGCTCGGCGACGCGCGACGCCGCAAGCGCCTCCTGCACCTCGGGGTCGGCGCGGAAGGCCGCGGCGCGCTCCTTGAGCAGCAGGTAGGTGCGCATGTTGGCTGCGACCGAATCCCAGACGCCCGTGAAGTCTTCGGTGCGCGAGGGCTTGTAGTCGAAGTGGCGCGGGCCGTCGTAGACCGGTCCGCCGGTGGGCGAGCCGTTCTCGAGCAGGTCGACGAGCGCAAACGCGTTGTACAGGTCGCCATGGCCGAACACGAGGTCTTGGTCGTACTTGATGCCGCGCTGGCCGTTGAGGTCGATGTGGAACAGCTTGCCCTGGTACAGCGCCTGGGCGATGCCAGAGGCGAAGTTCAGCCCGGCCATCTGCTCGTGCCCGACCTCGGGGTTCACGCCCACGAGCTCGGGGCGCTCGAGGGTCTGGATGAACGCCATCGCGTGCCCGACGGTCGGCAGCAGAATGTCGCCGCGGGGTTCGTTCGGCTTCGGCTCGATGGCGAAACGAATGTCGTAGCCCTTGTCGGTGACGTAGTCGCCCAGCAGGTTCACGGCCTCGCGGTAGCGCTCGAGCGCCGAGCGGATGTCTTTGGCCGCGTCGTACTCCGCGCCCTCACGGCCACCCCACATGACGAACGTCTTCGCGCCCAGTTCGGCGGCGAGGTCGATGTTGCGCAGCACCTTCCGCAGCGCGAACCGGCGCACGGCGCGGTCGTTCGAGGTGAAGCCGCCGTCTTTGAAGACGGGAGCGCTGAACAGGTTGGTCGTGACCATCGGCACGATGACGCCGGTGTCGGCGAGTGCGCCCTTCAGGCGGTCGATCTGCTTCTGGCGCTCGGCGTCGGTCGAGCCGAACGCGAACAGGTCGTCGTCGTGAAAGGTCAGGCCGTACGCGCCGGCCTCGCTGATCTTCTCGACGCCTTCGACGACATCGAGAGGGGCCCGGGTCGGCCCGCCGAACGGGTCGGCGCCGTTGTAGCCGATCGTCCAGAGTCCGAAAGAGAATTTGTCGTCGCGGGTGGGCGTGAGAGACATGCCGTAGTGCTCCAGTCAGCATCGTTGGTGATACAGGTCGTTGGGTGGGTAACGGCTAAAAAGTTACCACGCCCAACATATTCCGGATGCCCGGCGAATGTCAAAGGGCAGAATGAAAGGCTTGACAGCTGACGCGCGTGCACCCGCTTTGGCTGAGCACCGTTTTGCGGTATATGTTTCAAAGGTCAACAAAGGGATTCCGGGTAGAGAGGCACTCCATGACGCTCGCCGGTACGTCTCGCCCCAGCGCCCCGCGCCAGCTCGCCGCGGGAGTGGGCAACAGCAACGACCAGACCCGCCGGCACAACCTCTCGACCATCCTGACGATGCTGCATCACGGCGGCGCCCAGACCCGCGCCCAGCTGACCCGTCGTTCGGGTCTGAATCGCTCGACCATCGGCGCCCTCGTCACCGAACTGGCCGATCTCGGCCTCGCCTACGAAACCGAGCCGCACGATTCCGGGCTCGTCGGGCGCCCGAGCCCCATCGTGCACGCGAACGAGAAGGTGGTCGCCATCACGGTGAACCCCGACGTCGACGCGATCACGATCGGGGTCGTCGGGCTCGGCGCCGAGTTGCACAAGCGCATCCGGTTCGAGACGGCGAGCGTGCCGACGGTGCGTGAGGCCGTCAACGTGGTCACGGCGGTCGTGGCGGGCATGCAGTCCGAGCTCGAGGCGCAGTTTCGCGTGGTGGGCGTGGGCATCGCCATCCCGGGCCTGGTGAACTCGAACGACGGAACCGTGCTGCTCGCCCCGCATCTCGGCTGGCACGACGAGTCGGTCGCCGGCCCGATGGGGGATGCGCTGGGCTACCCCGCCCGCGCCGCCAACGACGCCGGGCTGGCGACCGTGGCCGAGAGCCTGTTCGGCAGCGGCCGCGGAGTCAGCGATCTTGTCTACCTCAACGGCAGCGCGAGCGGCATCGGCGGTGGTGTGCTGGTGGGGGGCTCGATGCTGCGCGGTGCCGAAGGGTTTGCCGGTGAACTCGGCCACACGCTGGTGAACAGTGCGGGCATCCGGTGTCACTGCGGCAAGGTGGGGTGCCTCGAGACCGAGGTCAACCTCGGCCGCCTGCTCGCCGTTCTCGGCCGCGACAGCCTCGAGCTCGACGAGCTCGACGCATTGCTGGTGCCGACCGACCCGGCTGTGACCGCGACGCCCGCCGATCAGCTGACACCGGATGTTCGTGCCGAGGTCGACCGTCAGCTCGACGTTCTGGCGCTCGCCATCGGCAACTTCATCAGCGTCTTCAACCCCGAATCGTTTGTACTCGGCGGGTTTCTCGGCTCGCTCTTCGCAGTGAACCCCGAGCGTCTGCGCGCCGCTGTGAAAAGCGTTAGTTTTGGAACGTTGGGGGATTCGGTTCGCATCGATCGTGCTCAGCTGCGTTCGCGCCTGCTGACCATCGGAGCCGCCGAACTCGCCTTCGCCGAGCTGCTCGCAGACCCGGCCGGCACCTCCTTTTAGCTCGACCCGTCAGACCCCCTCCCCGTTGCCCGCTGTTTTCGATTTGCTTCCTTCGAATCGATTCGATGTTGCGGACAGACCCACCGAACAAGGAACCTCGTGACTCTCGCCGTGCACCCCGGTGACGCGCTGACCCGCCGCCAGCGCACCGTCTACATCGTCATTCTCGGCGCGCTCAGCGCCCTCGGGCCATTCACCATCGACCTCTACCTGCCGGCTTTCCCGGCGCTCGAGGCCGACCTGAACGTGCCGGTCGCGATCATTCAGCTCACCCTCACCGGCACCACGATCGGCTTCGCCCTCGGGCAGTTGCTCGTTGGCCCCTGGAGCGATGCGGTGGGGCGCCGTCTTCCGCTCATCGCCTCGACCACGTTGCACATCGCCGCCTCGCTGGGCGCAGCGGTCGCGCCGAACGTCGAAGTGCTCGGCCTGTTCCGGGTGCTGCAGGGAGTCGGTGCGGCAGCCGGCGGGGTGATCGCGATTGCCATGATCCGTGACCTGTTCGCCGGGCATCCGCTCGTCAAGATGCTCGCGCGCATGTCGCTCATCACCACAGTCGCGCCGGTCATCGCGCCCGTGATCGGCTCGCAGCTGCTGCAGGTGATGCAGTGGCGCGGCATCTTCTGGGTGCTGGCCGTCTACGGCGTAGTGATTCTGATCGCGGTGCTGTTCTTCATCGTCGAGACGCTGCCGAAAGCGCGGCGCAACGACCGCGGGCACACCACCATTCGCCAGCGTTATCGCTCGGTGCTCGGCGACCGGGTGTTCGTGGGCGTGGCGGTCATGGGCGGCATGACGTTCGCGGGGCTGTTCTCGTACCTCTCGGCGTCGCCCTTTCTGTTTCAGGTGGTGTACTCGTTCAGCCCGCAACAGTACGGGCTGCTGTTCGCGGTGAACTCGGTCGGGCTGATCATCGGCATTCAGACCAGCGCGCGGCTGATCAGGCGTTTTCCGCCGCAGTGGATTCTCGCGTTCTCGACCGTGCTGCTGCTTGTCGCCGCGCTCACGATCGTGGTTCTCGACGCGAACGGCGGCGGGTTGTGGGGAGTGCTCGTGCCGCTGTGGTTCTTCTTGCTCGCTGCGGGGTTCGGCGCCCCGTGCATCCAGGTGCTCGCCCTCAACAACCACGGGCACGAGGCCGCTACCGCCGCGTCGCTGCTCGGGGCCGTCAACTTCGGGCTGGCTGGCGCCATTTCGCCGATTGTCGGAGCCTTCGGAGTTGCCAACGCGATTCCGATGGGTCTGGTGATGGCGCTCACGGCAGCGGTGTCGATCGTCTTGCTCTGGGCCGTGGTGCGCCCGCGCTCGGTCGCGGCGATCACGCACTGAGAGCGAGCACGCACTAGAGCGATCACGCACTGAGAGCGATGACGCACTAGAGCGATCACGCGCGGAGTTCGCTGGCGAGCGCAACCCGGGCGGCGGCGCGGCGTGACCGGGTGCCAGGGCGAGCTGCCTGCATCCGGTACCCTCGGGCCATGAAGATTCTTTTGGTGGGTGCCGGCGGCGTCGGCGACTCGATCGCGAAGATAGCGGCGCGGCGCACGTTCTACGACCAGATCATTGTGACCGACTACGACCTGGCTCGTGCCGAGCGCACGATCGCCTGGATCGCGGCGCGGCACACTCCCGAGATCGCCGCCAAGTTCGTGCCCGACCGCATCGACGCCTCTGACGCCGCCAGCGTCGAGGAGGTCGCGCGTCGACACGGCGCCACCCACGTGATGAACGCGGTCGAGCCCAAGTTCGTGCCCACGATCTTCGCCGGAGCGCTCGCCGCCGGCGCCAACTACCTCGACATGGCCATGAGCCTGTCTGAGCGGCACCCCACCGAGCCGTACAGCGAAACCGGCATCAAGCTCGGCGACGACCAGTTCGCGCAGGCCGCCGACTGGGAGCAGGCGGGCACCCTCGCCCTCGTCGGCATGGGCGTCGAGCCCGGCCTCTCTGACGTGTTCGCGCGCTACGCTGCCGACCACCTGTTCAGCGAAATCGATGAACTCGGCACCCGCGACGGCGCGAACCTCGTGGTGCGTGACGACGACGGCAACGAGATCTTCGCCCCGTCGTTCTCCATCTGGACCACCATCGAAGAGTGCCTGAACCCTCCCGTCATCTGGGAGAAAGACCGCGGCTGGTACACCACGGCGCCGTTCAGCGAGCCAGAGGTCTTCGACTTTCCCGACGGCATCGGCGCCGTGGAGTGCGTCAACGTCGAGCACGAAGAAGTGCTGCTCATGCCGCGCTGGGTCGACGCCAAGCGGGTGACGTTCAAGTACGGTCTCGGCAACGAGTTCATCGGCATTCTCAAGACGCTCAACCAGCTCGGTCTCGACAAGACCGCGCCCGTGCGTGTGCGCTCGGCGAACGGCCCGGTCGAGGTCGCACCCCGCGACGTCGTTGCGGCGGGCCTGCCCGACCCGGCGACACTCGGGCCGCGGATGACCGGCAAAACCTGCGCGGGCCTCTGGGTCACGGGTACCGGCGTCGACGGCTACCCGCGCGAGGTGTATCTGTACCACGTGGCCGACAACGAATGGACCATGGCGCAGTACGAGTCGCAGTGCGTGGTGTGGCAGACCGCGCTGAACCCCGTGATCGCCCTCGAACTGCTCGCTCTCGGCGTGTGGGGCGGCAGCGGTGTGCTCGGGCCAGAGGCCTTCGACGCCCTGCCGTTTCTCGAGCTCATGGCCCTGCCCGTCGACGAGGGCGGCTACGGCCAGTCGTGGGGCCTAGAGGACCGCATCGTGTAGCTGCCCCGCGCCCCGCTCCCGCTCCCGCTCCCGCGCCCGCGGCCGCGCCCGGCTCCCCGCGGCCGCGCCCGGCTCTCGCGCCCCCG
>JAODBC010000041.1 GCA_025463765.1 Subtercola sp. | reverse complement strand
CCACGCTAGAGGTTCGCGTCGGCGAAGACTCGCATCGCGTCTCGCACGAAGGCGGCGCCCGTCTTTCCGCCGTAGTTCACAGCGAAGCGATCGTCGTCGACGTACGAGTCGCCGAGCCAGGTGAAGTACTGCTTCGTCGGGCGCCCGTCGACCGATTTCGGGGCTCCGGGGATACCGGCCAGCCAGTCGCACTGACGCTGGGCGAGCGCCTGCGCCTCGACTCCGTCGACGGCCGTGCCGCTCTTCGCCGCGATCGTCCAGTCGGAGGCGAGTTCGGCCGCCGCCATCAGAAAGTCGTCTTTCTCGCTCTGCGACATCGAGGTGTACCACCTGTCGCTCGCCTCGTAGGAGTCTCTGCCCCAACGCTCTTCGACCTCGTCTTTGTAGGCCGTGTGGTCGAATCCGTCGAACATCTTCTCTGCCATGGGTTCTTCGCCTTTCTCCAAATCGCTGATTGTTCGCGCCACGCTCGCCAGCTGGCGGTCGAGGCGCTGCTTCTCACTGGAGAGCCACTCGAGGTGCGCCCGCAACGCGACGGTGTCGTCGCGCTGCCCCGCCAGAATGCCGGCAATCGCCGGAATGCCGAGCCCGAGCTCGCGCAGCAGCAGCACCCGCTGCAGCCGCACGAGCGCGTCGGAATCGTAGTAGCGATACCCGTTGTCACCCACCCGGCTCGGGCTCACGAGCCCGACGTCGTCGTAGTGACGCAACGTACGACTCGTCGTACCGGCCAGCCGTGCGATCTGCTGAATGCTCCACTCCATGAGCAACCCTCCTTCTCTGACGACGATAAGGGTTGACGTTACGTCAAGGTCAAGCCGCTCTAGTCGCGCGTTGCAAGCGCTCCGTCTGAAGGCGGGTCGACAGGATTCAGCTTCGCGACGACCAGCGGGTCGACCGGCGTAAGCGGAAATGTCGGCAACGTGGCGTCGTCGACGCCGAACGTCGCTGCCAATACGCGCCGGGAGAACGCCGAAGCGGTCGCCCGATACCCGATATCGCCCGGCGTCGGCTGGTCGAAGAAGATCAAGAAGTGAATCTCTTCGTCACCGATGACTTCGATCTGGTGGGGGTAGGCACGCGGCACGAAGTACACGTCGCCCGGCCCGAGCAGGTAGGTGTCGACCGAACCGCCCGGATCCATGATGCTCATGCGCGCCGAACCCGCGTGCACATAGCCCAGCTCGGCGGTCTCCGGGTGCCAATGGGGCTCGCGCATGCCGTCTTCTTCGATGCGCAGCGAATACATCGACAGGTTTCGAAGCGCCGGCCAGAACTGATCGCGTGCCAGTTTCGCACTGCCGTACTCGTACGAGAGCGGCGGAGTCTGCCCTTCGACGTCGAACTTGTGCGGGTCTGGGTACGCGGCGGCGGCTGGTATTTCGGCAGGGCCGCTGCCGGCAACGATGTCGGGCGACGTGGTGTCGCGCACGAGTGCCGCGAACGCCGACGCCGGCAGGTCGTAGGCGTTGCCCAGCACCGAGTCGCTCATCGCGCCGAACGCCGCGTGCAGCGAGAAGTCTTCTGGCCTCTCGTTGGAGAAGACCACGATCAGCTCGGCATCCGTCTCGCCCACATTCTCGATGTGGTGGATCGCGCCACTCTTCACATGGAACATCTCGCCGGCCGACACCGTGAACGTAGCGAACACATCGGCGTTATCGAGCGTCGAGACGAGCACGACACCCGAGAGGCAGTACGTGAGTTCGTCAGCGTTAGCGTGCCAGTGCGGTTCGCGAATGGCCCCGCGAGCAAGCACCAGGCGCTTGATCGAGAGCCGCTGCAGAATCGGAAAGTTGTCGGCAGTGAGTCGATGGATGCTCCCCCATTCGCTCGAGTGCTGAACCAGCCCGCTCTGCAGTGAGCGCACGTGACGCGATTCGGTCATGGCGGCTTCCTTTCGTTTCGAGCGCCCAGGCCGAAGCGGCCCGCGGGCGAGGCAAGAAGTGTGAACATCGTAGACGACGCGGGCAACGATCACGCGGCGGGCACCTCGTCTCGTTTGCCGGCACGCCGCCGGAATGCGGCCATGATGGGTACTGTGCAGACAAACCGAGACACAGGCGCTCGGCCTGACGTCGGCGGGCACAACGAATCGTGGCCGATCGCCATCGACGCCGCGCTGGTGAAGCGCCTCTCTGACGCCGTCGCCGCTCCCGAAGCCCGTGTTCAGCTGATTCGGGGGGTGGAGGGCGTGGGTAAGTCGACCCTCGCGAAACGCGTAGCAGCCACACTTCGGTCTCGCGGATTTGTGGTTCTGTCGGTCGTGGGGCTTCCTGAACTGCAGAACACGCCGCTCGGAGCGTTCGCGCCAACGCTCAACGGCGCAAAAAACACTCACAGCGCCCCCGTCGACGATCGAGTGGCCCAGCTGTTGTCGCAGGTCGCCTCCAGCGGTCAGCCTCACGTTCTGCTGGTCGACAACGTCTTGCTGCTCGACAAAGCGTCAGGCGCGGCCCTTTACCAGTTGGTACGCGTCTACGGGGTGCGATGCATCGCGACCGCACGCAGCGCACAGATGCTGACGGGAACAATCGAACGGATGCACAGTGAGGGCTTCGTCGACGAGACAGAGCTGCGCCCCCTCACCCCGGCCATCGCGCGAAAGCTCATCACAAAAGCGCTCGGCGCCCGGGTCGATCGGGCGAGTATGGAGCAACTCGTCGAGCTGACGGGAGGAATCCCCCGCTACATTCGTGAGTTCGTTGTGACGACATCTGCCGCTCGGTCGCTCTCTGCGACGCCCGGGTTCGGCGAGGTCGTGATCGACACACACGTGCTGCCGAATGGGGTGACACACTCGCTCACGTCGCGCTTCGCCGAGCTGACCCCGGCACAGTTCTCGTTGCTGCAGATGCTCGCGGTTGCACCGCTTCTGCCGAGGGATGTTCTGCAGAGCCCCGCCGACGCCGATGCTCTACAGAGTTCGGGCCTCGTCGCCCGCTCTACTGAAGACAGGTTGAGTCTGGCGCATCCACTTTTCAGCAGGGTGCTCAGCGGCACGATGTCGGCCCCAGAACGTCGAGCGAGCAGAGAGCGTGCTCTGGCGCTCCTCGAGAGCAGAGGAACCACCGATGACCGCTTTCGCGGCATCGGTTTACGCGTGGCCTCTGTTGCAGACGGAGGCGCCGAACCGAACGCTGCCGATCTGCGGTGGGCGGCGGCGCACGCGTCGACACACAATCATCACCGCGACGCGATCGATCTGGCCACTCGGTCGTACCGACTCGAGAAGCACCTCGACACTCTGCTTCTGCGGGCCGCCTCGCTGATCGCCGTGGGCAGGCAAGAGGAGGCCGATCGCGACTTCTCGCTTGCCAAGGCCCGGGCTCAGAACGATGACGAGCGCGCGGTCGTCGCCTCCCTCGAGGGAACGCTGATCGCGACACTGGGTCAGCGACTCGACGTGGCAGTCGAACTGGCCACGCACATCCTCGACACCATTCCCGACTCCGCGGCTCGCGACTACCTCGAATCCGACCGTGCCACGTGGCTTCTTATGTCGGGCCTGGTCGGCACGGTCAAACCCGTTGCACCCCATCAGAGTTCGCCCGATGCCGCGACGGCCCTCAACAGCACGATCCATGCGATGATCGCCGCGGTGTACGCGGCCGATATCGGCGCAGCGCGGGCCGCGATCGCTCGCGCCGAGGTGTTGATGACCGAGACCGATTACGTGGCTCATGCCGGCAACGCCGTCGGTTTCGCGCGCTTACTCGTGCTTGTTCTCGAGGGGCAGCTCGATGATGCGCTGTACGTCGCCCGCCAACACGCCGCCGCGCCCGAGTCGCCGTTTCTTGGAATGTGGTGCTACGGCGTAGCCCTGCTGGCCGCTCATCGCGGGGCCCTACCCGAGGCACGCGCATTCAGCGCTCGCGCCGAAGATCAGTTGAGACTCAGCGACTTCTCCGGCACCCTCGGCGTCACTGTCGCGCTTCGGGCGAGCGTGGCCGCGCAGCTCGGCGACAACCAAGAAGCCCTGCGCACTCTGAAGGCGATTCCTCACCGTGCTCGTGCCTACGTGAAAGAAAATCTCGTCGAAGCGGAGGCGACCGCGTTTCTGCAAGCAGACCTCGGTCATCTCGACCAGGCAGCAGCTGAGATCGCGAGCGCTGTCGCCCACGGAATCGAGGCCCGGCACCTGACGTACGCCGCGCTCACCGCTCACTACGCGGTTCGGCTGAGGCGCCCGGCTGCCGTGCTCACCTCGTTGCGATCGATGACGGCAGAATCGAACTCCGAGCTCATCGCCGCAATCACGGCACATGCGGAGGCGGCCGCGGCGAGTGATCCGGTCACGCTTCTCGTCGCAGCAGAACGGCTTGTCGGCGCCGGTATGCTCGCTGGTGCCGCCGATGCGGCCCGACACGCCATCGACTGCGCAAGCGGATCGCTGCGAGGATCGATCATTCGCCAGGCCGAGTCGATCGTCAGGCTCTCAAGCGGCACGCGAGCGGTCGGTACGGTCAGCCGAACCGCGAAGCCCACGGGCGGTCTGACCGAGCGAGAACGCATGATCGCGGTCGCCGCCGCGCGCCGGGAACGCAGCAGCGAGATCGCTGCCCAACTCGGTCTCTCGGTGCGCACCGTCGACAACCATCTTCGCCAGGTGTACCGAAAGCTCGGCATTGCGGGCCGGTCGGATCTCGCCGAAGCACTACGCACGGAGTCGCCGCACAGCTGACGCTGGTGGCGACCCCGGCAGCTGTCGAGAGCCTGGGCGGGGCGCTACCTCGTTGTCGAGCGTCGCTTGCGCCGCAGCAGCAGCAGTGAGCCACCCGCGAGCAAACCGAGCACCGCGACGGTGAGCAGCCCGATCACTGGTGCGCCCGTCGCAGCGAGGCTGCCGGGTGTCGACGAGGTCGACGCTTCGGCAGCGCCCGTCGGAACGGGCGTCGCAACCGCCGTCGACGACCCCGAACTCACGATCAGAACCACGGTCTGAGTATTAGTGGGGTCGGTGAGGTCTGCGATGGCGAAGGTGAACGTACCCGCCGTGGTGGGCGTTCCGGCCAGCACTCCGGTCGACGGGTCGAGCAAGAAGCCCGGGGGGAGCGACTGATCTTGCCCGTTCAACCCGATGAGTGCGCCCGTTCCAACCTGGCTTGTCACGGGTGCCGAGTAGGCCTCGCCGACTCGGGCCGCCGTGTATGCCGTGGTGATGAACTGCGTCGGCGCATCCGCCACCGTGACGGTGAACGAGGGCGTCGTATCGAGAGTGCCGGCGTTACCGACCGCGAAGGAGTACGAACCCGATGCCGACGCGGTTCCCGTCAGCGCACCCGTCGCCGGGTCGAGCGAGAAGCCGGGTGGCAGCGTGCCCTCCGTGAGCTGCAGGTTCATGCCCTTCGGTGCGTCAGACACGAGGCTGGTCGACACGGCTGCGCCAACCGTTGTCGTGATGTTCTGCTGGTCACTGAACCCGACAGGTTGGGCGAGAACCGACAGGGTGAACGTCGTGACGCTGGCAGAGCCCGTCGACCGGATGCCGAAGGTGTAGTCGCCCGGAGCATCCAGTGTTCCCGACAGCACTCCGTCAGCCGAAAGACTCAAGCCGTCGGGCAAGGGAGCCGCAGGATCGGCACTCACCACATCACCCGAAGCCAGAGTCTCGACGACCTTTGTCTGGTAGACGTCACCGGCACGCGTCTGCGGCAGGTAGCCCACGAATGAGGTGGAGCTGAATTCGGGTGCGCCGAGTTCAGGCCGCACGAGCTGAAAGTCCGCCAGGTTTGTGACGTAATCCGACTCGAGACGGGCGGCCGGTCCGAGGTCGGCGATTTCGACCCCGAGATACAGCGCACCGGTGGTACCGGCTGTCGTCTCCGACTGAATCGTGTAGGCATCAGCGCTCGAGATGTAGTGCTTCTCCTGGCTCGAGCCGGCAGTCACGAACCACTTGTAATGGTAGTTCGCTGCCCCGGCTGACGCCGCGGGAACGATCCAGTTTCCCGGGCAGACATACACGGTCGATCCGACCACACCGGTCGGCGCCGTGGGGTGGCGCACCGGGCTGGCAGCCGGGGCCGGGAAGGCCGGGCACGAGCTGAGATCGCTCGTGAGCTGAGGCAGACTGTCTGCCGAGTTCACGTCGAGCGTCGCGGCGGGGCCGGCGATGCAGCTCTTCTCGTTCAGCGTGGTGACCGAGGCCCAGGTTCCGGGGCCTTTGTCACTGGTGATCAAGGGGTAACTGCTGGTCGCTCTGAACGTCCAGGCCAGGGTGCCCGAGCCCGTCACCGAAAGGTTTCGATCCATGCTCCACAGCCCGGTAATCGTGTAGACCTGCGACGTCCATGAACTCATCGAGGTGTAACCGCCGGGAATCGGAGTGCTGACCGCGTCGTTACGGGTGGATGCCGTCGAATCGACTGACACCATTGTGTGGTTGTAGTTGAAGCTGCCTGAGATCTTGAGACCCCAGACGTCTTTCAAACCGGTCGTGCTCTCGAACGAGACGCTGCCTCCGAGGCTGTCGGAAACCGAGCGGCTTGTGGTGAACGTCTGCGACGAGCCGATGGACTTGCTCGCCGGCGACGTGCCGATGTTCGTGTACTTCGCTGTGGCGGTCGGAGGATCGATGCCGGTGTAAGGCCCGCCGCAACCCATCAGCTGCGTGCCGATCGTGCCATAACCCTGGATCGCCGGATCGTCGGGTTCGAGCATGGCGCCGGCGGCGACTCCGTCAGGCGCGACCTTGCACGCCCCGGTGACGATGCCGCACTGGTGACTTCCGTACTGCAAGGCCAAGTTCAGAACGTTCTGCCACTCGAGGTCGATGCCACTCTGGCTCTGCCGATCATTGCTGACGCGGTACTGCTGCCGAACATCCGTCTCACTGCACACGGTGGTTCGAGGGTTGCTGCGCTGGCCGGAAACATAGTTCATGCCACCCTTCTCACTCGTCAGGCACTGGTTACGCTCGGCGCCCACAATGTAGAAGTATTCGTTGTTCACAGCCCCTGCCACGCCCGTGACGGTGGGAGTGTGATTCACCGGAACGAAAAAGAAGCGCTGCGACGCCATACCGTGACACTCGGGCAGTGTCGTAGCGGGAGTGTCATCGTCGATACCGCCCGCCGTGACGCATCGACCGTCGAGTACGAGGTAGAAACTGCCGTCGCCGTTAGGGGCCACGCGGTAGTTCTTCAGATCGTTCGCCGGAAGAACGAGATCATCGCCCTTGCGTGCGAACTGGATGCTCTGGCCGACCTGCTGCAGCACGGGGCCGGTGATCAGCGAGGTGGCTTCTGCGGTGGCCGTGACCGCCGCGTTCGCGGTCGCAGGGGCCAGCAGCGTCGCCGCGAGGGTCACGCCGACGGCGAGCGCTGCGAGCAGAACCCGCGCGGGCTGAATGAACTTTCGGCGCGCCGAAGACGCGCGCATGGGTGTGCGCAAGAGATGATTCCCCCCTGCGGGTTCTGACCGCAGCTCGTGAAGCGGGTGGGTGGTGCACGGGAGCGAAATGACTCGCTTCGCACTGTAACGCCTAGAGACGCTGAGCTTTTCGGCGACTACTCACTCGGGCGCCGCCACTACTCAGACGCACGCGAGACAACCCGCGTTGCGCAGGGTGGCCCTGACGTTCTCAGCCTCGTGAAGTTTCGTCACGCTGCCCCGATCACGACAAAAGAAAGGCCCGCTCGATGAGCGGGCCTTTCTTGTTGTTGTGGAGCTAAGGAGATTCGAACTCCTGACCTCCTCGATGCGAACGAGGCGCGCTACCAACTGCGCCATAGCCCCTCAAAACAACTTACGCAGACTATCACGCAAGCTGCTCCGACAGAAAACCACCGAACCCGTAAGCCGGCGCCGAGAACGACTCTTTCGCACGAACGCGACGGGCGCGGCGGCTCATCTCGCCTGCAAGAGTCGCTCTCGCGTGGCGCCCAGCCCGACCGGCTAGGCCTGCCGCGCCTGCGGCATCTGCGTCAGTGACGGGTCAGTCGAAGCCAGCGGCCCGACGATCTCGTCGATGCGCGCGAGAACCTCGGGCGAGAGCGTCACCCCAGAGGCCTCGGCGTTCGAGGTGACCTGTTCCGGCCGTGAGGCACCGATGATCGCCGCGGCGACGTTATCGTTGCTCAGCACCCACGCCAGGGCCAGCTGGGCCTGGGTGAGGCCGAGGTCGGCGGCGATCGGGGCGAGCTCGGCTACAGCGTTGAGCACGTCATCTTGCAGCCAGCGCTTGATCATGGCCGCACCGCCGCTCTCGTCAGTCGCGCGACTCCCCGTTGGCAGCGGCCCGCCGGCCGTGTACTTGCCCGTGAGCACACCCTGGGCGATAGGCGACCAGACGATCTGCGAGATGCCGAGTTCGCGCGAGGCCGGCTCGACCTCTGCTTCGATCACCCGCCAGAGCATCGAGTATTCCGGCTGGTTCGAGACGAGCTGGATGCCCAGCTGCTGCGCAAGCGCATGCCCCTCGCGAAGCTGGCGGGCGTTCCACTCGCTCACTCCGATGTAAAGCACCTTGCCGGCCCGCACGAGGTCGGCGAACGTCTGCATCGTCTCTTCGAGCGGAGTCTCGACGTCGTAGCGGTGTGCCTGATACAGATCGACGTAGTCGGTCTGCAGGCGCTTCAGCGAGGCATTGATCGACTCGGTGATGTGCTTACGAGAGAGGCCGGTATCGTTGTGGCCCTTGGGTCCGGTGGGGCCATAGACCTTCGTGAAGATCTCGAGCGACTCGCGGCGCTCGCCCTTCAGCGCCTCGCCGAGCACGACCTCGGCCTGGGTGTTTGCGTAGACGTCGGCGGTATCGAAGCTCGAGATGCCCACGTCGAGGGCCGCACGAACGCAGGCTTTCGCCGTGTCGTTTTCGACTTGCGAACCGTGCGTGAGCCAGTTTCCGTAGGTGAGTTCCGAGACTTTGAGGCCGCTGTTGCCGAGGTATCTATAGCGCATGGGTGAAACGTTACACCGGAGAACGGATGCCCAGGCGTCCTAGATCGAGGCGAAGAGAATTGCTATCCTGCGCGGCGCCGCGCGAGAACCCGATCGACGTCGAGCGGGCCGGTGTCGAGATCGTCGACGATGCCCATCGTGCTGAAACGGCTTGGAATGACCGGGGCAGTAGTTTGCGGTGCGACGTCGGTGACGGCATCCGCTGTGGCGACAGCATCTGCAACGGAATCGGCATCAGCAGCCGCATAACTCGCGCGCAAAGCGGCTTCCGACGATGCCGCCGCAGCTCGCAGCGCGCTCTCGGCGTGCTCTGCGGTCTGCTCGGCGAAACCGACCGACACCGAACTCGGCGCTCCGAACGACGACGCCACCGGCTGCCCCATGTTCAGCTGACGCAAGCGGCGGCGCTCGGTGTAGAGCGGCTTGGGCAGGGGTACCGGAGTCCAGCCGGAGTCGTCGACCAGAGCATCCGCTGCCTCGCCGTCAGCATCGGCGTATTCGTCGTCGTCGGCCTCGAACCTCACGCCGGAGCCTCCGATGGAGTCGACGAGAGAGGTACTGCCGCCGAAGTCGAGAGACGACCCGGCACCCACGATGACGAAGGAATCGATGGTGCTCGCATCGCGCGCAGGGAGCTTCAGCGCCCGGCCGAGTTTCGCCAGCCTGCCGAGCCGTGTGACGCACAGCACGGCGGCAAGTACGCCGGCCACGAGCACGATCCAGGCACCGTTCACGGCAACCTGAACCGACCCCAGCACGGCGACCCCGACCGATACGAGCAGAATCGCCGATGTCACCGCGCGCGCGCGACGGATCTTGCCCGCCGCACGTACCGCGGGAGGAATGCTCTTGATCGTCGCTTGACGAAGCAGCCGCTGGTGCTCTGCCACGCTCTTCGCATTCGTCTCGGCACGCACTTCTTCTGGCACCTCTGCCGTCTCGGCGAGAATACGAAGCGTCTGCTGTAACCGCACGACATTGCGCTCGTTGGCGTTGAATTCATTGCGCCGAAACCACGTCGGCAGCAGGTAGATCAGCCAGAGCACGGCCGCGAGGCCGACGATGAGGCCTCCGCCCAGCCAGTCTGATGTCATGGGTCTACGGTATGAGGCCGACGGCGCTATTCGGCCCAACCGGAGGCCGCGTGTCGCCCCTGCCCGGCGAACCTCAACCCGAGCCTGAACCCGAACCCCGTGGAGTCACTTTCCCGGCTAGAACCGCACGCGCAGGCCGGAGACCGACTCTACAGAAAGCGCGCGGTGCCGACGTCAGCGGTTGCGCGTCGGAATCTGGGTCAGCGCCTCGACCCGATCGGCCTCGGGAACACTGCCCTGCCCGGGCGGCACGCCGCCCTCTTTCCAGCGCCGCAGCACACCGACGGGCAACTCCTCCCCCACCAGAGCGAAACAGAAATGATCACGCCAGTCGCCGTTGATGTGAATGTAGCGCCGCCGCAGCCCTTCGTAGCGAAACCCGAGCTTCTCGACGACCCGCAGGCTCGGTGCGTTCTCGGGGCGAATGCAGATCTCCACGCGGTGCAGCCCCACCGAGTAGAAACAGTGGTCGGTCGCCAGCGCCACGACCGTCGGGGTGATGTTCAGCCCCGCGAACCGCTCAGCGACCCAGTACCCGATGCTCGCCGACGACACCGACCCGTAGCTGATCGACGAGACGTTCAGCTGACCCGCGACCTCACCCTTGTACTCGATGACGAACGGCAGACCGTACCCCGCCCGTGCGTTCTGCTGCAGCGACCGGATGCTCGCCCGGGTGTCGAACGACATCGGAGCGTTCGGGCTGGTGGCCTCCCACTTGCGCAGCCACGCACGGTTGGCGATGAGCTCGTTCTCCAGTGCCTTTGAATCGCGGATTCGAATGGGACGAATGCCAATGGCACCCTCGGCGAGGCTCGGAACGAACATAGGCAATGATAATCAGCTACACGAGCCGAAGAAGCGCAATTCTCACAGGTCGGCTGCGAATTCCTTGATCCAGGGGCGCAGGTCTGGGCCGAGGTCTTCGCGTTCGCTGGCGAGGCGGATGATCGCCTTGATGTAGTCCAGCCGGTCACCGGTGTCGTACCGGCGGCCGCGGAAGACGACACCGTAGACGCCACCGGCGATGGGGCCGGCGATCATGGTCTGCAGGGCATCCGTCAGCTGGATCTCGCCGCCCTTACCGGGCTCGGTCTTCTCGAGCACCTCGAACACCTCGGGGCACAGCACGTACCGGCCGATGATGGCGTAGTTCGACGGCTGGGTACCCGGATCGGGCTTCTCGACGAGGCCCGTGATGCGCACCACGTCTTCTTCGTCGGTGTCTTCGATCGACGCGATGCCGTACAGGTGCGCCTGCGACGGCTCGACCTCCATGAGGGCGATCACGCTGGCTTGCCTGTCGTTCTGAATGTCGAGCATGCGGCTCAGCAGAATATCGCGAGCATCGATGAGGTCGTCACCCAGCATCACCGCGAACGGCTGGTTGCCCACGTGCATCTTGGCTCGCAGCACCGCGTGGCCGAGGCCCTTGGGGTCACCCTGGCGCACGAAATGCACATCGGCCAGCTTCGACGCGTCGTCGACCATCTTCAGGCGGTGATTGTCACCCTTCGCCTCGAGGTTCGACTCGAGCTCGGTGTTGCGGTCGAAGTGGTTCGCCAGCGCATTCTTGTTGCGCCCGATCACGACGAGCACATCGACCAGACCCGCAGCGACCGCTTCTTCGACCACGTACTGGATGGCCGGTTTGTCGACCACCGGAAGCATTTCTTTCGGCATCGCCTTGGTGGCGGGCAGAAAACGAGTGCCGAGTCCGGCCGCAGGAATCACTACTTTGGTGATAGGTGAGGTCATAAGGGTTACATTAGCGAAAAATGCCCCCACTCTTGGGGCGGTACCGAAACATCGGTGACATACGACGAGGGTAAAATCGACCCATGCTGTCTTCGACGAGCAACATCAAGCGCGCACTGCGCGCGGAGCTTCGGGAACGACGGCGAACCCGCACCTCGACCGAACGGCAGGCCGCTACGGCGGCGTTCACGGCGAACCTCGTGTCGTTGGTCGGCTCGACCGGCGCCACGCGAGTGGCGTGTTATCTGTCAGGTCAGAACGAGCCGAATACTCGGCCCTTTCTGAACTGGGCGCTGGCGAACGGTGTCGAGGTACTGCTGCCGATCTCGCGTGAAGACGGGCTGCTCGACTGGGCTCACGGTGACGGCGAGACCGAGACAGAGGGTCCGCACGGCATGCCCGAAGTGGTCGGAGAACCGCTCGGGCCGATCGCGATCAACGACGTCGACCTCATCGTCATTCCTGCTGCCGCCGTCGATCGAGGCGGAATGCGCATGGGCTGGGGGCGCGGATACTTCGACAAAACCCTCGGATCCATGCAGAAGTGCCCGCCGGTCTACGCGGTGATCTACGATGATGAGTTGCTGGATTCCGTGCCGCGCGAGGTGCACGACCAGCCCGTGAACGGGGTCGTCACCCCGTCGCGCATCCTCACTTTTTGATCTTTACTGTTCTTTCACTGTTCAACAGGAGTTTTTGTGCCCACTTATTCATATCGCTGCACCGAGTGCGACAACGCCTTCGACATTCAGCAGGCGTTCACCGACGACAGCCTCACCGAGTGCCCGGTATGCGGCGGAAAGCTGCGCAAGGTGTTCGGCGCCGTCGGGGTGACGTTCAACGGTTCAGGGTTCTACCGCAACGACTCGCGCGCGGCATCGAGCACGTCTGACGGGCCGAAGAAGTCGGGCGGCGAGAAGTCGAGCGGTGAGAAGTCGGGCGGTTCGGGCGGTTCGGGCGAAGGCTCGTCGAAGAGCGGCGGCGACACCTCGTCGAGCACGACGCCGTCGAAGTCGGAATCGTCGAAGCCCACCGCAGCGGCAGCAGCCAAGAAGGAGTAGCAGCACGTGATCAAAGGCTTCAAAGAGTTCATTCTGCGCGGCAACGTCATCGATCTGGCCGTCGCCGTGGTCATCGGCGCGGCGTTCACCGCCATCGTCGGCTCCATCGTCAACGGCATCTTCAATCCGTTGATCGCGGCGATCTTCGATGCCAGCGACCTGAGCAACGCATTCCAGGTGCAGATCGGCGCGAGCACCCTGCAATTCGGGCTCGTGCTGGCAGCGATCATCCAGTTTTTGCTCGTCGCCGTGGTGGTGTACTTCGTGTTCGTGCTGCCCATCAACCACCTCAAGAAGGTGTCGTTCTTCAAGAGCAAGCAGAGCCCGCAAGAAGAGGCCGTCGCCGAGACTCCGCCGACCGACCTCGAGCTGCTCACCGAGATTCGCGACCTGCTCGCCGCCGCACAGCGCACGACGCCGGTGTCGCCGAGCCCCGGCCTGCCGGATGCGGCGGGTCAGGGCTCTGCTGGTCAAAGCTCTGCTGGTCAGATGAGTGGCCCGCCCTGGCCCAACGAGTGACCGAGACTACGAGTGACCGAGACAACAAGTGACCGAGACTACGACTGACCGAAGACTACGATGACCGAAGACTCAGTGTGACCGAAGACCCCCCCACCTCGACGCCCCGCCTGCCTGTTCGGCGCGTGGGGCGTCGTCGTGTGCAGACCGACCCCGTCGACGGCACGGATGCCCACCCTCAGTCCGAGGCCACGCTGCACCCCGAGCTGGCTGTAGTGAAGGCTCGCGAAGATTCCGACGACCCCCGCGACGCGCGCGGCTCCGGCGCTCCCTCCTCCGGCGCTCCCCCCTCAGGCGCAGGCCCCAACGACGCCCGCCTCCGCGCAGACAAACCCCCGCACTGGGGCTGAGCGCAGAATCGACTTTGCGAATAGGCCCCTAACCTCGAAGTTTTGGGGGCCCTTTCGCAAAGTCGATTGATTTTGGGGGGCTTTTCGGGAGGGGCGGGACGCGGGGCGGGACGCCTTGTGAGCGCGTGTCGCTCACAAGGCCATAAATTCAGACGGCTGAGAGTTGGCGCACACCGATGACAGTGGCGATGCGCTGGGCGACCGCCTCGGGGTCGGTGAAGAGCTCGAAGCTGTGCACGCGCAGGTAGTGCCAGCCGAGGCGCTTGAGCATGTCGGGGCGCAGCCGCAGCGACTCGCGCAGGCTCATCGAGTGAACCACCGCATCTGTCTCGACCACAATGGCCCGGCCCTCGTACGAGGCGACGAGCGTGAGCTTGCCACGGTGCTCGAACGCGACCTCGAGCCCACGCGCACCGAGTCGGCGGGCGAGATCGATGAGCAGGGCATCCCCTGGGCTCGAGAAGGTGTCGGGCGTCGGCCCGTTCTCGGCCTCGGTCAAGATCTGGCGCAGGGCGACGACCCCGTAGGTCATGCGCTCCTCGTCGATGTCGTTGGGCTTGAAGCAGCTCACGATATCCATGGAGCGGCGGGCGCGGGTCATGCCCACGGCGAGCAGGCGTTCGCCGCCCGGCTTCGCGAGAGCCCCGAAGTTCGTGAGCACACGGCCGTGCGGAGTACGCCCGTAACCGACAGAGAAGATGACACGGTCGCGGCTCTGCGCCACAGACTGCTCGAGCGTCGCCACCATGAACGGCTCGGCCGCGTCTTTCAGAATGAAGTCGCTCAGGTCGCTGCGCTTGGCGAACGCAGCGAGAACGGCCTGTTGCACCCGCACCGCGTGTTTGGCGCTCGCGGTGATCACCATGAGAGACTCGCGCGGGTACTTCTGCGCGTGCTCCATGACGAGCCACACGACGCGTTCGACCTCGGCGTCGACACTTTCTACGGCGCCTGTCTCGCTGTCGGGCATCCCGCCGGCCCCGTCAAGGTAGTGCAGGGTGAGGCTGCCGTGGCCGAGGAACGTTCCGGCCCAGGGCAACGAGTCGATCTTGCCGTTGTAGAAGCGGTGGTTCACGAGCTCGGCGAGGTCTTCGCCGCCGGCCCGGTAGCTGCGCGTGAGCGAGAGCGTAGGAACGAGTTCGGCCAGACGTGCCATGGCGGAGTCGCTCGCGAGCTCTTCGATCGAGCGGGCGGCATCGGCCTCGACGGCACGGCTCGAAGCGGGCTGCACGATCGCGGGCACCGCGATCTCGAACAACGACGGCGTCTGGGTGACCGGGTCACCGAATGCGACCACTTGGCGGGCACGACGGATCGCCGCCGCGTTCTCGGCGAGGGTGGTGGCACCGGCATCCACCAAGATGACGGCGTCGAACACGACGTCGTCGGTGATGTCGGCGACCTCGTACGGCGAGGCGAGCCAGACCGGCGCCAGCACCTTGCTGAGGTACGGCGCGGCTCGATGCAGCCGCACGGAGTCGACCGTGTCGGTGCGCAACAGCGCCTTCAGCGCAGCGGCCTCGTCGGCGTGGTCGGCCAGGCCGACGCTCCACGTCTCGGCCAGCTGCCAGGCCAGCAATTGGCCGCTCACCGAAGCGTGTGCCTCGTCGACGAGTTTGAAGTCTGATTCGAGACGGTCGAGGATGCCCGTATTCGCGCCGAGCAGCGCGCGATCGTTCGCGAGCATGAGCTCGAGCACCGACTGCCACCAGGCGAGTTCGAGCTCGTCGGCGACGGCTCCCTCGGGGATGTGCCGCTGCGAGAGATCGGTGAGCAGCGGGTCGAGGGCGAGTTCGCGCAGAGTGTCGAGCAGGGCGGTGCGCTCTTGGAGGTTCGCGAGAACTTCGGAGTCGGCGGCGAGACCTTCGAGCAACTCGATCAGTTCGGTGATGGGCAGTTCGCTCAGCTGACGTGCGGTACCCGCGAGCCCGAGGGGCAGGTCGAGTCGGGCGAGGTCTTCGCTCATGCTCTGGAACGCGACCTGCACGTCGTCGAGACCCGTGGGCACTTCGGGCGGAATTCCGGCCGCGGCGAAGCGGTGCCAGAGCACACGCTGTTGCTGAATGCGACGCAGGGAGGCATTGATGTCGCCGATGTGCACGCCGGGGCGCACGTACTCTTTGGCGAGGCTGCGCAGGCGCCGGCGGCTCGTTCCGGTCATCTGCGCGGAGTCGCGGCGCGGGCCGGTGGCGGCGATGATGTCGGTGAGCGAGCGGTCGAAGACCACCGGCAAGAACTTGTCGAGCGTCTCACGCAGGTCGAGCAGCAGTCGCAGGTACGAGCCGAGTTCAGAGAGCGTGGTGAACTGGCGCATGTGCGTCTGGCCGACGAGCTCGTAGGCCTTGGTGAGCAGCGTCGGCAGGTCGGTTCGGTGCAACCGCTTCGCGATCGCGTGCGCCTTGGCGGCCTCGTCTGCCGAGTCGAAGGTGGCGCCGTACCACGGCGAATCGTCGGGTCCGTAGCGGAATTCACCGAGCGCGGCGGCCTTGATCAGCGTCTTGGCGGCATAGCTGCGGCCGTTCGCCAGGGCCTCCAGCGACGGGCGATTCAGGCGCGCGGTCGTGGCAGGCGGTTTCGGGAGCAGCGACAGGCGAGCGAGTTCCCGCAGGGCATCCAGTACCGAGACCTTGAGCAGCGGGTCGACCCGTTGCAGCGACTGACGGTAGTCGATGAGAACGTGCCGCAGGCGCACGAGCGCTTCGTCGACGTCGTCGACGTGCGGCTGCATGGCCTTTTCGTTGCGCCCGATCGACTGGATGAGGTCGCGGCGCAGAGTACGCGGCGACACAGCGACGCCCGGCAGGCCGACGTCGTTGAACCGGCGGGCGATACCGCGCAGGCTGAGGCGGCGCGGGCTCACGACGAGAACGCGCTTGTTCTGCCCGATGAGGGAGCCCACCGCGTTCACGATGGTCTGGGTTCCGCCGGTGCCCGGCAGCGTCTTCACGACGAGCGAGTTGCCTTCGGCGATCTGTGCGATGACGTTCTCTTGCTCGGCGTCGGCGTCGAGCAGCAGCGTGTCGGTCGACGGCGGACGGGCATCCTGAGCTGTCGCTTCGACCGGGTGGTACGACTCCTGCACACCGCGCCGGGCGGTCAGGCTGCCGGCGAGAGAGTCGAGCACGGGATGATCGAGTTGCCGCGCATCTGCCACCATCGACGGAGCCACGTCGGCGAACGACGAGACGAGCAGACGCGGGGCGACGCTGAACCAGGCGAGGTGCGACGTGACCGCGCGCAAGTGGTCGATGACCGGCTGCGGCTTGAAGACGCCGTTCGTGGCGGCCAAGGCCACCATCTGGTCGGTGTCGAGCGTGATCTGAAACTGGTCTTTCAGCGCCCGGGCGAGCTCAGGGTTGACGAAGGCGTTGCCGCGCAGCTTCAGCTCGAAGTCGCGGCCGTACCGGCGGATGCTCAAGGGCCGCAGCAGCACGGGGGCGGCGAAGGGCTGGTCGTCGAGCTTCCATTCGGCGAGCCCGATGGCGAGGTGTACCGAGTCGATGCCGCGAATGGAGCGAAGCTCCACACCCTTGTCGGTGATGGCTCCGGCGGCGATGCGAGCGCTGCGCAGCGCGAGTTCGTCGCGGATGAGGCTCGAGAGCAGCGTGGCGTTGCCCGTGATGAACTGGGCCAGACCGCTGGGGTGGGTCGTGGTGAGATCGACACGACTGCGCGGGGCGTCGTCGAAGTGGATGAGCGGGGAGGTGCCGCCGATGAGTGCGAGTTCTTCGCGCCAGTGCTCGCGGGCGGGCTCGATCAGGTCGTCGGTGGAGAAGACCTGGCCCGTACGCACACCAGAATCGTCACCCTCGGAGTCGCCTCGGCGGCCCCACACCGACGTTGCTTCGTCGGCCTCAGACAGTTCAGAGTCTGAATCTCGTTTCTTATCGGCGCGCCACACACCGTCACCCTATGCGGTGCGTTGCGCAAATGCTGGTAACCAACGCCGAGTTTTGCGATGTGCATTGCTCCCGAGGTGTGCCGAATAGGATTGCACTATGGCCGAGTCGGCGGAAAGTTCACCCCATTCCTTTGTTCCGCCGCCGCGCGTGGGGCCGCGCGACAGCGGTGACGGGTGGGTCGAAGACGGTACGGGGCGCAAGTTCTGGGGGCGGTACGGCGCGGCAGGGTTGCTTGCGTTCGACGCGAGCCGGGCATCCGCTGGCGCAGAAGGCGCGGGTGCGGGCGTCGGTGCGGGCGTCGGTGTGGGCGTCGGTGCGGGCGTCGGTGCGGGTATCGGTGGGGGCGGAAGCATTCTGCTGCAGCATCGCGCCAATTGGAGTCACTTCGGCGGCACCTGGGGGCTGCCCGGCGGCGCCAAACACGCCGGGGAGACTGCCGTGGACGGCGCCATTCGTGAGGCGAACGAAGAGGCCGGCGTGCCGACGGATGCCCTGCAGCTCACCTTCACCTCGACACTCGACCTCGGCTTCTGGAGCTACACCACCGTCGTCGTCGACGTCACTGAGCCGTTCGACGCCGCCGTCGCCGACGCCGAGAGCATCGAGATTCGCTGGGTGCCGATCGACGAGGTCGCGGCGCTGCCGCTGCATCCGGGCTTCGAGGCAGCGTGGGGCGAGCTGCGCGCTGAGCTGGCGCGGCCTCTCGTGCTGGTCGTCGATTCGGCCAACGTGGTCGGTTCGCGACCGAACGGCTGGTGGAAAGACCGCCTCGGCGCGACGTCGACCTTCGCCGGGCTTCTGCAGCGGCGCGGGCGGCTCGGGTTTTCGGGCGAGTCGCTCGGCATCGGGCTGGCGCGCACACAGTGGTGGCCGCAGACGGTGCTCGTGGTCGAAGGTCAGGCGCGCGGGGCTACGGTGGGCGACGCGGCAGACGGTACTGCGTCGAGCACGGGCGGCGCGGCAATGGGCGACGCGGCGCTGGGCGGCGCTAACGGCTCCCCCGCGGGCGGCGCGGCAGACGGCACTTCGGCCAGCACGGGCGGCGAGCCAGACGGCGGTGCGGGTAGCGCGAACTCCGCCCACACGGTGGGCGCCTCGCTGCGGATCGTCGCGGCCGAGCACGACGGCGACCAGCAGATCGTCGATATCGTGCAAGGGTACGCCGAAGCCGGTGACACCCTCGCACCGCGCGTGTTCGTCGTGACGGCCGACCGCGAACTCACCTCGCGCGTCGAGGCTCTCGGGGCCACCGTGCATCGCCCCGGCTGGCTCTGGGCCCTCCTCGACGAGCTCGACTGAGCACAACCCATCAGGCTAGATCGAGCTGCGGATTCGTGCGGGTGCTGACGACGCCGACCCGCAAAAGTCCGTAGCTCGATGGAGCCGGTCGGGTTATCGGGGCGGGTCGAGCGAGATCAGTTCGTATTCGCGCACACGGCCGAAGCGGGTGGCGGCGCAGGTGCTGAGCAGGGGCTGCGAGAGGGTCTCCGCGACGACGACACGCACGAGCGCGGGTGGCGCGGCGCTCTCGGGCGCGGCATGCAACGCACCATCTCCGGGCGCGGCCGCCGGGCCGGGCGCAGGCGCTGGGGCGGGCGCGGCCAGCAGAACCTCCGTTGTTGCGGGGCCGTCGGCCACGAGCATCCGCTCGCCCACCACGGCGAACGACGACAGCCGGTCGTCGCCGAGCTGCACGCGAGCGTAGTGCTGCGCGGCCTGGGCAGGGTGCGAGAGCGAGCTGCGGCCCCGGTAGTACCGCTCGTCGACGCGACCGTCGAGGTAGTCGCGAACGATGCCGACCGTCTCGGCGTCGTCGGCGCGACCGTAGTAGTGCCCGCCGGGAAAGATCGCCATGGTTCCGGCGAAGCGGTCGCCGCCGAGGTGCGAGCACTCCCAGGTCTGGTCGGGGTAGGTCTCTGCGAGGGCCAGCGCAACGGGCCGCCCGTGTACGGCGCAGCACTGGTCGTGCTTGGCATGTGTGCACACACAGTACAACGCCTCTGGCGAGCGGATGCCCGTCGAGCCGTCGAGCGGAACATCGAGCAACTCCTGCGGAGCATCCACCTCGCCCCAGCGCACCTGCTCGAACCCGGGCCGCGAGTCGACGAACGCCCAGCGCCAGCGGGGCGGGCGGGCCACCGAACGCCCGCCTGCCGAATGCGCGGCTCGGGCCACACGGCGAATCGCCAGGGGCCGCATGCCAGCGGCCTCGACCCGGTGAACGATGGCCTGCCCGAGCTCACGGCCGAGCGCTGCCGACGTGAACGCGTTCGCGCCCCAGGCGCCCTCGATCTCGACGAGAAACCACTGCAGACCGCGCGACGCGGTCGCCGCGAGGGGGTCGTCGCGTTCGCGCGAGCGGTTGCTGCACGGCGCCCAGTCGACGGCCTGAAGCGTCACGCCGGAACGACGATCGCCTCGCGCAGCAGGCGTCGCACCACTACGAGAGCGGAGTCGAGGTCGAGACCGGGCAGCTCTTCGACAGCAACCGCGTCACCCTGATGCAGCCGCTCGACGGCGTCGGCGGCCTCCACGGGCAGCACAACCGTGCGGCCGCCGGTGCTGATGCGCACCGAACTCTCGTCGCTCGTAACGGTGGCTCGCAGCGAGCCACGCCAGCGAACCGCGCTCCAGCCGCCGAGCGCGGCGATGGCGTCGACAGTCGCGATCGGCGACACCGGCTCGGGGCGGGTCGCGCCCGAGAGCGTGCGCGCGAGGGAGGCACTCACATCGTGGGCACGGGCAACGGCTGTGGCGCGATCATCCACGGTCGACAGCGTCGACTGCAGCTCAGCCAGCACGTCTTGCACGATGGGCAACACCTGCTCGACGTCGGTGAAGTCGATGCCGAATGGCAGCGCTGTGCGCAGGGCTTCGGTGTCGGCGAGTCGCGCGAGTATGACTTCGGCCACGTCGGCCCGCGTGTAGGCGGCGACGCCGATGGTGAGGTGAATGGATGTTCCGCCGAGAGCCTCGGCCGAATGGATCCAGCCGCGCGGCAGGTACAGCGCGTCACCCGGGTGAAAGACCGCGTCGATGAAGGGCTCACCCTCTGCACGCTTCGCCACGGCATCGCGATGGTCGCCCCAGGGCTGGTTGCGCAGCGGCGACGGATGCACGGGCTCGTGAATGCTCCAGTGTTTCTCGCCCGCGATCTGCAGCACGAACACGTCGTGCACGTCGTAGTGCGGGTCGAATCCGCGCGAACTCGCCGGTGTGATGTAGGCGTTCACCTGAACCGGATGCCCGATCTCATCGACCAGCGCACGGGTGAACTCGATGAGCGGCGGCCACGTGCGGTGCAGGCCCTGCAGCACGATGGTGGCGCCGGCGGCGAACTCGGCAAGCACCTTCTCGCTCGACACCTGGTCGCCGATTTCGGCGCCGAAGCCGCCCGGAGCGGTGTATTTCGAGGCGTTCAGCACCGAGCCTTCGAGCGCCATGCGCATGAAAGGGGTGCGCAGCGCACGCTGCGAGATGAGATCGTCGGCGGCCTCGGCGCTGAAGAGGTCGTCGAAGCCGGCGGGCAACTCGGATGCCGTGCTCAGCAGCGGGCGTACGGCCCAGTAGTCGCGGTCGAACGTCGCGGCGCGGTCAGTTCCAACACAACGAGAAAGCGCGGGCCGGTCGCCCGACCCGCGCTCGAATGAAGACATCAGGCGGAACCGTCGGCCCCGCCATCGTGGCCGCCGGGGTTAGCGCCGCCATCAGCGGTACCCTCCCCTTCGTCGGCCGAACCGTCAGCGCCACCATCGTGGCCGCCCGGGTTCGCGCCGCCGTCGGCAGTTCCTTCGCCGGCGGAGCCATCGGCTCCTCCGTCGTGTCCATTCGGGTTTGCGCCGCCATCCGCGGGACCCTCTCCGCCCGCTCCCTGTTCGGTGGTGATGTCGTCGTCATTGATAGCCATAGTCGTCCTTTCGGTACTGCACGGCGGCGTGCCGCGTGCACTACGAGCGTACGCCGATCACCGCGGCGAGAGGTAGCCTCCGTATCCCCTTGTTTCGCAGCTTTAGACACGCTAATGAGGTATTATGAGCTTGCCTCAGCATGAATGTGAGGCCCCGAGCGAAAGAAGACGTCGATGGGAGAACCGAGATTCGGTTGGCCGTCACGAACGGCCCCGTTACTGAACGTCGCACTCGACGAAGGTCAGGGCCCGATCGTCGTGCTCATCCACGGAATCAACTCGTCTTCTGAGAGCTGGGTCAACGTGGTTCCGCTGCTCTCGCCGCTGTACCGGGTCATCGCCATCGACCTGCTCGGGTTCGGTAAGTCTGTGGCGCCGGCCGAGGCGACCTTCACGCTCGACGAACACGTGGCGGCACTTCATGCGACCATCCGCTCACTTCATCTGAAGGGGCGTTTCACTCTTGTCGGGCACAGCCTCGGCGCTCTCATCTCGAGCCGGTATGCGGCGATCTACCGTCGCGAGATCGCCCAAGTCGTGCTCGTTGCTCCACCCATCTACGCGAACGAGGCCTACATCACCGAGTTCGGCGACCGCACGGTGGTGAAGAGCTACCTGCGCGCGTACAAGTTCTTGCGCTCGAACAAAGAGCAGACCATGCGTCGGGCCGAGTGGCTGCACCGGTTCATTCCGGTGAAGGCGCTGCTCATCGAAGAACGCTACTGGGGCGCTTTTGCGCTGTCGATGGAGCACTGCATCGAGGGTCAGACCACGATCACCGACATCGCCCAGATCACGGTACCGGTCGAGGTCGTGTACGGCTCACGCGATCAGGTTCTCGTCGGCGACGGCATCGAGCGCCTGGCGCGGCTGCAGCATGTCACGGTGCACGAGGTGCCGAAGAACGACCACTTCGTGCGCCCGGCCTTGGCACGCGAGGTCGCGCGCGTCATCCGCTGACGCGCTCCGGGCTGGCGCGCTCGGGGCTGGCGCGCTCCGGGCTGGGGCCCCATGGTGCAGGCGCGCACTTTGGCGTATCCGCACCTACTCGAGTGGGTGCGGATGTTCCAAACGGGCGCGGTTGTTCCAAAAGGCGCCTATTGGGGCGCGCGGGCGGAGCCGCGGACGTCAGCGGTGTGTTGTTCGTGATCGTATGGGTGCTCGGCACCACCGTCGTCAGCTGGATCGTCGTCAGCTGGATGCTCGCGGTCAGCGCCGTGACCCAACTGCTCGATGTCATCACCAGCACCGACACCAGCGCCATCACCAGTGCCACCGCCGTGACCGTGCTCGGGCACCAGTCGGAAGACCGCCCACACTGCGATGCTCACGAGGGTGAACGCCGCGAAGGCGATCGCCCACGGCGAGAGCAACGACGGAACCTGAACCCAGCTCGACGGCAGCGGCAGAAGCACCAGGCTGAAAACCGTGGCCGCGATCGCGTAGAGGCCGATCCAGACCGGCTTCGACCACGAGAAGATGAGCCGACCGTCGAGGAAGGTCAACGGAATCAGAGCGATGACGGGGGCGGTGAGCGTTTCGACCGCCAGGCCCGTCAGCACTTCTGACAGAAGCTGATTGCCGAACGTCGTGGCTCCCTGACCTTGCATTCCGAGTGCGCTGTACAGAAGCCAGGCGCCCACTCCGAGGGCCATCATGGCCAGAGTCACACCGACGGCCACCGTGGCCTCGCTGTTACGCCGCAGCCGGCCGCCGATGCCCGCACGAACTTCAGCACCGAATCCAGCGCCGAATCCTGTACCGAGTTCAACGCCGACTTCGACGCCCAGAATGAGCCCGAACACGATGCCGGGCTGCAGGCCTGCGAAGCGGGAGATGACGACGGTCACCGCCATGAGCGCAAGCGCCCACGGACGCAGCAGAATCGCACTCGACCCACGGGAGGTGGCGTGTGCATGGATTCTGGTCACGAAGACCCCGAGGTAGTTCACGAGCAGCAGCACGATCGTCAGACCTAGTACGAGCCGCATCGAGCGAAGATCGATGCCGGTGCTGGGGTCGGCGAACGACATGATCACGGCGGCACCCACGAGCAGCCCCAGCTGGCGCTGCCACGATGACGTCGACCCCGGGATTCGACGCCGAACGGCGGCAGCCGCACGCTCGACCGGTGACACGATGGGCGAAAGGCGGTGATAGTTCTCGCGGATGGTCGACTGCAGCAGTTCGGCGGGAAGCGCGAGCAACAGCAAGAAGCCCGCGGCGACGATGGCGAGCGATGCCGCGGCCGGAACAGTGAAGTTCAGGGCGTCGAGCGATCGCATCGAGGTTCCGAACGCCGTGGGTGCGGCCCACTCGGCCCCATCGAACGCACCGGACCACAGCCCGGCGAACACGCCGCCGATTGCGGCGGCCGACCCTGCGGCGCCTCCCTGCTGAGGTGCACCGGCGGCGCCGGTCTGATCGTTGTCATCCCCGCCAGCAGCACTGTCGTTCCGCGGGTCGGCGCCGTCTGCGACGTTCGCGGCAGCGGCTCCCGCGCCTGCGGCGGCGCTGCCGGGGGCAGTCCCGGCGCCCGTGCTCGTGCCCGCAGCCTGATTCGACCCCTGAGCCGAGCTCGAAGCTCCAGTCGAGTCGGCGCCCCCCGCAGGTACTGACGCACCCGCGCCCGCGGTATTCGAAGAACTCGTGCTGTTCGAAGAACCCGACTGCGCCCCGCCGGATCGGCCGGCGCTTTCGGCCCCTGACGTATCGCCGCCCGGCGCTGCGATAACCGAGTGACCTCCCCGTGAGGCACCGCCCTGCCCGCCGGTGACCGGCGAAGCGGGCGACCCCGGATCGACCGGAGTGACCGGCGTGACGGGAGTGACCGGCGTCACAGGAACGACGGGAGTGACCGGCGTCACCGGCGTGACGGGTGTCACCGGCGTGACGGGTGTCACCGGCGTCACGGGATCGACCGGCGTCACGGGATCGACCGGCGTCACGGGAGTGATCGGCACGATCGGAGTTATGGGCGCGGCAGGCAGCGGTTCGTAGTCGAACCCGACGGCCGTCGAGGGGGCCGACTCGAAGGCCGTGTACGTCACGGACTGAACGGCCGAGAGGCTGTTCGACCCTGCGTCGGTGTCGGTCAGCGAGAAGTCGCAGCTCCACGTTCCGTCGTCGGCAGCCATCACCGTGCAGGCCGTGACTCCGCCTCGCAGCACCGTGACCGTTGCAGCCGGGGCGCCGTCACCGGTTACGACGACAGTGCCGGGCGACGTCGATGCATCGACTGTGGCACCCTCGACGGGCGACGAAATGGAAGGCGGGTTCAGCGCCCCGAGCGTCTCGGTAACCGTCTCGGCGCCCGAACGAACAAAAACGGTGTCATGAAAGTCGGGGAGAGAAGTGACTTCGCACGACCAGCTCGAGTCGGGTTGAGAAACGCCCGTGCAGAGCGTGGTCTCAGAACCCGAATCGTCGTCGACGGTCGCCACCGTCGACACGGTGACCGTCTGCCCCGACGCGGCAGCGCCGCCGAACACGACGTCGACCGCAGACGACTCGTCGGCGATGAACACCGAACCGGCAGCAGGCGAGGTCAGCGAAAGCGGTATCGGATCGGCAGCGGCACGATCGGCACCGGCACCGACCGCCAAACCGAACGCCGGCACGGCGATAGTCGTGGCGATGCCACAGACCACCAACACGCGAATCCACTTCTTCATGAGCAAAACTCTACTACCATCTCCCGACAGTGTTGAGCATGTGTCAGCGAACACGCGGCCAATGCAGAGCCATCAGCGCGACAAGCCCAGCAGCGCACGTCGGAGGCGGGCCCGAGCATCCTGAACCGTGATCTCCGGCGCCCCTAGACTGGGCGAATGGCGATCCTCGCGACAGTCTTCATCGGCATCACCGCGCTGCTGCATGTGTACATCTTCGTAATGGAGAGCATCCGGTGGCGCACTCCGGCCATCTGGAAGCGCTTCGGGCTCACCAGCCAGGACGACGCCGACACGACCGCGCCGCTCGCCTACAACCAGGGCTTCTACAACCTGTTTCTGGCGATCGGCGCTGCACTCGGGCTGGTGCTGTACTACTCCCCCGCAAACGAGGCGGGGTTCGCGCTCGCCGCCTTCGCCTCGGCCTCGATCGTCGCCGCCGCCCTCGTGCTGCTCAGCACCGGGCGTGAACGACTGCGCGCGGCCGCGTTGCAGGGGGTGCCTGCCCTGCTCGGGCTCGTGTTTCTGCTCATCGCAGGGGTGCACCCCTGAGCGGCGACTCCACCCCCGCAGGCACGAACCCGGCGGCCGCGGCGCCCGAGCGCACAAACTCCGCAGGCGCGAGCCGCGCAACCACCCCCGGCATCCCGGGCGTCGACCTTCCCGATGCCCGCGGGCGTACGGGGCTCGACGCGATTCCCAGAGACCTGCCCGCGAACGCGAACGTCGTCGTCACACGCGTGAAACTGCTCTCGTCGAACTGGTTCGTGCTGCGAAACACGACATTCGAGTTTCGGCACCGAGACGGCCATTGGAGCACGGAGCGGCGCGAAACCTACGACCGCGGCGACGGAGCCGTCGTGCTTCTCTACAACGTCAAGGATCGTACCGTGCTGCTCACCCGGCAGTTCCGATACCCCGCCTACGTCAACGGCCACGCCGACGGGTACCTGCTCGAGGCGCCCGCCGGCCTGCTCGACGACGACGACCCCCTCACGGCGATCGTGCGCGAGACCGCAGAAGAGACGGGCTTCGCCATCGTGGATGCCCGGCATCTCTTCGACCTCTACATGAGCCCGGGCTCCGTCACCGAGAAGCTGCACTACTTCGCAGCTCGGTTCGCCCCGGCCGACCAGTCCGGTCGCGGCGGCGGACTCGCCCACGAGGGCGAAGACATCGAGAACATCGAACTCGACTTCGACGAGGCGCTCGCCGCCATCGGCAGTACTATCGTCGACGCCAAGACGGTCATCCTGTTGCAGTGGGCGGCCACGAGCGGCCTGTTCGACGCCTGAGACGGCGACGCACAACTACGCGCCTGGCCTCACTGAGCCAGGCTGACCGCCGCCACCACGAGCGCGCCCGTGCCGCCCAGCAGCACCACTGCAGCGCCCACCCGAACGGCAATGTTTCGGCTGAACTTCTGCCACCCGCTTGTCAACTCGGGCCGGGAGAAGTCTTTCGGTCTCATACTGCGCCGAGTCGGATACTGTGTCTGGGGGGTAGTTGTAGGCATTCCGACAATCTTGCCCGAATCATCGTCACTTGTCAGTCCCCTTTTTAGAGGGCCCCCGTTCGGAGGGCAAACGTGCACCGATCGCGCCCCGCACCCCAGCGAGTACTCCGCTTAGACAGCACCAGCGAGGCAGTGGATGCCCTGCTCCCCCTCATCGCAGAGGCCCACACCCGGGCATCCACCGCCGAGCGGGCCGCGCCCGCCCACGCCTTCGCGGGCCCCGTGCTGCTGATCGACGGCCGATCCGGATCGGGTAAGACCGCGCTGGCGACCGCCCTCGCCGCCGCCCTCGACGCGCAGCTGGTGCACCTCGACGACATCTATCCGGGCTGGAACGGCCTCGACGCCGCCAGTCGGCACGTGCACGATGAGCTGCTCACCGGCGCGACTGCACGCTGGCAGCGCTGGGATTGGGCGAACGAGCAGCCCGCGGAATGGGCATCCGTCGACCCGGGCCTGCCACTCGTGATCGAAGGCATCGGAAGCCTGAGCCGGGCGAATGCGGTGGCCGCCACCTTCGCCGTGTGGCTCGAACTCGACGACGACTCCCGCAGGCGACGGGCGCTCGGCCGTGATGGTGCGGCGTACGAACCCCACTGGGAGATGTGGGCCGCGCAAGAAGACGCTTTTCTCGCGCGCGAAGACCCCGCCTCGCTCGCCGACGTGATCGTCGACTTCACAGCTCGCTGACGCCGCCGCTTGCCCCGGCGCCGCCGCTCACGCCGACGCCGCCGCTGACCCCGACGCCGCCACGGCCGCCGATACCGATACCGAAGCCGGAGCCCCGGCCGCGAGCATCCACCGCCCGCTGCTCACGCCCCGGCAGCACCGCTCTCGATACCGAGCGCCGCAACCGCCTCACGGGCCGTCTGCATGCGCAGATCGATCACCCGCCCGATTTGCCGGGCCAGCGCCGGATGCTCGCTGATGAGCCTGTCGACCGCGCTCGTCGTGATGCGCAGCACAGTGGTGGTTCCGTCGGCGACGACCGAACCGGGGTCGACCTGACGGCTGAGCGCCATGAGCCCGAAGAACTCGTCGGCGGCGAGCGTGAGGTACCCCACGTCGCCGAACGGAGTGGGCGCCGACAGCCGCACAGCGCCGTCGATGACGAACCGAAAAGCGTCGGGTATCGTGCCCGGAACGTGGATGATCTCACCGTGGCCGTACTGCTCGAGCCGACACTCGGCCGGCAGCCACGAGTCGTCTGCGACGGTGAGTTGCAGCCGAGCACTCACGGCCGCGATGGCCGCTTCGAGCCGTTCTGGCGTCTGCACCGGGTCGGTCGCGTCGCCGTCGAGCGCGAGCCCGGCGCGGCGGGCCGCGTACCAGAGCCACGCCAGAAACAGAGCTGCCGCCGGCGGCGCTTCTGCCGGCCCGGTGACCGGAATCGAGATCGAGTAAGTAGCACTGCCGGCGTACGACGATTCGATCGGTTGCGAACGCTGCCGCATCGGCAGGCCGGCCGCGACCTTCTGCATCAGATCGAGCACCTGGTGCGGCGGATCGTCGGTCGAGAACTTCACAGTCGCCTCCGCCAAGAACGCTCCCGGCGCCTGGCTGAGGTTCGTGAACGACGACCCGGCTAGCGAGGCGTTCGGAACGATCTGAATGCCGTTGCCCGTGTCGATGTGCACGGCGCGCCAGTTCACCTCGACGACGCGACCGACGACAGCGCCGGTGTCGAGCCAGTCCCCGAGTTTGAACGGCTGTTCGAACAGCAGCAACAGCCCGGAGATGACCGAGCCCACCGCGTTCTGTAAGGCGAGACCGATGACGATCGAGGTCACGCCGAGCGCCGTGATCAGCCCGCCGACGTCGGCATCCCACACCCACGAGAACAGCAGCGCGAGGCCCACGAGAATAAGGCCGAGGCGGGCCAGATCGATGAAGATCGACGGCAACCGCTCTCGCCAGCTGCCCTCTTCGGGGTTGCCGAAGAGCACTACGTTCACGCTCGACAACACGAGCAGAATCACCAGGAATCCGAACGCGGTCGCCACCACGCGGGTCCACGTGAGCTCGACGGTGCTGTTCGAGGCGAGGCTCAGCAGAGCGAGCAGCGCGCCGACCGGCAGCACGAGGTTGCGCAGCAAGCGCACCGGCTTGGCGGCCGGATGCTCGCGCCGCACCAGCCACGCCAGCACCTCCGTGAGAATCACCAGAAGAATCGGCAGCCCGATGGCGATGGTCAGTGCGAGGCCGAACCACGGTTCATTCCAGATCTGTGCCATGATCGCCGCTACTGAATCTTCCACACGGTCTGAACGCCGTCTGCCGTATCGACGGTGCCGGCCTCGATGAAGCCGACGGCGTCGCGCATCTGGTCGCGCACGGCCTGGCTCACGAAGATGCCCGCGGCACCGGATGCCCGGCGAACCCGATTCGCCAGGTTCACCGCCTCGCCCCACATGTCGTACGCGAGGCTCGTGCGGCCCACCAGACCGCTCGAGACGGTTCCGGCGTCGATGCCGATGCGCAGGCTCAGCTCGGTTTCGTGCTGGGCGTTGAATCGCTCGATGATCTTGCGAATCTCGAGGGCGAACTCCACCATGCGTCTCACGTTGTCGACCCGGGGCACCACGAGTCCGCAGCTGGCCAGGTAGCCCTCGCGCAGTGTACGAACCGTCTCGACGCCCATGCGAGCGGCGGCATCGTCGAAGCTGGCGACGATGCCATTCAGCAGCGACAACTCGCGCTCCGCCCCGAGATTCGCGGCAAAGTCGTTGTAGCCGATGAGGTCGGCGAACAGCACAGAGACGTCTTGGTGCACGTCGGTGATGGTCTCCTCACCTTCTTTGTAACGCTTGGCGACCGCAGCCGGCATCAGCGTGCTCAACAGCTTCTCGTTCTCGCTCGACTGCTCGTCGATGAGCGCCTGTTTGATGCGCAGCGACCGCGACATGTCGTTGAAGGCGTTGCCCAGATCGCCGAATTCGTCTCGCGCGCCCTGCGGAACTTCGACCGCGAGGTCTCCCGCAGCGACCTGTCGCACGGCACTCACCAGGCGCCGAACCGGGCGGGCGAACACCTGGGCGAGTACCAGCGAGAGCAGCGAGACCACGAGAATGAGCGCCACGATCGAGAGGATCAGGTTGCGCGTGAAGTCGTTCACCGCGGCAAACGCCTCACTGGTGTCGATGCGCGCGACAATCACCCACTGCAGCCCCGGAATGTCCAGCGGTGCGTAGGCGACGATGTTCTCGCTGCCTAAGTACCCGGTGTTGATGAGGGTTCCGGTTTCGCCGGCCAGAGCATTCTGCACCGCCATCGTGCGCACCGGTTGAATGAGGATGCTGCCCTTCACCTGCACGGCACGAGCCGCAACCTCGGGCGGAGTGCCCGCCGCGATCGCGTCTTTCTGGTACTGCTCGGGGTTCTCGATGAGTTCACGCGACACCGAGCGCATGAGCTGGTCGGGCCCGGCGAGATACACCTCGCCGGTCTGCCCCATGCCGCTCTCGGCCCAGTTCTGGTCGGAGGTCATAATGGCGTTGATCGACGCGATCGGCACCTGCAGCGCCATGACGCCGCTGGTGACGCCGTTCTCGCCGACGGGCGACATGATCCACGCCACCGGAGCACCGAGCGAGGGCTGGTATCGCTCGAAGTCGGTGATGCCGACGTAGTCGACCTCATTGGAGTGCAGAGCCTCTTGATAGCCGGTGGCGAGGCTGGTTCCCTTGTACGGGCCAGAGTCGAGGTTGGTTCCGAGGTCGACGTTCTTCTTCGCCGAGTAGACCACGTGCCCGTCGGTATCCATCAGCAGAGCATCGCCGTAGCCGAAACGCTGGATGATCTCCCGAAAGTAGTCCTGATAGGTGGCGTTTGCCGCCGACCACGCGCTGCCGTCGGCGGCGTCTTCGGTGGCGAGCGCTTTCGTGCCGTCGAGACCGGGGTCGGTGTAGTGCGACTGCAGGTACACCTCGGCCGGGTTTGCCGGAATGAACGCCGCGGGGTCAGTGTCGGCACCGGTTCGCTGGGCTAACTGCGGTGCGAAGGTGTTGGTGTAGAGGGCATCTACCGTCGACGTATCGGCCGCGCTCGCCGGCTTGGCCTGCAGCTCGTCGTAGCCGGCGGTGAATGCCTTCACGGCGTTGATCGCCGTCGTGCCTCGGGTGTACACGACGAGTGAGTTTTCGGTGGTCGTGAAGAAGTCGGTGATCTGCGTGGCTTTCGACTGGCGCATCTCGGTCACGCGGTCGAAGGCGGCCTGTCGAAGCGAATCAGAGCCAGACGTGTAGCCCACGAGCCCGACGACGAGCGACGACCCGATGCTCACCGCGAGCAGCATTACGAGCAGCTTCGACTGGATGCTGAACCCCGGTCGCCTCGAATCCGACGACACTCCCGTAGCCAAGCGGTTCGCCAAAAGAGCTGCCTTCCCCCACGAGCGGCCGCTGCGCCTGTGCCAGGTGTGACGGGTGTCGCGGCCGCGTACTTCTTCTGATTATGGCGTACCGATGCTCTGCCCGTTGTCACCCCCGAATGGGGCGCGTGGATGAGTTCTCTCGACAAGCAGTGATGCGGCTGCGAGAATCTCTCAAATGGGCAGACTCATCTATTCGAGCATCATGTCGGTCGATGGATTCACCGCCGACACCTCGGGAGCATTCGACTGGAGCGCACCCGACGAAGAAGTGCACGCCTTCGTCAACGATCTGCAACGCTCCGTGGGCACCTACCTCTATGGGCGGCGCATGTACGGGGTGATGTCGGTGTGGCAGACGTGGGACACAACGAACGAACCGCCTGTCATCGCCGACTTCGCGAACCTCTGGCGCCGTGCCGACAAACGGGTCTACTCGAGCACACTCGACGCCTCCGACATCTCGACTCCGCGCACCCTGCTCGCGAGAAGCTTCGACACAGAAGAGATTCGCGCACTCAAATCCAGTTCCGACCTCGACCTCTCGATCGGCGGCCCGGGCCTGGCCGCATCGGCCATCCGCGCCGGGCTCGTCGATGAGTACCAGCTCTTCTACTCCCCTCTCGCCGTCGGCGGCGGCACCCCCTTCTTTCCGGCCGACGCCCGGGTGCCCCTCACCCTCCTCGAGACGCGCCCCTTCACCAACGGCGTCGTCTTCATGCGTTACGCCACTCTTTGAGGTTGTAGTCAGGTCGGGCGGGTAGCGTTTTTCGAGTTGCCGAAGCGACACCCGAACGCACCCTGAACCCGAAAAGCAGATTTGCGCCGCTCTACGTACCAAGCTCCCGCCCCTCAAGCCACTCCTGCGGCCCCGACGCCCTCGAAGCGTGAGCCCTCGACGGCCGCCCGGTTGAGGGTGGCCGCCTCGGCCGCTCCGGGCACCGGTGTCACCGAGTCTGAGGTGCTGCGAGCATCCGACCTTCGAGCATCCACTCGGCGAGCATCCACTCGGCGAGCGGCAGCGCGGCGCGAGAAGCGGCCCGTGTTCGCCGCGGCCATAGCGTGCTTCAGTCTGCTGCCCGTGTTTCTCATCGCGCCCGCCGCGAACGCGGGCGAACCGGATGCCCGTGCCGCCGCCTCTCTCGCCCCCGGGCCGAGCATGTCTCAGGTGCTGGCAGCAGGTGCATCCGTCGGCGGCGTGTCGGCCGACCGCGACGGGTACACCGTGAACAAGCCCACCGAGGCGACGATCGCGCCCGGCAGCTCGACGAACAAAGACTGGGCGGCGCTGGTGCTGGTCGACGGCGGCTGGCCCGCCTCCGACAACAATGTCACCGTGATTCTGCAGTGGATGGACTCGGAGAACAGCCCGCAGAGCTGGTGGCTGCGCAACAATCCGCTGAACAACGGCTACGGATCAGGCGGCGGCGCAGGCTTCGGCAGTTACCCCGAGCTCGTCACGGCCGCTCGCGACGCGGCGCTGAACCTGGGCACGAACTCCGTCTACTCGCAGATCATCGCGGACTTCGCCGCTTCTGCCCCGGTCGCAACCACCGTCTCGGCCATCGAAGCGTCGCCCTGGGCGAGCTCGCACTACGGGTACGGCAGCATCTGGCACGGCGTCGACGTGCCGATCGTCGCCGCTGATTCGTCGGCCTGGTAGGCCGAGCAAAAGCACCGTCGGCCTGGTAGGGCCGAGCAAAAGCACCGTGGCCTGGTAGCGCGAAACCGACGATCAGTCGTACGCGATAGCGTCGCTCACGAACTCCTCGTCGAGCGTCGGAATCGTCGCCGTGATCACCGACCCGTCGGCCCGCAGGCTGCCCTCGATGTCGCTCGTCGTCGGGGCCCCTTCGAGCACCGGGCCGTCATCGAGGAGCTTGACCGTGGAGACCGTTCCGGCCACGACCTGCACCCGCTTCTCGCGCACGTAGACCAGCACCGACTCGCCCTCTTCGACCTCGAACGTCATCACGTCGGCGCACACCGTCACGTGCAGACGCGCGCCCAGAATGGTCACCGTGAACTCGAGCGTCTCCCATTCTTCGGGCAGGCGCGGGTCGAAGGTGAACGTGCCGAGGTAGTCGCGCATTCCGCCGAACCCGAACACGAGCGCGCTCCACACCCCGCCGGTAGACGCGACATGCACGCCGTCAGCGCTGTTGTTATGCAGGTCGCCGAGGTCGACGAAAAGAGCGGTTGTGAAGTACTCCAGAGCAAGATCGCGGTACCCGACCTCGGCCGCCACGATCGACTGAGTCGACGCCGACAGCGTCGAATCGCCGGTCGTGAGGGCGTCGTAGTACTCGAAGTTCTTGCGCTTCTCTTCTTCGGTGAACTCGTCGCCCTGCAGCAGCAGTGCCAGTACCACGTCGGCCTGCTTGATCACTTGAAAGCGGTAGATCACCAGCGGGTGGTAGTGCAGCAGCAACGGATGCTGCGAGGCGGGAGTGTTCTCGAGATCCCAGAGCTCTTTTTCGAGAAACTGCGAATCCTGCGGGTGGATGCCCAGCTCTTCGTCGAAGAGAATATGCATCGCCTCGCTGGCGTCGGCCCACTCCACGATCTCGTCTTCGCGCAGGTCGAGCCTCAGGGCGAGACGCTCGAACTCCGCGGGATCGGTCTGCTGCACCGCTCGCAGCCGCCGCACTGCCGCGCGCAGGTTCGCGCGGGCCATGACGTTCGTGAACAGGTTGTCGTTGACCACCGTCGTGTACTCGTCGGGGCCCGTCACACCGTGGATGTGGAACGACCTGTTCTTGTTGCCGCGCCAGAACCCCAGATCGGCCCACATGCGTGCCGTCTCGACGAGAATGTCGATCGCGCCGCCGGCGATCAGAAAGTCCACGTCACCGGTCGCCGAGACGTACTGCGAAAGCGCATGCGAGATGTCGGCGTCGATATGGTACTGCGCCGTTCCGGCCGCGTAGTACGCGCCCGCTTCGAGCCCGTTGATGGTGCGCCAGGGAAAGAGAGCTCCGCGCTGATTCAGTTCACGCGCCCGCTCACGGGCGAGGTCGAGCATCCCGTGCCGAAAACGCAGTGCGTTGCGGGCGACCTGGGGTGACGTGTAGGTGAGAAAGGGCAGCACGTAGATCTCGGTGTCCCAGAAGTAGTGCCCGCCGTAACCAGAGCCCGAAACGCCCTTCGCCGCGATTCCGCCGCCGTCGGTTCGAGCCGTCGCCTGCGCGAGCTGAAAGATGTTCCACCGTGTCGCCTGCTGAATCGCCGGCTGGCCGGGCACCCGAACATCCGACCGCTGCCAGAACGCGTCGAGCCACTCGCGCTGCCGGTCGAAAACGTCTTCGATCGGTGACGCGGCTATGCGGTCGAGCGTTCGGTCGCACCGGTCGGCCAGCCCCCGCGTCGGCACGGCTTTCGACGTGTGATAGGCGATGGTCTTCACCAGGCGAATGGGCACGCCTGCCTGCGCGGTGATGCTGTACACCTGCTTGGCGAGATCGTCGTCGATCTCCGAATGCTCGATCGACTCGTTCTCGGTTTCGAGTGTGTGCTGCGCCCCGACTGCGAGCGTCATTCCCGAATTCGCTGCACGATACCCCAGAATGAACCGGCCGTCGTGCGCGCTCTTGAAGCGCGGCTGCAGCACTCGGTCAGAGAAGGCGGCCGCGCGTCGCGGGTCGTCGATCGGATGCTCGGAGGCGGCCGCGGCCGCGTACTCGTCGACCCAGTCTTGCCGGTTGAGAATCTGGCTCGACAGCACGATCGACGCGTCGGCGTCGAGCATTGTCACCTCATACTCGACAACGGCGAGGTGGCGGTCGGTGAACGACGTCAGCCGGCGCGACCTGATCAGCACGCGCTTGCCCGACGGGGCCCGCCACACGAGTTCGCGCGCAAGCACTCCGGTCTTGAAATCGAGCCGGCGTTCGTAGCTCACACAGTCGGCCTCGGCGAGAATGAACGGCTCGTCGTCGACGTACAGCCGAATCAGCTTCGCATCCGGAACGTTCACGATCGTCTGGCCGACCCGCGCGAAACCGTAGGCCTCTTCGGCGTGACGAATGGCCCAGGTGTCGTGGTAGCCGTTGATGAACGTGCCGTTCGAGTAGCCGCCATAGCCCTCTTCGGCAATGCCGCGCATGCCCAGATAGCCGTTGCCCACCGAGAACAGCGTCTCGGTGTGCCCCTGGTCACCCGCATCGAACTGCGACTCGGTGAGGGCCCACTCGTCGAGCGGAAAGCGGTACCGGTCTAAGGGGTCAGAGCTGACGGGGTTCATGGAAGGCCTCTTTTCGAACGTCAGGCAAGTGGATGCTCGGCTGCTCCGCGGGGTCTGGGCGGGTGTAAGCGGTTCAGCTACTTCGGCACGGGGTGACGACATCGTCGACCAGCTCGGCCAGGTCGGAAACAACAATATCGGCCCCGGAGGCGAGCAGACCATCCGCACCCACGCCCCGGTCGACGCCGACCACGAGGCCGAACGCCCCTTCACGCGCCGCCTGCACGCCGGAGTGTGCGTCTTCGATCACCGCGCACTCGGCCGGCGTGAGGCCGAGCAGCTCGGCGGCGTACACGAACGTGTCGGGGGCCGGCTTACCGGGCAGGCCGGCATCGGTCGCCACCAGACCGTCGACCACTACGGTGAACCGGTCATTGAGCGCGGCCGCGGCCAGCACACTGACGGCGTTGCGCGAACTCGAAACGACGGCGACCTGGCGGCCCGAGCGAATCGAGGCGTCGAGAAAATCGACCGAACCCGGGTAGGCGATCACCCCGTCGGCTTCGAGCGTCGCGAAGAACTCGTCGTTCTTACGCAAGCCGAGGCCCCACACCGTGTTGCTGCCAGGCTCATCGTCGGGAGTTCCCTCAGGAACCACGATGTCGCGCGAGGCCAGCAGAGCACGCACCCCGTCGACGCGAGGGCGGCCGTCGATGTAGGCGAAGTAGTCGTCGTCGCTGTACGCGGGCTCGATGCCCCGCTCGGCCAGGTACGGCGCGAACAGGCGCGACCAGGCCAGCACATGGATGTCGACGGTCGGTGTCAGCACACCGTCGAGGTCGAAGAGCACAGCCTTGATCGGGTCGAACGGTGAAGCATCATCGGCTGGCACGGGTACTCAACTCCTCGAAAGATCGGTCGGTCACCATCGCCCGCTGATCACACCATAGTGGGTCTGAGTTACGCGCCCGTTACGGGCCCTCTCACGGCTTTTGCCGCGGCCTCAGCGGGTGCCTCAGCAGGTGCTCAGCGGGTCAGCAGCCCGGCCCGCTCCGGATGCTCGTCGAACCACTGGCCGACATACCAGCACATCGGAATGACGCGGTACGCGGTGTTCTGCTCCACGTCGTCGATGGCGAAATCCACGACCTCCCCGGCATAACCGTGGCCGCGCAGCTTCGGGTCGGTGAACGTGTGCGTGAATGAGATGCTCTCGGGGCTGAGCACGTAGTCGGCGGCACTCACCAGGGCTCCGTCGACACGCAGCAGGTACCGCTTCTTACCGGTGTCATGGATCAGTTCCTTCGCCATGCCTCCATGCTACGTCTGCCCGCTCACCGCACCCCTCGTGATCCCACTCCTCGCCATCGACTTTGCGAAAAAGCCCCCAAGATCACAGGTTTTCAGCACAATTCGAATAGTCGATTTCGTGGGCGGGGGCAGGAGCAGGAGATTAGCGCGCGTGAGGCACGGGGAGAGGTAGTGGCACGGGCAGAGAGAGGTCGCCGGCGACGATGACGGGCTCGATGCGGCGCACGACGTCGAGGTAGTCGCCGGTCCAGATGATGCGCACCGCCGTGGCCGTCGCGTTGCCCGACGTATCGCTGAGGTCGTGGCGAACCGCATCAGCGAGTCGGCCATCGGCCGCGGGATCGCGCCCGAGCGGAGCAGGAAGCGGCTCGCGCGCGACGAGCTTCTCGCCGAAGTCGCGGAACCACTCCTTCACTTCATCCGTCGTCATTTCGAGCGCGATGCGGGCCATCGACCGCTCGGCTTCGGTGGGGGTGTTCTCGCCCTGCCAGACGTCGAGGATCGCGTCACTGGCGAGCCGCATTGCCGCGACCCCCGCAACGGCCGCCGTGACTTGAGCGAGCGGAGCCTGCTTCGGGCCGCGCTCTGCGAGATACGTGCGGAACGTGTCATCCAGTCGCCGTGAGGCAGCCGCCGCACGCTGAGCCTGCGCGCTCGGCGCGGGCCGGGCCACGGCGCTCGTGTCGCATCGACCGACCCCGAACGCGACGGCGGCGGTGAGATACGTGACGGTTTCGGCGTAGGCATCGGCGAGCGCTGTGCGCAGTGCAGCCGCCGCCCCGCGCGGCCAGAACAACAGCCCCACCAGCAGGCTGACTGCGCAACCGAGCACGATGTCTTCGATGCGGAACAACCCGACGCTCCACCCGGTCGGCGAGATGATGTTGAACAGCAACACGAGGGTGACGGTGAAGCCGGCCTGCCCGGCCGCGAACGAGATCACCGTCGGCGCCACACCGGCGACGAGAATCGCCAGCGGCAGCAAGACCCAGAGCAGGGTGGTGTTCGGCCCGATCGCGAACAGCACGACCGCGCCGATCGCCACTCCGATCACGGTGCCGAGCACGCCGCGCAAAGCGTTCTGCCCGGTGCTCAGGGCGTTCGAGCGCAGCACCGAGAGGGTGCCGAGCACGATCCAGAACGAGTGCTGCAGACCGCTCACGTCGGCCAGCGAGACGGCGATGCCGAGGGCGGCTGCACCGCGGATGCTGTTGTGCAACCACACCGAATGCCACTCGAATTGCGCCGCCGCCCGCTGCGCCCCGGCGCTGAACGTACCCACGAGGTTGCCCGGCTGCCGCCCGAGCAGCCGCTGCCACCACGTTCGGCGTTCGGCCTCGGCGGTGAGGGCGATGTTTCCGCCGATCTGCGAGACCGCGTAGCTGAGTTCCTGGGCGCGAAAGCGCGGGTCGAGGGCCGAGATGAAGTCGTGCACGGGGTCGGCATCTGACGAGTCACCCGACGCCGACGCCCGCGGCACCGGAACCTGCACGGTTGCACTCGCCTCGACCGCCCTGCGGGCATCCGTCAGCCGCGCCAGCGCCGCCTCGAGCTCGGCCGGAGCGCCACCGGTCTGCAGTAGAAGCTCGGCGCCGGTCTCGAGCACGGCTGCGGCGGCCGACTTCACCCGGCAGGCGGTCACGTGAGCGCTGCGAGCCGCATCGGGTGCCGACGGATCGTAGCGGGGTGACTCGGCGACGATCGCCTGCAGCCAGTTCAGCTCGTCGATGAGCCGCACGACCGTGCGAGCCGAAGTGCTCAAGCCCGTCGGGCGGTAGGGGGTGGCGAGAAAGAGCTTGTGCAAAGCGGCGACGGCCTCGTCAGAGTGCACGATCGCCCGGTCGTATTCGGCACCGAGCTGCGGATCACGGCCGCTCAGAATGAACTCGACGTCGGCTCGCAGCCGCGCGGCCACGGCCTGGCACGCGTGTGCGGCTCCCTTGCGCAACGGTTCGCGCACCGGAGCAGGCCAGAGCAACGCGATGGCCAGCACACCGACCACCGAGGCGAGCCCCCAGCCGGCCAGTCGAGGCAGAATCTGCTCGACACCACCCGGCAGCGTGACAGGCAGAATGAACGCGAGCAGCAACGACGTGCTCGCCGACGCCAGCACCGAACTCACCGTGCCCACGAAGAGCACCGCGAACGTCACCGCCGCCATCGCGATGGCGGCTAGCCACACCGGAGACGACGCGAGCGTGCCGAGCACGACGAGTACCGCTCCCGTGACGGCCAAGGCGATCTGCGCCTCGATGCGCTGCCACATCGGGCCACTGAAATCCACCAGCAACAGCATCGCAAACGATCCGAAGGCGGCGAACGTGGCGACCTCTGCGTCGCCGATCACCCGCGCGCCGACCGCGAACAGCGTGGGCATGATGATCGCCGTGCGCGTCGCGCGTCGCAGCGCCGCGTATACCGGGTCGCGCCGCCCCAACCAACTCCAGAACCGCACGTCACCTCCCCCCGTCAGCCTGCTACCGGCATCGTAGTTCGCCGCACAGAGTTAGCCGCACAGAATTAGCGGCGACGCTTCGCCCGCCCCGCCCCGCCCCGCCCCGCCCCGCGTACGACGGCGAAACTGATCACGTCGTCCAATGAGTCGCGAGTTTCGCCCGGCGTCTCTCCCCAGCTGTGCCAAAGCTATGTTCTTCGCGATGGTTATGCCTATAACCATTGTAAGAAGAGCGTCTATTCCAGGGTGCCGATGATCTGGCCGATGGCGAAGTCGAAGCGCTCGTGGCCGGTACCCGAGGTCAGCTCGGCCGCATAACGCCGAGTCTGCGGAAACTGGTCGGCAGGCAGGGCCTCGAAACGACGGATCACCTCGTCGCGCTCCTCTCTGCCGACCAGCCACTCGTCGTCTCCTTGGCTCGCGCGACGAGTCTTCAACGAGATCTCGAGCGTGTAGGCGCCGACGTACAGCGTGAGGGCGTCGATCGCCCAGGCGGCGGTCTGAGCGGGAATGCCGCCGGCGAGCACTATCGCAAGCATCCCCTCGTTCAGCCGCAGCACATCGAGATTCGTCACCACCATCGCCATCGCAGCACGCGAGACGCCCGGGTACGCCAGATACTGATCGCGCAGCTGAGCGCAGACATCGAAGATCTGCTCTCGCCAGCTGAGCGGATCGGGTTCGGGCAGCACGAGCCGTGCGCAGAGCCGCCCGATGATCAGCTCATCGATATCGGCCTTGTTCACCACGTGCGCATAGAGCGAGGCGGGGCCGGTGTCGAGAAGAGCCGCCACGCTGCGCATCGTCAGGGCGTCGTAACCCTGTGTCGCCACGATCTCGAGTGCTGCATCGGTGATGCGTTCAACGGTGATGGGCGCCTTGCGCGGAACAGGCTCCGCGGTCGCGAGAACGGGAGGGGCATGCCGAGCGGCTCGGCGCTGCTTCGGATCGACGGACATGGCCCAATCCTAGCTTGACACGAACATTGTTCCTACCGTATAACTTAGTTCGTGAATATCGAACAGCGTTCGTCTAGCTCTCCCCCGGACTTGCCCCGGCCTCTCGGCCCCCGCGAGCCGTCCCGCTCTCCCGCCACTCTGCGCGAGGCCTGGGTCGCCCTCGCCGGGCTCTCCGCCATCTTTCTCTTCGAGATGCTCGACAACTCGATCTTGAACGTTGCGCTGCCCACCATCGGTCACGACCTGCACGCCTCCACCGTCTCTCTGCAGTGGGTCACCGGAGCGTATGCGGTCGTCTTCGGCGGCCTGATGCTGGTGTTCGGCGCCATCGCCGACCGGTTCGGCCGGCGCCGCATCATGCTCATCGGCCTCGTACTGCTCGGCCTCGCGAGCCTCGCGACGGCCTTCGTCACGACGGCAGAACAACTGATCGTCGTTCGCGCCCTCATGGGTCTCGCAGCTGCGATGACCACGCCGCTCTCGATGGCCCTCGCCTTTCGCCTGTTCGGCAGCGAGAGCCTGCGCGTTCGTGCGATCACCCTCATCTCGACCGTCGGACTCGTCGGTCTCGCCATCGGCCCGACCGTCGGCGGCCTCGTGCTCGCTGTCGCGCCGTGGCAGGTTCTGCTTCTGATCAACGTGCCGATCGCCGCGTTCGCCATCATCGGCATCCGTTTCGGCGTCGCCACCGACGACCCCGCCGAGCTGCACCGCGACCCAGTGGATGTTCTGGGCGCCGTTCTGGGCACCGCGACCATCGTGCTCGCCCTCGTCACACCGACGCTCTTCGTCGACGACGGGCCCACTTCTTGGGCGCCCTGGGCGGCGACCGCGGCGGCCGCCGCCTCTGCCATCGCGTTCGTTCTGCGTGAGCGTTTCGCCGAGCATCCACTTCTCGACCTCGCGCTTGTCGCCCGGCCTCTTGTCTCGAGCGGACTCGCCATCAAGGCCGCCGCCGGGCTGGCGACCGCGGGGCTCGGCTACCTCGTCACTCTGCAATTGCAGCTCGACTGGGGCTGGCCGCCCGCGCTCGCCGCTCTCGGCATGCTGCCGCAGGTCGTCGTGCTGCTCGGGGCAGGCCCGTTGGTGAATCCGTTCGTGCAGCGCGTCGGGCTGAAGAAGGCCGCATGGATGAGCGGGGCAACGGTCGTCGTCGGGCTCGGCGTCTATGCGGTACTGAACAGCTACGGCTACGTCTATATCGCCATTGCTCTCGCCCTCGTCGCTGCCGGGCTGCGTGTCGTCGGAGTCGTCGCCGCCATGAACGTGATCACCGGCCTGCCCAAGAACCGCACCTCGATCGGTGCGGCGCTCACCGACACCGCGACCGAGGTGTCTTCTGGCGTCGGCATCGCCGTGGCCGGCACCATCATTGCCGCGCTCTTCACTGGCAACATCGCCACCTCGAACTGGAGCAGCGAACAGACGGTTCAGTTCCAGTCAGCGGTCACCCTCTCAGCGCTGGTTCTCACCGTCGTCTCGGCGGCGCTGGTGGGTTGGGCGATCGCCCGCAGTCGCGGCACCGCAGACGAGCTTCCCGTCGCAGCCGAGCTTCCCGTCGAAGACGAGGATGCGGAGCCCGCGTCAACGGCGCGCGTCGATGAGCGCGGCGTGCATGGCGAGTAGCGGAGCTACACCCTCCTTCATCGGTGCGAGAAGTTACTGGTGCGAACGGTGTATCAGATCGCGAATGTGCCGCCGACTGGGCAGGCTCAGCCGCGCCAGAATGTTGCCGACGTGAAAGTCGACGGTCTTCGTGCTGACGCTCAGCATCTGCCCGATCTCTCGATTCGTGTGACCATCGGCGACCAGCGTCGCCACGCGGTGCTGGTGCGGACTCAGCGTCGAAAGCGGATTCTGCGCCACCGACACCCCGAGCGCCCCGAGCCGCCTCAGCGACGTCGCCATGATGGAGTCGCAGCGTGCGACGAACACGCGGGCCCCGAGCCGGTCGAGCTCTTCGCGCGCCTCCCGGTACAGGCCCAGCCCTTCTTCGGGAGTGTCGCCGCGCCGCGTGAGGGCGCTGCCTGCCACGAGGCGAATCCAGGTGCGGCCCAGCGGGTCTTCGGCGGGCCCGACGAGCTCGATCGAACGACGGATGGCCGCGATCGCTTCGACGTGACGGCCATCCCGATCCAGCAGCAGCCCGCGAAACGTGTGAAAGTACGGGTCTGAGCCGACGTCGAGGGCGTCGCCCCACTCCGTGAGAATGGCATCGGAGAGCACCACGTCGTTCAGGTGCCACGCCGCGAGAAGACGCAGCGCCAGCCACTCGTTGCGCTGAAAGTATCGCGTCACGGGCGTGCCCTCCGACCGCTCGGTCAGCCGCCCCAGCTCGAACCAGTCGTTCAGCCCGATCAGCACGATGAGGTGAATGTGCAGAGCGAGCGGTTCGACGATGGTCGCATTCGTGCCGACAGGCCGACCCTTCACCGAGTCCAGCGCGCCGAAGGCGGTCGACAACTCGCCGCGGCCCGCCGGCACGAGGGCCGATGCGAGAAGTGCGGCAGATTCGGCTGGCCCCTTAGGGGCGAGCCGTGCCAGCTCGGTCGCTCGCGCGGCAAAGGCCTCCGCTTGGTTCCAGTCGCCTCTGCGAAGGCTGAGCAGCGCCAGCTCGGCAAAAGCGTTGGCCGCCGCATCCGTTCGCCCCTCCTGTGCCGTGGCGTCGGCGACGCGCAAAAGGGGCGCGATCTTCGCGGTGAGGGGGGAATCGGCTGGCATGGGTCTCCACGAAGAAACCGCTCCGCTGCAACTGCGCGCCCGGGGGCCCTCATCGCGGCCGATGGCGGCGGTGCGATGGGCTATGAGACACATTCTTACCGAACGCTCAGCAGATGGCAAGAATCACCCTCGCGCGGCGCGTGACCTCGTGGGCCAGAGAACGCGCTCGTCGGCACGATCATCCACTGTCAGCCGAGACGACGAGTCGAACCGCATACTGGCGCGGCTCTGCGCGGTGTAGTGCGGCCAGCCCGGGTCGCCGGTCTTCGCAAAACGCACCCAGGTCGCGTGCATCTCGGTCGCGAGTTCGTGCGGATGCCGGCCCGCGAGCATGGCCGCTGCGGCGGGGTCGTCGAGGGTGTCGAAGACGAACGGCAATTCCATCGCGTGGCTCGCGCCGAGCCGGCCATCGAACGCCGGCGACTGCCACGCGAACTCGTAGACGTAGGCGTCGGGGTGAGCCTCTGCCAGGCGCAGGGCGGGCATGCGGTAGAAGCCGTCGGTCAGAATGGCCGACGCGAGCGTGCCGCCGTTCGCTCCGGGCCGGTTTCGCTTGTACCGCCGCACCGTGCCCGGGCGCCGGGCGCCGTAGACCCACGCGAAGAGCCGGGCCACGATCGGCGACATGGACTGAGCGGCGCCGGTCGGCACGAAGAACAGGTTGGCTTCGTCGGCGTTCGTTCCGATGAGCAGTGCGACGTCATTGCTCGCCCCTGCAGCGATCAGGTCTTCGGGGATGCCCGGCAGCACGTCGCCGTCGACGATCGGCTCGAACGTCATCAGGTTGCGGGCGACGTCGCCCCAGAGTTTCTTGCGCGGGCGTTTCGAGATCTCGGCGCCCAGCTGTGCGGCCGCAGCGAGCAGCACGTCGTGCGGCACATCGGCGATCGCGGCACGAGTGGGCTCGACGCCGAGAATCTCGCCCATCCGAGCGGCCACCTTCTTCGCAGAACCCGGGCTGATCACCGACACGCCCGCGCCTGATTCGGCGATCGCGCGATGGAACAGCCCCTTCGCGCGTGGCATCGCCATCAGCGTGACGACGCTCATGGCGCCGGCGGATTCGCCGAAAACGGTCACGTTCGCGGGGTCACCGCCGAACGCGGCGATGTTGTCGCGCACCCATTCGAGCGCAGCGACCTGGTCGAGCAGCCCGAGGTTCGGCACGCCCTCCCCCACCCAGAAGAAGCCGTCGGCCCCGAGCCGGTAGTTGATTGTCACGAGTACAACGCCGTCGCGGGCGAACGCCTCCCCGTTGTACGTCGACACCGAGCCCGACCCCGTACTGAAGGCACCACCGTGGATGAACACCATGACCGGCGCCGCACCGCCCAGCCCGGGGCTCCAGACGTTCAGGTTCAGATAGTCGTCACCGACCTCAATGCGATTCGGCAGCAGCTCGCCCACGGGCCCCTCACCGGCGGGCTGCGGGGCGGTCGGCCCATACCCGGTCGCTTCGCGCACTCCGCTCCAGGGCGCACGCAGCGCGGGCGGCTGAAACCGCAGCTCACCGACGGGCGGCTCGGCGAACGGAACGCCGAGAAACTCGAGCGTGCCGTCATCGCGCGCGGTTCCCTTCACCGCACCCGACGACGTCTGCGTCGTCGTCTCCTGAGCCGTCATCGCGCTCAGCGGCCGGCGGTTCGGTCGTGCGCGAAGTACTCGTCCACAAGCTTCTTCGGCGCCTTAGCCGCCCACGCCTCCGCAAGAATCTCGGCCAGCTGGTCACGATCGATCTCGCCCAGTCTGCTCAGCTGCACCAGCACGGCGTTGTATCCGCTGAAGTGATCGATGGTGAAAAACGGCAGCCGGTCATCCTGAACCAACGCCAGCTTGGCGTCTTCGTCGGCCACCGAGATCACCAGCAGGTCGGTGAACGGTTCACCATTCGACGGGTCGATGGCCGTCTTGCCGGGCGCGCGATAGATGACGAACCCCTTGCCCTTCGGCCCGCGCGGCACCTTGTACGTCGGCCGCCCGCCCCACGAGGTGCCGAGCTCGACCTCGGGCAGCTCGTCACAGATCAGCGCGATGTCAGCCGGCGTTGCCTTCATACGGGCGAGCGTAGCACCGGGTGCCGCGAGAGGCGTGACCTTCTGGTGCCCCTGGAGGGACTCGAACCCCCAACCTAATCCTTAGGACGGACTTGCTCTTCCATTGAGCTACAGAGGCTGACCGCACGAGTTTAGCAAGAGCGAGCGGCTCCTGTTCGAACCGCCCCTTCATGCCCGAACGGGACTTCGGGCGGAGCAGAGCCGATGTGTCGACGTATTGGGGGCATGCACGTCCACCTCCGCCGAAACGCCCAGCGGGCATCCGATCAAACACCCCGTGCCGCATGGCCGCACACCCCGCACACAGCAGTCGACCAGCTTCACGCAACGCCGCCACCCCAACCGGGTGACACGCAGGCCGGATGTTAGACATGGCACAGTCATGACGAGACCATCCAGTACCCAGCGCGGCCTTTTTTCCCGACTCCGGATGATCGGGGTCGGCCTCTTGGCGACCGCGCTCGTCGTGACGACCGCCACCATCGCGGCGCCGGCAGCCTCTGCCGACGACTACCCGAGCTGGGCCGACGTGCAAGCCGCGCAGGCGAACGAGTCGGCCAAGCAAGACGAGATCACCAAGATCAACAACATCATCAGCGATCTGCAGGCGAAGGTCGTCGCGGCGCAACAGCTCGTCGCGCAGCGCACCGACGAAGACGACAAGGCCGAAGCCGCCCTCGCGGCGGGCCAGAGCAAGGCCGACTCGCTTGCGGCCAGCGCAGCGAGCTGGAAGACGAAGGCCGACGCCTCGAGCCGTCAGGCGGCACTGATCGCGGCACAACTAGCGCGATCCGGCGGCGGCAACAACATTACGAGCCTGCTGCTCGGCGGCAGTTCTCAGCAGCAGAGCGACCTGCTTTCGCAGCTCAGCTCCATGGGCAAGCTGACGCAGACCGTCACCGACATCTACAACCAGGCCAAGCAAGACAGCAACGAGGCCGCTTCGGTCAGCCAGCAGGCGCAGGTGGCGAAGGATGCCCTGGCCGGCCTTGCGGCGGCGGCCCAGGCCGCACTGCAGGCAGCAGCCCAGGCGCAACAAGCGATGATCGCCGCACTGCAAGAGCAGACCGCGCACCAAGACGAGCTGAACGCGCAGCTCGCCTCGCTGCAGCAGAACCTGGCCACGACCGAGGCTCAGTATCAGGCCGGAGTCGCTGCACGCGCTGCTGCCGCTGCTGCGGCCGCGGCAGCCGCAGCAGCTGCGGCGGCCGCAGCGCGTGGCAGCGGGGGCGCCGTCGTGGTCGGAAACGTCGGGTCAGACGCGCAGGCTCTGGCAGAGGAGCTGATGGGCGATGTCGCCGACGGAACCTTCCACGGGTCGACCCCTGACCACATCTTCGAGATCGCCTACATCGCCCAGGGCAAGCAGGTGCAGAACTGCGGCATCGACGTGGTCATTCTGCAGGCCCTCGTCACGGCCGTGCGCGCGTTCGGCAGCGCTGGTGTGAGCGACATCAACCGCCGCTGCACCGGCCAGATCGAGGGCGCCGGCATCTATTCCAACCACTACAAGAACGGCGGCGGGCACGCAGTCGACTTCACCTCGGTGGGCGGCATGCGCCTCGACGGCGCGAACAACGCCTCCATCGCGCTCATCAAGACGCTCGACCCGATGATGCCGTACGGCTCGGGCCTCGGCCAGAGCGAGTGCCGAGCATCCGCGGGAACCTCGGTGAGCACGAAGAACTTCTCGGGCTTCTCCGACACCTGCGACCACCTGCACGTGGACGACTTCTAGCGCGCCGCGCGGTCGCTGCCGGCGCCCATGTTTCGGTCGCGCAAACTTTTGTTCGCGAAACGCCGGTGTGTTGCTACTGTTATTTCTGTTGTTGGTGTTATAGGTGTGACTCGCGTTGCGTGTGTTACCCCTGTTACGAGAGTTAACAGTCAGAGGTAATTCATGCAGTCCACGATTCCCCGCGAGCCCCGTGTGAGCAGGCGCTGGCGAGCCCTCGTGGTCACGGCCACCATCGTCGCGGTCGCGCTGACTGCCGCTATCACCCCCGGTAGCCCCGTCTACGCCACGAACTACCCGAGCTGGAACGACGTGGTCGCGGCACGCGGCAACGCGGCGGCGACCGCCACCGAGATGTCGCAGCTGCAGTCGCTCATCGCCGGCCTGCAGCAACAGGTCGACGCCGCCCAAGCCGCCGCCGACAAGGCGTGGGCCGAGAACCAGGCGGCTCAGGATGCCCTGAACGCCGGTAAGCTCAAGGCCGACCAGTTACGGCAGCAGGCTACTGCAGCCCAGACGCAGGCCGACGCCTCACGCAAGCAGGCCACGGCGCTCACCGCCCAATTCGCTCGCTCGGCCGGAGGGGGCGACCTCTCGATGCAGCTGCTCGTCGGCGGCGACAAGAGTTCAGACCTGCTCTACCAGCTCGGCGCAATGAGCAAGCTCAGCGAGACCTCGTCGAAGATCTTCGCCCAAGCCACCAAAGACGCCAACGACGCTGCTTCGCTGAGCGCCCAGGCCGACACGGCCGAGGCGGCCCTGTCGTCGCTGGCGGATGCCGCACAAGCCTCCCTCAACAGCGCTGTGGGCGCGCAGCAGACCCTGAAGAGTGCGCTGCTCGAGCAAGACGGCCACCAGGCCGAGCTCACCGTTCAGCTTGCCGCGCTCACCGACACTGCAATGAAGACCGAAGCCGACTACAACGCCGGCGTCGAAGCGGCTCGTGAGGCACAGGTTGCGGCCGAACAGGCTGCAGCCGCCGCACAGGCCGCAGCCGACGCTGCCGCTGCGGCACAGGCCGCGGCGAACCCGGCACCGAGCCAGAGTTCGTCGGGCGATTCGGGCAATTCGGGCAGCTCAGGCAATTCGGGCGACTCAGGTAGTTCGGGCAGCTCGAGCGGCTCATCCGACAGCTCCGGCTCCAGTTCAAGCGGCGGAAGCAGCGACTCCGGCAGCGGTTCGTCGGGCGCCGTCAACGATGCCCCCACGCAACAGTTCAACGGCGACGCCGTGGTCGCCTACGCCGAACAGTACGTCGGCGTCGTTCCCTACAGCGCTGGCGCCTCACCCAGCGCCGGCTTCGGCTGTGACGGGCTCACCCAATGGGTGTACGGCCACTTCGGAATCTCGCTGCCCCGCCTCGTGAGCCGCCAGACCGCCATGGGAATCCAGGTGTCATCCTCTGAGGTTCGCGCCGGAGACCTCGTGGTGTGGCCGAACCAGCACATCGGCATCTACGACGGCAACGGCGGCGTCATCCACTCCCCCGACTGGGGTCGTTATGTCACCCACAACCCGGGCCTCTGGGGCTCATACATCTTCATTCGCATCGTGTAGCAGTCGCGAGCGGGCGACGCCGGTGACACGTGCGAACCGCCGGCGAGCATCCGCTACCCGCCAGCTGATGCTCAGGCGGCCGCCTGCAGGTAGTTCTCCCACTCGGGCTGAGCCCGTTCCACGCCGCGAACGAACCATCCGGCGTGGTGCGGCATGCGCGGCGGGTTCTTCAGCTTCCAGCCCATCTCCGCCGGCGTCTTGTCGCTCTTCACGTTATTGCACTTCAGGCAGCAGGCCACGAGGTTCTCCCAGGTGTCTTTTCCGCCGCGCGACCGCGGCTGCACGTGGTCGACCGTCGTGGCGTTCGCCCCGCAGTAGACGCACCGCTGGTTGTCGCGGCGCAGCACTCCCCGACGACTCACCGGCACCTGCCGCGACGAGGGAATCTTCACATAGCGCGTGAGCAGGATGACCGACGGCCGATCGTAGGCGCCAGACGTCGCCCACACCGGATCATCGTCGTCGGCCTCGACGATCTTCGCTTTGTCGTTCATGACGAGCACCAGCGCTCGACGATATGAGACAACACCCAGCGGTTCGTACCCCGCGTTCAGCACCAGCGTTCGCATCTTTATCCTTTCGCAATGCCTGGTCGGCTACCAAGTATTCGATGTGCGGAGATAGTCGTCGAGTGCTGCAGGGTCGGCGGGCATGGGCCGCGAATGCACAAAAAAAGGCGTTGTCACAATGACAACGCCTTCACGAACGCACAAGGGTGCGAACGGTGTGTATCCGATGCGAATGCATGCCGGTGAGTATTCGCGCGCGAAGCAGGCGCTCACCCCTGGTGGGGATGCTGCCTGGCTCGATCACAAGCTCTCCTTGGGCACTTCGATGAATATCAGGGCATCAGGCTAACAAAGAATATTGCGTGCGCATATTTTCCGGGCGGGAGTTTCGGCAAGCTGTAACCGATTGTTCACAAAGGCGCGCGCCCGGGCATCCGCTGTCGACGGTGCCGGGAGTCGCCGAGGCTACTGTTCGGGCAGCAAAGAAGCGCCGCGCGCGCTGATGAAGTCGATATGCAGATGCGAACACGAGTCGTTGAACTCCGAGAGATTCACGAAGCCCGAACCGGATGCCCGGCATTCGCTCTGGCCGACGTCGGAGTTGGGCGGCACCAGCGGGTCGAGTATTCGCAAGAGTTTCATGGAGTCGGAGTCGCCGCCGGTCAGGCTGTGCCCGTTCAGAATGTAGAAGTCGACCGCGTGACCGCCCCCGTTGCGGTTGTGCGGAGAGATGGATCCGGCACCCTCGAGTTGCCCCGTGCACGCCCTGTTGATGTCGCTCACGCCGACCTTGCTGAAGTTGTCGAGAGCGACCTTGATGGTCTGCAGAATACGGTAGTCGACGCCGCAACTGGGCACGACCTGGCCTTGCGCGAGGTAATTGATCTCTTTGATGTGGTCGGGCCTCGAGCCCACCAGCTGACCCGTGCCGACCGCCGCCATGATCTGCTGCGCCAGCGCCTGCACCTCGGGCGACACCGTCGACGGGTACGTCGACGCGGCTACGGCGCTGCTCGAAGAGAGTTTGAGCAGCGCGGCCTGCGCGGCGGCCGCTGCCGCTGCCGCAGCGGCTGCTTTCTGGGCGTCGAGTTCAGCCTCCGTCGTCGCATCGTATGCATCGCGACTCACATTCGGCGCCGCCTGAAGCTCATCGCTCGTCACCGACTGCGCGCCGCCGATAGCCTCCTGCATCGACGGATCGAACGCCCCACTCGTGCTGAACGCGTAGGCCGGAATCGCCATGGTGGCGATGAGCCCCAGAGCGGCGGTCATGACAAGCACCTGAGCCAGGCGCCTCGACGGGGCTTTCACGCGTCACCGCCGAGGGGGCACTGGCCGTCATGGCGCTGACCACGATGGCGCTGGCGCTGGCCGAGAGGGGAAGAAGGAGAACTGATCAAGTACTCAGTTTCTCATCAACACGCCCGCATGCCTAGTCGCATGTCTCCTCACGCAGCAAATGCACTGCTCTCGGCTGCCCGCCGCGTCAGATGCCCACCGTCTCAGATACCCAGTCGCCTCAGATACCCAGTCGCCTCAGATACCCAGTCGCACGAAGTAGTAGCTACCCCACACCGGGTCGTATTCGACACAGCGGCCCCAGTCGGGCGAATGGATCATCATCTGGCGACCCGTTGTCGAATCGACCCCCGCGTATATTCCGACGTGCCCGATCGGGTAGATCATGAGATCGCCCGGTTGCGCGTCTTCGGGAGCGATTCGGGTACCCAGGGCCGCCTGTCTGCTCACAGTACGCGGCAGAGAGATGCCGAACTGCCCGAAGACGTATTGCGTGAGACCGTCGCAGCCGAAACTCGTGTCGGGGCTGGCGCCCGCGCCGTACGGCACTTTGCCGACGAACTGCATCGCATAGTCGACGACGGCCTGACCGCTGTACGGCCCCGAAGGCGGATTGACGGCGACAGGGGTGCTCGCACCACTCGCGGCGGCACTCGTGACCGTCGTGACCCGAAGCGCCGCAGCCTGCGCGGCAGCCGCTGCCGCAGCGGCCGCAGCTTCGGCGGCCGCCTTGGCCCTGGCTGCGGCTAGATCTTCTTCTGTGGGAGCGAGGTATTCGTCGCGGCCGACCGGCGCTACGGCGGCGTTCGCGTCGCTCTGCAGCGACTGCTGACCTGCGGCGAGCGCGCGACCGGAGCTCGCCGGGTCGAACGCTCCGGTTGTCGAGAAGGCGAATGCCGGCAGCGCCATGGTTGCAACGAGCGCGCCTACAGCTGCAACGACAATGGCGCTGACGACTCCGCGACGGGCGAAACGGGCTGGTGTAGGCAAGACGTCTTCTTTCGTGTGCCGAAATAAAGGCACATCAAAAGAATACGCGAGCTTTCATCATTTGTCACATTCGCGTAACGACGCGGGTCGGGTCGCCAGCTCGAGTCAGCCCAGCTCGAGTCAGCCCAGGCCTGTTACGAGTTCGGGTAGTACCGAACGAAGTAGTAACTGCCCCACACTGGGTCGAACTCGACCATACGGCCCCAGTCGGGTGCCGTCACCGCCATGCCGTTGCCGGCGTAGATCTCCGTGTGACCGATGGGGTAGATCATCACGTCGCCTGGCTGCGCCTCGGAAGCGGGGATGCGCACACCCATGGCGGCCTGGTTGCTGACGGTGCGCGGCAGGTTGATGCCGAAGTGCTTCATCACGTACTGTACGAGGCCGTCGCAACTGAAGCTCGTGTCGGGGCTGTTGCCGTTGCCGTAGGGCACGACGCCGACGAACTGCTTGGCGTACGCGACCACGGCGTTGCCGTCGTACGGCTGAACCGGGGCGTTATCGACGACAGCTGCCGAGGCGCCACTCGATGCCGCTGAAACCACAGCCGTCACCTTCAACGCTGCGGCCTGGGCAGCCGCGGCGGCAGCTGCTGCCGCGGCAGCCTGCTGCTGGGCGGCGAGCTCGTCTTTGGTGGGAGCTTGGTAATTGTCGCGGCTCACGGTCGCGTTGGCGGCAGAGGCGTCGACCGCGAGCGACTGCTGACCGGTGGTGATCGACTGAGTGGATGCGCTCGGGTCGAACGCGCCGTTCGTCGAGAAAGCGTAGGCCGGCAGAGCCATGGTCGCCACGAGAGCTGCGGCTGCGGTCATGACGACGGTGCTGATGATTCCGCGCCGCGTGGGGCGCGTGAAGCGGGGCTTCGAAGCGACGGGAGGTACGGGCTTGATGGCCTTCGCGGCGGAGGCCACCGTTGTTGAAGCAGTGGCGACAGGAGCCGGCTTCTTCAGCTCGACTGCAGTGCCCGTCGCGACAACGGCAGCCGCGCTTTCCGCTGCGGCACCGGTCACGGTCGCGGCGCCCGTCACGGTCGCGGCATTGGCCGCTATAGCAGCGGTGCTGGGCGCCTGCGCTTCGCTTCGGGCTTGCGCCTCACGAAGCGATCGCCGGGTCGGGTGTACCGGGGTGGTGGCACTGTCTGGGGTTTTCGGGTTGTGCTGCGACTCGGGTGAGTCGGGCGTTTCGCTCGAAAAGGGCAAAATGTATTCCTCCGGCACGGTGTGCGGCAACGAAAAGTGCCACCCCGAACGGCGGGTCGCACTGGGTAAGGATGCGTGCCGTACGGGTTTGTCTGTGTCTTGATATTGCTTCGTGGGGGCGATTTCACGCCCCTCGGACTCGTTAGAGAATACGGGAGGGCTCGTGTTTTGTCACCCTGAAACGCCCTTTTGCAACAAATTGGTAACGGGAAATGTCGCGCTCATTAACAATTGGTTGTGGTCCCCGAACCATCTCTCCACTAAATGTGGGTCGAATGCCCCCCAGACGAGGGTCGCCATCGGAAAGCGGCATCAACGAAACGCGACGACCGCGCTCGTCGCGTTTCGTGTCGGTAGCGGCCAACAGTGCTGTTGTGTCGCCAGCCGCAATGTGCGCCGCAGAAGCGGCGGCGCACAAACGAGTTCAAATGCCCACGAAGATGTGGCTCGCAACCTCGTTGGGCAACTCGAGGCCCTGAGTGAAGCCTTCGACCTCGACGAGAACATAGGAGCCGGCCGACGAGAAGGCAGCGCTGTTGCCGGGCACGACGCCTGACTGCTTCAGCTGCAGCAGCAGTTCAGGGTCGACCTGCGCAGGTTCGCCGAGCCGGCGGATGGTCTTCGTCTGCGGGCCGACGGCACCGTGTACGAGCGTGACGATGTTCACGACGCCGCGAGTGAAGGGAATCGCTTCGGTATCGCCCAGCTCTTCGAGCCCGGGGATGGGGTTGCCGTAGGGCGACTCCGTGGGATGGTCGAGCATCTCGAGAATGCGGCGTTCGACCTGCTCGCTCATCACATGCTCCCAGCGGCATGCTTCTTCGTGCACATACTCCCAGTCGAGCCCGATCACGTCGCTCAGCAGCCGCTCGGCGAGCCGGTGCTTGCGCATCACGTGCACGGCCTTACGACGGCCGGGCACAGTGAGTTCGAGGTGACGGTCGGCTGAGACCACAACGAGGCCGTCGCGCTCCATGCGGCCGACGGTCTGCGACACGGTGGGGCCCGAGTGTCCGAGGCGCTCTGAGATGCGGGCGCGCAGGGGCGTGATGTTCTCCTCTTCGAGTTCGAGAATCGTTCGGAGATACATCTCGGTGGTGTCGATCAAATCCGCCAACGGCCGCTCCCTGCTTTGTTGCGCACGTAGATCACAAGCCTACTGTTCCGCGTGGTTGCTACGGCACTTCGCAGTATGACACTCCACAGAAGCCGGAGGGAGGGTCATCGGTACACTTGCAGTCATGCCCGCTCTGCAGATTCCCAGTACCCTTTTGCCCGCCGACGGTCGCTTCGGTTGCGGCCCATCGAAGATTCGCGCCGAACAGCTCACCGACCTCACGGTTCGCGGAGCATCCATTCTCGGCACCTCGCACCGCCAGGCGCCCGTCAAGAACCTCGTTGGCGAGCTTCGCGAAGGCCTTTCGCAGCTGTTCCGGCTGCCCGACGGGTACGAAGTCGTGCTCGGCAACGGCGGTTCGACCGCCTTCTGGGACGCCGCGGCGTTCGGTCTCATCGAGACCCGCAGCGAGAACCTCACGTTCGGCGAGTTCGGCTCGAAGTTCGCTGCCGCTGCCGCCGCCCCGTTCCTCACCGCCCCGCATGTCATTTCCGCCCCGGGCGGGTCGCGCAGTGAGGTCGAGGTGCTCGAGGGTATCGACGTCTACGCCTGGCCGCACAACGAGACGAGCACCGGCGTCATGGCGCCCGTGAAGCGCGTACACGGCGATGCGGATGCCCTGACAGTCATCGACGCGACGAGTGCCGCCGGCGGAATCGACGTCGACATCGCCGAGACCGACGTCTACTACTTCGCCCCGCAGAAGAACTTCGCGTCAGACGGAGGCCTCTACATCGGCCTCTTCTCCCCCGCCGCCCTCGAGCGCGTCGAGCGCATCGCCGCGTCGGGCCGGTACATTCCCGAGTTTCTCAGCCTGAAGAATGCCATTGACAACTCGCGGCTGAACCAGACGCTGAATACGCCGGCCATTGCGACACTGCTGCTCATGTCAAGCCAGACCCAGTGGATCAATTCCGAGGGCGGCCTCGCCTGGGCATCCGCTCGCACCGCAGAGTCGTCGAACGCCCTCTACGCCTGGGCCGAGGCCACCAGCTATACGACGCCGTTCGTGATCGACCCCGATCACCGCTCACAGGTGGTCGTCACCATCGACTTCGACGACTCGATCGACGCGGCCGCCGTCGCCAAGGTGCTGCGCGCCAACGGCATCGTCGACACAGAGCCGTACCGCAAGCTCGGCCGCAACCAGCTGCGCATCGCGACCTTCGTCGCGATCGACCCCGCAGATGTTCGCGCCCTCATCTCCTCGATCGAATACGTCGTGGAGCACCTCGCCTGACCCGCCCCTGACCCGCCCGCGCGCCGTCTGCTCGCCGTCCGCTCGAGCGACTTTGCGAAAAGTGCCCCAAGATTCGATTCTTGGGGCACTTTTTGCAAAGTCGATTGCGCGGCAACGGGTCAGATTGCGCGGCTACGGGTCAGTAGGTGCGGTCGATCTCGGTTTCGGGGTCGTCAGAGGGCGCCTCGTCGAAGTCGGTTTCTACGCCGAGGGCCTCGTCGCTGAGTTCGACCGCGTCATCGAGCTTCTCGATCAGGCGCTGGCTGTCGAGTTCTCCCTCGTCGAGACCGTCGATGTCGAGGCCCTCTTCGGCGATGGTGTCGATATCGATTCCGTCGCGGTCGCGGCGCAGCGCTAACGCGGCGACCATTTCGGGAGCGACGTCGTCATCATCGTGATCGTCATCGTCGTCGTCGTCATCGTCGTCGTCGGGGTCATCGTCGTCGTCGTCAGAGTCACGGTCATCATCGTCAGAGTCATCGTCGTCGTCGTCGTCAGAGTCCGCATGCGCATCGTCGGAGTCGTCGGCGTCATCGTCATCCACGTCGTCGTCCGCGAACTCGTTCTCGGAGTCGTCGATGAGCGACTCCGGCGTGACACGGTCGGCCCACGGCACCCACGCCGGCGAGAGAATCGAGCCCTCGCCCGGAAGCAGTTCGACCTCCAGCACGTTCGGTTCGCCGCCTTCTCCTTCTGTACCGGTGCGCGAGAGGGTCGCGGTCCAGTGCCAGTCGGGATACCCGGAGAGTTTCGACTCGAACAGCAGGCTCAGTACGTGCTCGCCCTCGACGATATGCCCGATCAGCTCGCCGATCGACGAGGCGGGGGTCACCTCTGCGAGCGCTGCCCGAGCCTGATCGACGGCGGCAAGCAGCACGGGGTCGGCCTCGTAGACCACCTCGGCGATCGAACCGTCGGGCTCGACGACCTCGGCGACCTCGTACTCGGTGTCGCCTTCGGGCGTGACCGAATCCGAACCGGGCACGACCGAGTCAGAATCGACCGCGACCGAATCCGCCTCGGGCACGTATGCGTCGAAATCGGTCGCGTCGAAATCGGGAGCGTCGACGTCGGGCGCAGAAGGCTCCGCGTCGGGCGCGGTCGAGCTCGCCTCGGGCTGCGCGTGCGGCTCGGTCGAGACCTCCACGAACTCAGCGTCGGCCGTCACCGCCTTGACAGCGATAATCTCTTCGACCAGTTCGGCGGCCGGCTCGGTACCGTACTCGGTCGTCAGTTCGGGCGCCAGTTCGGCGGTCGGCTCGGCACCAGACTCGGCCGCCAGTACGGCGGTCGGATGGGCACCAGACTCGGCGGTCGGCTCGGCACCGTACTCGGCCGTCGGCTCGGCACCAGACTCGGCTGCCTGCTCGGCACCAGACTCGGCAGCCGGCTCCACCCGAGGTTCAGCCGGCCCGTCTTCGAAAACGTGAGCGTCTGACAAACCCTTACGCATCCAGTTCGTCGGCGACCTTACGCAGCAGCGCAGCGATCTTTCTGCTGTGCGACGCCTCGGGGTACCGACCGCGCTTGAGGTTCGTGCCGATGCCGTCGAGCACCTTCACCAGGTCTTCGATGATGATCGCCATGTCGTCGGCGGGCTTGCGGCTCAGCTTGACCATGCTGGGCGGCGCTTCGAGCACGCGCACCGAAAGGGCCTGCACGCCGCGCTTGCCGTCGGCGATGCCGAACTCCAGCTTGGTTCCCGCCTTGACGGTGGCCCCAGCGGGCAGGGCTGACGCGTGCAGAAAGACCTCCTGACCGTCATCGGAACTGATGAAGCCGAAGCCTTTCTCGTCGTCGTAGAACTTGACCTTGCCGGTTGGCATTTGTGAATCTCCTCAAGTGATTTGCCGAAAAAGAGCGCTTCGGCCACAGGTAAGCCTATTCGCTCACCGCACTGGCCGTATTGTTGGAGTCGTGACCAATGCAAATAAACCCGTGATACATCGGGCGGAGCGATCGCTCACGTTCATGATCGCGAGCATCATCGGGCTGTCGATCCTGTGCATGATCGCCGCGTTCGTCTCGCAGCTCGCTCACTTCACTCTGCTGCCCGTGATTCTGATCTTTCCGCTCATCGGCCTGCCGATCGGAGTCTTGCTCATCGTCGTCTTAGTCGTCATCTACGCCATCCGTCGATCCCGCGAGGCTCGTAACGCCGGATGAGCGACACGCTCGCACTGGCCGGCCGGTTGCAGCTCGAGAGCGACGATGCTCTCGTCTGGTTGCTATCGGCGCGCCATCTCGCCCGGCGAGACCTGCGCGACTTCTTCGATCTCGCCGACGCTCTGCTCACGCCCGATTCGATTCAGGATGCCCTGTCGAAACTCGACCGGCCCACCCTCGCCGCTCTGGCCGCCGGCGACACTCCCGCGTCGACCGCCTCGAGCGCGCTGACCGGGGCCGTAGCCCTCATGCTCGCCCACGTCGTCGACGCCCGGGTTGCTCCCTACGACTCCGTGGTCTCTGTGCTGGATTCGTGGCCCAAGCTCGGCCTGCCGAGCGTGGCAGAGCTGTCGAGCGTCTCAGCTCCGGAGGTTCCGGCGCCCTCGTCGACCGAGCAGCGTGCCGTGGTCGATCGGGTGAGCGCGGAACGCGCCCTGGCCACGACCGTCGCCGTCACCGAGCTGGTGATCGCCCTGGAGACGACTCCAGCCCGCGAACTCGCGAAAGGCGGCGTGGCTGTTCCCGATGCGAAGCGGCTCTCGGCAGCCACCGGGCTCGCGGCCGACGAGGTGAACGCGATCATCCGTCTCGCCCGGCTCGCCGGACTGGCGCAGCGCGACGGGCTGAGCTGGCACGGCACCGCGCACGCTCGGCGCTGGGTGATGCTGCCGCTCGCCGAGAGGTGGGGGCAGTTGGCGGCCGCCTGGCTGCATGCGCTGCCGACCGAGATCGCCGGCGTGCTGCGCGGCATGAACGACTCGTACTGGGCGCAGAACGTCGTCGACTACCTGCGCTGGCTGTACCCCGCCGGTGGCGAAGCGCTGCTCTCTGAGACACACCACCTGCTCGACGACGCCGACCGCCTGGGCATCACCGGCGCCGACACAGAGACGGCAATGAATCGCACCAGCGCTGCGGGCAACGCGCTGCTCGTCGACGGCGAGGCCGCAGCAGTCGAGATCATGCGGCGCGAACTGCCGCCCGAGGTGAGCACGGTGTATCTCCAGCACGACCTCACCGTGGTCGCACCCGGCCCGCTGCGCCCCGATCTCGACGCCACGCTGCGCGCCATGACCCAGATCGAGAGCCACCAGGTGGCCTCGTCGTACCGCTTCTCGTCGGGGTCGATCGCCAAGGCGCTCGGTGCGGGGTACTCGGCCGAGAGCATCCGCAGCTTTCTCGCAGAGATCTCGGTCACGGGCATTCCACAGCCGCTCGAGTACCTCATCGCCGAATCGAGCGCGCGATACGGGCTGCTTCGGGCCGGGCGCATCGTCGCCGAGTCGGGTGAACAGGCCGGCAGCTACATTCGCTCAGACGACCGCTCGCTGCTGCACACCGTGGCCGTCGATCAGAGTCTGAGTTCGCTGGGGCTGGTGTTCGTGAATCCGCTTCGACTCGTGAGCCGGTTCGAGCTCGAGACGGTTTACTGGATGCTCGCGGATGCCCGCTACCCGGTCATCGCCGAGGCCGAATCCGGGCATCCGACCACCCTCACTCGGTCGCAGCCGGCACCTCCGGCACCCGCGCAGCCCACGCACACCGTCGCGGAGCTCGTCAATCGCCTGCGCGGCAGCGGAGTGCAAGGCAACGCAGACACCGAGGAGGCGTGGCTCGTGCGTCAGCTCGACGCCGCGGTGAAGAACAAGTCGACCGTTCTCGTCACCGTCACGATGCCCAATGGCACCGAAGTCGTCTTTCCGATGGTGCCCACGAGCGTCGCAAGCGGACGAATGCGCGGCACCGACCAGAAGGCCGGCGTCGAACGCACGCTGCCCCTGGCCAGCATCACGCAGGTGGCGGCCGCCAGCTCGGTTTCGTAACCAGGTTCTTGAGCGCCGGGGCAAGCACCCCGAAGCGCCCGGTAAACTTGACAGTTATGCCCGATGGCCCCCTGATCGTTCAAAGCGACCGCACTGTTCTGCTCGAAGTGGCGCACCCCGACGCCGACAATGCCCGCCACGAGCTGGCGGTGTTCGCCGAACTCGAGCGGGCGCCTGAGCACATCCACACCTACCGCATCACCCGGCTCGGCCTGTGGAACGCTCGCGCCGCGGGCCACGCCTCTGAAGAGATTCTCGGCACGCTCGAACGGTATTCGAAGTTCGCCATTCCGCAGTCGGTCACCATCGACATCGCTGAAACGGTCGCCCGCTATGGCCGACTCGTCATCGAACGCCGGCCCGACGGCGTGCTGACCCTGCGCGCCACCGACACCGCGGTTCTCACCGAGATCGTCAAAGGAAAGCGCATCGCACCCCTGCTGCCCTCGAAACTGGATGCCGACACCTACGTCATCGAACCGTGGGCACGAGGGCAGCTCAAGCAAGAACTCGTGAAGCTCGGCTGGCCCGCCGAAGATCACGCGGGTTACACACCCGGCACCCCGCACGAGATCACGCTGTTCGAAGACGGCTGGGCGCTGCGTGATTACCAGCAGAAAGCCATCGACAACTTCTTCGAACGCGGTTCGGGCGTGGTCGTGCTGCCCTGTGGTGCGGGCAAGACGCTGGTCGGCGCCGGAGCCATGGCCACCGCGAAGACCAACACGCTCATCCTCGTCACGAACACCGTCTCTGCCCGGCAATGGCGCAGCGAGCTGCTCAAGCGCACCTCCCTCACCGAAGACGAGATCGGCGAATACTCGGGTCAGGTCAAAGAGGTGAAGCCCGTCACCATCGCGACGTACCAGATTCTCACAGCCAAGCGTGGCGGCGCCTACGCCCACCTCGAGCTGCTCGACGCCCTCGACTGGGGCCTGGTGATCTACGACGAAGTGCACCTGTTGCCGGCGCCGGTGTTCAAGCTGACCGCCGAGCTGCAGGCCCGCCGCCGGCTCGGTCTCACCGCGACGCTCGTTCGCGAAGACGGGCGGGAGGGCGACGTGTTCAGCCTGATCGGGCCGAAGCGCTTCGACGCACCATGGAAAGAGATCGAGGCGCAGGGCTTCATCTCGCCCGCCGAGTGCTTCGAGGTACGAATCGACCTGCCCTACAACGAACGTCTCGTCTACGCCGCGGCCAGCGACGACGAACGCTATCGGCTCGCGGCCACCGCACCCGCCAAACTCGAGGTCGTGAAAGAACTCATCGCCAAGCACGCGGGCGAGCGCATCCTCGTCATCGGGCAATACCTCGACCAACTGGATGCTCTGGCCGCCGAACTGCGGGTGCCCGAGCTCACCGGCTCGACTCCCATCGCAGAGCGGGAGCGGCTGTATCAGGCGTTCCGTGACGGCGACGAGCCCATTCTCGTGGTGAGCAAGGTCGCGAACTTCTCGGTCGATCTGCCCGAGGCGACGGTCGCCATTCAGGTCTCAGGGTCGTTCGGGTCTCGCCAAGAAGAGGCCCAGCGTCTCGGGCGGCTGCTGCGCCCGAAGCAATCCGGTCTCTCCGCCAACTTCTACACCCTCGTGGCGCGTGACACCGTCGATCAAGACTTCGCACAGAACCGGCAGCGCTTTCTGGCCGAGCAGGGCTACAGCTACACCATTCTCGACGCCGAGCACGTCGCCGCCTGACACACGGCTGCGTGCCGCACCGGGCTGCAGCGGCGGCGCGGTGTACGGCGCGCACCGATGCGGCGCACGAGCCACCTTGACCTGACTCTCAGCGTGCACCCAGCGAACCCGCAGATAATGGTGTCATGACCGGACCTCGCATTCTCATCGTCGACGACGAGCCCAACATCCGCGACCTGCTCACCACCAGCCTGCGTTTTGCCGGCTTCGCTGTGCGCGCGGTGAGCAATGGAGCGCAGACGATCTCTGCCGTGCTCGAAGAAGAGCCCGACCTCATCATTCTCGACGTGATGCTGCCCGACATGAACGGTTTCGGCGTCACCAAGCGGCTGCGCGCCGCAGGGTACACCGCCCCGATTCTCTTTCTCACGGCGAAAGACGACACCGAAGACAAGATCACCGGTCTCACCGTGGGCGGCGACGACTACGTCACCAAGCCGTTCAGCCTCGACGAGATCGTCGCACGCATCAAGGCCATTCTGCGCCGCACCATGCAGGCCGACGAAGACGCGATCATCCGTGCAGGCGAACTCACCATGGACCAAGACACCCACGAGGTCTTCGTCGCCGATACCGCCATCGAGCTCAGCCCCACCGAGTTCAAGCTGCTGCGTTACCTCATGCTGAACCCCAACCGCGTGCTCTCGAAGGCACAGATTCTCGACCACGTGTGGGAATACGACTTCAACGGCGACGCCGGCATCGTGGAGTCGTACATTTCGTACCTGCGGCGCAAGCTCGACCAGTACAGCGAAGAGTCGCTCATCCAGACCAAGCGCGGCTTCGGCTACATGCTGAAGGTCAGCAAGGCGTAAGGCGGTAGCCGTACTGTTGTAACCACTCATGGCCGTCACACCCTCCACGTTCTGGAACTCGATTTCACTGCGCACCAAAATCACCGGTGTCACAGTGCTTCTTCTGACGCTGGGTCTCGTCGTCGCCGGGGTCGGAACGATGACCGTGCTGCGGTCGTACCTGCTCAACCAGATCGATTCGTCGCTCTCGACGGCCTACGACGACTACTCGTCGTTCATGGGGCCGACGGCGACACGCACGACCTTTCTGCTGAGCGACGTCACGAGTGCGCCGCAGGAGTACTACGTGGGCCTGCTGACCTCTGACGGCACGCTCGCCGCCAGTAACTGGGGCTCGCAACCCGTCGCAGAGCAGCCGAATCTCACGAACATCCCCCTGTCCCCTACATCGGCCGAGGTGGCGAAGAAGCCCATCTACTCGGTCAGTTCGACGGGCAACAAGTCGGAGTGGCACGCCATCGTGCAGTCGGTGAACTTCGCCGACAACTCCTCGGGCACGCTGGTCATCGCGTCGTCGCTCGACAACACCGACCGCATCACGACCACGTACCTGTCGATCTTTCTCGCCTTCAGCATCGGCGTGGTCATCCTCGGCGCCATGCTCACGCGGTTGCTCGTGACAAGCACTTTCGCTCCGCTGCGCGCGGTCGAGAAAACGGCCGCCGAGATCGCCAACGGCGACTTCAGCCAGCGCATGGCCGACGGCACGCCGAATACGGAGGTCGGCAGACTCAACCGTTCGCTGAACACCATGCTGAGCCGAATCGACAGCGCTTTTCGAGATCGCGCGAAGACCATCGACCAGATGCGGCGCTTCGTCGGCGACGCCAGCCACGAACTGCGCACTCCGCTGGTGTCGGTGCGCGGCTACGCCGAGCTCTACCGTATGGGCGCGCTGACCACGCCCGAAGAGGTCGCAAAGGCCATGGACCGCATCGAAAAAGAAGCGATCCGCATGGGGGCGCTGGTCGAAGACCTGCTCGAGCTGGCTCGGCTCGATGAGACCAAGCCGCTCAACCTGACTCGTATCGATCTGGTTCCCATCGCGGTCGATGCGGCTCTGGATGCCCGGGCCTCCAGCCCCGAACGAGTGGTTTCGATCATCCTGCCGCGCTCGTCGCAGCCGGTGAGTTTCGCGCCGGCAGTAGACGCATCACTCGGCGCGACGGCAGCGCAATTGCTGCTCTCGGCCGGCCTTGAAGCGCAAGCCGGCACGCCCGTGGCCGGGCTCGACGACAAGAGCGGGGGCGGCAATGCCACGGGGCCGATCGGGTTCGCCGGAGCGACGCTCGCGCGACTGCGTCGGCGGCCGCGCACGGCCGGCACGGCCGGCACATCGAGCACGGCCGGCACGTCGGGCACGGCCGGCGCCGCCGGCGGCACGGCCGAGCAGCCGACGGCCACCACCAGCACCGGTTCCGTGAAGACGTTCGACGACGCCGAGTCCGGCGAGATCACGGCCACCGACCTCGCCTTGTCGAACATCGATTCCGACCCGCGTGACGGTCTTGCACCGATCGTCATGGCCGATGAGAACAAGATCCGCCAAGTCGTCGCGAACCTCATCGGTAACGCACTGCGTTTCACGCCGTCTGACAGCCCCATCGAGGTATCGGTGCAGGTCGACGAGGCCCGGCACGTCGCAGTGC
>JAODBC010000113.1 GCA_025463765.1 Subtercola sp. | reverse complement strand
GGCGCAGTTCGCTGAACGAGGACGGCCCCTCGGCGAGCACGCCGATGATGACGCCGTTCCAGCGCTTGCCCAGGAAGCCGAAGACGCGAACCAGCGCTCCGTCGCAGGCGCGGGGGCTGTGCGCCGGATCCTCGATCATGTCCCAATGCTAGCCCAAGCTTCGGTTTTCCTAGCACTCCGGTTTTACTAGTGCTAGCCTTCCCGTAGTAGCAAGCCAAGAGCTAGTGAGGAGACCGTCATGTCGTTGTTCCGTCTGGATGCCAGCATCCGTGTCGAGGGATCCGCCAGCCGCGAGCTCGCCGACATCGTCGAGGGCGTGTGGCGGGCCGGGGACCCGGCCGCCCCGGTCACCCGGCGGCACGTCGGTACCGAGCCCCTCCCTTCCGGCGCCTGGGCTGCGGCGGTCGCCGCCAGCGGCCTGCTGCCCGCCGACCGGAGCACCCCGGGGCAGGCCGAGGCCGTGGCGCTGGCCGCGACGCTGGTCGATGAGCTGATCGACGCCGAGGCGCTGCTGTTCGCGGTGCCGCTCTACAACTTCGGCGTCTCCCAGCACTTCAAGACCTGGGTCGACCTGGTGCTCACCGACCCCCGAATGGGCCACGCCGGCGGCGCGCCGCTGGCCGGCAAGCCCGCGGTCCTCGTCACGGTGCACGGCGGGAACTACAGCGCCGGCACGCCGCGCGAGGGATGGGACCACGCGACCGGCTGGATCCGCCGGATCCTCGAAGACGGCTGGTCCCTGGACCTGCGCGTGGTCCAGCGCGAGTTCACCCTGGTCGGCGTCAACCCGGCGCTGGACGCCTTCACCGACCTGGCCGCCGACCTCAAGGCCACCGCCGAGCGCGAGGCGCTCGAGCACGGCCGTTGGCTGCTGGGCGACCGCCGCGCCGCGGCCTGAGCACACCCACGCCGGGCGGGCGTTGCGCCGCCCTGCCGGACGGGGAGGTGGTCGGCCCAACACGGGCTATCGAGATCCCTCACCCTGCCCCTAAGCCCAGGCGAGGCGAAGAAGGTCAAGAGTTGCGCCGCCAGTCCCTAGACGCGGTCACCGAGCCCCATGCGACGGTGTGCGTCCCGCGCCCGCTCGTCGGCGGCGCTGGCGCCGTAGCGACCCAGCATTTCCCGAGATCGCCAGCCGGCCAGCCGCATCAGGTCCTGCTCTTGGCCACCTTCTGCGAGCCAGCGGTGCGCGAAGGTGTGACGGAAGCGGTGCGGGTGGAGGTTCTCGATTCCGGCATCCAGCGCTCGGCGCTCGAGCATCTGGCGGACGCCGGAGTCCGTCATCGGTCCCTTCTTGCCAAGCCACAGCTCGGAGCGTGCGCTGAGTGGGTGTCGTGCTCGTGCGCGGAGGTAGCGGCGCAGCGCCTCGGCCGTCCGGGCCCCAAACGGTGCCGCCCGAGAGCGCCGCCCCTTGCCCATCACGATCGCCACGTCGTGATCAAAATCCAGATCCTCGACGCCGAGGCCGACGAGCTCACCGGCGCGCATCCCGGTGTCCAGGAACAACCGGATGATCGCGCTGTCCCGGCGGTTCTCAAACGTGTTGCCCTTGCAGCTGGCGAGGAGGCGAGTCAGGTCGTCCTCGCCGATGATCGGCACCGGCTGCTCGGGCACGGCCGGCGGACTCATGCGCTCCATGGGCGAACGGGGAATCTCGCCGTCCTCAACCAGCCAGCGAAACAGCTGCTGCAGCGAGCGGTAGTGCTTGGCTGCGGTGGCGGGGGAGAGGCGCTCGACCAGATCGGCGACGTAGGCCTCGACGTGCTCCCGGGCAACGGCGCCGGCATCCCGGGGCATGCCGCGTGTCGTGAGGTAGGCAGCGAAGCTGCGGCCCACGACGAGGTAGGAGTCGATGGTGGCAGGGCTGCGGTTCTTGGCGCGCAGGTGTCGACGCCAGTCCTCGAGCAGGGACTCGATGTCACCGACGACCACGGTCGGCGTCTTGCGGTCGACCCGCATGCACGCAGGATACTCCGCTGTTGGAGCGCTGTGCGGGACTCCCGCGCGGAACTTCCACAGCATCTCTGCAGGTCAGTGCGGCTATGTGGGGCGGGTGGGGCTCGAACCCACGACCCAGGGATTATGAGTCCCATGCTCTGACCAGCTGAGCTACCGCCCCGGCGATACCGGTCCCGGAGCGGGTCTGCGCCGACCCGGGACCACCCTCAGCCTGCCAGACACCCGTGAGCCCGCGCGGGCGGCTCAGTGCTGGTCGAAGTCCCTGAACTGGTCGTGCCCGCCACCGTCGGCCAAACCGTGAGCCAGCAGGAAGACGAACGCCATGAAGAGGATCACCGCAACGACACCGAGGGCCACCCGGTTGCCGCGCAGCGGACCCAGCGGCAGCGCGTTGGCGCTGAGACGGAACTGCTGGCCGACCATCGCCGCGATCGCGCTCCAACCGGGGGCGACAGGGGCGGGCGGCGGCGCCGCGGGCAGGTCGGCCGTGAGCCGCGTCAGGTCGGTGCGGTAGCGGCTCGAGTAGGCCGCCTGCATCCGCTCGTCGCCCTCGTCGAGGGTCAGCAGCCCGCGGGCCATCGCCTCCTGAAGGGTGTGGACGGTGGCGTGGCGATCGGCATCGGACGCCCGCATCGGGGGCTGCGACGCCGGGCCGAAGGTGTACCGGTCCTCGGGCGCGGGGGTCATTGTCGGTCGTCCTCCTCCGTGGCGCAGGGTGCCGTTCGAGG
>JAODBC010000102.1 GCA_025463765.1 Subtercola sp. | reverse complement strand
GTCATCACGCCAATTATTTTTACTGGCTGCCTCAGCGGCTCTCATATTTTGCCTGGCTATACAGGCCTGCAAAAAGAATACCTCAGAAACAGTAGCTGCGACGTATCCGGCAGTGCAGGCCGCTTTTGGAGACAATATCAATCTTAACAATCTTGAAAATTATGCCGGGCAAACGGTGCCGGGATATATCACTAAAGATAACTCGGGCAGTAACCCTGTTACCAATGCAGGCGCTACGCTTGGCCGTGTACTGTTTTACGATAAAGCACTTTCGGCAAATAATACTATCGCCTGCGGCAGTTGTCATAAACAGGCCATGGCTTTTGGCGATGACGCGATACAAAGCCTGGGGGTTAACGGCGTAACCACACGACATAGCATGCGCCTGGTGAATGACCGCTTTGCGCAGGAAATTGCCTTTTTTTGGGATAAACGGGCTACTACGCTCGAAAACCAAACCACCCAGCCCATCCAAAACCACAACGAAATGGGTTTTAGCGGCCTTAACGGCGACAAGGACATTAATTTTTTGATAGCCAAATTACAAGGTATCGGCTATTACAAGGAGCTGTTTAAATTTGTTTATGGCGATAGCGTGGTAACCCAAACCCGTATGCAAACCGCCATTGCGCAATTTATCCGAAGTATTCAGTCGTTCGACTCGAAATTTGATGACGGGATGGGTGTTGCCAAAAACGTCAATACCGATTTCGCGAACTTTACCGCGCAGGAAAATTTAGGTAAGCAACTGTTTTTAACACCTCCCGCCCCTCCGGGTGCGCCGGCCGGTGGTGGTTTTGGCTGCCAGGGCTGCCACCGTGCGCCAGAGTTTGATATCGATCCAAATTCGCACAATAACGGCGTTATTACAGTCGCGGGCAGCACAACGGCTATCGACATCATCAACACCAACCCACCGTCGCTGCGCAATGTACTTAACCCATTGGGGTTATCGAACGGCTTATTTATGCACGATGGCAGCATCAGCACACTTGGCGCGGTGATCGATCATTACGCGCATATTGTTATCGACCCGGCCAATACCAACCTTGATGCTAAACTTGCTCCGGGCGGCAAAGGGCAGGTGCTTACGGTTAGCCAGGCGCAAAAAGATGCTGTAGTTGCTTTTTTAGCTACGCTAAGCGGTAAGGATGTTTATACCAATAAAAAGTGGGCAAGTCCGTTTAAGTAGGCTAACTCGTATGATCACAAACGATCACCCACTTACCATCGATCTTTTTAAACCATAAAGTAAAGTAGCCGCCAACATCACCTTTCTTGCGTTTGAGATGCCAGCCGCCTAAAACAAAGGCGTTGGTTTTGTCCAGCACATCAACTTTGGTAATGGTAAATACCAATTCGCCCATGGTGGCCTTATCGGGATAGCTTTTTTTGTAATGATCGAGCGTGGTTTGCCAGCCATAGGCCGGCGCGGTTTTACCGACAAACACCAGTGAGTCCGAATGCCAGTAGCCCTGCATAAACGCGTCCACATCGCCGCGGTTCCAGGCCAGTTGCTGGGTGTGCAGTACTTTCAGGATGGCCTGCCTGTCCTGGGCCTGTGCGCGAAAGAAGCAGGAAGCGAGAAGCAGGAAGCAAGAAGCTATTAGTTTTTTCATTCCTATAAAAATAAACAAAAAAGCGTCAACCTTCATGCTCCCGGCTACCACCTCAGTTGCTCACAATCAAAGTCAACAATTGTATATAACTTTTCCTGACGAATATGACATTATAAAACAATTTGCCCATATAAACCTTTTAGCTTTGTAGCAAACCCTTTAGCTCAATTTTTATGAAGCAACAAGTGCAGTGTTTTGGCGAAGTACTCTGGGATACCTTCGGCAGCGAACAAAATCCGGGCGGCGCGCCCATGAATGTAGCTATGCATTTGGTACAACAGGGCGTTAATGCCCAGTTGTTAAGCAGGCTTGGCAACGATAAGGCGGGACAAGATCTTGCTGGATTTTTAAAGCTGAATAATTTATACTCGGGTTTAGTGCAAACAGACGAAAAACTGCCAACCTGCAAGGTGAGCGTTAAGCTCGATGCGCAGCACCAAGCCACTTATACCATCCCCAAACCGGTATCATGGGATAATATACAAACAAACGAAACGCTCGAAGAACGCATCAAACATGTTTCGGTTGTTGTTTTTGGCAGTTTAGCCTGCCGTTGCAAAACCAGCAGGAACACACTTTTGAATCTGTTTGAACATAAGATGCTCAAAGTATTTGATGTTAATTTAAGGCATCCTCACTATGAGCAATCTACCATACAAACATTAGCCGCCGTGGCAGATGTGATCAAAATGAACGAAGAGGAAGCCAACTTATTGATCGGCAACTACGACGAGCCGCTGAAAGATAAGATCATCGAGTTTCAGAAAAAATTCCATAGCCAAACCATCTGCGTAACCCGTGGCGAAAACGGCGCTATCGTATGGCACGACGAAAAATTTTATGAGCACCCGGGCTTTACTGTCGACGTAACAGATACCGTTGGTGCCGGCGATGCCTTTTTAGCTACATTTATCGCAGGCCTGTTAAACAAAAAACCTATCGACCAGATATTAGAACGCGCCTGTGCCGTTGGCGCTTTTGTAACTACGCAACGCGGAGCTAACCCGGTATACGACGAAAACTGCATCAACGAAATTATTAAGAGCCACGAAAGTGTTATCTTGGCCTAAAAATTTTGATGATCAGATCTAAGTTCGACTTATACCAGTTTATTGGTCAGTTTGTAATGACGGCCTTGCTGGCCATTTTAGTTTATCTTTTTTACCTGGCCTGGTTTGGCCCTCATCCTGTCAATGTATTTTCGGGATTGGGTATCTTGTTCTTTTTCGTGGTTATTGTGCTTCCGATTTACATCGTAGCGCAAATGAAGGTAAATTATAAAAGGACTGTGATCGATACGGATGATCAAACCATATCGTTCAAAATGTTTTTGCTGCCCATCACCAAAACTTACCCATTAAGTTATTTCGACGGTTATATAGAAACCAAGGTATCCGACAAATACAGTCAGTATAAGTGCCTTTACCTGGTAAAGGATGGTAAACTGAAATATAAAATGTCGGGCAGGTTTTACAATAATATCGATGAGCTGCAACAAGGCCTGGCGGGCTTAAAACATCTGGGTAATATTGATTTTTCAACCAACCTGTCTATCAAAATAGCCTTAGGTAAGCCGGTGCTTGCTTAGTTAGATCGACAAAATGCTATTTTTGTGCCGTTTATGATCAAAAAAATCACCACATCGTTACTGGCACTATATTTCCTTACGGGAAGTATGCTTTTGCCTTTGGGCGATTTTTCGTTGATCAAGGACTTGCCCCAAATGTACAAAGCCTATCAAAAACTCGCGCCGCACGAAGAGCAGGACGTTTTTGATTTTGTAGGCGATTACCTGTTAAACGGCAAAGCTATTTTAGGGCATAACAAACATGATGCTCCCGAACCATCACAATCGGGTGTGCAGTTTCAGCACGCCGCCAGTTTTTGCAGTATGCTGGTCGTACCTTTTCAATTAAATATGGTTGCTGTTAGCGAACATGCCATCATTCACAAACAGACCAACCTACCCGTCAACACCTCCGATTTCCACCGGGAACTTTTCAGGCCTCCTTTAGCAATCATCGCTTAACTATTACCCCGGTTACGTAAGCTTCGATTACGAAGCAAATTACCTACACAGCAATTGTGCAATTGCTTTAATCTGCTATTTAATGAAATATTACTTACTACTTATCGCCGTAATGGCATATCATATAACCTGCGCACAAAACACATTAAGAGCGGTAATTAAAGATGATAAAACCAAGTTACCTTTGCCGGGCGCCACCGTTTACATCAGTGACCTGAAAAAAGGTGCTACCGCGGATACCGCGGGGAACATTGTATTAGCCAATATCCCTAATGGTAAATTTGAGGTTAAGTTTAGTTTTATTAGCTATTTCGGCCAGGTTAAAACGATCAACTTTCCGCTTAAAAACTCCAATGAGGTTATTGAAATTTACTTAGAGCCGCAATCGGGCGAATTGGCCGAGGTGGTTGTGCAAACCACCCGTACTAATCAAAACCTGGCGGATATCCCGACAAGGGTTGAAGCCTTACCGCAGGGGGAGTTGGATGAAAAAGGCACCATGCGCCCAGGCGATATTAAAATGTTGCTTGGCGAAAGCACGGGCATCAATGTGCAGCAAACATCGGCGGTAAGCAGTACGGCAAATTTCCGCATTCAGGGCTTGGATAGCCGGTATACACAATTATTGCAGGATGGCATGCCGTTGTACCAGGGCTTTTCGGGCGGTTTAAGCCTGATGCAGGTATCGCCGTTAAATCTAAAACAGGTGGAGTTTATTAAAGGCTCCGCTTCGACGCTGTACGGAGGTGGCGCGATTGCCGGGCTGGTAAACCTCATCAGTAAAACGCCCGAGGAGCATCCGGAACTTACCTTGTTGCTCAACGGCAATACAGCAAACGGACTTGATGCCAGCGCCTATTATGCCGAAAAGGGAAAACATTTAGGTACAACCGTATTTACATCGTACAATTATAGCGGCGCCTACTCGCCCGGCAGTACCGATTTTACCGCCGTGCCAAAAACAAACCGCTTTAGCGTTAGTCCGAAATTGTACCTGTACCTCGATGATAAAAACACGGGTTGGTTTGGGATCAACACCACGTACGAGAACCGATACGGCGGCGATAAACAAGTTATTGATGGCAATGCCGACAATACCCATCAATATTTTGAACGGAACGAAAGTTACCGGTTTTCGACGCAACTGTCTTTCAGTCATATAATAGATTCGACGAGCAGGCTTAACTTTAAAAACACGGTTGGGTATTTCGACCGCCGCCTGGTTCAGCCCGGCTACACCTTTCGCGCAAAGCAGACATCAAGCTACAGCGAAGTGAATTATGTGTACAACGGTAAAAAGGCACATTGGGTAGCAGGCGTCGATTTATGGACGGATCACTTAACGGCCCCTGCTCCTTTCGCGCAGTTAAGCTACGATCTCAATACTCTTGGCGGCTTTGCACAAAACACCTATAAGATCACCAATTGGTTTTCGGTGGAGAGTGGTCTGCGCCTGGACGTTAATTCGCCCGCGCCGCTTAGCGCCAGTAATGGTTTGTTTTTGCTCCCGCGGGTTAATACCCTTTTCAAAATAAGCGAAAGCTTAACCAGTCGCGTAGGTGGTGGTTTGGGTTATAAAATGCCGACCGTTTTTAACGATGACAGCGAAGAAAAAGGTTATCAATACCTGCAACCATTAAAC
>JAODBC010000036.1 GCA_025463765.1 Subtercola sp. | reverse complement strand
CGCTGACGGCCGCCGCCCCGCCCCCCGCCGCCCCGCTGACGTCTGCCGCCCCGCGCTCGCGGCGCTTGCGCGCCCTCTTTGCAAGTGCGCACCCCTTCGAAACGGCGCGCACGTGCCAAAGGCGAGGGCTAACCGCGGCGCGCACACTTTGGCGCAAGCGCTACCGCTCGAGCAGGCGCGGATGCTCCGAACTGCGCGTACTCGGCGCGAACCTCGCGCTCACCTGATGGCATACTGCACGGCGGGCGCCGCCGAGAGGCCCTAGAGAGCGACACGTTCAGCCTGATCGAGAGCGATTGCCTCGAGGCCGCCGTTAGCTTCGAGGCGGTAGGGCAGGTCGGAGAGCACGAGAACTTCGTCGCAAGTGAGGGGCACCGCGACCTCGGATGATGGCACGTCGCCTCCTATACTGAGTATTGATCATATCGGAGTAATGAGGGTTGGGCGTGCGAGTGCGGGTCTTCTCAGGTGTGCAAGTTGCCTCGATCTCCTTTCCCGACGTGCCTGTAGAGGTTCTGCTACTCGACCACTCGCAGCGAACGTTCACGGCACAACTGGGTAATTGCTACGAGGAGGGCGCGCCCGGCACCTGGCACGGACCCTCCCGACTCTCGGTCAGCGATTGGGATTCGATCAGGATCGACGAGTGGGATTTTCGAGAAGACCGGTGGCATCCGGTGGAGCGACTCGACCTCATGATGATCAGTGAGTTCGAGGTGTCTGCGCAGCGGGTTGCGATGAGCGGATTCAGTCGCGCTTCAGGGCTGTGGCTGCGCGCCGTCATTGCGGGGAGTCACATACGGAGCGAGGTCGTGGTCGCCGACGGCACCGCCACCGTCACCGCGCCGCCGCGCCGACACGCCGCCGCCTCGCGAGGGCCGGGCCAGGGGTCAGTTGAGGGCGCGGGCGTTGTCGGGGAGGGCCGCGCCGCCGTAGAGGGAGATTGCGAGGTCGGCGAGGGCGGTGAGGGCGACGCGCTGGGTCCAGGGGCCGTACGAGATGCGGGCGACGCCGAGGGTCTGCAGGGCGGCAGGCGAGAGCGAGCCGGGAACGCCGATCACGCTGACTCGCTGTGCACCGATTCCCTCCACCAGCCGCTCGACGGTCGGGGCGTCGAGCTTGCCGGGCACGAAGACACATGCGGCACCCGCGTCGAGGAAAGCCCGGCCGCGCGTGATCGCGTCGGCGACCACGTCGTCGTGCGGGCGTGAGCCGGCGCGCAGGAAGGCGTCGGTGCGGGCGTTGAGCACGAAGTTCACGCCCTCGGCCTCGCCCGCCGCGACGACGGCGGCAACGGCGGCGACGGAGTCGGCGAGCGGCTTCATCTTGTCTTCGAGGTTGGCGCCGACGATTCCGACGCCGATGGCCTTGCGCACGGTTTCGCCGGGGGCGCCGTAGCCCGCTTCGAGGTCGGCGCTGACGGGCAGGCTCGTCGCCGCCGCGATGCGCCCGATCATGTCGATCATCAGCTCGACGGGAATGTGCTCGCCGTCTTCGTAGCCGTACAGCGCGGCGATGCTGTGGCTGGCGGTCGCCAGAGCGGTGGTCTCGGAGATGTCGGCGACAGCCTTCGCGCTCACCACATCCCACACATTCACGACAGAGAGAATCTCGGGCGAGGTGTGCAGGCGAAGCAGTTCGTCGGCCTTGTGCTGAAGAGAAGGGGTGGTGTTCATGCCTTCAGCCTAGGTTCGCGCGGGCCGCCACGGCAGAGGTGTCCGCTGCATCTGTGTGAAACTCGCACACGGGCGCAGCTGTGGAGGAACAGTCTTCGCAGACGACGAGATGCGTACGGCACGACGGGTCACTGCAGTTGCGCATACGGCTCGTGGCCGCAGAACAGCGGTAACAGGCGCCGATGACACGGGCATCCGGTGTGAAGTCGAGCGCCATACGTTCGTCGAACACGTACAGCGAGCCCTGCCAGAGCCCGGCGTCGCCGAAGGTCTCGCCGTAGCGCACGATTCCGCCGTCGAGTTGGTAGACGTTCGAGAACCCGCGCGCGACCATGAGCGAGGAGAGAACCTCGCAGCGGATGCCTCCGGTGCAGTAGGTGACGACGGGTTTCGTTTTGAGGTGGTCGTATTTTCCGCTGTCGAGTTCGGCCACGAATTCGCGGGTGTTGGCGACATCGGGCACGATGGCGCCCTCGAATCGGCCGATCTCGGCTTCGAACGCGTTGCGCCCGTCGAAGAAGACCACCTCGTCACCGCCCTGTTTCTGGGTCTCGACGAGCGCGTGCAGTTCAGCCGGAGACAGTTTGGTTCCGCCGCCGACGACTCCGCGGGCATCCACTTCGAGCTCGCCAGGGGCGCCGAAGCTCACGATCTCGTCGCGCACCCGCACGCTGAGGCGCGGAAAGTCGGCAGAGAGCCCCTGAGGCGCGGCAGAAGTGGCGCTCGCCGCGTCGAAGCCGGTGCCTTCGCTCCACTTCACGTCGAGGTTCTTGAAGGCCGGGTACTCGCGGGTTTTACGCAGGTAGGACTTGACGGCGTCGAGCTCGCCGCCGAGGGTGCCGTTGATGCCCTGCGCCGAGATGAGGATGCGCCCGCGCAGCCCCAGCGCCTCGCACAGGTCGCGCTGCCAGAGCCGCAACGCGTCGGGGTCGGGCAGCGGGGCGAACACGTAATACAGGATGATCTTGGGCACCGCCATGCAGCGATTTTACCTGGGCCGCCTGGGTGGCGGGCGGGGTGCGTGATGGGCGCGGTGCGTGGTGGGCGCGGTGCGTGATGGGGCGGGAGGATGCCCGGGGATAGTGCTGCGGCGGTGACAGGATAGCCGGCGGCTGTGCTGCGCCGGCTGCAGGATGCCCGCCGGCTGTCCTGCGGTGGCTGGCGGATGCCCGGTGGCTGTCCTGCGGTGGGTGGCGGATGCCCGGTGGCTGTGCTGCGGTGGGTGGCGGATGCCCGGTGGCTGTGCTGCGGCGGCGACGGGATGCCCGGGGGTAGTGCTGCGCCGGCTGCAGGATGCCCGGCGGCTGTGTTGCGCCGGCTGCAGGATGCCCGCCGGCTGTGCTGCGGTGGCTGGCGGTAGTGCTGTGGCGGCTGCTGCATTCCCGGCGGCAGTGGCGCCTCGGCGAAAACGGGGTTATAGGCAAGAACGTGTGGATGGGTTCGGGCGTGTCATGTCCGTCCTGCCCAGCCTGCGCTTGTCCAGAGGCCTTCTTCGGCGTTGAGTGCGGTGTCGTAGAGGGCTGGCGTATCGGGTTTTT
>JAODBC010000008.1 GCA_025463765.1 Subtercola sp. | reverse complement strand
GAGAGACGCAGACGCGCGGGCGGCCCGGCGCGCTTTGCGGCGCAGGCGCCGCTCGCGGGCGAAAACCCGGGCATCCGAGCTCGACAGCGCGAAGAGCACGAGAATGTCGAACGTGAGGTTCACCAGGCCCGTCGCGAGGGTGAGGTCTGCACGATGGTTGAAGAAGTCCACGGCCACGCTGGCCACCGTGATCAGGCTGAGGCTCATCACCAGGAAGCGCGCCCAGTTGTACCCCGCGAAAATCAGCTGAGCCAGCACGAGGTAGCCGATGAAGGCTGCGGAGGCGAAGCCCACGATGATCCAGACGGCGAGATCGGCGAGCTGGTCGGCGTTGACTCCCGCGCCCGATGGCAGGTCGATTCTCACGGCAGAAACCGAATCGGCCCACGAAACGAAAACGGCCACGACCGATGTCGCGCCGATCGCACCACGGATGATCATCAACAGGTAGCTCAGATAGATCGAGATAGGCCGCTTCACCCGGTTCGAGGCCGCCGAGTCGCGAGCCGTGGTGAGCACGACCTGTCCGAGCAGCGACGCGTCGGCGGGCAGCGGTGCAGCATCCACTTCTTCGGCGCTCGCAGCGCCCTCGGCCGAAACGGGCACGCCCCGCAGGTCGACGATCGGCAGGTCGCCGTCTGTGGTGATGGCGTCACCGCCGCCGTTCACCGCGTGATAGCCGGTGGAGAAGTTGCGGATGACCGTGAACACGCCCTCGGGGTTCGCATCGCGCAGGGTGGTGACGATGTGGTCGCGTTCGCGATCGGTCTCGCGTTCGATGCGGTGGGTCACCTGCAGGGTGAACAGCGAAATGCCGACGTTACGGTCGTAGGTTCCCGCGGCCATCCACTCGGCTTCGTACCCGCCGGGCAGCAGCCAACCGTCGGGCGTCTTCCAGAACCGCACGTGGTGGCGCTTGGCAGGGTTGCCGTCGACCTCCTGCTGGTAGGTGAAGTCTTGAATCTGGCCGAACAAGTACAGCGGACTCACCGGCGCATCCGAGTAGCTGCGCCGCGTGAGCGTCGACGTCACGATACGCAGCGCGCTGCGAAAGCCGACCTCGTCTGCGCGGTGCCAGCCGGCGGCGAGCATCGCCGTGTGCAACTGCGCCTCCGACCCGAAGAGCGAGAGGTTCACGGGGTCGCCGAGCAGCCCCTCGTTCGTGCGCGCCCGCCCGATGAAGTAGTCGGGAACGTAGATGTGCGTGAGCATGCTGTGCAGCCGCGGCAAGAGCAGGTAGGCGAGCACCGCGTAGAAGACGATCAGAAACCACAGATACTCGAGGCCGTGGCTGAACGACTGCGACAACACCAGATACGCCAGCCAGGCGGCAGCCGCGGCGCCGAGAAAGAAATAGATGTTGTCGAAGGTGGCGATGAGCCGCTCGCGCCGGTCTTTCTTCGGCGGCAGGGCGGGCGCAAGCGACGCTGAGGCCGCCGCGGGGTCGAACGGCGTCGGCGCCTTTCGTGCGAGCGGCTCGAGGTGCGGCGCCGAGAGGGGATGCCCGGCGACCGCGCCGCCGACTGTGCTGGCATCGGCGACAGCCACGTCGCCCCCCGCGACCGCGGCACCGGTACCGGCACTAGCACTAGGTACAGGCTCCGGATGCCCGGGGTTCGCCACCTGCGTCGCCAGCTCGGCCTCGACCGCCGTCTCGGGCGCAGGTTCAGACGCCCTGCCTGCCTCATCGAGAACACTTCCCGCCATGCATCAACCGTAAAGCACGCGGGCCCGAATCGCGACGAGATGCGCCCGGAGCAGCGACCCCGATCATCCACCGCGAAATATGCCGCTCACGGCATGACCTGGGCATAGGCTGGTGGGCAATCATCCGCGGGTTGCTGAAAGGACGAGATGGCCGAAGGCGTCACCATCGAGTTCACGAACGTCACCAAGCGCTTCGGCTCCGTCGAGGCCGTCTCCGACCTCTCGTTTTCGGTCGAGCCCGGGCAGATCACCGGCTTTCTCGGCCCCAACGGCGCCGGAAAAACCACCAGCCTGCGCATGCTGTTGGGGCTCGTGACGCCGACGAGCGGATCGGCGACCTTCGGTGGCACCACCTACCGCAACCTGTCGTCGCCACTGGGCACGGTAGGGGCGGCGCTCGAGGCGGCCAGCTTCCACCCCGGCCGAACGGCCGCAGACCACCTGCGGGTGTACGCCCAGGCCGCGGGGTTGCCACGCTCGCGGGTGGGCATCGTGCTCGAGCAGGTCGGGCTCGAGAGCTACGGCAATCGTCGCGTCGGCGGCTACTCGCTCGGCATGCGGCAGCGGCTCGGCCTGGCCTACGCGCTGCTGGGCGACCCTGGTGTGCTGGTGCTCGACGAGCCCATCAACGGGCTAGACCCAGAGGGCATCCGCTGGATCCGCCTCTTCTTGCGGCAGCTCGCCGCCGAGGGGCGAACGGTGCTCGTGAGCTCGCACCTGCTCTCCGAGGTGCAGCAGAGCGTCGACGAAGTCGTCATCATCGCCCACGGAAAGCTGGTGCACCGCGGAACGCTCGCCAGCCTCGACATGGTCGAGAGCAAACAAGTGATCGTCGATTCGCCGAACCGCGAGGGGCTCGGCTGGGCTCTGCAGGCGGCCGGATACGCGTTCCGCAGCCTGCGCGGCGGCGTGATCGTCGACAACGCCGACGCAACCGAGATCGGGCGAATCGCCTTCGCCGCGGGCATCCCGCTCAGCTCGCTCTCGCAGAAGCACGCCGGGCTGGAAGATTCGTTCTTGGCACTCGTCGGCGAGGAGGGTGCGCTGTGAGGTCGTTCGGGCGGGCGATCCACGCCGAATTCACGAAGGTCACCACCACTCGGCTGTGGTGGATACTCGCGATCGTCATGGTCGCCTACGTCGCGCTCGTCGCCGGCGGTCTCACGGCCATTCTCGGTGTCGTCGGCACCGGTTCGGGCGGCGGCGCACGCGCACCGCAGATCAGCGACGCCCAGCGTGCACCGCTGATCTACAGTTTCGGATCATCCATCGGCTACGTCTTTCCGGTGTTGCTCGGCGCCCTTGTGACGACCGGCGAGTTTCGGCATAAGACGCTGACGCCCACCTTCTTGGCCACCCCCAAACGCGGGCGCATCCTGGTGGCCAAACTCGTGGCGCTGTTCGTGTTCGGGGCGCTCTTCGGCGTCTTCGCCATGGTCGGCTCGGTGGGCGCCGGGTCGGGCATCATGGCGGTGTTCGGCCAAGATGCGCAGCTCGGCTCGTCGGGCATCTGGGCGCTCGTCGCCCGCGCCATTCTGGCCATGGCGCTCTGGTGCGCGGTCGGGGTGGGGCTCGGAGCGCTCATTCCGAGCCAGGTCGCAGCCATCGTGATCGTGCTGGCATTCACCCAGTTCGTGGAGCCGATTCTGCGCTTCGCGTCAGGCCTCACCGACTGGAGCGCGTCAATCGGCAAGTTCCTGCCGGGTTCGGCGAGCGACGCGCTGGTCGGATCGAGCTTCTACACCCTCTCGGCGCCCTCTCTGGTGGCGCTGGACTGGTGGCAGGGCGCTCTGGTGCTCGCGGCCTACGCCGTCGTGGCGGCGGTCTTGGGCTACTTCACCTCCTGGCGCCGCGACGTCACCTGAGCCTGCCCTCCCCGCGCCCCTCCCTCCCCGCGCGTCTCCCTCCCCTCCCTCCCCTCCCCGCGCGCCTCCCCTCCCCGCGCGCCTCCCTCCCCCCTCCCTCCCCGCGCGCCCCCTCCCCTCGCGTCGCGCCATCGAATTTGCGAAATGATCCCCAAAAACCTTCGGGTAGGGACACTTTCGCAAAGTCGGCTCTCCGCTGAGTGGGTACGGCGAGGGCGCCATAGGGTGGAGGCATGTTTCGTGCGATCGTGGTCGATGAAGGAGTGCCCGCAGAGATCAGGGAGGTCGACGACGACTTTCTGCAGCCCGGCGACGTCACGATCGACGTCGAGTACTCGAGCCTGAACTACAAAGACGGGCTCGCGCTGTCGGGCAACCGCGGTGTCGTGCGCACGTGGCCGCTCATCCCCGGCATCGACGTGGTGGGCGTCGTCGCGCAATCGTCGTCGGGTCGCTTCGCGCCAGGCGACCGCGTGCTGCTGAACGGCGACGGCATGGGTGAGCGTGCGTTCGGCGGCTTCGCAGAACGGGCCAGGGTGCGAGCGGATGCTCTGATCCACCTGCCCGAAGGCCTCTCCCCGCAGCGGGCCGCCGCCATCGGTACCGCCGGCTTCACCGCGATGATCGGCGTTCTGGCCATCGAGCGGGCGGGCATCCGCCCTGCCGACGGCGACGTGCTGGTCACCGGAGCGGCGGGCGGGGTCGGGTCGGTCGCCGTCGCGTTGCTAGCTGGACGCGGATACGCAGTGACCGCCTCGACAGGGCGCGCCGACGAGCACGGCGACTACCTGCGCAGCATCGGGGCCGGCGCCGTGATCGACCGCGCGGAGTTCGCCGACCTCGGCAAACCGCTGCAGAAGGCGCGCTGGGCGGCGGCCATCGACTCGGTGGGCAGCTCGACCCTCGCGAACGTGCTCGCCCAGACGAACTACGGCGGAATCGTGGTGAGCTGCGGGCTCGCACAGGGCGCCGATCTGCCCGTGACGGTGATGCCGTTCATTCTGCGCGCGGTGACGCTGTCGGGCGCGAACTCTGTGGAAGCACCGCTCGACGCGCGCGAACACGCTTGGGCCACGCTGGCCGCCGAACTCGACGGAGAACTGCTCAGCTCGATGACGACCACCATCGGGCTGAGCGACGTGATCGGCGCCGGAGCGCAGATTCTGGCCGGCCGCGTGCGGGGGCGCACCGTCATCGACGTTCGGCAGTAGAGCCCGGGTCAGGAACCCGCCACACCGCGCTGCGGCATTCGGCACTCGGCACTCGCGTACCTCGTACTGGGTAGACACCCAATCGATCGTACTGAGCAAACCTCGGCTATGATGATTTCTCGAGAGTTGTTCTATTCGAGGAGTTCAGGCATGGCGGTATCGTTTGTGCACCGCAACGCCCGCCGCGGCACGGCGGGCGCACGGCGCTCGAGCGCGGACGCCAGCCACTCGGGCGAGGAGTACTCCGTGGGCGTGGCGAAAGTGCCGGGGGCGAAGACGGCCAGTGCGAAGACGGCCGGCGCGAAGGCTGCCAGTGCGAAGGCTGCCAGTGCCACGCCGGCGCGCACCGCGCGTGTCGGGTCACAGCCCGCCTCCGTTGCACAGAGAGTGTCTCACGAGGCCGCCCCCGCGGCCACGGCTACGGCAGCTACCGGCACGATCCCAGCCGTGGCGGCCACCCAGCGGAGCTCGACGCCGGTCGCCAGCGCCACTGCCACTGCCACCGCCAGCGCCACTGCCTCGGGCATGGGGCCAGCCACCGCAGCCACCGCTGTCGAGCGCGCAGCGAACGATGACGAAGCAGAGGGCACGGTGGTGCGCCGGCTGTTCGGGGCCACCGGCCGGGTAATCGGTATCGACTCAGCTCGCGGAATCGCTGTGGTCGCCTCGGTGGCGGGCCTGGCCGAGCTAGTCATTCCGCCGCACGCCCTCACGTCATCGTTACCTTCTGCCGCCGCCGGTGTGCAGCTGCTCGAGCCGGCGACCTGGGCTGCCCTTGCAGGCAGTGGCAGCCTGTTGGTGCTGGCGGGCATCGTGTTCGCCATCGTCGGTGGCGTCTCGACGAGTCTGCTCTCGGGCGGATACGAAGGGCTCAGCGGCGTGCCCCAGTTGCAGGCACGACTTCGCACACTGGTTCGCGCGGTACTGTTCGTGATCGGCGGGTTCGCCGTGCTCGCGACCGGCTATGCAATCGGGCGCTTCGGTTCCGAATGGTGGCTGGGTCGATCATCCGCGCCTCTGCCCTCGGGCCTGTGGGCGACCGTCGTGACCCTCACGGTTCCTGCCGCGTTGTTCTCCGGTGGTCTTTTGATCTACCTCGGCCTGCTCGCCCTCGCCGAACTGATTTTCACCCGCTGCGGGTCGGCTCTGCTCTTCACCGTCGCTGCCGGCTGCGCGCTGGTCGCGCCGGTCGTCGCCGCGTTCGTGTACCAGCACTCCCGCACACCGGTCATCAACGCTGTCGCCGTGTTTTTGCCTTGGGCCAGCCTGTATCTGGCCGGCATGGCGATAGGCCGCCTGCGACTCGACCTCCTCTCGGTACGGCTCGTTCTCTTCGGCAGTGGCTGCGCCCTGGGGGCTCTCGGCTTCGCAGGCGCCTGGGCTGTCGGCAGATACGCGCTCGTTCCGGCAGACCCGCTCTCCGGTTCGCCGCTTGCGATACTCGCCTCCGCGGTCTGGCCTCCCGGCGAAGCGGATGCCCTCCCCAGCGCCGCGCTCAACGGATTCGCCTCATTCGTGGCGGGGGCCCCGCCCTCGGTTTTCGTCGTAGTCGGCCTCGCGGGCATCGGCCTGGCCGTGGTCGCGGCATGCCTTCTGGTCGGCTCGACCGCACGCTGGGTTCTGCTGCCCCTCTCCGCAGCGGGAACCCTGGCGCTGAGCATCGGCGCCGTCACCGTGGCCGGGTCGTGCACGATCGCCCTCGCGGCACCGGGTTCTCCCGCGGCTACCTTCTTTTTTGACGCGGCCGCACGGCTCGACTCGACGGAGGTTCCCGGGCGCGAGCTGCACTGGCTTCTTCCGGTGGTCGTCATCGTCGTCGTGCTTCTACTCGCGACGTTCTGGAGGCTGGCCTTCGGCTCCGGATTGCTCGAGCGGATCTACTCCCTCGTGACACAGCATCCGGGTCGTGGCATTCTCCTCGACTCGACCTTCGCGGGCGTCGCGCCGCGCAACCCCACCGGTGACACCGCGCTCGCCAGCAGCGCGCACGGGGCCGGCGCGGCCCTCACGGAAACGTCTCTGAGCGAGCAACCAGACTTTGCGTCGCTCCTGACGCCACCGCTTCCAGGCGCCCGCACTTCATCTGCGCCAGCGTACTCAGCCGACGCCACAACCAAGTCGGGCGTCTCGCCCGACGCGACACCGACACCGGCCCGGGCACCGGCACCGGCCCCGACCCGGGCACCGACACCGATACCGATACCGATACCGACACCGGCCGTACCGGAGACGTCTGCGCCGGGCGCTCCTACGTTCGCCCCGCGGGGCCTCGGCGACTCCGAGCAGTCTTCCGACGAGCATCCACGCTCGTCTTCGCCCCCGAGCAAACCACACCCCGCACCACACCCCGTACCGCACCCCGAGCCGACCCACCGAAACCCGCCCACGATCTCGCCGGTACGATCGACCTGGAGCCCCGGCCAGACGCTCGGCCGTCTGCCGTACTGAGTGATGCAGCCCGAAAAACACAGTGAGCGTCTCATCGCCGCCTCTGACGGCCTCCGGTCCGGAGCACTCGAGCGTCTTCTGCTCGATGAGGCGATCTCGATCGCCGACGCCATCGGCGCCCAAGAACTCGCCTATGCCGCCCGCTTGCGCCAGATCTCGGCGGGCGCCCTGGGCGGCGAGACCGAGATTCGGCTCGCCGCCGTCGATTGGTGTCTCGCAAAGCACCTCGCCGACCCGAAGCGCTTCGCGCTTCGGGTCGATACCCTCGACCTGCTGTGGGAGCTGACGAGCATTCCCGAGACTGTCGCGGCGAGCCCCGAGTTCGATCTCGACGTCATCGTGGAGTCTCTGGCCACCCTGCGGTCCATGCTGGAGCGGGCCGGAGTCGGCCTGAGTGCGCTGCGCTTCGCTCAGCTCAGGGTCGCCCGCATCATCGGCACTGAGGCCGACCAGCGCACCGCACAGCGGATGCTCGCCGAAACCGAGCTCGACGAATACTCTCCCTGCTTGAGCTGTCGCCAGAGCGAACACGCGATGGCCCTGTTCGCTGTGGGCCGGTACGACGAGGCCGCCCGCGTCTACGATCTGCTGTTCGATCACGCGCAATCGTGCGCCGACGAACCGGAACTGTCGTACTCCCGCAGCCTCCTCGTCTACCTGCGTGCTGCACAGCCGAAAAAGGCGGCTCGTTCGCACCAGGTCGGTTACGCGCTTATCCGCAACAACCCCCGCCACCTTGGCCTGCTTGCTCGCCACATCGACTACTGCCGCATGACCGACGCACTCGACGAAGGTCGGTCGCTCATCGAGCGACATCTCGGCTGGATCACCGCCGACCCCTTGAACGCCGTCGCCCACGCGGAGGCGCTGGCCGCAATGGCGGCTCTGCTCGACGCGATGGTCGCCGCGGGCAGCGGCGGCACGATCATCACCACTTCGGCCTGGCCCGAGACCAGCCCGGGCACGATCGGCGGCCTTTCGGAGGTACTGGGGCCGGATGCCCACTCCGACTCACCTCTGACTACGGCCGCCCTGGCCTCGTTGTGCCGTCGCGCGGCTTTGCGCATCGCACGGGAGTTCGACGATCGTAACGGCAACAGCACCTTCGGTGATCGCATCCGCGCGGACCCGCCGCCGCCCGTCAACCTCCGCCCGGCGGTGAAGGCCCGGATGGCGAGGTCGGCCAGTATGTCGGTCGCCTCTCGCGCGGGCGCCGATTTCACGACGGGCGCCGGCAACGGCACGAGCACCAGCACGGTCAACACCAGCGGCAGCAGCAGCAGCAGCAGCAGCAGCAGCAGCAGCAGCAGCAGCAGCGTATCCCTACCGATGGCCTCCCTGCACACAAGGGTTGCATCGGCCGTGGTACCCACGGGCGGCAAGACTCATGCAACAGACTCGACTGCGCTCGCCGGCCAACCGCATTCGACGACCGCTGGCATGCAGGCATCGTTCGCGACCGTCGCGCACGATGCGTCAGCGAGCGAAATCTGGCTGCAGCTGGCCCGCGAGCGGGCGACCGCCGAAGACTCCAAGGGTGCCGCCGAAGCCATCCACCTGGCGCACGAAGCACTCGACACCGAACGCAAAATACACGACCCATCAGCATCAACAGGCTCAGAGATCTGTGGCGACAGCATCAGCGCCGAACCCGAATCCGACACCGAGGCCGGGTCGGACTCGGCCCACCACAGAGCGCGCCAGCATCGCACCGAAGCCGCCCTGTACTCGCTCGAGATAAGTCTTGCCCTGAACGCCGGCGACACAGAGACCGCCGAGCATCTCGCTGGGCTGCGCGCCGACGTTCTCATCCAAGACGAGCGCCTCGATCTAGCAGAGGTCGAACTCCAGGTCGGTCTGCTGCTGTTCGGCGCGGATGGCACGGGTGCCGCACAGGCGGCCAGTGCGGGCACCCTCGAACACGCACTGAGCTCTGCGCGAAAGGCACATGTCGAGCCAGAAGCCGAAGTCAGCATTTTGAATGCTCTTGCAGCACTGCGACTCAAACAGGGTCGCCCGGCCGAGGCGGCTGAGTTCATGCTGACCGCGGTGCGGCTCTGCGGCCACGACCCCGACAATCGCGAGGTACAGCGCCCGCTTGTGCTGCTCGCTCACGCCCAGGTCGCTGAAAACGACTTCACAGGGCTGAAGGCCACGACAAACCGTCTACTTCGGCACAGTCTCGATCGAGCGACTCGGGCAAACGCACTGCTCTTGCGCGCCGCAGCCAATCACGGGCTCTCGTTATTGAACGCGGGAATCACCGACGCCGACCGCGCACTCTTGCTCTACCTGGAGCTCGGATACAGCCGAGGCGTCATCGACGCCTGCGCCCGCCTGGCACTCCTGCTCGAAGAACTCGGCGTCCAAGCCGGCGTAGCCGAGGCCTGGCGGCACGCAGTCACAGAGGCCGATCGCATCAACCACTCGGAGAGCGGCGTTCTTCGCTTTCGGCTCGCTCGCGCACTCATCGCGGCCAACAACGGCGCTGAGGCCGCGGTCGAACTCGACAGCGTGCTCGAGACCAGTGTGCGCGCACGCTCCTCTCACTCAGAACTCAGCGAGATTCTCTACTGGCTCGGGCACGCCTACCGGCAGGCCGATGACGACGAGCTCGCCTACTGCTGCTGGAGCGTCGCCCTCACGCGCGCGGCAGCCGCGCACGACGCCCGGGCCTGCGTTCGACTCGGGCTTGCTCTTGGCCGGCTGCTGCTTGACGACGCAGACGATAGCTGCATCGACGTTCTGCACGAGACTGTGCGCCAGGCTCGCAATCTCGACGCACCATGGGAGTTGGTAGATGCCCTGCATCTGCTGGGCCAGGCTCAGTGCGAGTTCGAACAGCCCGAAGGCCTGTACACGCTCGACGAGGCCGTCGCTGTGGCCGGCGAGCATGCGTTCGACCTTGATGAGCTCGTCGCGACGATCACCGAATCGAAGGCGCATGGGCTTGATGCGCTGGGTCGTGAGGCCGAAGCGCTGGCAATGGCGAGACGCTCGGCTCGGTTGTTCGAGCGGCTGGGGCAGCGAACATCCGCCGGCATGGTTCGCCTCTTCACGGCACGTCTGCTCACCGGCGCAACTCGCAATCGCGAGGCGCTGGCCGAGTACCGCCGCAGCGTCGAGCTCTTGGCCGGCGACAGAGCCGCGGCCGAGGTGGTCTCGCGCGAACTGAAGGCGCTGACGGCCCTGGATGCCCGACCGTCGACCGTGCACGATCACGAGGCCACACCAGCTCGAGCAGCGGGGGCCGCGGTCTGAGTTCGCGCCTCAGTCGGCGACGATCTGCGTCGCGCCCGCCGACTCCAGCGGGGGCAGGCGCAGTGCCCGCAGCAGCGTCAACGAATGCTTCGTGGTGACGATGATGCGCGAGAACTCTGCGTTCTCGAGGTCGATCACCACCGACGTTCGCGTGCCCTTGATGAGCAGAAAGTCTTTGCCGTCGTGATACTTCCACGACCCGACGGCCAGCGTCAGCGGAATCGCCGTTCCCGGCGCCCGGATTCCGCGCACCCACACCCACGGGTCGTCGGTCAGGGCGGCCGAGCGGATGCTCTCCAGCGGCACCTCGATGTCGCTGCGGCGCAGCGACATGAGCTTTTCGGCTCGCGTCAGCCTGATCTCCAAACGATCGGGATGCACGAACAGAACTGCCATGCCCCTATCCTGCCTGGGAAACCTCGCGAGCGGAACGAGCCGCGCCCGGAAGCGCCGACACGATACGGTCGATGGCCGAGTCGTCGAGCGCCGCCGACACGAACCACGCCTCGAATACCGAGGGCGGCAGGGAGACGCCGGCGTCGAGCATGTGATGGAAGAACGGCGCATACCGGAACGACTCCTGGCCCTGCACCTGGGCGTAGGTGCGGGGGCCAGCGATGGCTCCGGCCGAAGCACCAGCGGCTCCGGCTCCGCCTGAAGCACCGCCTACCGCAGCTCCGCCCGACGAAGCACCGCCTACCGCAGCACCGCCCGCGGAGACACCGGCACCCCCGCCCGCGAACTCTCCGAACGCGAAGCTGAACAGGTTGCCTGCGCGCTGCACGGAGTGCGCCACGCCCTCTGCGGTCAGCGCCGCCGATACGGCGTTCGACACAGTGGATGCCGCACTGTCGAGCCTCGAATACACGGCTTCGTCGGCCAGGCGCAGGGTGGCGAGCCCCGCGGCGACGGCCACCGGGTTACCCGACAGCGTTCCGGCCTGGTACACCGGGCCGACAGGAGCAAGGTAGTCCATGACCTCGGCCCGGCCGCCGAGAGCGGCAAGCGGCATGCCGCCGCCGATGACCTTTCCGAAGGTGAAGAGGTCAGGGCTGTAGGGCAGCTCGCCGCCCAGGTCGCGGGCGTTCGCGGCGGCGGCGCCGAGCGACCGCCCCGACACCTCGAGCCCCCACCACCCGGCCGGGCCCACCCGGAACCCCGTGAGCACCTCGTCGAGAATGAGGAGCGCACCGTTCTCGTGCACGATGCCGGCGAGCGTCGCGTTGAACGCGGCGTCAGGTGCGACTACGCCCATGTTCGCGGCCGCGGCCTCGGTGATGACCGCGGCGATGCGCCCGGGATGCTCGGCGAACACCTCCCGCACAGCAGCGAGATCGTTATACGGCAGCACCAGCGTCTGGGCGGCCGTCGCGGCGGTGACCCCGGCCGACGCCGGCATCGCCAGCGTCGCCAGACCCGATCCTGCCTCGGCGAGCAGCGAATCCGAATGCCCGTGGTAATGCCCGGCGAACTTGACGAGCAGATCGCGGCCGGTGAATCCTCGTGCCAGACGAATGGCCGTCATCGTGGCTTCGGTACCGGTCGATACCAGCCGAACCTTCTCGACGGGGGCGAGACCAGCCACCGACATGCGGGCCCGAACTGCTTCGGCGAGCTCGGTCTCGGCGGGAGTCGAGGCACCGAACGAGAGGCCTCGCGCTGCGGCATCCTGAACCGCAGCGACGACCTCCGGATGCGCGTGGCCGAGAATCGCCGGGCCCCACGAGTTCACCAGGTCGACGTATTCGACGCCATCGGCGTCGGTGATGTACGCGCCGCGGGCCGACACCATGAAACGCGGCGTACCGCCGACCGAACGAAAGGCCCGCACGGGCGAATTCACGCCGCCCGGTATCGAAACGTTCGCCCTCGCGAACAGCACATCGGACTCAGACACGTTCAGTTCCTTTCCGACACCATCACGCGAGCGACTTGCGCAGCGCGCGAGCGATCTCGGGCGCGAAGTACGTCAGCACCACGTCGGCCCCGGCGCGGCGGATGCTCGTGACCGACTCGAAGACGGCGCGCTCCCGGTCGATCCAGCCGTTCGCTGCCGCGGCTTCGATCATCGCGTACTCGCCCGACACCTGGTACGCCCAGACGGGAACGGGCGACATCGCCGCCACGTCGGCCAGCACGTCGAGGTAGCTCATCGCGGGCTTCACCATGACGATGTCGGCGCCCTGTTCGAGGTCGAGCTGCGTCTCGTAAAGGCCCTCGCGCCGGTTCGCCGGGTCTTGCTGGTACGTCTTGCGATCACCGCGCAAAGTCGACCCGACCGCCTCGCGGAACGGCCCGTAAAACGCAGAGGCGTACTTCGCCGAGTACGCGAGAATCGCGGTGTTCGTGAAGCCCTCGGAGTCGAGCGCGTCGCGCACGGCGGCGACCTGGCCGTCCATCATGCCCGACAGCCCGAGCAGCTCGGAGCCGGCGGCGGCCTGCGCGAGCGCCATGTCGCGGTAGCGCAGCAGGGTGGCGTCGTTGTCGACCCGCCCCTCGTCGTCGAGCACCCCGCAGTGCCCGTGATCGGTGAATTCGTCGAGGCAGAGATCGGTCTGCACCACGAGCGCGTCGCCCACCTCGGCGACGACCACCCGGGTGGCCTCGTTCAAGATGCCGTCGGGGTCGGTCGCGCCCGACCCGATGGCGTCTTTCTTGTCGGGAACCCCGAACAGCATCACGCCGCCGAGCCCCAGATCGGCAGCTTCATTCACGGCAGCCCGAACACTTTCGGTGGTGTGCTGCAGGATGCCCGGCATCGAGCTGAGCGCACGCGGCTCGTCACCCTCCCGAACGAAAAGCGGCAGCACCAGCTCGGCAGGGTTCAGCCGCGTCTCGGCGACCAGTCGCCGCATCGCCGGAGTCGCCCGAAGCCGCCGCGGCCGCACGCTGGAGTTCCAGCTGCGCTGGCCACCGTCAGGCCCGCTTCCAAAAGTACTCATACGTTAAACCTACGCGCCCTCGCTGAGCGCTCCGCCCGCTCTCGTCTCCGCGTGAGGCATGCGCTGTGGTTCGGCAGGTGCACGGTAGTTCGAACCACCGCCGATGCGCCGAACTGCCGCGGGCACGCGGAAAGGCGAGAATGCAGCGCGACGGGCGTCAGCGCGATTGCAGGGCCGCCTCGATGACCGAGGCGATGAGCGACTCGGCGGTGCGCTGCTCGGCAATGACGTCGACGCGCAGACCGTACGACCGGGCATCCTGAGCCGTCACCGGCCCGATGCACGCGACGATGGTGCCCTCGGGAATCGGGCCGAGCTGCAGTTGCACCTGTTCGGCGACCGAACCCGACGTGACCAGAATCGCCTTGATGAACCCCGCCGCGATCTCTTCGCGAATGTTGGGGTCGACTGGCACGCCGATGGTGCGATACGCGATAACCGACTCCACCGAGTGACCGCGCTTGATCAGCCCGTTCGTCAGCACCGGCTTCGCCAGCTCGCTGCGCAGCGTGAGAATACGAAGCGACGCCCCCGCCTCTTCGAACTGCTTCATCTCAGAGAGCAGCCCCTTCGCCGAGTTGTCTTCGAGCGGAACCAGATCGACCTTGTAGCCGGCCACGGTCAACGCCGCCGCGGTGGTCTCGCCGACGGCGGCGATGCGAGTGGATGCCGGAACCTCCGCCCGGTGTGCCGAAAGCACATCGACCGTCGTGGCACTCGTCACCGTGAGCCAATCGAAATCGCCCGCAGCAAGCCGCTGCAGCGCATTCTCGAGCGCCGGAGCGTCGTCGGTCGGCGCGAAGTTGATGAGCGGCGCGACGATCGGGGTCGCCCCGAACCGGCGCAGGTCGCTCGCGACACCGTGCCCCCAGGGCCCGCCGCGCGGCACGAGCACGCGCCAGCCCTGCAGCGGTTTCGCCGTGGGTGACGTGTTCGTCGAAAGCGACATCAGCGTGCCCCCAACTCGGTGAGCTCTGCGGCACCATCGTCGAGCAGTTGTGCGGCGACCGCCCTGCCGAGGGCATCGGCCGCCTCGACCTGCGCAGCGAAAACCGCGGACGGGTCGGCGCCCGTCGAGGCGAGCCCCGCATCAGCCAAGCCGACGGCAAGCGCTCCGCCGAGCCGAACCGACCGGCTGCTGCCGAGCTCCTCTTCGCCGCCGGCGCTATACACCGCGGCGGTCAGGGTGAGCTCGAACGCAGAAGAAGAAAAGGCGGGGCGCGTCACTGTGGCGTTCGCACCGATGGGAGCCGTGCATCCGGCTTCGAGCGCAGCGAGAACGGCGCGCTCGGCGGTTATCGAGAGACGGGTGTCTGCATCGTCGATCGTGACCAACTCGGGAATGCTGTCCTCCTCGCGCGCTTCGAGTGCCAGTGCGCCCTGGCCGGGTGCGGTCGGCCACAGTGCGAGATCGAAGAACTCGGTGACAGCGTCGAGCCTGCCCAGTCTGGTGAGACCGGCGGCAGCAAGCACCACGGCATCAAGTTCCCCGCTCGACACCTTTGCCAGCCTGGTGTCGACATTACCTCTAATGTCCACAACCGTGGCATCCGGGCGCAGACTGAGCAGCTGCGCGACCCGGCGGGGCGAGCCCGTTCCGATGCGGCAGCCCTCCGGCAGCTCGTCGAGAGTCAGGTTGTCGCGTGAGATGAGCGCGTCGCGCGGGTCTTCACGCGACGGAACCGCGGCGAGCCGCAGGCCCGGATATGGCGCGGTCGGCAGGTCTTTCAGCGAGTGCACCACAAGGTCGGCCTCACCCGCAACGAGAGCGGCGCGCAGTGCGCTGGCGAACACTCCGGTGCCGCCGATGCTGGAGAGGGATGCCCGTGAGGTATCGCCCTCGGTCGTCACCACCGTGATGCGCACCTCGACACCGGTCAGCCGGGTCAGCTCTGCCGCGATCATGCCGGTCTGGGCAAGAGCGAGGGCACTGCCCCGGGTGGCGATTCTTAGGGTTCGGGTCATGACTTTCGAGCGATTCGGTTGAGGTGCAAATCTGTAGAGCCTACGGGGTCAGCCCCGCGAGTGCCGGTTTGAAGCCGAGACGAACGTTCTCGCAGCAGCCCGAGCGGCAGACGTCGTACCACGGACCGAGGGCCGTGAGAGCGGGGCGTTCGGCGGTGGGCACGCCGTTCACTCGTTCGAGAACCAAGTCAATCAGGCCGCTGACGTACTCGCGGTGCACTCCGGGCGTCGGTACGCGAACACTGTACAAATCGTTATCTGCTGCGGTGTCGGTGGCCTCGCGGTCGAGATCCCACTTCACCTCCATGTGGTCGCTCACAAAACCGAGCGGCACGATCACGACGGCACGAATGCCGCATGCCGGCAGCTCGGCGATGACGTCATTCACGTCGGGCTCGAGCCAGGGCTGCGTGGGCGGCCCGCTGCGCGACTGGAACACCAGCTGCCACTCCGGCAGGGCGGCAGCGGATGCCCGCCCAGCACCCACGGCCGCCATCACCACCTCGGCCACCGCCCGGTGCTGAGCCTCGTAGGCCCCGCCCTCGCCGAACCCGCGCTCGGGCGGCCCGCTGCGATCGGCATCGGCCATCGGAATGGAGTGTGTCGAGAACAGCACCTCGACTTCCGCTGCCAGGTCGATGCCGGGCACGGCCTGTTCGATTTCGTCGAAGGCCGCAGCGACCCCGTCGATGAACGGCGAGACGAATCCGGGGTGATCGAAGAACTGCCGCACCTTGTCGATCTGCAGCACACCGTTCAGCCCGGTCTCGTCGAGCGCCTTTGCGTAGTCTTCGCGATACTGTCGGCAGCTCGAATAGGAGCTGTAAGCGCTCGTGCCGATGGCGATGATCTTGGTGAAGCCGCGCTCGTGCGCCTCGGTCAGCGCAGCCGGCAGATACGGCGCCCAGTTGCGGTTGCCCCAGAGCACGGGCAGGTCGATGCCGCGCGACGCGAGCTCGGCCTCGAGGGCGGCCTTCAGCTCGCGGTTCTGCTCGTTGATGGGGCTGACCCCGCCGAACGCCCGGTAATGGTGAGCGACCTCTTCGAGACGCTCGTCGGGTATTCCGCGGCCGCGCGTCACGTTGCGCAGAAACGGGATGACGTCGTCTTGGCCCTCGGGGCCGCCGAAGGAGGCGAGCAGAATCGCGTCGTAGGCGGTCGGCACCTCGACGTGCTCGGGGCCCGACGCCGCTGCGGCGGTAGCGCCGCGAACGAGTTCGCCCGATTGCTCTGCCTCCACCGCCTCGGCCGGTGTCTGCGCTGTGGCGAAGGCGGGAGCGGCAGTAATTGCGGTGTCGGCCACGCCGGGCAGATCGCTCACTGCAGCACCTCCACGATTTCGGCGGTGCCGATGCGGCGCCCGGTGAAGAACGGTACTTCTTCGCGAACGTGCCGCCGAGCATCCGTCTGTCTGAGATCACGCATCATGTCGACGAGGTTCAGCAGGTCGTCGTCTTCGAGGGCGAGAATCCACTCGTAGTCGCCGAGCGCGAAGCTGGCGACGGTATTGGCCAGCGTGGTGCGGAATGCGGCACCCTTCATACCGTGGTCGCGCAGCATCTGGCTGCGCTCTGCCTCGGGCAGCAGGTACCACTCGTACGAGCGCACGAACGGATACACCGTGACCCAGCCCTGCGGCGGTTTGCCGAGCATGAACGAGGGCATGTGGCGCTTGTTGAACTCGGCGTCGCGGTGCACGCCCATGGCATTCCACACCGGAAGCAGACCCTTGAGCAACGCGGTGCGCCGAAGCTGGCGCAGCGCCCACTGCAGGGTCTCGGGGGTCTCCCCGTGAATCCACACCATGAGGTCGGCGTCGCTGCGCAAGCCCGACACGTCGTACCAGCCGCGCAGAGTGACCTCTTCGCTCTCGATGCTCAGTACGGCATCGTCGAGTTCTTCGACGATCGACGGAACGTCGTACCCGTCGAACAACTGCGCCGAACCGGGGTTGCGGCGAAAGACGGCCCAGAGCGTGTAGCCAGTTACGGTGTCGCCGAGAGGTTCGCTGGTCGAGGCGATCGACGACGGCTGCAGTGCAGCTCCGTCAGAATCGTGCGAGTCGGCGGGGCTGAACGCCCGATCGGGAGTCGGGTCTGTCATGTTCTTCTTTCTTGGCCGACAGGCTCGCCTGCCAGCCGTTGTCAGGCGCTCAGCGCCGAACGGCGCGGATGCCCAGCCACACAACGCCGCCCAGTACCGCCGCAGCAGCGGCAGCCCCGGCGACGAGAACGGCGGGATTCTCCCGCTTGAGTTCTTCGAACTTGTCGGTGATTCGTGTTGCTGCGAATCGCGCCTGCTTGGGCACGTTCAGCTTGAACTCGATGGCGTCGAGCGTGTCAGAGAGGTCTTTGCGGTTCTTCACCACGTCGAGCTTGATCTGGTCGCGAGTGCGCGTGTCGACGGGCTTCTCGGGTGCCGGCGGCTGGTTCTTCTTCAGCCCCGCGGCCCCGGCTTTCGCCGCTGCTCCGAGGGGTGCGTCGAGTGGTGCTTCGTGGTCACTCATGCGTCTCACCCAGTCCCTTGACGGCGTTCAGGTCTTTCTTGAGGCTCGTGATCGACTCTTCTGGCACCGGTGGAATGCCACGTTTGATCGAGAGCACGCCCACGAGAATCAGAATCGCCGCGATGACGAAGAGCCCGGCGGCCACGATGAGGGCGGCAAGCCAGGCCGGCAGAGCAGTGGCGATGCCGAGAACGGCAGCCGCGACCAGTACCGCGAACACGAAGAAGAGCAAGAACAGCGCGGCCGCGATAAGACCCGCGCCGACGCCGAGTTTGGTGACCCGGCTGATGACCTCGGCCTTGAGCAGCGCGATCTCGTCTTTGACGAGAGCCGTCACCAATCCGGGCAGCGCGGTGACCAGTTCGGCCAGCGATTGCTTGGTCTTCGGGTTGCCGGTGTGCGGGCGGGTGCGGCGCGTGTCGGAACCCGCGGTGCTCGGCTGGCCCGTAGTGGCCACGTCGGTACTGCGCGTGTCAGCCATGTCGCTGCCGGTTACTCGGCGACCGTGGTCGACACCGGGGGAGTAGAGGGCGCGCTGCCGTCGATTCCGGTTGCTGCGGTGCTGCCACTCGTCGCCGCAGCGCCACCGTTCGTCGGCGGAGCCGGCGGCGCAGTCGGCGTCTGCCGCGCGGGGCGCTTGGCGACCACGGTGACCTCGACGCTGCCCTTGTCAAGACCGAGCAGCGAACCGAGCACCTTACGAATCTGATCGGCGAGCTTGCCCGAGAGTTTGTCGACCTGCTGGTTGGCGAAGCCCTGAACCTGACCCACACCGGCCTGCACGGGCTGAGACGACCAGACCTTGTCGGCGCCGGCTTTGATCTGCTCGTACCGCTGGCGGCCGGCTCTCGTTCCGAGAACGTAGCCCGCACCCAGGCCGACCACGAAAAGCAGCTTTCCGCGCATGATTACTCCGATCACTCGTTGAGTCGCTCGTTGTGTCGCTTTCGAGAGGGGCCGTCTCCGTAGAGGTGACGCCAACTCTCCAGATAAATCGTAGCCCTATGAGCTGGCCAACCGGTGCGAGAGCCCCCGGGCCTTGACGCGTGCTCCATCGATGACATAGGCCAGTCCGGTTCCCGAAATCCAGGCTCCGCAGACCTCGAGCCCCGGATGCCCGTGCACCGCCTCGACCAGCCCGTCGACCCGCGCGCGGTGGCCGGCCGTCGCGAACGCGAGCGAGTCACGCCAGTCGGTGAGGGCGAAGCCGCGCACCTGGTCTTCACCGAGCGGCACCCCGAGCAACGTGCTCGCATCGGCCAGGGCCTGCGCGATGCTGACGGGCGGAGCCGGCTGGCCGCCGCGGCCGTACGAGAGGCGCAGCACGTGGCGGTGCGGATGCCCGGCCCTCGCGCCGGCCGGGTCAGCGCCGGGCAGGGTGCTCGCCGTGCTGCCGCCCTGTTCGTCGCCGTGCTGTTCGTCGCCATGCTGCGCGTCGCCGTGCTGCGCGTTTCGCGCCAGCCACGGCCACTTCGCGGTGGCGTGTGTCAGCGCCTTCGCCGAGACGTTCGTCACGTCTTCGGCGACGAGCACGCCGGTGCCGCGCGGTGCCGCATCGAGTTCGGAGGAGTCGACCACGATTGTGGCGAGGGTCACCGCGCTCGACCCGGGCCACGCCTCGGCCCGGGTGAGGGCTGCGAGGTCGGTTCGATGCGTGTCGAGCGGGGCCTCACCGCTCAAGCGGGCCTCGACGGTGGGCTTCGGCCCCATATCGGCGATCGTTCGCAGCAGGTCGAGGGCGCTACGAAAGCCGGCCGCGATCATCACCGCGTGCGAACCGAGCACGCTGCCATCGGTCAGCACGGTCATCCATTCGGCTGCTTCGGTGTCACCCGAAGCAGCCGGCGACACACTCTCGTCTGCGGCAACCGCATGAGAGAGTTCGACGCGGCGCACGCTTTCGACGCCGACGCCGAACTGCAGATTCACACCCAGACGCTCGCAGTCGGCGACCAGGGCCTCGACGAGACGGTACATTCCTCCGTCGATGCCGCCGACCGCTGATCCGGGCGCCGGCCGGGCTCCGGGGGGCTCGGCAGGCGCCGAACGTCCACCGTCTGCGAAATCGGCAGCGGCGGCGGGGACGGCTGGGGCGGGGCCCTGGCCGCGACGCGCCAGCAGCGACATCACCGCACCCGAGAGGGAGCCCTGGTTCGTCATGGCGGTGGTGAGTCCGGGGGCGACGGCCTGAACATCCACGACGTCGGGGTGCGCGGAGTGCACTCCGGAGACGACGGGAGCGACCAGCCGGTCGAGCACCTTTCGGCCCATGCGGCGGCGCACGAGGTCGCCCAGGTCGGCCTCTTTGCGTACGCGCACGAACGGCAGCACTCGGTCGAGTTGCGCGCGGAACGCTCCCGGCCAGCCCAGAATCACCCGCACATCGGTCGCGAGCGGAACCCCGGGGATGCCCAATAGTGTGTTCTTGGGCAGCGGCGCGGCCTTTCCTTGCAGCTGCAACCACGCCCCACGACTGTTCGGCGTCACCAGACTGGCGCCGAGCCCCAGTTCGCGCAGGTAGTCGGCCACCGTACCGCCGCGCGTCGCGAAGCTCTCGGCGCCGCTGTCGAGACGTATGCCCGCAACGGAATGTGTCGCCACGCACCCCCCGGCGGTCTCAGCCGCGTCGATGACCGTCACGGCGAGCCCGCTTCGCGCCAACTCCCGCGCGGCCACCAGCCCGCCGACGCCTGCGCCGACGACCACCACGCTCCTGCGCGTACTCATACGCATGCGGCCCGCGGTAGGGCGAAGAGGGGGCAGACAGCAGGCACGTCAGTCGACCGGATTGGAGTGAACGAACTCGACGAGACGGGTGAGCACGGCCGGGTCGGTCTCCGGCGGAACGCCGTGACCCAGGTTCAGCACATGGGCGGGGGCGGATGCTCCGCGCTCGAGCACATCGCGAACGTGCGCCTCGAGCACGGGCCACGGAGCGGCGAGCAGAGCGGGGTCGATGTTGCCCTGCACGACGACGTCGCCCCCGAGCCGGTGCGAGGCCACATCGAGCGGGATGCGGTAGTCGACGCCCACCACGTCGGCGCCGACCTCGTGCATGGCCTTCAGCAGCTCGCCCGTTCCGACGCCGAAGTGCACGATCGGAACCGTACGCGTGGTCACCGGCGACGCCTGCGGGTCACCTGCCCCGCGGCCAGCCGGGTCGCTCGAACCGGCCGACTCCGCCGCGCCGAAACCCGCCGCGCCGAACCCCGCCGCGGTGTACGTCAACCCGTGCACGCTCGACAGCGCCGCAGCAGACGCCGGGGCCACCTTCGAGGTGTAATCCGCGAGCGACAGCGCCCCGGCCCAGGAGTCGAACAGCTGCGCGGCGCTCGCCCCGGCGAGTATCTGCGCGCGCAAGAACGCACCCGTGATGGTCGCGGTCCATTCCATGAGCTCGGCCCACGCCGCGGGGTCGGAGTGCATGAGGGTGCGGGCGGCGAGATGATCCTTCGACGGGCCACCCTCGACGAGATACGCAGCCAGGGTGAAGGGCGCCCCCGCGAACCCGATGAGGGGCGTGTCACCCAGGGCAGCGACGGTCAACGCGACCGCCTCGGAGATCGGCGCCAACGCGGCTTCGTCGAGAGCAGGGAGGGCACGAACATCCGCCGCCGTACGCACCGGATGCGCGAGCACAGGCCCCCGCCCCGCAACGATGCTCACATCGACCCCGGCCAGCTTCATCGGCACCACGATGTCACTGAAGAAGATGGCCGCATCTACCCCGTGCCGACGCACCGGCTGCAGCGTGATCTCGCTGGCCAGCTCCGGATTCAGGCAGGCATCGAGCATCTCGGTACCCACCCGCAGCTCGCGGTACTCGGGCAGCGAGCGCCCCGCCTGCCGCATGAACCACACCGGCGTCACGTCGCCGCGCACTCCCTGGTAGGTGCTGACGAGCGGGCTTGCAGATGTTCGGCCGCTCTGCAACGGATGCGTTTCGGGAAGCGCTGAAAGGTCGGTGGCGGCTGCTGTGTCTAAAGTCACGCCTATAGTGTGCCAAACATTTCTGTTCCAGTCTGAGTGCTTCTACATCAGGTCGAATGATCGTGCAAACGCTATTAGTATGAGTTGGTGCTGATCTGCCTGACTGCGAGCCATCGCAATGCGAGCTTCACTCTTCTCGAGAAGCTGTCTATCGGCGCACCGTCTGTCGCTTCTTCTCTGGTCGAGAACAGCGATTTCATTCAGGGCGCCGTGCTGCTGGCCACCTGCAACCGCTTCGAGGCCTACCTCGACGTCGACGAACCACTGACCGCCGGCTGCGCCGTCGCCGCCCGCGAGGTCATCGACGCCGTGAGCGCCGCCTCTGATGTCGACCCGGCCGACGTCGATGTCGCCGTCACGGTCTTGTCGGGCGATGCCGTCGCCGAGCACCTGTTCTCGGTGTCGAGCGGGCTCGAATCCGTGGTCGTCGGCGAAGACGAGATCGCCGGCCAAGTACGCCGGGCACTGCAGACCGCACGCGTCGAAGGCACCACATCGTCGGCTCTCGAGCGGCTCTTTCAGCGGGCATCCCACACCTCACGCGACGTCAAGACGAAAACGGGAGTCGGTGCAGCGGGCCGTTCTCTCGTACGTCTCGCCCTCGAACTCGCCGAGAGCCGCGTCACCGACTGGGCGCAAGCCCGAGTGTTGCTCGTGGGTACCGGAAAGTACGCCCGCGTCAGCCTGCTCGCCCTGCACGAGCGCGGCGTCACCGACGTGACCGTCTACTCGCCCACCGCGCGCCTTGCGCCGTTCGCCGCGCGCCACGACATCGCCCAGGTCTTCGACGACCGGCTGGTCGAGACCATCGCCGCCAGCGACATCGTCGTCACCGCCAGCCAGTCACCCACCGTCGTTCTCACCAGCTCGCACTTCGTCGCCGCCAGCCGGGCAGCGGATGCCCTGCAGCGCCGCCTCGTGATCGACCTCGGTATGCCCCGAAACGTCGATGCCGCCGTCGCGCACCTGCCCGGCGTCGAGCTGCTCGACCTCGAGACGATCAGCCTGCACGCCCCCATCGACGAATTCGCGTCGACCCAGAGCGCCCGGGCCATGGTCGACGAGGCCGCCGCCGAGTTCACCGCCGCACGCACCGAGGCCGCGGTCACGCCGGCCGTCGTCGCGCTGCGCTCGCACTTCTTCGACGTGCTCGACGCCGAAATCACCCGCGCCCACGATCGCGGCGACCACACCCCCGAGACCGAGGCCGCCCTGCGGCACCTCGTCGGAGTGCTGCTGCACACTCCCTCGGTTCGTGCTCGTGAACTCGCGCGTGCGGGTGAAGGCGAGTCGTTCACCGCGGCGCTTTCGGCGCTGTTCGGCGTCGCACCCGGGTCCCCGGTCGCGCCCGTGACGCACCTCGCTGTTCCCGCTCACGTTGTGGGCCTTCCGGCCGATTCCGCCACCGCGTAGCGACGCCCGCGCGCCCTTGGCCCTGCCGCCATTACCGCGCACGTTCGGCAGAACGGCACCCCTTCGAACTACCGCATCTGCCAAACTGCCGCGCAAGTGAAGGCGGCACCCGACGGCACACGCGTCGGCTGGTCTTCGTAGACTGGGCTGCATGCCGAAGGTCACCGTTACCGAGCCGATTCACACCGAGCGGCTGGTGCTGCGGCCGTTCACCGAAGACGATCTCGACGACGTGTTCGCTTACCAGAGCATCCCCGAGGTCGTGGAGTTCATGCTCTGGGAGCTGCGCACCCGCGAGCAGTCGCGCGAACACCTGGCGCGCCGGCTCACCATGACGAGCCTCGAGCACGACAACGACATTCTCGTGCTCGCCGTCGTTCTGCCCGGTGAGCCGAGCCTCGGCACCAGCGCCGAGGCGACGCTCGGCCGTGTTATCGGCGACCTCACCGTGTTCTTGCGCAGCGTCACGAACAAACAGGCCGAGCTCGGCTGGGCCTTTCACCCCGACTTTCAGCACAAGGGTTACGCCACCGAGGCGGCCGAACGGATGCTCGACTTCGCCTTCACCGAACTCGACGCCCACCGGGTGACCGCCGACCTCGACCCCCGCAACGCCGCATCGGCCGCACTGGCCATGCGTCTCGGAATGCGCCAAGAGGCGCACTTTCGCGAAGACATCTTCACCAAGGGCGCTTTCGCCGACACCGCCATCTTCGCCCTCCTCCGCAGCGAGTGGACTACCCGCCGGGCACAGCGCGCATGACCACGCCTCACCGCGGGTTCACCGAAGCGTCTGCGTTTGCTAACGATTCCACCTCCGCGAGGGCCACCGCTCGCGCTGCCGACGCCAGCTTGCCGCCCATCCGCGTCGCAGCCCTCGTGCTCATTCGCGACCAGCGCCTGCTCATGGTGACGGCCCGAGGGCGCGACGTGCTGTTTTTGCCCGGAGGCAAGATCGACCCGGGAGAGACTGCGGCCGAGGCTGTGGTGCGCGAAAGCCGCGAAGAGGTCGCCGTCGAGCTTGATGAGCAGAGCATCCGGAGCCTGTTCACCGTGCTCGTGCAAGCCCACGGCGAGCCACAGGGGCGCATGGTCGAGATGACGCTGTTCGAAGCGACCACGGCCGACGACCCCACGCCCTCTGCCGAAGTCGACGCCGTGCACTGGGTCACGTCGGCCGATGCATTCCGTTGCCCGCCGGCCGGCGTCGAGACCCTGCGCCAGCTGGTGGAGCTCGGGCTCATCGACTGAGGCGCCGGCGGGCCACCCAATTACGTGGGTGGCGCCGCCGGTGCCGGGCGTTCAGCGGCGCCGAGCGGGTCAGGCCCGCGCGCGCCGCCGCCGTACGACCAGCGCACCCGCACCGACCAGCAGCACGAACAGCGCCGCGGCCGCCGGAACCGCCGGCTCGGCGCCCGTGTTCGCCAGCGTCGCGGTGTTACTGCCGGTGGCGCCCGTTATCGTGTTCGAGCCCGAGCCCGACCCGGATGCACCCGCCACGGGTGACGCCGACGGCGTACCGGTCGGATCGGTCGGCGTCGTCACCGCCGCCGCCGCCTCGCAGTCGATGGTGCCCGCACGTAGCGAATAGCCGTCGTCTTGATCGTCGTCAGCCCAGATGACCGGCTTGACGCCGTTCACGCACAGAGCCTGTGGCGCCGTGACGAAACCCTCGTTGTTGAAGTCGCCGAGCCCTGCCGGGCGGTTGTATACCGTGGTCACGGCGAAGTGCCCGGCCTGTGCGCCGGTCTGAGCGACGTCGAGCACAGCGAACTGGCCGCCGCAGGTGTTGTCGCAGACCGCCCACATGGCTCGCTTCTCGGGGTCGTACTGCACCTCCATGATCGACGGGAATCCGCTTTCGATCGTTGCCACCCGGGTGAACTTCGTGTCGTCGGTCTGGTCGAGCGCGTAGGCGTAGATCGAGCCGGTTCCCTCAAGCCCCACGAAGTAGAGGCCGTCGCCGTGGTTCGCATAGGTGGCGGGGTTGTAGGCCGCGCCCGTCTTCTCGTCGACGAACCCCTTCGAGGTCAGGTACGAGTCCGGCACGAAGGCGATTCCTTCAAGGCCGAGGTTCGCTCCGACCGTCGGCAGGTCAGCGGTGAGGTTCCAGTCCATCGACGCGGTCAGTGACGTACCACTGGCGGTGCTGTCGTAACGCAGAACGGCCGGCCGGCTCACGCCATTGTTCGCGTTGTCGCGTTCGGTCGATACGAAGGTACCCGCGTCGGTGTGCACGATTCCCTCAGCGTCGGGTTGGCCGGTGCCGTCGGTGTAGTGCAGCGTCTTGCCGAGACCCCAGCCGTTGTCGGTGGCGGGAACCCAGTTATCACCGCTCTTCTGCAGGCGGTACATGGCCGACGTGGTCGGGCCACCCGGGAGCTTCGAGACGTCTCCGTCACCGCCGCCGTTCTGAACGGCCCAGAGGGTGTCGGGGCTGCCGTTCGCGCCGAGTTCGTAGCTCAGGCCGCTCATGTTGGTGCCGAAGAAGTTCTGCACGTTGGCGGTGCTGACATCGGCGCCGCCCGGCCACTGCAGAGCATCCGGAACCGTCGGGGTCGTCGGATCGGTGGGCGAAGGCGTGGTCGCCGCACAAGTGTTGCCGGCGCCCTTGGTGCCAGACGCCGTCACCGCGAAAGCCCCGGTGCCGTCGGGGCAGCGGCCCCACGTGGCGGGCGCGGCATCCGAAGTCCAGGTGAACCCGTCGATGAGCGTGCTGCCGTCGTTCAGGTACAGCCGCGCTGAGTCGCCGCCCTTGCCGAGTCCGAACGAGTCGGCCACGTCGAAGCTCTGGTAACCGCCGGGCTGGATGATCGTTCCTGCTGCAATGTCGTAACGGTGTGCGTCGTTGTCGTCTTTGAGCACGAGCCCCGACGCGTCGACGGCAGCGGTGCCGACGTTCTTCAACTCGATCCAGTCTTGCGGAACGCCACTCGCGTCGACCTCGTTCACGACGAGGGAGGGCAATGGGGTGGCTGCCGTGGCCGCCGTAGCGGCGATGGGCGAAAGCGCGGCGAGCAGCGGAACCGCCAGAGCCAGCGAGGCGAGCACGGCCGTTTTCGGCCGCCAAGTGTGTGTCATGAGGTTTCAGCCCTCCGGGAGCAAGTAGACGATGTGAGCCTTCACAGGCCTGGTCTACTGTGTCGCGGCATGGCGAACGCGAGGTTAACGCACGCTGAAGAGCTGCTTCACCGCGATGCGCTACGGGTGTGACGCGCGCGCCTCAGACACGTTCGCACCGAGCGGCACGCAGCCCTCTCAGTACACGTACTCCAGAATGTCGGTGCCGAGCGTGCGCATGCCGTCGAGCACGGCGAGCCGGCCCGTCAGCTCCTCGTCGTTGAAGCGCATCGTCACGGCGTAGGCGACACTCGCCCGCGGGCCACGCAGCACCCCCGCCTCCGAGCGGATGCCCGGGCCCGACCCGGTCTTGTTGACGAGTAGCAGCCCGTGGTCGGAGTGCAGGTGCGACAGCGGATCGAGCCCGAACGCGCTCGACACCATCGACAGGTCGGCCCCCAGCCCCAGCCAGGCGAGAACCTGCTGGCTCGTGGCCACGTCGACCACATGGCCCTCGGCGAGGTCGCGGAACAGAGTCGCCAGCTCGCGGGCCGAGCCGACGGAGAAGTGCGGTGCGTCATCCGGCCCGCGAAAGTCGCGCACCGTGTCGAGCAGAAACGTTCGCGACAACCCGAGCGCCTCGCCCCGGGCGCGCACAGCATCGAGTCCGATGCGCCGCAGCAGCACGTTGGTCGCGAGATTATCGCTGGTCGCGCCGACCAGCACCGCGAGGTCGCCGATCGGCAGCGTCGGAACCTGCAGGTGCTGCCACAGCCCCATGTCGGCGGCCGAGTCGGTCACGGTACGTTCCATCAGCCCGTGCGCCGACGGGTCGCGCTGGGTCAGCCGGGCCGCCACCTCGACGAGCAACAGCACTTTTCCGAGCCCCGCGGTTGGCACCGAGAGGTGGTCGTCGATGGAGAACAGCACCTTCTCGGTCGACACATCGATGGCCGACGCCGTGATCTGCACGCCCGAGAGGGCGAGCTTCGTCAGCGAGACGAATCCCCGCCGAAAGGTGTCGGTGTCGTGGGTCTGCGCCGACCGGCGACCACTGGGCAGGTCGGGCCGATCACTTCGCCGGTTCTTACGCATGGGGGGAGGTCACCAAATGGTGACGCGCTCGTCTTCAGCGAGCCAGAGCTTGTCGCTGTCGACAACATCGAAGGCCTCGTAGAACTCACCGATGTTGCGCACGATCTGGTTGCAGCGAAACTCGTTCGGCGAGTGCGGATCGATCGCCAGCAAACGAATCACCTCTTCATCGCGCGACTTCTGCTGCCACGCCTGAGCCCACGACAAGAAGAACCGCTGAGCACCGGTCATACCGTCGATCACCGGCGGCTCTTCGCTGCCGAGCGAGATCAGGTACGCCTTCCACGCTATGCCAAGCCCCCCGAGATCGCCAATGTTCTCACCGATCGTCAACGCACCGTTCACGTGCTGGTCGGGTACCTGTGCGGGGGCAAGCGCGTTGTACTGCTCGATGAGCGAGGCGGTGAGTTTCTCGAACGCTTCGCGGTCAGCAGATGTCCACCAGTCCGTCAATCGCCCGTCACCGTCGAACCGCGAACCCTGGTCGTCGAACCCATGCCCGATCTCGTGGCCGATGACGGCCCCGATCGCGCCGTAGTTGGCCGCGGCATCTCGAGTCTCGTCGAAGAAGGGGAACTGCAGAATCGCGGCGGGAAACACGATCTCGTTGAACCCCGGGTTGTAGTACGCGTTGATGGTCTGCGGGGTCATGAACCACTCGTCGCGGTCGAGGGGTTTGCCCACCTTGCCGAGCTCACGCTGAAACTCGAACTCGCTCGTGGCGCGAACGTTCGCGAACAGGCTCTCGGCGTCGAGCGCCAGCGCGGAGTAGTCGCGCCACTTCACCGGGAACCCGATCTTCGGCGTGAACTTGTCGAGCTTCTCGAGCGCGCGTTTGCGGGTCTCGGGCGTCATCCATGACAGGTCGGTGATCGATTGGCGGTAGGCCTCGATGAGGTTGGCGACCAGAACATCCATCGCAGCCTTGGCCGTCGACGGAAAGTACCGCTCGACGTAGATGCGGCCGACGGCCTCGCCCATTGCGCCTTCTACTAGCGAGACGCCGCGCTTCCAGCGGTCGCGCATCGAGGGAGTGCCGGTGAGGGTGCGGCCGTAGAAGTCGAAGTTCTCCTCTACGAAGGCGGTGGGCAGCAGGGCGGCGGCGCCGTGAATGACCTTCCACGAGAGCCAGTCTTTCCACTGCTCGAGGCGGTCTTCGGTGATGAGCTCTGCCAGGCCCTCGATGAAGCTGGGCTCGCGAACGACGATCTCGTCGAAGACGCCGGCGGGGGCGTCGAGGGCGTCACGCCAGAGCGTGAGGGCGCCGGCGGGGGCCGCTTCGTCGGTCGACCCTTCGTACAGCGCGAGCAGGTCGGCCCACGAGAGCAGGTTGTACGTGGCCTGGGCGTCGCGGGTTCGAACGTTGTCCCAATGATGCGCGGCGATGGCGGTCTCGAGGTCGAACACACGCTGCGCACGAGTGGGGGCGCTGCCCTCGCCCGCTTCGGCGCCTTCTCCCGAGCCGGAGAGCTCGAACATCCGCTGCACGTGCGCGAGGTACGCGACGCGGATTTCGGCGAATTTCTCTTCGCGATAGTAGCTCTCGTTGGGTAACGAGATGCCGCCCTGGTTCAGAAAGACGAGGTATCGCTCGGGGTTTCCCGGGTCGTTGTCGACGAATGTGCCGAAGAACCCGCCGACGCCCTGGCGTTCGAGCTTTCCGACTGTGCGCACGAGGTCTTCGACGCTCTCGATGGCGTCGACCAACGCCAGCTGCCCGTCGATGGGCGTGGTGCCGAGCTCTTCGATGCGCTCTTCGTTCATGAAGCTCGTATAGAGGTCGCCGAACTTGCGTTCTTCGCTGCCCTCTGGGGCGTCTTGCGCCTCGACGATGATCTCTTGAACGGCCTTCTCGGCGGCCTCGGCCAGCTCGTAGAACGAACCCCAGCGCGCCTTGTCGTCGGGGATGGGCGTCTCGGCGAGCCACTTTCCGTTGACGTGCCTGAACAGGTCGTCTTGCGGGCGAACATTGTCGTCAAAATCAGCGGTATCGATACCCGAGTTGGTCATGCCACAAGCCTACCCAGCCCCCCAGACATGTTGCTGAGTGCGCCTCGCCCCGCCCCTCGCCCCCTCGCCCTCGCCCTCGCCCTCTCCCTCTCGCCCCCTCTCCTTCGCCCTCTCCCTCCCTCTCGCCCTCTCTTTCTCGCCCTCTCGCCCCCTCGTAGTCATCGACTTTGCGAAAAGGCCCCTATCCGCTGGTTCTTGGGGGCCTATTCGCAAAGTCGACGAGAAGTTCAGGTACGGAGGGCCCGGGGTACGGTGAGTGGATGTTCGATCCGAGACGCGCGCGCCGCGCAGGCGAGACGCGGGGCGAGCGCCGGGAGCTCGACCGGGACATCGTGCGGCTGGCAGGGCCCGCGCTCGGTGCGCTCGTCGCCGAGCCGTTGTTTCTGCTGACGGACACCGCGCTCGTGGGGCACCTGGGCGAAATACCGCTGGCGGCGCTCGGCATCGCCAGCGCGATCATCCAGACCGCCATCGGGCTGCTCGTGTTTCTCGCCTACGCCACCACGCCCGCCGTCGCACGCCGGCTCGGGGCAGGCGACCGCACCAGCGCGATCAGGGCCGGTATCGACGGAATGTGGCTCGCGCTCGGCCTCGGCATCGTCGTGGTCGCCGTCGGTCTGCTCGGCTCTGGCGGCGTGGTCGGCCTCTTCACGAACGATCCGCTCGTCGCTGCCGACGCCGTCACGTACCTGCACATCTCGCTCGCCGGAATGCCCGCCATGCTGCTCGTCATCGCGGCGACCGGACTGCTGCGCGGGCTGCAGAACACCCGCACGCCGCTCGTCGTCGCCGTCTCGGGCTTCGCCGCCAACGCCGGCCTCAACGCGGTGTTCATCTACGGCCTCGGCTGGGGCATCGCGGGCTCGGCGGCCGGAACCGTCGTGGCGCAGTGGGCGATGGCGGCGGTCTACGTCGTTATTGCGGTGCGGGCCGCCCGGGCATCCGGTGCCCGCCTGCGGCCGGGGCTCGACGGAGTGAGTTCGGCCGCCTTGTCGGGTGGGTGGCTGTTCGTGCGCACGCTGAGCCTGCGTGCGGCGATGCTCGCGACGGTCGCCGTGGCGGCGACGTTCGGCGTGGCCCAGCTCGGGGCCTTTCAAATAGCACTGACTGTGTTCTCGACCCTGGCATTTATACTGGACGCCCTCGCCATCGCCGGGCAAGCGATGATCGGTCACGGGCTGGGAGCCGGCGACGCTCCTCGTGTTGCGCTCGTGACGCGGCGACTGATCCGCTGGGGAATCGGCTCGGGCTTTGTCCTCGGCGCGGGGCTTGCGCTCATCGCACCCCTACTCGGCCCGGTGTTCTCGCCGAGCCCCGAGGTGCAGCACGCGCTCACAGTCACCGTGCTCACCATGGCCGTCGGCATCCCGCTCGCCGGGTTCGTGTTCGTGCTCGACGGGGTGCTCATCGGCGCAGGCGACGCCCGGTACCTCGCGCTCACCGGTCTCGTGAACATCGCGTGTTATGCGCCGCTGCTCGCGTTCGTGGTGCTGTTCCACCCGCCCGGAGACGCTGCGCTCGTCTGGCTCTGGGCCGCGTTCGGGTACGGGTACATGGGTGCCCGGGCGCTGACGCTGGGGTTGCGAGCGCGTGGGGGCACGTGGATGCTCGTGGGCGCCTCCGCTCGCTGAAGTAGCCGCGTCTACGAAAGTGCACACTCGTCCACGAAAGTAGACGAGTGTGGCCATCGTGCCAGCAATAAGTCGCATCACCGGGTGTGCACCCTAAGGTTGGTTCATGCCGAGTATGGAAGGGTTTCGCCGCCTCATTCTGGGTCGCCACAGCGAACGTCGCTCAGGCGTGTCATCCTCGTTGGCGTCGGCCGGGCGCCTTCAGGTCGGAGGCTTAGCCGCCGAAGCCGGGCCGTTCGATCAGCCTCCGCTGGAGGAGCCGCAGATCGCCGAGAACGACCTTCCATGGGAGCTCCAACCGGAAGACGATGAAGACGCGGAACGCCCCTAGCGAGCAATCGGCTTGACACCTGAGCCAACTGCTCTCGGCTGCCTGCACTTTGCAGGTTGGCGGCCTTGAATACAGCGACCTGAGTATCGGCATCCTGGCCGTCGACTATCTATCGCACAAGGTCTACGCCGGATACTTCAACCGGCCGTGGGTTTCGGTCATCTGGGAGTAGGTCAACGAGCTAGTAGCTCAACGAGCTCAGACGCTGAAGGTCAGCCCCGGCACGGCGAGCTCGACGGTGCCCGCGAAGTGGGCGGAAGCACGACGAGCAGCATCGGCCGGCGCGAGATCGTCGGCGATGTGGGTCAGGATGATCGTGGAGACACCGGCGGCCGTCCCAGTGCGACCGGCGTCTTCGGGGGTGTGGTGCACGGCCGGCTCGCCGAGGGCGTCGCGGTTGTAGCCGACTTCGCAGAGCAGCACGCTCGACTCTTCGGCCATCTCGACCAAGGAGATGCAGGGAGCGGTGTCGCCCGAGTAAGTGAACGTGGAGGGAGGGGAGGTGGAGGCACGGGTGGTCGAGGTGGGGGAGGTCGAGGGACCAGTGGTGGAGGCACGAGTGGAGAGTGCCGCCCCACCCGGCCCCCGCACGGTGAGCGCGAACGCCGGAACTCCGTGCGAAACAGGCCCCCACGACAGCGCCAGGTCACCCACGACGGCGTCTGCCCACCCGCTCATTTCGGTGAAGTCGAACACCTCGTGCAGGCCCTGCAGAGCATCCGGGCCCAAGAATTCGGCCAGACGATCGACGAGCGCCCCGGGCCCGAACACGGGAATGCGTCGCCGCGGCCCGGGCTGCGGTCGGGCATTCGGCGCCGATGCAGCCCCGACCCACGGCGAGCCAGCCGACAGCGAACTGAACCGCAGGGCGTAGTACGCCACGAGCAGGTCGGCGGTGTGGTCGGCATGCCGGTGCGAGATGAAGATGGCGTCGAGGTCGGTGAGGGCGATGTGCCGCTGCAGTTCGGCGAGCGTGCCGGTGCCGGCGTCGATCCAGAGGGAGGTCGAACCGCCCTGCAGCAGGTAACCCGAACAGGCATTGCCGGGCACGGGGTACGGCGTCGCGGTTCCGAGAATGGTGAGCTGCATACCGCCGAGCCTATCGAGGCGAGCGTGCCGAGACGGCGGCCAGTGCCCTGGCGGCGACGCCGACGACGCGCCGACGAGGCGCCGACGAGCCGCCGACACGAGACGCCGACACGGCAGATCGACGCGGTCTAGCAAATGCTCACGAATAACGTCAAGTGATGTCACCTCTTTAGGGCGAATTCATATCTCGTGTTTCACTTGTTATGCATTCCACAACAATCTCGGGGGTCGTGTGCGGCTATTCGAAGCCATTCGCCGCCGTAAAGCGACGACTGCTTCGGTGGCGACGGTCACTGCCATCACTCTCGGCGTCACCACGATGGCCCTGCTCTACCAGGGCATCACCACCGCGAACGTGCAGCTGAACGACGGCGGCGTCTGGGTGACCAAGCCCAGCGGGTTGCTGCTCGGTCACCTCAACTACCAGTCGCAGGTGCTCGACAGCGGCCTGAAGATGACCAGCGGCACCTTCGACATTCTGCAGAATGGCAACGACGTCATCGCCGTCGACCCGAGTTCGGCGACGATGAGCAACGTCGATGCGGCCACCGTGTCGCTCGGCAACCCCGTGGCGATTCCCGCCCAGTCGCAGGTGAGCATGGGCGGCAGCACGGTGTCGGTGCTCGACACCGCGACGGGCTCGCTGTACGACAGCACGGCAGAAGGCGTGTCGAACTTCTCGGCGAACCCCGATCTGCCGCTCTACAAGCTCGGCGCGGGCGCCTCGGCCACGGTCGACGCGAACGGCGACATTCACGGGCTCTCGCTCGCCGACGGCCAGCTCGTCACGATTCCCGTCGACAGCCAGGGCACTGCGGGCGACCCGGTGACGGCGACGCTGCCGCAGATTCCGGATGATGCACAGCTCTCATTGGCCACGGTCGGCTCGAACGCGGTGGTCTTCGACACCGTGAACGGGGTGGCCTACCTCCCGGGCGGCAAACAGGTCACGGTGGCGAACTCGAAGGGGGGCATCCTGCAGCAGAACGGGCCGGATTCCTCGTCGGTGCTCATCGCCACGACCAGCCAGCTCATCGAACAGCCGCTCGACGGTTCTGCCGCGATCACCGTCGACTCGGGCAAACCCGGCAAGCCGGCGCCGCCCGTGTTTCTGGGCGGCTGCGCCTACGGCGCCTGGGCAGGCGCCTCGACCTACGTGCGCGACTGCAGCGGCACAGCGAATGACGTCGCGAGCTCGATCGACGGGCTGCCCGACAACGCCGACCTCGTGTTTCGTGTCAATCGTGACGTCGTGGTGCTGAACGACCTCACGAGCGGTGCCGTCTGGCTCGTCAACCAGAACATGAAGAAGGTCGAGAACTGGGACGACGTGGTGCCCCCGCCCGACCAGAACCAGACCGACGACACCGACGAGAGCACCGAAGACCAGCTGCAGCAGACGCTGCCCAACCGCACAGACCAGAACACCCCGCCCATCGCGGTCGACGATAAGTTCGGTGTGCGCGCGGGCCGCACCACCGTGCTGCCCGTTCTCGACAACGACTCCGATGCCGACGGCGACGTGCTCACCGCGACGCTCAGCGGCAGCCAGCCGACCATGGGCACAGTCGAGTCGATTCTGGGCGGCGCGGCTCTTCAGATCACCGTGCCCGCCGATGCGAGCGGAAGCGCCACCTTCCAGTACTCGGTCGACGACGGCCGCGGCGGCCAGGCTACGGCGAAGGTGACGCTCACGGTCAGCGCCCCCGGCACCAACGGCGCGCCCGCGCAGAAGCGCGTCGCGACCATTCCGGTGGAACAGAACTCGACCGTTTCGTACAACGTGCTGCCCGACTGGATCGACCCCGACGGCGACGACATGTACATCAAGTCGGCCACGGCCGACGGTGCCAACCAGGTGCAATTCCGGGCCGACGGCCAGATCACCTTCACGGCCCTCGACGCCGACACGGGCCGCAAAGACGTGAAGGTCGTCGTCTCTGACGGCGCGCTCGACACCGAGGGAACGATTCACTTCGAGGTTCGGGCATCCGGAACCCTCGCCCCCGTAACCAACGCCGACCACTACGTCACCCGCCCCAACCAGCAGGTCACCGTGTCGCCGCTCGCGAACGACCTCAGCCCGAGCGGTGCCGTGCTGCGGCTCGCGAAGATCAACGAGGTCACGGGCGCCACCGCGACCCCCGACTACACGACCGGCACCTTCACGTTCATCTCGCCGAACGCCGGTACCTATTACATTCCCTACCTCGTGACCGACGGGCCGAAGACGGCTCAGGGCCTGGTGCGAGTGGATGTTCTGAACAATGTGGCACCGGATGACCCTCCGATCGCCGTGCGCGACGTGGCGTTGCTCACCAAAGGCCACAGCGTGCTCGTGAACGTGCTGGCGAACGACTTCGACCCCGCCGGCGGCATTCTGGCCGTGCAGTCCATCGACAATCCGGCTGACTCGGGGGTGTCGGTCGAGGTGCTGCAACACGAGACCCTGCGAGTCACCGACAGCCCGGGCATCACCTCGCCCATCACCATCCACTACACGGTGACGAACGGCACGAAGTCGGCCGTCGGCGAGGTGTTCGTGATTCCGATTCCGGCGCCTGCGAAGTTGCTTCCGCCGGTTGCCGTGGACGACTCGGTGGTCGTGCGCGCGGGCGATGTGGCGACCATCCACGTGCTCGACAACGACTACAGCCCGAATGGCGACGTCATCACGCTCTCGCCCACCCTCATTCAGCCGCTCATCGCCCCGGCCGACGGCGACATGTTCGTCGACCAGAACACGCTGCGCTTCAGGGCGGGGCCGGTGGCGAAGACGGTCTACGCCACTTACGAGGTCGTTGACAGCTCGGGCCAGCGCGACGCCGGGTACGTGACGATTCAGATCATTGCGGCCGACGCGGGGGCGAACTCAGCGCCCAGACCGCACGATGTCACGGTGCGGGCGCTGCAGGGCACGACGGTGCGCATTCCGATTCCACTCGACGGCATCGACCCCGACGGCGACTCGGTGCAGCTCATCGGGCAGGGCACCGCGCCCTCGAAGGGGCGCATCACGAGCGTGGGCGAGTCGTGGCTCGAGTACGAGGCCTACCCGAGCTCGGTGGGCACCGACACCTTTACTTATGTTGTTCGCGATCGACTCGGCGCATCGGCCACTGCCACGGTGCAGGTCGGCATCGTTCCTTCGGCGAGCGCCAACCAGGCTCCGTACGCAGTACCCGACGCGGTGAGCGTGCGCCCGGGCCGAACCGTAGCGGTCGACGTGCTCGCAAACGACTCCGACCCCGACGGCGACCCGATCGCGCTGCGCGAGAACGCCTTTCAGGTGCCCGACGGGGTCACTGCCACAGTGAAGCGCGGTCAGGCCGTCATCACGGCTCCCTCGACACCCGGCGACTACACGGTGCAGTACACGATCGTCGACCAGTACGGCGCCACCGCGGTCGGGCCGTTGCTCGTGACGGTGAGCCCGACCGCCCCGCTCGTCGCGCCGATCGCCCGTGACGACGTCGTACAGGCCGGCGACGTGGTCGGCAAGAGCACCACGACGGTTCCCGTGCGTGAGAACGACGACGACCCCGACGGCACCGTCGACGACCTCACGGTGAGCACGAACGACCCCAACGCGAGCGTCACGAGCGACAACCAGGTGACGGTCACCCTGACTCCGGATGCCCAGATCATCACCTACACGGTGACCGACGTCGACGGGCTCACCGCCTCGGCCTTCATCTTCGTGCCGGGTTCGGCGAACGTGTACCCCACGCTGAAACCGGGCGTGAAGCCGATCACGGTGAACAGCGGCGAGACCATCAGCGTGCCGCTCAGCGACTACGTGGTCGTGGCCAGCGGCAAGACCCCGCGCATCACCGAGGCCGGCAAGGTGAGCGCGGGGCACGCCAATGGTGCTTCGCTGGTCACCGACGAGACGACCATGAGTTACACGTCAGCCGCCGGGTACTACGGCCCCGACGCGCTGAGCTTCGAGGTGACCGACGGCACCGGGCCCGACGACCCCGCCGGCCACAAGTCGACCCTCGTCATCCCCATCACGGTGGTCTCGACCACGAACATCTCGCCGACCTTCATCGGTGGCACCGTCAACGTCTCGCCGGGCGGCGACCCAGACAAGCTGAACTTGCGAACGCTCTCACGCGACCCCGATCAGGGTGACCTCGAGAAGCTCGCCTACTCGGTCGTCGGCTCGCCGAACTCTGGCATCAACGCCTCGATCGACGGCCAGACGCTGAGCGTCTCGGCCAGTGGATCGGCCGCCAAGGGCACCTCGACCTTCCAGATTCAGGTCACCGACGGCACGAGTGCGCCCGGCACCGGCGCGATCACCGTGAATGTGCTCACGTCGACGCGGCCGCTGCCCACCGCGACAGACGACGTCATTCCGCAGGCCGATCAGGGCAAGACACGCTCGGTCGACGTGCTGACGAACGACTACAACCCCTACCCCGAGACGCCGCTGAAGATTCTCGACGCGGTGGTCGAGACCGGCAACGGAACCGCCACGGTGAACGGCAGCCAGGTCGACGTCACCCCGGCCTCCGACTACGTCGGCACGCTCGTGGTGCGCTATCGCATCGTGGATTCGACGGGCGACCCTGCCCGCGAGGCCGATGGCCGCATCCGCCTCACCGTGCAGGGCAAGCCCGACGCCGTGACCACCCCGAGCGTCACCTCGATTCAAGACAAGACGGTGGTGCTCTCGTGGACCCCGCCAAGCGACAACGGCTCACCCATCACCGGGTACACCGTCTCGAGCCCGCAGGGCTACACCAAGCAGTGCCAGTCGACCACGTGCACGCTCGACGGCCTCACGAACAACGTCGAATACACCTTCACGGTGAAGGCGACCAACGCCGTTGGCACCTCTGACGCCTCGCCCGCCTCGGCGATCGCGAGACCGGATGCCCGGCCGAGCCAGCCCGCAGCGCCGACCCTCATCTTCGGCGACAAGAGCCTCACCGTGAACTGGATCACCCCGCCGACCACGGGCTCGCCGGTCACCTCGTACAACCTCGAGATCTCGCCGGCGCCCGCGCTCGGAGCCGTGCAGAAGACCGGCGTCACAGGTAACTCGCTCGTCTGGAACGGCCTCGAGAACGGCGTCGCCTACCAGGTGCGCGTTCAGGCCGTGAACCGGGCGCCCGACCCCAGCGACTTCAGCCCCTACTCGGCCACCGAGATTCCGGCCGGGGTTCCGGATGCCCCGGCGGCACCCACCACCACCAGACTCGCCCCCGTGGGAAACCAGGCCCAGCTGCAGGTGAACTGGAGCGCTCCGAACGCCAACGGCGACCCGATCTCGGCGTACTCGCTGCAGGTGCTGCGCGGTGGATCGGTGGTGCGCACGATTCCCGAGGGTGGCGGAGCGACCTCGCAAGCCGTCACGGTTGACATCTCGGAGACGGATTACACCTTCGCCCTCACCGCGACCAACAAGGCCGGCGTGAGCGACGTGGGCGCACAGTCGGCGCCGCGGCGCGCGTTCGTCGCGCCCGGTGCTCCCAGCGGTGTGAGCCTCGCAGCGGGTGACAACCAGGTCACCGTCTCGTACAACCCGGCAGCGGGAAACGGCGCGAAGGCCGGCGAGCTTTCGTATCAGTACAGCCTCAACGGCGGCGGCTGGACGAGCATGCCGGGCGATCACGTGATCACCAGCGGAGTCTCGAACAACAACACCTACAGCGTGAAGGTGCGTGCGGTCACCCAGCTCGACGGCGAGAGCTATGAGGGCGATGCGAGCGCGTCGTCGAACACCGTCGCGCCGTACGGCGCCCCCGGCAAGCCGGGAACGAGCGCCTCGGGCGGCAACAAGAGCGTCACGCTGAACTGGTCGGCTCCTACGCGCAATGGGCAGGACTTTCACATCGAGATCAGTATCGACGGTGGTGGTTGGGAGAACGTCGGCGCGGGGGGAGGCAGCCGTTCGGTGTCTGCCGGCTACAGCGAATCGCACTCGATCAGCGCCCGCACGGTCGACGCGGCCGGGCAGACGAGCGGTGAGAGCTCGGCGTCGGCGAGCTCGGATGCCGCGCCAGCAAAGAACGTCTACATCTCCCGAGGCGGCGACTGCACGGCAGCGCACCCGGGCAACCCGCAATGCCAGCTGATCAAGATCTCGGTCTCCGGCTTCGTCGACGACGGCTCTGTGACCTGCCAGTTCGTGTCGCGCACCAGTGATGGAACACTCACGACCAGCATCGACCTCAGCAACGGCAGCGGCACGAAGACCCCGGGCTGGTGGACCAACGATCAGGCCGGCACGCAGTACTCGATGTCGAACCAGACGAATTACGTCAGCTGCAACGGGGTGGGGGCACAGCTGAAATGAGAATTTCAGAGCGAGCGCGCCCGGGGCGGGCATCCGGAACCATGACAGACGGCACCATGACAGACGGCACACAGAGAAGAGTTACCCGATGACGATGACCACCGAACAGGCGACCTGGTTCGCCGGCACCTTCGACCGGCTCGTGAGCAACGTGGCGCTGGCCGTGCTGGGTAAAGACGCAGTCATTCGGCTCACCCTGATGGCGATGATCGCCGAGGGTCATGTGCTGCTCGAAGATGCGCCCGGAACGGGCAAGACGTCGCTGGCCCGAGCGATTGCGGCGACCGTGCAGGGCACGCATCAGCGCATTCAGTTCACGCCCGATCTGCTGCCCTCTGACGTGACGGGCGTGACCATCTACGACCAGGCCACGCATACGTTCGAGTTTCATAAGGGCCCCGTGTTCGCATCGATCGTGCTCGCCGACGAGATCAACCGGGCGTCGCCGAAAACACAGTCGGCTCTGCTCGAGGTGATGGAGGAGTCGAAAATCACCGTCGACGGCGTGACGCACGACGTCGGCCGGCCGTTCTTGGTGATCGCCACGCAGAACCCCATCGAGCAGGCCGGCACCTATCGGTTGCCCGAGGCGCAGCTCGACCGCTTTCTCATCAAGACCTCGATCGGCTACCCCGACCTCGCGTCGACCGAGCTGATTCTCGCGGGCGCCTCGGTGCGTGATTCGTCGTCGCGGCTCGGCCCCATCATCACCACGAGTGCGGTCGCCGAGATGGCCGACCTGGCCGCGACCGTGCACGTCGACAGCGCGGTGTTGCGCTACACCGCGCAGCTCGCCGAGGCGACCCGGGATGCCCCCGAGAGCCGCGTCGGAGTATCGGTTCGTGGCGCGATGGCCCTGGTGCGCGCCTCGAAGGTGTGGGCGGCGACACAGGGACGCAACTTCGTGCTGCCCGACGACATCAAGCAGCTCGCGGCTCCCGTCTGGACGCACCGCTTCGTGCTCGACCCCGAGGCCGAGTTCTCGGGCGTCACCGCCGAGCAGGTGCTCGCCCGCGTGCTGGCCGACATCGCGGCGCCCCAATCGCGGCAGCCTGCCGCGGCGGCGATGTCGTGATGGCCCACGCGTCGCGCCACGCCGCCCCCAGTTTTCGTAGGAGAAACCGACCGGGTGACGGCTGTAGCCCGTTTCCCTAGCGAACCCTCCTACGAAATCGCCACCGGAACCCATCAGACCCGCCATTGCACTCCCACCCTGGAACCCCGCCACCCATGACTACTCCCACCACGCGTCGCGAGCACCGCAACAGCCGGCCGCCGCGCAGCGCTCGCGCGGCCACCGCGGCGCGGTTGCGGCCGACGGCCCTGGCCGTCACGGGGGCGGTCGCCGGCGTCGCCACCGCGTCG
>JAODBC010000067.1 GCA_025463765.1 Subtercola sp. | reverse complement strand
TCTGACCGCTACTTGCTTGTACCGCTGGAGCGTAGCTCCAGCGCGCTAGTAGGAGGTCTGGCCTTCGATGGCCGACTGGAACGTGTACGTGTTGTCGGCGTTGTACTTGTAGATGCCGATGAACGCGCTCGACGGCTCGTTGTGCGAGTTGAACGGACCGATGCCCGACTGACCCGTGTACTGAATCTCGGTACCGGCCGAAACCAGCGGAGCACACTCGGCGTACGAGGCACACTTGGTACCACCGTTCGCACCAGAGACCGCAGCGAGCTGCTTGTTCAGGTCAGCAGAGACGTTCGACTTGGCCTTCAGCGCCGCAAGGGCGGTGAGGGTGGTCGCGTCATAGGCCTCAGGAGCGTAGGAGAAGTCCTTGAGGTCGGCGTTCTCTGCACCCTTGTACCAAGAGACCAGCTGGGCCTTGAACGCGTCATTCGGCTGAGCACCGGGGATGGTGCCCTGGGCGCCGGTGAGGGTGCCCGCCTGGAAGTCCTTGCTGTAGTCGGCGGTATTGCCGTCTGACAGGTAGGTCTTGGACATGTTCCAGCCCTGAGCGACGAGCTCGGGGATGATCGACTTGGTCTCGTCGAACGCCAGGATGACGATCGCGTCGGGCTTGCTGGCAAGCGCCGCGGTCACTTCAGCCGAGAACGTGGTCTGGCCCGGAGGGAACTCCTGGCCGGCGCCGGTGGCGCCGTAGACGACGGTGCCGCCTGCAGACTCGATGCTCTTCTGCGTGAAGTCACGAAGACCGGTGCCGTACGAGTCGTTGAAGACCAGGAAGGCGATCTTCGAGTTGCCGTCACCGGTGATGAGCGAGCCGAGGGCTGAACCCTGAACCGAGTCCGGCGGAGCGGTGCGGTAGTAGAACGGACCATAACCGCTGAGCTTGGCCGAGGTGTTCGCCGGCGAGATCTGCGTGATCTTGGCCGAGGCGAACGCGTCGACGACGTTCAGCGAGACGCTCGACGATGCGGCACCGATGGCCACCGACGGCTTGGCCGTGATGAGCTTCTGCGCCGAGGCGGTCGAGACGCTGAGGTCGGTCGAGTCACCCGAGTCGGTGGGGAGGATACAGGCCTGCTTGCCAGCGACGCCGCCCGCAGCGTTGATGTCTGAGACCGCGAGGCCGACACCGGCCTGCTCCGGCGGGTTCAGGTAGGCGAGGCTACCCGTGATGGGCAGGATGGTACCGACGACCAGGTTGTTGGCCGTTGTGGCATCGCTCGCGCAGTCGGTTTCAGTGGCCGACGCCGACGAAGACGCCGAAGAAGATGGAGTTGAGCTGCCCCCGGAGGCACAGCCGGAAAGCATGATGGCAATGATGCCTGCTCCGGCCAGAATCGATGTCCGGAGGGCATACTTGGATTTGATCATCCTGTGAACCCTTTCATTGTGCTCGCAAGCATGGAGCCTCCGGGCGGAGGCACTCTCGCGTTCATTAGGGTCCAACCTATGGTTTCTATGTTTCGAGTGTGTTTTCTGTGTGTGCCGTGCGAATATCGTTAGCAATTTGTAATCCAGCTGAACGCCGACTGCGACGACTCGTTCGCACCACATCGACCGACAGAATCACCAACGCGATCCACACCAGGGCGAAGCCCGCGAGGCGTTCCGGCGGCATCGGCTCGCCGAGCAGCACGACCCCGATGACGAACTGGATGACCGGGGTGAGGTACTGAATGAACCCCATCGAACTCAGCGGCAGCCGCTTAGCGGCCGCTGCGAACAGCAGCAGAGGAATCGCGGTGATGACGCCCGCGCCCACCATCGCCGTCGTGTGCCAGCCACTGACATTTCCGAACGTGATTCCGGTGGTCGCCCCGACGAAACACAACTGGATGACCACCAGAGGCACGAGCCACATCGACTCCAGCGTGAGCCCGTTCACCGCGTCGATGCGCGGCCCGACCTGCTTCTTCAGCAGCCCGTAGAGCCCGAACGAAAAGGCGAGCACGAGCGAGATCCAGGGCACTGCTCCGTATCCGATGGCCAGCACCACCACGGCGACGCCGCTGAGCCCGAGAGCGACCCACTGAAGGCGACGGAGCCTCTCGTGCAACAAAAAGACGCCCAGCAGAATCGTCACGATGGGGTTGATGAAGTACCCGAGCGACGCCTCGACGACCTGACCGCTCGTCGTAGCCAGAACATAGGTCTGCCAGTTGACGTAGATGAGCGCGCCCGCGACGCCCATGATGAGCACGAGCCGCGGCTGCCGCAGCACCGAGAGCAGGCTCGGCCAGCCGCGAGTCGCCGTGATGAGCACGATGCAGAACGCCAGGGCGAAGACGACCCGCCAGCCGACGATCTCGAAGGCCGAGGCGGGTGCCAGCGCCAGAAAGTACAGGGGAAGAATTCCCCAGATGAGGTAGGCGCCGACCGCGAAGAGCGCACCCGCGGTGGTGCCCTTCATGCGGGCGGTCGCGCCCTCGGCCGGCGCGTTAACAGAAGAAGACCCGGGCGACGCGCGCCCGGGTCTTCTCGCATTGCTCACTATCGAACGATAACAGCCAGCACGTCGCGAGCCGAAAGCACGAGGTAGTCTTCCCCGGCGTACTTGACCTCGGTTCCGCCGTACTTCGAGTACAGCACCTTGTCGCCGACGGCAACGTCGAGCGGCACGCGGTTGCCGTTGTCGTCGATGCGACCGGGGCCGACAGCCTCGACGACGCCTTCTTGCGGCTTCTCTTTCGCCGTGTCAGGAATGACCAGACCAGATGCGGTGGTCGTTTCTGCCTCGACCTGCTTGATAACGATGCGATCCTCGAGCGGCTTGATGGAGACCGACACTGTTGACCTCTTCTTTCTTAGTTCAAAGTCAAATTTTTGGCACACTCACCCTGAGAGTGCTAACTCGAGTTTAGGGGTCTGGCTAGCACTCGGTCAACCTGAGTGCCAGCGTGTGACAGAGCCACCCGGTCAACCTGAGTGCCAGCGTGTGACGGTGCGCCCAGCGACGCCGCCCAGTGCGGAACGCCCCGTCTAGACTGACCGCATGGAGCGCACCGACCTCGAACAACTGATGACGGCAGAGGGCCTGCGGTTGCTCGACTCGCTGCCGCCGTATTCGAACGGCTCGAGCATCCTTCGCTCCGTGGCCGACCTGCGCAAGCAGGGCCACTCGGCCGCGCTCGTCGGCGCCGTCATGACGCAGGCCCGCTTGCGCGCTAAGGCACAGCTCAAGTTCGGACCGTTCGCCGAGCGGATGCTCTTCACCGAGTCGGGGCTCGAACAAGCCACACGGTTGAGTGTGGCTGCGGCGCACGCCGGCCGATTCCAGGCTGCCGAGCTGACCCGGGTCGCCGATCTGGGCTGCGGAATCGGTGCAGACGCACTCGCGTTCGCCGCGCTCGACCTCGAGGTCACGGCTGTCGAGCGCGATGAAGTGACGGCCGCGATCGCCGCCTACAACCTCGCGCCGTTCCCCAGTGCCACAGTCGTGCACAGTGACGCAGAAGCCTTCGATCTCGCGAGCGTGGATGCTCTCTACTTCGACCCCGCCCGCCGCACCTCAGGGCACACGAACACAGCGCGGCTCACCGATCCGGCCGACTTCAGCCCGTCGCTCGACTTCGTGTTCGACGCGGCTCGGGCGAAACCGACCGGCGTGAAGCTCGGTCCGGGGCTCGACCGGGCGCTGCTGCCAGGCGACGCCGAGGCGCAATGGATATCGGTCGACGGGCAGGTGGTCGAGACCGGCCTCTGGTTCGGGTCGGTGGCCCGCCCGGGCATCCACCGCGCAGCACTCGTGATTCGGGGCGATACTCGCCACGAAATGACGGCCGGCGCCGACAGCGACGATGTCGAGCAGGGGCCGCTCGGTGGCTACCTGTACGAGCCCGACGGCAGCGTGATTCGGGCGCGGCTGATCGGTGACCTCGCTCGCACGATGGGCGCACATCTGGTGTCGAGCCAGATCGCCTATCTCACCGCCGACACGCTGGTCGAGACGCCGTTCGCATCGGCCTTTCGCGTGCGCGAGGTGTTCCCCTACAACGTCAGCAGTCTGAAGCGCGAATTACGCGCGCGTCGCATCGGCAGCCTCGAGATCAAGAAGCGCGGCGTTGATGTCGACCCCGCCACTCTGCGCCCCAAACTCGCCCTGCAGGGCCCCGAGCGGGCGACCCTCTTCGTGACGCGTGCCGAGGGCCGCCACGTGGCCATCCTCGCCGACCGCCTCCCCTGACCGCCCTCACCCGCTCGCCCCGGTGTCAGTAGGAGTAGCGGTCGCTTGACGCGATAGCGATGATGATGAAGATCCACCAGATGAGCGAGACGGCGATACCGGCGAAGCCGGTGATGATGGCAGTGATCCAGAAGCCGCGAGCGGCGGCCTCTCGACTGCGGCCGAAGAAGCCGAGCACGATGGCGGCGATCGAGAAGATGAAGCCGCCGATGCCGATGCTGAAGATCGAGATCAGAATGCCGAGGATGCCCGCGACCATTCCGATGATGCTCAGGATGGGCGCTCGTGCGGCAGTCGGAGCTGCGTAGCCGGCTGGTGGCGCGCCGTACTGAGGCCCGCCGTAGCCGGGCGCGACGGGCGCGCCGTACCCCGGAGCCTGGGGAGCGCCATAGCCGGGCGCCTGCGGGGCGCCGTATGCGGGTGCTGGGGGCGCGACCGGGGCTGCGTAGTTCGGCGCAGCGGGAGCCGCGTAGTTCGGGGCGGGCGGCGGGGCGCTGTATGCGGGCGGTACCGGAGGGGCGGGCGCCGCGGGCGGGGCCGGAGGGGCAGGCGCGCTGTACGCGGGCGGTGCCGGAGGCGCGGGCGCCG
>JAODBC010000059.1 GCA_025463765.1 Subtercola sp. | reverse complement strand
GTCTTTGCTGGGCCCGGCGTCAGGGTTCTTCGAGGTGAAGATCTCGACGGAGTCGCCTGACTGCAGCTCGCTCTCCAGCGGGACGAGGCGGCCGTTGACCTTCGCGCCCATCGTGCGGTGCCCGACCTCGGTGTGCACCGCGTACGCGAAGTCGACCGGCGTCGCGCCGGCGGGAAGGCCGATGACGCGCCCCTTCGGGGTGAAGACGTAGACCTCTTTGGCACCGATCTCGAACCGCAGCGAGTCCAGGAACTCGCTCGGGTCGGCCGTCTCGGCCTGCCAGTCGGAGAGGTGGGCGAGCCAGGCGAGGTCGGTGTCGTCCTTGGCGGGGCCTCCGGAGCTCTTGCCGGTGGTCTGCTCCTTGTACTTCCAGTGCGCGGCCACACCGAACTCGGCACGCTGGTGCATCTCATTGGTACGAATCTGAATCTCGACCGCACGGCCGCCCGGCCCGACGACCGTGGTGTGCAGCGACTGGTAGAGGTTGAACTTCGGCGTCGCGATGTAGTCCTTGAAGCGGCCCGGCATCGGCGTCCACCGCGCGTGGATCGACCCGAGCACCGCGTAACAGTCGCGCACCGAGTTCACAAGCACACGAATGCCGACGAGGTCGTAGATCTCGTCGAACTCTCGCCCACGCACGATCATCTTCTGGTAGATCGAGTAGTACTGCTTCGGTCGCCCGGCGACCTTGCCGCGAATCTTCGACGCCTTCAGGTCTTCGGTGACCAGGTCGATGACCTGCTGAACGTACTCTTCACGCTGGGGAGTACGCTGCCGAACGAGGTTCTCTATCTCCACGTAGAGCTTCGGCGAGAGCACAGCGAACGACAGGTCTTCCAGCTCCCACTTGATGGCCTGGATACCCAGCCGATGTGCCAGCGGTGCGTAGATCTCGAGGGTCTCTTGCGCCTTGCGCGTCGCGGATTCGGTCGAGACGAAGCCCCAGGTACGGGCGTTGTGCAGCCGGTCGGCGAGCTTGATGATGAGCACCCGGATGTCTTTCGACATCGCCACGATCATCTTGCGCACGGTCTCGGCCTGCGCGCTTTCGCCGTACTTCACCTTGTCGAGCTTGGTGACCCCGTCGACGAGCATGGCGACCTCGTCGCCGAACTCGGCACGAAGGTCGTCGAGGCGATAGTCGGTGTCTTCGACGGTATCGTGCAGCAGAGCGGCGGCGATGGCCTTCGTGCCCATTCCGAGCTCGGCCAGAATCTGTGCCACAGCGACCGGATGCGTGATGTACGGCTCGCCCGAACGGCGTTTCTGACCGTCGTGAGCCCGTTCGGCCACCGTGTAGGCGCGCTCGATGATGCTGAGATCGGCCTTCGGATGATTGGCCCGCACCGTTCTGATCAGGGTGTCGACGGCTCCGGCGGGCTGGGCGCGCGAGAAGAGGCGCGGCACGAGCCTTCGCAACGACGCATTGGTCGGTGCAACGGTTTCAGTCATGGGCCGCCTCCGAATTCATTATCGCACTCGGCAGCGTGGGCCCACGCGCGTGTTCGCTCTCAGCCCGGGCTCATGTGCGGCGAATTGCACGCCTGCTAGGCCGAAATGCTTTCGTTCTGCGCAGCCGTGTCTGCCACGGCCGCGTTCTGCGCACGAACGGCGAGCACCCGGGCATCCTGCTTCTTGATCTTCTGCTCGCTGCTGCGAAACAGTGCGTACATCGGTGAGGCGATGAAGATCGTCGAATAGGTGCCCACGAAGATACCGATCAGCAGTGCGAGCGAGATGTCGCGCAGCGTTCCGGCACCGAGCACAAAGGCCCCGATGAACAGAATGGATGCCACGGGCAGCATGGCCACGACCGAGGTGTTCAACGACCGCACCAGCGTCTGGTTGACCGCCAGGTTCACCGTCTCGCTGAACGTACGCGTCGGTTTTTCGCCCATCTGGCGCGTATTCTCGCGGATCTTGTCGAACACCACGACGGTGTCGTACAGCGAATAGCCGAGAATCGTCAAAAAGCCGATGACGGCGGCCGGGGTGATCTCGAAGCCGGTTATTCCATAGATTCCCGCAGTAATGACGAGGTCGTGGAGCAAGGCGATCATGGCAGAGGCAGCCATCTTCCACGTTCGGAAATAGATCGCCATGAAGATAGCAGCAAGCGCTAAGAAGATCAGCAGACCTTGAATGGCCTGCCCCGTGATGTCTTGCCCCCACGTCGGTCCGATGAAGTTGTAGGTGACGTCTGTCGGAGCGACTTTGTAGGCGGCAGCGAGTGCGTCTTGCACCTGGCTGCTCTCAGCGTCGGTCAGCTGGTCGGTCTGGATGCGCACACCCGACTGCCCCAACGATGTGACGAGCGGCACGACACTCGGGTCGACCGACTTCACGGCGTCGATTCCGAGCTGCTGGCTCTGGTCGGCCACCTGCGTGATGGAGAACTGCGAACCACCGCGAAACTCGATGCCGAACACGAACCCGCCGCGCAGGAAGGGCCCGACGACCGAGATGAGAATGAGCACGATCGCGATGCCGAACCACAGCTTCCAGCGGCCGACGATGTTGAAGGACTTCTTACCGGTGTAGAGGTCGTTACCCAGGTCGCTCATGCGAGCCATCAGCGCTTCTTTCTCTTCGGCGACGGCTTTCGCACGGGCGGTTTGGGTGTGCTCGGAGTGGGCGGTGTCGAATCGGTCGGCGCATTCGCATCGTCGTTCGGGCCGAGCGGGGTCGCAGCGTCGTTGACCGGCTCACTAGCTGTCACGGTGGCGTCGACATCAGGCGACCTGTCGATTTCGGACTCAGTTACAGATGCGTCGGTTTCGGGCGCCTCGGGCGGCGATTCGATGACCAACGTCGATCCGCCGGCGGCGCGGCGCTCGGCGATCGTCTGCCGACGTGCGGCTTCTCGGCTCGACGAGGCCTGCTTGCCGCGCGCCACGGCGGGCGTCGGCGTCTTGAACTGCGCTCGACCGCGGTAGACGGCCCCGAGCTGGCGTGGATCGAGCCCGCTCGCCTTGTGACCGTCGCGGAAGAAGGGCAACTCGGCGAGCAGCGTCATGATCGGGTGGGTGAACATGATCACGACGACGAGGTCGATGATCGTGGTCATACCGAGGGTGAGGGCGAAGCCCTTGACGCTGCCGACGGCCAAGATGTACAGCACCACGGCGGCCATCAGGTTGATGAAGTCGGAGGCGAAGATGGTGCGTACCGCGCGTTTCCAGCCCGCCTGAACGGCGGATTCGAGACCTCTGCCGTCGCGTAACTCGTCGCGTATTCGCTCGAAGTACACGATGAAAGAGTCGGCTGTGATACCGATGGCCACGATGAGGCCCGCGACACCGGCGAGCGACAGACGGAAACCGGCTCGCCACGACAAGAGGTCGACGACGAGGAACGTGAGCGTGCCGGCTACGACGAGCGAGGCGATGGTCACAGCGCCGAGAACGCGGTACTGCAGAATCGAGTAGCCGACCACCAGGATGAGCCCGATAAGACCGGCGATGAGGCCGCTGATCAGCTGAGTCGAGCCGAGGGTGGCCGAGATGGTGTTCTGGCTCTGCACCGTGAAGCTGATGGGCAGCGCGCCGAACTTCAGCTGGTCGGCGAGGGTCTTCGCCGTCTCGGCGGTGAAGTTACCCGAGATCTGCGGTTCGCCGTTGGTGATGACGGCGAGCGTGCGCGGTGCAGAGATGACCTTGCCATCGAGCACGATGGCGAACTGGTTCTGGGCGCCGGTGAGGCCGGAGAGGCGCGTCGTCACGTTAGCGAACTCGGTGGTGCCGTCGCCGTTGAAGAAGATGTTCACGACATACTGGCCGGTCGACGCACCCGAGCTGGTCTGAGCGACACCGCTCGTGGCGTTGGTGACGGTCTCACCCGACACCTCGACGGGGCCGAGAATGTACTTCGCGCCGTCGTCACCACAGGCGACGAGAGGCTGATTTGCGGGCGCTTGGCCGGCATCCGTTGCGGCCGTCGAGGTGCAGTCGATGTTCAAGAACTGGTCTTCGAGCGCCGGAGTCACCCACGAGAGATCGCTCGCGTTGGTCGGTGACGCGGTCGGAGTGCTATCGAGACCCGGAGTCGGGGTAGTCGTCGGAACGGTTGCCGTGTCTGTCACCAGCACCGGGCGGAACTCGAGCTTCGCCGACGCTTCGATTCGGGCCAGGGTCGCCGCATCCGGGGTTCCCGGAATCGACACGACGATGTTCTGGCCACCCTGCGTCGAGATCTGCGCCTCGGAGACACCGCTGGCGTCGACGCGCTGCCGGATGATCGACACCGCCTGCGACACCTGGTCGTCAGAGACGGTCTGGCCGCTCTCGAGCTTCGGCGCGAGAATGATCTCGGTGCCGCCCTCGAGGTCGAGGCCGAGTTTCGGCAGCCACGAACCGCCGCCCCAGATCGCCCCTGCAGCGTTGACGCCGGCGAGGGCGATGAAGATGACAAGCAGCCAGACGAGGGTACGCCTGGCTCTCTTGACGGCGGTTGATTTTGCCACCTGCGAAACTCAGCTTTCTATAACGGCTCCGTGAAACTGTACTGCACTGATGAGCCGAAAGTGAGCACCGGTCAACTATGGCCGGTCAGGCTGGAAGGCAGAACTGTCGTACGAAGTCGCGAACGGGGTTTGGGACTACTCGCCCGACTTGGTGGAATCGGTGCGGGGCTTGCCGTTCTCATCGAGCGGAACGCCGTTGAGAACAGTACCCGATGTTTCTGCCTTGGTTTCGTGGATACGCTCGCCGAACGCCGGTTCGGTCTCGTCGTCGATGGTCTCGGCGTCGGTGATGGCCTCGGGCTCGTCGGTCGGAACGACCCGCGTGACGGTCTGGCGGTGCACCTTGAGCACGTTGCCGGGCGAGGTCTCGAGCAAGATGAAGTTGTTCTCGATGTCGATGGTGAGGATGGTGCCGTACACACCGAAGTTGGTCATGACGTACGCCCCCTCGGTGATCTTGTTGGTGAGCTCTTCTGCCTCACGCTTGCGCTTGCGGCTGTTGCGCACCATGAAGATGATGAGTACGGCCAAGACGGCCAGCATTATGAGGGTTAACGGGTCCATGAAAAAGTTCGAGCCTTCCAAAAATTGGGGTGCAGACGGCCCCAGCATACTGAGCGGGGCTGAACGTCAGCTTGAATTATAGTTCATCGTCGAACAGCGGCTCGGCGCCGGTCGACGCGGGGCGGGCATCCGCTCGCCCGGGAATGGGCAGGGCACCGGCCGGAGGCTGAAGCCCGAGGTGCCGCCAGCCCTCGGCGGTGGCCATGCGCCCCCGGGGCGTTCTGATGATGAGCCCGATGCGTACGAGAAACGGTTCGACGACCGATTCGATGGTCTCGGACTCTTCGCCCACAGACACGGCGAGCGTGTTGAGTCCGACGGGGCCCCCGTTGAACCGCGTCAGCAAGATATTCATCACGGCACGGTCGAGCCGGTCGAGGCCGAGTTCGTCGACGTCGTACAACTCGAGAGCCGAACGCACTACCGCGCGTGTCGCGTCTCCTCCGTGCACCAGCGCGTAGTCGCGCACGCGGCGCAAGAGCCGGTTCGCGATTCGAGGCGTACCGCGTGACCGCCGGGCGATCTCCATGAGCGCCGACTCTTCGATCTCGAGTTCGAGCAAGACGGCGGCGCGGCGCAGAACCTCGACCAGCTCGTCGGCGTCGTAGAACTCGAGGTGCGCGGTGAAGCCGAACCGATCGCGCAGCGGGTTCGGCAGCAGGCCAGATCGCGTGGTGGCGCCGACCAGCGTGAAGGGTGCCAGGTCGAGGGGAATGGATGTCGCGCCCGCGCCCTTACCGACCATGATGTCGATGCGGAAGTCTTCCATCGCCAGGTACAACAGCTCTTCTGCCGAACGCGCCATGCGGTGGATCTCGTCGACGAAAAGCACCTCGCCCGGCACCAGGCTCGAAAGCACTGCCGCGAGGTCGCCGGCGTGCTGAATGGCCGGGCCGCTCGACAGCCGCAGCGGCCGGCCGCTCTCGTGTGCCACGATCATCGCGAGCGTCGTCTTACCGAGCCCAGGCGGCCCGGCGAGCAGAATGTGGTCGGGAGTGCGGTTCTGTATGGTCGCGGCGTCGAGCAGCAGCTGGAGCTGGCCACGCACCCGCTGCTGTCCCACGAATTCGGCCAGGCTCTTGGGCCGCAGCGCGCCCTCGAAAGCGACCTCTGCCTCTGAGCCCATCATCTCGGGCTGCAGCAGCTCGTCGGCCGGCGTCACCGCGGGCCCGCCGTGCTCTGCCGCGGCCCGAGTTCGGTCAGCGCGCGCCGCAGAACGACCTGCATGCTCTGCGCTTCGTCATCGCCGATGACCGCCAGCACGGTGTCGAGAGCATCGGATGCACTGCGATCGCTCCAGCCCAGCCCCACCAGAGCGACCAGCACGTCGTCGCGTACCGAATTCGCCGGGGCGAAGGTGGGCCGGCCCGGCGCGGGGCGAGTGTATGCGGCGACCTTGCCGGTCAGCGAGACGACAATGAGCTTCGCCGTCTTCGGGCCGATACCGGTCACGCGGCGGAACACGGCGTCGTCGTCAGCCGCAACGGCTCGGGCGATCTCGTCGGGCGAGAGCGAGGCGAGCACTCCCATAGCCGATTTCGGGCCGACTCCGGTGACACCGACCAGCAGCGAGAAGATCTCGAGCGCCGCGGAGTCGGGAAAGCCGAAGAGCGAAAGCGAGTCTTCGCGCACGATCATGCTGGTGAGTACTCGCGCCTCTTCGCCGACACGCAGCGAGAGTGAGTGCTCGGGCGTCAGCTGCACCTGAAAGCCGACGCCGCCGACCTCGATGACGGCACCCGTGCCGTAAAGGTCGAGTACGGTTCCGCGCAGACTTGAGATCACCTCTCCACCCTACGGCCCCACCCCGACATTCGAACCTATGTTCGCCCGCGTGGCTGTATTTATTTGTGCGCCGCCGCGTCTGCGGCGCACAGTGCGGAAGGGTGCTCGTGTCGAAGTGTTGGCCGCTACCGACGCGGAACGCGACGAGCGCGGTCGCCGCGTACCGCCGACCACGTTGGGTGCGCCGCCGCCTCTGCGGCGCACAGTGCGGGAGGGTGCTCGTGTCGACGTGTTGGTCGCTACCGACGCGGAACGCGACGAGCGTGGTCGCCGCGTTCCGCCGACCAGGTTGGGTGCACCGCCGCCTCTGCGGCGCCCAGTGCGGGAGGGTGCTCGTGTCGACGTGTTGGCCGTTACCGACGCGGAACGCGACGAGCGCGGTCGCCGCGTTCCGCCGACCACGTTGGGTGCGCCGCCGCCGCTGCGGCGCACAGTGCGGGAGGGTGCTCGTGTCGAAGTGTTGGCCGCTACCGACGCGGAACGCGACGAGCGCGGTCGCCGCGTTCCGCCGACAGATCGGAAGAGCACACG
>JAODBC010000112.1 GCA_025463765.1 Subtercola sp. | reverse complement strand
GGCGTGGACGCCCCGCACTATGGCCCGGAAACCTGGCCCGTGGTAACCGCGCCCAGTGCGCTGCGCTCCGAGACGGGCCCGCCGCACTAGCGCCATGGGGACACTCAGCGAGGCTGCGGTTTGTATCCGCTCAGATCGGTGCGACTGCAGCTTTATTGCTAGGCTTTTCTGATGGCGGAAACAAAAATTCGATTAGCTCCGGGCTTTCGACGCCACACTTATCAAGCAGCTTCTCAAAGAACGGGCGAAGCGCAGTGCGGGAATCTGTACCGGCTGAAATGGTGGCGCCGTACGTCACCTCATTGCTGATGCAGGCGCCTACTGGATTTTCAAAGCGAATATGGCCCGGCCGCGTCGGCAGCCAAATCTTCTCATCCTTAACGCGATCAACGCCGATGTCGAGATGGTACGGCGGATCGATGCCGAGCCGATCCTTGAGGAGCGCGCGGTACAGGTCCAATGCGCGAACGCAGGCGTCGATGGGCATGTGGATCGCATTCTGAGCACTGGCATGATAGGCGTCGATGCTCCAGATTTCGCCAGTCTCGAAAATGTACGCTGTTGAAAGCGTGGGCGCGCCCTTCCCCATCGTTACGAAAACGCCAAAGCCATCTTCCCCGCGAACCCAGTCTAGGCTCACAGTGGAGCCTATAGCCGCGAGCGGCATCAAACTTACCTTCGGCGCTGTTGCCAGAGCTTTCAGTTCACTCGTTGACCACCGCTTGCCGCTGTCTTTCTCTGGTCGCAAATGAAGCCAGAAAGAAGCGGCGTCTTGGAGCCGGACGTCCTGCGGCGCGATCCCGAAGTTATCATAGGTTTTGCCTATCGGGCCTTCCATCCGGAAACGGGATAGAGCGTTCTGTGTCGGGAAAGGCGCCGTTGACTGCAGCGATACCGGGAAGTCCGGCGCGCCGATAATCGCCCGAAGGTTTTCCTCAAGATCGCGGCTGAGTTTATCGCGAACCTCTTGTTCCATGACCGCGTTGGCTCCTGGAGATAAGTCGAATTCAATCGGGAATTTAAGGTGGCGCATATCGAACGGCATAGTTTCCGGTGTCGGCTTGCCATGGTGGCTATTCATTACCGGAGCCATACGCGCGTGGCTGAGCGACTTCAGCGCCCATCCGTATTCGATAAGTACATTCGGGTTCGGCGCTGGCCGTCCACCAGTCCGCGTTGAAACGAATGTGAGATCGGGCACAAAAATTGCCGCGCCGTCAATTTTACTGAAAATGGTATCCACGATAGGCGGCGTGCCGCCGATCCCTTTTGTATCACGGTCAACTGCCAAGCCTTCTTGCCTAACAGCGGGTTCTACGGTCGCATCGGCAACGATGCGGTCTAGCGCGTCATTTAGTGCGCGCTCAATGAGTTCCTGCTCCGCGCCGCCCGTGTCCGATTGCCAGGAAAAGAAGACCGTCAACGGCATTGCAGCACCTGTGAGTTAGACCCAGCGCATCTTATTGATGGGCTTCCATTTGATACTGCCAGGCAATTTAGCCTCCCAGTATTTCCAGCCGTCGAGATTGGTCTTTTCGCCCTTCTTGGTCAGGGCCACTCCGCCCGCTGCGGCGGAAGGGCTACTATAGCGGACGCCTTCAACTAACCATTGGCCATCCTCAATGGCACCAATATGTAGACGCTTGTTGTACGTCATGCGCACTTCAGTGCCGTGCGGGAACGTCACACCTTCATCGCGCCACTCCCGTCCCTTCGTAGCTGGCAAGGATGCCGCCGCCGCCAGTACGCTCAGCTTTAAGAGCCTGCGGAGCGCAACATTGTCGCTTTCTGAAAAGCTCTTTTTCTCGCCTTCAATGAGCTTGTGGATGTCGAAGTCGATTTCGATCGTACGCCTGTCCATGTCGTTTACTCCTTAACGTAGCTCTGCTATTACATAGCTAAAATAGTATTACAAGCAGTAAAATGAGCAATGTGAACCGAGCAGGCCGAATGGAGATTTGATGGCCGGAGTTTACGGTTGACAGGAGCGCGGACCGAAGTCGAAGGACGGTTTGTTTGGGATGCGCGCGCATGTAGCAACGCCAAGGGTACACGCGCGCATTCCGCCTTAAAGCACGTCCATACGCTGTCGCTAAAAAGCTATCCATTCGTCGCTCGAAACGTTCCGCTGGATCGATTCATTCGCATTTCGGCACGCCGCTTCTCATACATATCCACGTATCCGTAGCTCACGCGCGTGATGTAAAATCACGGCGATGAAACAGATGCGCCATGCCTATCAACGTCCCACTGGCAATCACTTGGCGGATCGCGTCTTCGTGTCCGCAGAGGACAGCGCGCGGATAGGCTCCTGCCACCCCGTTCCGCATCAAGGGCTTGGCGCGAAACCGGGGGGAGGGGGAGTCTGTTTTTCGCCTCGGACAATTAAATTGCGCAAGCCCGGATTGTGTCGTCCGCCGGCCGGTCCGCTATCCACCGCCAGCGCGAAAACTGCCTCCGCGCAGGGCGCGCCGCGCCGGCCGGTTGGAGCCGAATTTTCCCGGCCGCGCTGGCTTTTGGCCGAGCCCTTATCCTATGATCCCGCGCCATTTCGGTTAGGGAGTTAAGAATGAAAAATCTGGTCAAGGCCTTGGCGCTGCTGTCTGTTGCGGCCATTCCTGCGGGCGCGCAGCCCAATGCCGGCGCGCAGGCGCCGGAAGCGGGCCTGCCTTTCACCCTGACCCAGGTAACCACCTTCAACCTGCCCTGGCGTCTGGCCTTCCTGCCCGACGGCCGCATGCTGGTGACCGAAAAGGTCGGGCCGGTGTGGCTGGTGACGCCGCAGGGCCAGAAGACCGCCGTGTCGAACGCGCCGGCGGTGCTGTATGGCGGCCAGGGCGGCATGCTGGGCAACTACACCTCGCCCAATTTCGCCGCCGACAGCACGGTCTATCTC
>JAODBC010000110.1 GCA_025463765.1 Subtercola sp. | reverse complement strand
TCTGTAATAAAGTTTGTAGCCGCTCTTGATGATCCGAATATTGGGATTTCGGACTCATGGGTTTCGGTAAATATCCTATCAACTTTTGCTGCTAACAGGTCGACGCTTCCCAAAATTATTTTTTTCTCAAAAATCCGGGTAAAGCCGTAAGCAAGTACCGCTATTAACAATAGCGATGGCAATAAAATTTGAATTAAAAATTTTTTAAAATTGAAAATAGATGAATTCTCCTGTTCCATTGCAGCCAAGTATTAAAATTAAAAAGGTAACCGCGGTTAAATAAACAACGGTCGAAAATGGTTTTTTAAACTTCATATCTACCGGAAGTTTATAACTCACAAAAAGGAAAAATATTAACGCGATGCACAGCAAAAAGGTTAAAGTGCCATCTTGCCCACTGATTTGCGCGAGCTTGAAAGTGAAGTTGCCCGAAAATATTTTTTTGATAACATGAAACGCTTTTCCGACAGTTTCGACCCTGAAAAAGACCCAGGAGAAGCTGACGTAAAGAAACGTGAGGACAATGCTTACGTTATTATAGATCCAGCCCGGCACTTTTTTAGCAACTTTTTTTCTGATTTTTTTTGTCAGTACCTCGTATATCAGCGCTATGCCGTGCATGATGCCATAAATAATAAACGTCCACCCGGCGCCGTGCCACAAACCACTTAAGAAAAATGTTATAAATAACGCCAGCGAAACACCAAACATTCCCAGCTCTCTGAAATTGATAACCATCGGGGTAAATAAGTAATCGTTGAACCAGGTGCTTAGTGAGATGTGCCATTTGCGCCAAAACTCGGTGATATTTTTACTTTCGAACGGGCGTTTAAAATTAATCAATAAATCGTATCCCATAAATTTCGCAGCTCCGCGGGCAATGTCGGTATAGCCTGAAAAATCGCAATAGATCTGGATGGCGAAAAATATCATCGCGATTAAGAGCGTTGTTGAATTTGCACCATCTACATTGGCATAAACCTTATTAACGTACACTGCAAGCCTATCGGCAATTACCACCTTTTTAAACAGCCCGTACATCATTAAATTTAACCCGGCTACAGCATTATCATAATTGAAATACTTTTTAATGCGAAACTGGTACAATATATTTTGAGGACGCTCAATAGGGCCGGCAACCAACTGGGGATAAAACATCACATATAAAGCATAAATACCCAAGTGTCTTTCGGCTTTGTAATTGCCGCGATATACCTCGATGGTGTAACTCATAGCCTGAAAAGTATGAAAAGACAGGCCGATGGGTAACAGCATTTTTAAGTAAGGAATGTGGTTTTGATAATGAAAAAGGTTAACAAAACCGGTGATATTGCCGTTGATAAAGTTGTAATATTTAAATACCGCCAAAATGCCAATGTTGGCTATGAGGCTCATGATTAAATAGTTTCTTTTTTTCTTTTTGTTGTCGGTGTTCTCCATCAAAATGCCGGCGTAAAAATCGATAAAGATGGTAAACGCAAGAATTAAGATGTACTCGGGTTTGAAAAACATGTAGAAGACGCAACTGGCGATCAGCAACAGTATCCACCTTAATTTGTGGGGAAGGGTAAAAAAGAGGGTGGTTGTTATTATAAAGAAATATAAAAACGGTATGGAGTTGAAAAGCATCTTACTGAATATTTGTTCCTGCGTTTATGATAATATCTGTGCCGGTGATCTGTTGCGTGGCGCCAGCTAAAAAAGTAACAGCGGCCGCAACTTCATCTGTTGTGAGCAGTTTTTTTAGCGGATGATTTTCAATCATTTGTTCAACAAGGCGTTCGTCCATATCTTTTGTAAAGCTTGTGAGCATAAATGATGGGGATACCGTATTTGAAGTTATATTATATTTCACGTTTTCGCTTGCCCAAACTTTGGTCATTTTTTGCAAATAAGCTTTGTTAGCAACGTAGATTGACGCTCCGGTTGGCGGGACATTCAATAGAGCAGATGTTAAAATGGTGACGATCTTGCCGTTTTTCTTCTTCCGGAAGGCATTGATAGCCGCCTGGGTGATGATAATTGTTGGAATAATGTTGCCTTTAAATTCTTCCAGGAAATCTTCGGGCCGTGTTTTGTGAAAATACGATTTAATAAAAGCGCCGAAATACGCGTTGTTCACGAGCATATCGAGGTTAAGCTGCGCTATACGTTCGGCTAAGCTGTTTACTTCGCTCTCGTTTTTAAAATCACATTTAACGGCAACCGTATTTTTGTGATCATCTTCGATTTTTTTTGCGTTGGCCAGCGAGTTGTTGTACGTAAAATAAACAGTGTTATTTACATCGCGTGCGAGATCGCGGGTGATAGCTTCGCCTAAACCTGAAGAACCTCCTGTTACTAAAATTATCATTTTAAGATGCCTATTTGTATTTGTCCTTTTGCCACAACTTTTGATTCGGTGTTTTTAAATGTAAATTTAAACTCGACTGCGTTTACAGATTCGTAAAAACCTACGATCACTGCTTCGAACAATAAGTCGTCATTTAAATATACCGCGTTTTTGAATTGTATCTCCTGCGAGTGGATGATGACATCCTTATCGGGCAGGCATTCGCCAATAAAATAAGAAAGAAAGCCATTTAAAATGTTGCCATGCATTACCCGGCCCTTAAAGCCCTTGTTTTGTGCAAAGGCTTCGTCGGTATGCAATGGGTTTGTATCTTTAAAAATGGAGATAAAG
>JAODBC010000105.1 GCA_025463765.1 Subtercola sp. | reverse complement strand
GCGCATCCGTCAGCGCACGCTGCCGCGATGTCGCGGGACACCGTTCACAGGTGTCCGGCGACATCGCACGTGCGGAGGGCGTGGGATTCGAACCCACGATGGGTGTTACCCCATAGCGGTTTTCAAGTCTGATCCTAGGAGGCTATGTGGCCGCTCGAACCACACATAACCGCAGGCCAGATGGCTAGTAAACCTAACCGTTGATAACCCTTGCTGACCCTTTCGTGCCCGTCCTACGGGCACGCAGCGGGCACGAGGTGGAGCCCCTGTCACCGGACACCGACGGGGTCGGGCAGGACCCCGTCGAAGCGGCCGCCGAGCAGCCTGCGCCGTCGCATCTGGCCGCGACCATGGCTCGAAGGCGTAGCCGGGTCCGCTGTGCAGATCACTTGCTCGCACCTGCGGCCCTGCGCGAGCCTCGCGCGGTGATCGATGACGAGGCCCGACTTCCGCGCGAAATCCGGGTCGCGGAAGCTACCCGGGACGCCGTTCAGCTGAGTCGTCTGCTGACCGAGCCCGAGATCGAACGCCACCTGCAAGAACTCGGCAAGGCCGTCCTCTCCCTCCTGGAGCAGGATCGCGCGGCCGCCGCGGGAGTAGCGCACGCTCTGGCGGCATCGTTGACCGCACGGGAGTGGCCCGGCGATGGTGCGCTGGCCGAACTGCTGCTCGAGCTGGCGGAGGACCGACCCTCGGAGCGCCGGCGCATCCGGGCGGACCTCGACGGAGTGACCGACCTTCTGGAAGGGCCAGCGGACATGGGTTTCGGCGGCATCCTCGACTGCCGGACAGGCGACACGTGGCCTGCAGCGGTGATCGACGACTGGGCCGGCGAGGGCGATCCTCCTGATCCCGACGCCGAGCCCGACCTCTACTTGTTCATCCCGAACGTGGGGTCCCGGGAGGCCTGGGAGGACATGCGGGACTTTGCCACGGACGTCGAGGTCGACGCCATCCGCGCCCAGCTGCTCGACGCCATCGACGGCCGAGGCGCCTTCTCCCGGTTCCGGCGCATTCTCGCCCGCCACGACGAACTGCGAGCCCGCTGGTACGCGTACTCGGCGGAGACCCGCGCCGGGCGCGCACGAGACTGGCTGGCAGCGGAGGGCTACGCGGCTATGCCGCCCCCACGGTAGATGGGCGCGCGGCGGCGGCTGTCCCGAACCATCGGACGACCCCCGGGGCAGGGTGGCGCCTCAAAAACGAACCGTGGAGTCCTGGCGATCGCCTGTCGTGGGAAGCAGCAAAGGCCGAGTGGGCGGCTGGTGTCGCCCTAAGCGGCCCTTTAGGGACACGGGTTGTCCGGCAGTTGGGAGTGTCTGCGGCTGCCGGCGACGGCCTCCCGCAGCCACATGGACTCGAGCAGCCCGGTTTGCTCCGAAGAAGGTCCTCACCGTCACCTCGGACACCTCGAAGCAGGCTGCCCGCAGCGCAGCGCTCAGCCGTTCCGCCTTGCTCCGGGTGAGCGGGATGTAGACCCGTTGGACCGGCTTGTGCAGCAGCAGCCCGGCCCGAAACCAGGGCTGCAGCTCCCAGCGGAGATGCGCCAAGGTGATATCTGGTCCCGGCTGGACAAGTGGCGGCCCAGCAGAGCGGCGCATCAGTCTCGCCCAGAGGCTGCGCACCGATAGCTGCACGAGGCCGGGGCTGATCGTCAACTCGCCACGGAAGCCGTTGACCGACTCCACCAGGACAGCAACCCGGAAAACCCGGGGCGCGACGACCGCCCGATCCGTGGACACACCGGCATGCTGCCTCAACTGGGGAGCCAGGTTGAGAAAGCGCCTCGGTGGCCGACGGGGTGCGTCGGGTACGTCTGGCGCGCCCACCCCGGGCGCCTGCACCGGCCCGACTCGAACGGGCACCTCCCTCCACAACGGACGCATGGGCCCGGCGTGTCAACCCTTGCGTCGGGGCTGCGACCAAGGCCGTCGAGCCACCACCCCCGCCGGCTGGCCCCAGTGTGACAGGGCCGGCCGCCCGGCGACGAGCAGCGACGGGAGGTGTCCCAGAGCGGCCCTTCAGAGCGTGTTCCCCCGCATCTCCTCGGCCAAGCCTCACGGGCTGGAAGAGTGCAGATCGTGGACGAGGTGGAGGAGTTCTCTGCGGTTGCGCAAGCGGCGATCGCGCTGAGTCGTGAACTCGAGGAGGACTACGTCGAGGTCTGGAAGATCGCCTGGCACTTGCGACGGCTCCTGCCACAGGTACCTCCGCAAGTTCTGCACCAGCTAGGTCTTGGAGTGCTGAACGGGCTAGTGGCCTCTGGCGCTGCTCTCGGCGACCTGTCCAGAGAGACAGGAGGATTTGTGCCGTGGGATTCCTCTGAGCAGCTCGCTGAGGCCGCGCGTCGCTGGACCGAGCTGGATCGCGAACCGAACATGGGAGACATCGGCTGGCTGGCAAGGACATGAGGTGCAGATTTGCGCCCTTCTGCTGTCTCGAAACTGCGTTCGGAGCGCCGCGCCGACGAGGTTCCCTGATCGGCCCTTCTGGGTCACCCGTGACCGGCTGATCCACTTTCCGGTCGGGGAGGGCAGCGCGTCAGCTATCAGCCTTGCGTGGGCCGCGCGGCGATGGCCTCCGCAAAGGTGGCCGCGTCGAGAGTGAACGTGTCAGCCATACCGGCGCGTTCGACCGCCAGCCCGATGAGGGCGAGAGTGCCGGCAGCAATCCGCATCTGGCGCTGGACCGAGGTCTCGATGACCGCAGCTGACTCCATCTCGTCGCGTCGCCATGCGGCGAGAGCGGACCGCCGCAGTTCGGGGGGAAGAACGATGCGAGACGGGCTTTGGTCACGTAGCGCATAACCGATGGCGACCAGGACCTCAGCGTCGCGCTTGTATCGCTCGTACTCGCCCACCGATGAAAGCTACCGCGGGGCGACCATGGCATTGGCTCATAAGCCGCCTTCTGGGCTGCTTAGCTGGCCCAGAGCTACTCCAGCCGTAGTGCAGGCGAGATGCTGGCGCGATCTTGTCATCGCGCGGCCCCCGCGGCCCGCGCGGCTTCAGCCGGCCCAGCCAGCGAGGAACCCGGCGATCTGGTGGGACGCGTGCCGCTCGAGGGCGTCGCCGTTGACGTCGTAGCTGGTCACGGTGGTCTCCGGGCGGCTGTGGCGAAGCAGGTGCTGGATGTCGCGCAGTGGGATGCCCTGGTTGAGCCCGACCGTGCCAACTGTGCGGCGCAGCGCGTGCGGGCCGATGGGGCGGGCGATACCGGCGGCGCGGGCGGTGCCACTGACGTAGCGGTGCACCGCCCGCCGGTCCAGGCCGGCGCCGGTGCGGGTGCGCAGCAGCGGCCCGCTGCTCCGGTCGGCGACGGCGGCCTGGACCGCGGGCAGCGCCGGCAAGGGGATCGGGATGCGGGCGGGTTTGTCGCCCTTGCCGATGAAGGTCAGCGTCGTGTAGCCGCGGACGCTGGTCAGGCTTTCGACGGTCAGCCCTGCCATCTCGCTGGCCCGAAGCCCCATCATGCCGCCGAGCACCGCGATGCCGTGATGGGTTGGCCCGAGCGCGCGGGCGGCGGTCAGGTAGGCGGCGTACTCCAGCACTGTGAGGACCTCGCGGCGCTGCAGGTCCCTGTGCACCTTCGGCCGGGGAATACGGGCGCACGGATTGGCCGAGATGAGTTCCTCGACATAGGCCAGCCGGTAGATGCTGGCGACCGTGTCGTAGTGCGCGGCCACCGAGGCGCGGGAAAGGCCGGAGTCGGCGACCGCGTGCAGCCATAGCTCGACGTCGGCGCGGCGGGCCGCCAGGGGATCGACGCCGTGGGCGGTGCACCAGTCGGCCCAGCGCGGCAGGTAAACCGCGTAGGTCCGCTGCGTGGACGCCTTGTACCGGCACAGCCACCAGACGGCGAGCTCGTCCCAGCCGGGCGAGCCGGATGCAGGCAGCACAACCGTCGGACTCTGCACGAGCGGCCTCCCCACTGACGGCCCGCGCGAAGCCGACCTTCCGCGCGGACCGGCCAGCATGAGACCTGGTTCCTCACGTGAGGCGACTCGCGACACAGAACCTCCCCCTCGCGGGGGCTGGGTTCACCGTCTCGGGCGATCGACCGGCACTTGCCTATCCGGACTGTGACGGGTCGCGGATGAGCTCTCGGCCAACGAGGCCCTTCGACGACATCGCCCAGAAGGCGGCTTCAGGGCTAGCGAGTCAGCCTGCCTTAGCCGTCGATGCGCGGCTGCCGATAAGACAAGGAAACCGGCGCTGCAACACGACTCCTGGGAGACCTGTTCATGCTGCACGAGCCAACTGCGGCGGAAGACCCCCCTTCGAGTGGTGATCAGAAAGTCATTGGTCGACCGAGCTTGGGGCTGCTGATAGTCGTCTGGGCAGCCATCGTGCTGTCGTTTGCATTCTGTTGGGGCGGCCTCGCGCAACCACCAAACGATCCGAGCAACATCGTCCCGATCGGGCTAGTGATCGGCACGGCGGTCGCGGCTTGGTATCTGTTGGGAACGGCACGTGTCGTCGTCCGCCAGGGCACCGTCGAGCTGGTCGGTTGGGCCGCCGCCTATCAGGTTCCGTTCGACCAGATTCATGCCGCCAGCGCGGAAGCTGGCTTCCAGTTGGTACTGGTGTCCGGCCGCCGCGTCGGGACCATCGCTCTGGGCGATTCACTTATCGGCCAAGTGACTGGCCAGCGTCGAGCCAACCGGGTCGCTCATCGGCTTCAAGAGCTGACTGGGATCGGGACGGCGATTGACCCGCAGACCTGGCATCAGGACAGCGTTACGGCTAGGCCCCGCTTCCGAGCCATCAGTCACGCCCTTGCGCTAATCACCCTGCTCGTTGGCGGCACGGTTCTGATCAACGCTCTGGCTGGATAGAGCAAGTCTGCGGGTCGGCGGTCCACAGAAGTCCGAGGTCGTACCGGTGAGAGGCCCCTGACAGCAGCCGTTCGAACACCGGGTGAGACGTGATTGCGGCGCGCTGTTGTGACCGTCAGGGTCGTCGGTGGCCGCGGCCCTGGCCGCCTGCGCGTAGGAGACGCTGGAGCTGTCCTGCCCGTGACTGGTTGCCGGCCTCGATGCTCGGCAGAGCCCGTGAGTTCCGCATGAGCGACAAGACCGGAGTGCGCCGCTCGCGTCCCATTTCGTCCCGCCAGACCAGCGTTGGCAGGTCCGTTACGTCAACCACGGCCGACCGAGGGAGACGCCGGTCCCAGAAATAGCCCCGGACCTCGACGGTTGTTCCGGCGATCACAACGCCCTGTCGATATTGGCGGTAGCCGAGCCAGAGAAGGACTGCACTGACGGGAACGTGGACCGGCAGTCCACCAGGCACGGGGTCCCCCCACCATTGGTAGTAGGCCAGCCAGACCAGCAAGACCAGGGGGCTGACACGCGAGATGAGGAGTGGCTGGATGTACCGGCTGTTCGGCGGTACCGCACGGTAGGCATTGCGAAGCGCGATCATCGAAGTCCAGGTGCGGTCATGTCAACCGCGACGATGGGGTCCCCACCACGCCCCGTAGCCCGGCGCTTGAAGCTACGCCGGCCCGGAGGCCTTCGCTGCCATGCCCGTCAGGATCTGAAGGGGCGCTCACGGGTGTCATGTATTTGGTATCGGCGGCAATCACTTCTGGCTGAAGGCGAGCCCTCGGTGCCACCGAGCGGGACCTCTCCGGGGCGACACCGCCGCCGGAGTCGTCCAGGTGAGGTCGCCAGGGCGCGGGCTGGCCCAGGGCCGCCGCACGATGAGTCGCTGAACCGGGAGTTCAAGGAAGTACCTGACCTCCGAATGCCCTTGCACCTGCTTGCGCCGAAGGCCACGGCAACCAAGGTGGACGACCTCGTCAAGGCGGTCGCGGACGTGATGAGCGTCTACGACCCTCCGGGCCCGTCGCGCATCGCTGCGCACCAGGCCGAGGTCGACGTGATCACCAAGACCATGAACGAGCTCTACAAGCTGCAGGTGAAGGACATCCAGGGCCGACGGAGACGGCATCTGCGGTGACTGGACTCGCGTCATGCCGACACCGGCCACGCGACCTTGCCCAGCGCCGCCCGGTGCGCCTGCGGGACGACGGTCAGCGGGATGCCGAACTGGTCGCAGCCCCATCGAGCGCGACGGTGCCTGGTGGCCGAGCATGCAGCGGGCCTGGCGACTCTGCGATGACAGGGAAGTACCAGCAGTCGGTGCCGGCCGGCCGGGTGCGACTGAGGTCGTGACGGCAGATTGCGGCGTGTCACGCCGCGTAGCGCGCTCAACCGGGGGGCTGGCGGTGACGCTGGGGTCATGGATGCAGAGCAGTGGGAGCACATGGTCGTCCGGGTGAGGGGCGTCGGTGACCCGATCGAGACCTTCCCGGCGAACTACGCCGACGGGATCAGCAACGCCACCGGCGGATGGAGCGGGCTCACGGGCGTCCTTGACTACCTGGGTGCCGACGGCTGGCAGGTCATCCAGGTCGAGGGCATCGACGACAACGCCACGACGGGCCGGCTCTGGCTGAAGAGGCGCTCGAAGATGAAGCGCGTCGCAAAGCTCATCAGCAACTAGCTGCGCGTTCACGGCGCCAACCTCCGGGCGCCGGTGTGCACGGCCCATCCGGCGCACAGCTCGGCAGGGGTGCCGTCGGCCTTCCACGCCTGCCCGTCACGGATGAACGGCCGGTGGTCGTCCTCCGCCGATGCCGGCACCTGCCCGACGGCGGGGTGCTCGTAGGCGACCGCCCGCGGCATGCCGGTGTGGCAGTAGAACCGTGCGGACCGCGAGTAGTACGGGACGTCGCCTCCGAGGTCCTCGCGCTCGGGGGAGCCCGGGCGGTAGGCGCAGTCGCCGCACATCCGCCGGCGGATTACGTGCGGGCCCTCGTGCACGTCCCGGGTCGGGGGCAGGTCGAGGACGGCGGTCCAGCAGGCGCACTCTTCGCCGTCGGTCGACGCCCAGCAGCATGGCGCAAGGGCCGCTCTGGGCGAGCGGTGCCTGCTCGCCCAGAGGGCGGCCTAAGAGACACCTACGCCGATACGCCCGTTGGGCTGACCTGGGTGGTGGGGCGCCCGGAGCCTCGGCAGGCTGTCCGCATGCCGTCGAAGAAGGTCCAGGTCGCCATCGTCGTCGGTTTCGCGGTTCTGCTGGCCGCATTGGATTGGATCGTCAACAAGGATGCGCGATACGCCATCGCGGTGGCTGTGGGCGCGGCAGTTGGTCTGCTGGGGCTAGTCGCGCGAAAGGCCTGGCGAGGAAGGGACCGCTCCTAACGCCCGGACCGGCCTGTTTGGTGTCCCATAGGGGCCGCTCTGGGCGCCCCGGAGGGCGGCTTTTGAGACACCCCGTTTGGGTCTCACGCCTGGTACGTGGTCGCCGTAGCCTGCGCCTGTGGAGCTTGATCAGGGGGTTGCGGTTCGCGTGGCCGCGCTCTGCCTGGATGGAAAGGGCCGGCTGAGCCAGCGGTTCCTGGCTTCGGCCGCCGTCCGGGCCGGGCTGCTGGTGGATTTGGCGCTAGCAGGCCGGGTCGAGTCCACCGACGACAGCATCCTCATCGACGCGACGCCCACCGGCTTCGACCCCGCCGATCTACTGCTTGCAGCCATCGCTGTCGAGCCGGAACGTTCTCTGGACGACTGGCTGGACGAGGGAAGCATCGGGCTGCGCCAGGTCGCCGATGCGGCGGTCCGTTCGGGGCGCTGGGAACGCATTGCTCGACCGCTTCCCGGCCGGGGCCGCCTTCGGGTCAGAGAGCGTGCCCAGACCGAGGCCGACCGGCAGCGCGACCTTTCGACCGTGACCGACGGCTGGTCCGCAGGGGATTCTGCCGTCACGGCGATCGCTCTGGTCGCCGGGCTGGTGGCCGGTTCCGATACATCGGTACTTGCGGAGTTCGGTGAGACCCTTGCCGAGCCGGTGCCTGCCTCCGTCCTCAGCCGCACCGAGCCTGTGCAGTGGCTCTGCGAGGCGGTGACCCGACGGCTGGCCGAGCTTCGAGCACGTGATCTGCTCGCTGCTACGGCACTGCGCGCCGGAGGCTCATCCGTCCGATAGAGCGCAGTCGGAGCGGCCCTAAAGGGCCGTTTGAGGAGCCCGGCCCAACACCCTCACACGGCAAGTGTGCGGGGCCGCCGTTCACCGCGGTCTGCGGTCGTACGGAGGTGGAACGCCTGAAAGGCGGCTTAAGGGCTACCTCGGCTCGACACCACTGCGCGCCGCCCGGCGGACAGTGCCTCGCGCATAGGCCAGTAGTAGCGCCAGACCGATGGCCAAGACGATCCAACCGATGACTGTCGTTTGCCGGAGCAGGCTCACGAGGGCAACTCCGACCAGCCCGGCTCCCGGCCCGAGCAATAGCGACTGACGCATCCGGTCAGCGTGGGTCCGGGGGCGGCTCATGAGGGGCAGCGTAAGGGGCTTCGTGCCTTCTAGCTTGGATCGCGGTCCCTACGGCGGCTTTTTAAGGACAGCTTTCCGCCGGAGGCGGGCATGCGTGTCTCGCTGCTCAAACTTCGAGAACTCGTATCTGGCGGTCCACGTAGGTGACCCAGAATCGATGTTCTGTTGCTGTCCAGGCATTCCCACGCGTGAGTGCAGTGGCAGCCCATTCGCAGCCCCGTCGCAGGACGCCGTCATTCAATCGCCGGACTACTTCGCTTCGATCGGCCACGGGGACAGCGGTCCACCGCATGAGTAGACGACTGCGGCCTGATCCAACTGGGCCAAAGTAGCCAGCCCTCGCGTCGCCAAGCCACCAGACGTCGAACACTGCCAGCTCCTCTGAGTCCGGCGGCAGTTTTGGTCCGCCCAGACTGAGGGAACCCACAGCCGCCCCGGCGTCTTGGAGGGCACTGGCGATCTGCTCTTGCCCGAGGGGATACGCCCAGCCACGAGGGACCTTCGCCTTGCTGTATTCGTCCCACGGGTGGTGCTCGGTCACAGCTCGGACCCTAGAGCCCGGCTGACCTTATGGACTGTCGACGCGGTGTCTCAGAAGGGCCGTTATGGGTCAACTATGAGCTACTCGTCGATGCGCTGGGCCGCTGCGAGAAGGTCGTCGTGGAGTAGGTCTGAGGCTCCGAGGACCTCGACTCCCACAAGTCGGCCGTCCTTCCAGTCCATGATCACCTCGCCTGCCGCTCCCCGAGGGGTCGGGCACTCGAGGTTCTGGCGGATGTCGGTGATGTCGTTGTCGGTGATGTCGTGGTCGGTGAGCGAGATGTAGGCGGCGTCGGCTTCTGCGTCGTAGGTGACTCGCACGTTGCCAGTGTGCGGCAGCCCGTATAGGGCCGGTCGTCCAGAAGGGCGTTCAGAGCGAGATCGCACCTTGCGTCTGGGCAGCCGCTGCGCGGGGGGAGGGGGGCACGTCCCAACCTCGTGTCGGCCTCGTGGAGTGGCATCCGCGCAAGGCGCCTCCGACCGGTCACGATCCCTGGGTGACCAGCGTGAAGGAGGTCCGGGAACGACTCAAGGACGCGTTCACCTGGCGGGGCGACCGGACCGACGAGTCGTTTCTGGCTGACATGACGGGATGGTGGCGAGACGCCGGATTGCTCGCAGGTCTCGGCGTCGCCCTCGGCGCGCTTGCGTCGTCCTCCGAGCCGACGGTGGTCGTGGGGCCTCAGTCACGAGGAGCCATGCTGGGAGCCCTTGTGGCCACCGAACTGGGCATCGGCTTGATCGAGGTCCGGAAGGATCCGGAGCGGCTGTCGGACAGCGACGCGTGGCTTACGCGCACAACACCGCCGGACTATCGCGATCGTCATCTCTCGCTCGGCTTCCGACGTGGCCTGCTGCAGGCCGGCGATCGCGCCGTCTTTGTTGACGATTGGATCGAAACGGGTGGGCAAGCGCTCGCAAGCCAAGGACTGGTCGAAGCCGCGGGCGCAACGTGGTGCGGCGCTGTCGTTGTTGTCGGCGGTTTGACAACAGCCGGCTCCGGCACCAACTGGAAGTCCGGTCGCTGGTGCATGTCCGGGAGCTCTAGCGGGGCGCTCTGAAGGGCCGGTTGGGGTGGTTAACAGCGGTGGCCAGGCATCGTTTACTCATCGAAAATGACTTCGTCCGGGCAAGTCCAACCCATGATGACCAACTGCAAACTCGCAGGTCAGTAAGCCGTTTCGTTGATGATCAATGACGTCCAGTAGCTGCAAGATCAAATCGCAGGGTTAGTGGTTCGAGTCCAATCGGGGGAGCACCAGTAGGCCTCTGACCAGCGGAGACGCCGGCCGGGGGCTTTTCTCTGG
>JAODBC010000014.1 GCA_025463765.1 Subtercola sp. | reverse complement strand
ATCGCCGCGGTGAGCGTGGTCTTTCCGTGGTCGACGTGACCGATTGTTCCGACGTTTACGTGCGGCTTTGTCCGCTCGAACTTGGCCTTAGCCACTGGGTCCTCCTCAGGACTTCAATGTAGAGACCTGAACGCTCAGGCTTCTACGGGGATTTCTTTATTTTACGTTTTTGGGCAACCGAAGAAGCATAGCTTCTCCGGCGCTGGTGTCGCGCAACCGCACTGCCGTCGCGCGACGCCGTAGCGTGCTATTCGCCCTTGTTCTTCTGAATGATCTCGTCGGCCACGGCCTTCGGCACCTCAGCGTAGCTGTCGAAAGTCATCGAGTACACGGCACGGCCCGAGGTCTTCGACCGCAGATCGCCCACATACCCGAACATCTCGCTCAGCGGAACATTCGCGCGGATGACCTTGACCCCGGTGGCGTCTTCCATTGACTGGATTTGGCCACGGCGGGAGTTGAGGTCACCGATGACGTCACCCATGTACAGCTCGGGTGTACGTACTTCTACGGCCATCAGCGGCTCGAGGAGAACGGGCTGCGCCTTGCGAGCCGCCTCCTTGAATGCCATCGTGCCGGCAATCTTGAACGCCATTTCTGACGAGTCGACGTCGTGTGCAGCGCCATCCAGCAGGATGCCCTTCACACCGACCATCGGGTAACCGGCGAGCACACCGACGGCCATTGCCGCCTGGAAGCCCTGATCGACCGATGGGATGTACTCGCGAGGAACGCGACCACCCGAGACCTTGTTCTCGAATTCGTAGATCTTCTCTGCCGTCACTTCGAGCGGCTCGATAGAGATCTGGATCTTCGCGAACTGGCCGGATCCGCCGGTCTGCTTCTTGTGCGTGTAGTCGTGCTTCTCGACCGTACGACGAATCGTCTCGCGGTAAGCCACCTGGGGCTTGCCGACGTTCGCCTCGACGTTGAACTCACGGCGCATGCGGTCGACCAGGATGTCGAGGTGAAGCTCACCCATACCTTTGATGACCGTCTGGCCGGTGTCTTGGTTCTGCTCGGTGCGGAAGGTCGGGTCTTCTTCAGCCAACTTCTGGATGGCCAGGCCCAACTTCTCCTGGTCGGCCTTCGTCTTCGGCTCGATGGCAACCTCGATGACGGGCTCAGGGAACGTCATCGACTCCAGCACAACGGGGTGCGCCGGATCGGCCAGAGTGTCACCGGTGGTGGTGTCTTTCAGGCCGATGACCGCGTAGATGTGACCGGCGGTCACCGCGTCGACGGGGTTCTCCTTGTTGGCGTGCATCTGGAAGATCTTGCCGATGCGCTCTTTCTTGCCCTTGGTGGCGTTGATGACCTGCGCACCGGAGTTGACGTGACCCGAGTAGACCCGGATGTAGGTCAGGCGACCGAAGAACGGGTGAACCGCGACCTTGAACGCCAGAGCGGCGAACGGATCGGTCGAGTTGGCGCCGCGCGAGATGATGATCTCTTCGTCGCGCACGTCGTGACCCTCGACACTCGGAACATCGAGCGGGCTGGGCAGGTAGTCGACCACGGCATCGAGCATCGGCTGAACGCCACGGTTCTTGAACGCAGAACCGCAGAGCACCGGGTAGATCTCGCTGTTGACGGTGAGCTTGCGGATGGCCGCCTTGATGTCTGCGACCGAGAAGTCGACATCGCCGACGAGGTAACGCTCGAGCAACTCGTCGCTGGTCTCGGCGACGACCTCGATCAGCTTCTCGCGGTACTCTGCAGCCAGCTCTTTGAGGTCTTCGGGAATCTCTTCGATGTCGTACTTGGCACCGAGCTCGACGTCACCCTTCGAGTCGCCGCGCCAGGTGAGCGCACGCATCTCGACCAGGTCGACGACGCCTTCGAAGTTCGACTCGGCGCCGATGGGCAGCTGAATGACCAGCGGGCGGGCGCCGAGGCGCTTGACGATGGTGTCGACGGTGAAGTAGAAGTCGGCGCCCAGCTTGTCCATCTTGTTGACGAAGCAGATGCGGGGCACGTCGTACTTGTCGGCCTGACGCCAGACCGTCTCCGACTGAGGCTCGACGCCCTCTTTACCGTCGAAGACGGCAACGGCGCCATCGAGCACACGAAGCGAGCGCTCGACCTCGACCGTGAAGTCGACGTGGCCCGGAGTGTCGATGATGTTGATCTGGTGGTTGTTCCAGAAGCACGTGGTGGCAGCCGACGTGATGGTGATGCCACGCTCCTGCTCCTGCGCCATCCAGTCCATCGTGGCAGCGCCGTCGTGAACTTCACCGATCTTGTGAGTGATGCCCGTGTAGAACAGGATGCGCTCGGTGGTGGTGGTCTTGCCAGCATCGATGTGAGCCATGATGCCGATGTTGCGGACCTTGTTCAGGTCGGTAAGCACGTCCTGTGCCACGGATTTCCTCCGATTGAATTACTGAAAGTGGGCTGGTACATAGTGGGTCGAAGCAGGCGAACCCGCTTCGACCCACCGTTTCCAAATTGTTGTTACCAGCGGTAGTGCGCGAAGGCCTTGTTCGACTCAGCCATCTTGTGAGTGTCTTCACGACGCTTCACAGCGGCGCCGAGACCGTTCGAGGCATCGAGGATCTCGTTGGTGAGACGCTCGGTCATGGTCTTCTCGCGGCGGCCCTTCGCGTAGGTGGTGAGCCAACGCAGTGCAAGGGTGTTCGCGCGGTGAGGCTTGACCTCGACGGGCACCTGGTACGTCGAGCCACCGACACGGCGGCTCTTGACCTCGATGGTCGGGCGCACGTTGTCGAGCGCCTTCTTAAGAGTTACAACAGCGTCGGCACCGTTTTTATTCGATACGCCTTCGAGTGCGTCGTAGACGATGCGCTCGGCGAGGCCCTTCTTGCCGTCGAGAAGAATCTTGTTGACGAGCTGGCTGACGATGGGTGCGCCGTAGACGGGATCAGCGACGACGGGACGCTTGGGAGCGGGACCTTTGCGAGGCATTACTTCTTCTCCATCTTCGCGCCGTAGCGGCTGCGAGCCTGCTTGCGGTTCTTGACGGCCTGGGTGTCGAGGGCGCCGCGAACGATCTTGTAACGAACACCGGGCAGGTCTTTCACACGACCGCCGCGCACGAGCACCATCGAGTGCTCTTGCAGGTTGTGGCCTTCGCCGGGAATGTAGGCGGTGACCTCGGTGCCGTTCGACAGCTTGACACGAGCTACTTTGCGCAGTGCCGAGTTCGGCTTCTTGGGCGTGGTGGTGTACACACGGGTGCACACGCCGCGCTGCTGCGGGTTGGACTTGAGAGCAGGCGCTTTGGTCTTCGTGACCTTGCGCGTTCGGCCCTTACGGACCAGCTGCTGAATGGTAGGCACTACGTAACTCCTTGTGTTTACTGCACGGTGACAGTTGGTTGCATATTCGCATTCGAACGCGGACCTGCTTGCAAGCCGCAGGGGGCTCGTCGGGGGCAGGTATGCCGTGGGGGCCAACCGCTCGAAGTGAACGGTGAAACCCTGCTTTGTATGATCAGGCGTAGCCCGATGCCCCGAAACTATTCAGAAGAATGGTTGATGGCACGCGAGCACGACAAAGCGCACACCCAGAGAATACTACGCCGTGTAACCTCTTCGGTCAAATGGCGGAGCCCACCGGCGGCGCGGGATACGTAGCAACCGGAGTCTCGGCGAGCTTTCGCTGGTATTCCTCACGATCGGCGGCGTTCTTCGCCTTGAGTTTACGGCCGCGCGAGGCGATCCAGGCACCGATCCAGATGGGCACCTCGCGGGCGACGATGGCCGCGGCGAGCGTCAGCGGATCCATCACCAGGCTCCGGATGAACGTTCCGAGGTCTGCGGACGAGAAGTTCCACGCCTGTACTGCGAGCAGCGCCCCGAGAATAGCCGCACCGTAGACGACGACGGCCACGAGAAAGCCGCCGAGCACGTACGCCCACCAGCCGGCCCGATTGACGATCAGCACAACGAGGATGAGCGCGACGGCGAAGAAGATGACGGGTACGTAGTACGCGGGGCTGGAGACGAAGTCGCCGACGACGCCGCCTAGGCGGGAAGCGGTCACATTGAAAGCGAGGATGACCGCGGCGACCACCGCGAACAATACCGCGTAGATCACCGTTCCGACGAGCGAGATGAGTATTCCGATACCTCGGTTGCCGCGCTTCTTCGGCGCAGTGAGTACCGGAACGACGACCGCCGCGGGGGCGCCGTACCCCTGGTACCCCGCAGCGCCGGGCGCCTGCTGATACCCGGCAGGCGGGTAGGTGCCCGGCGGGTAGGCCGGCGCGGGCGCCGCAACGGCCGCGGCGCCAGGAGCCGCAACCACTGCCCCGGCCACGGCCGCCGCAGCCACAGCGCCGGAGGGGGCGGCGGGCTCGGTGTACGGCGTCGGCGTCTGGAATGCTGCCGGGGGGTACGCGACAGCTTCGGTCGCGGGCGCACCGAGTTCGGCCGGAGTGATCGTGGCCACGACGGGAGCAGAATCCGATTCGGCGACCGTCGGCGCGAAGGCAGCGGCGGGCTCAGCGGCGGGAGCCGCCCAGGTCGGCGTGGGCTGGGGTGTCTCGGGCACGTCGTACACGGCAGAGGCCGGCGTGAGCGGCTCGGCGATCGGGGCAGCCGGCGGCAGCTCGACTGCGGGCGACTCTGCTTCGCCGGCGACGGGCGCACTCTCGACGGGCGCGCCGGCACCGGGCGCCGCCGTGTCGACCGGCGCCAGTTCGCTCGGCGCCAGTTCGCTCGGAGCCAGTTCGCTCGGAGCCACGGCGGCTTGCGGGTCGGCGACGGCTGGAGCATCCGCTGCCTGCTCGGCCTGCGCGCCGAAGTCGACCGCCGGATCGGCGGCGCCCTGCTGCGCGGCACCTTCTTGCTCGGCGACGGGCTCGCTCGCCGGCGCGGGGTCGTACTGAGGCGCGTTCGGGTCGCCGGTGGTGCGCTCGTCGCTCATGATGCTGCTCCTTCACGGGCCCGATTCAGCCCGACCTACGGCGGCGGATCGCGCCGACCGCGCTGCTGCGGCGAGAGGCCGCCGCAGGCACACTCTAACAATCTCGAGCCCGAATTCCTGGGAAATTGACGGATGCTCGCGCCCGCGTCGCGGGCGATGCCCCGTCGGCGTCACGCCCGACCGCCGCGCCAACGCCACCGCACGCCAACGCCACCGCACGCCACCGCATTGCCCCGCACACGGCGCCGGCCCAGAGCCCGCCAGTAGTATCGACCGCGTGACCACGTTCCCGACCTGCGTTCTGGGCCCCAGCGGGCTGGTCGCGCAGATCAGGCCCGACCAGTACTCCGACGACGGGTTCACGCTCTACATCGGCGGCGAACCTCAGTCGCACGTGTTCGTCGAGCATCAGCTGCACCTGCTCTTCGACTATGTGCAGCGCATCGCGAATATCGTCGACCTGTTCGCGCCCGCCCGTGAACCGATCGCGGTTCTGCACCTCGGCGCGGGAGCCCTCACCCTCCCCCGTTACATTTCGCTCACTCGCCCCGAGTCGCACCAGTTCGTGCTCGAATCCGAAGGCAATCTGCTCGACTTCGTCACCGACAACCTGCCGCTGCCACCCGGCGCCGAGTTCACGGTGCGCACCGATGACGCACGGCGCGGGCTCAGCTGGGCAGCGACCTTCGGCCCCTTCGACCTGATCGTGGTCGATGTGTACTCGGGATCATCGACTCCCCCGCACCTGACCACGGTCGAGTTCTTCACCGAACTTGCCGCACTGCTCGACCCCGACGGGCTGCTCGTTGCGAATGTCGCCGATGACGCAGACCTCGCGCTCGTGCGCGCCCAGACCGCCACGCTTGCGGCGGTGCTGGAGTACGTCGTCGTGCTCAGTTCGAAAGACCTCGTCGAGGGCCGAGCCGAGGGCAACGCCGTGCTCGTCGGCTCGCGGAGCCCCGGCATGCTGGGCCTGCTGCCGCGGCTCGCCGCAGAAGGCCCGCACCCGAGCGGCACAGTGCCCCCCGAGGGTCTGTCAGCGTTCATCGGCGATGCGACGGTGGTGACGGATGCCCGGGTCGGCGCCTGAGAACAGCCCACCTGCGACCACCACCCTCCCAGACGCAGCCCGCGTCGTGATCGTCGGCGCCGGCCAAGCCGGCCTGTCGGTCGCCTATCACCTGCAGCGCCGCGGCCTGACGCCCGGCACCGACCTCGTCATCGTCGATCGTGGGCCGTCCACGGGCGGGGCCTGGCAGTTCCGCTGGGAATCGCTGCGCCTCGGCACCGCTCACCGCGTGAGCGATCTGCCCGGCATGCGCGAGCTCGGGCTGAGTTTCGAAACCGCAGATCAGAACCGGGCCGCTCGTGACGTGGTGGCCGAGTACTACGAACTCTACGAGCAGCACTTCGGGCTGCACGTATTTCGGCCCGTCGACGTGACGGCGGTACGCGAACGGATGCCCGGCGGTGACCTTCTGGTCAGCACGAAGCGAGGCGACATCAGCACCGGCACCGGCACCATCAGCACGGAGGTCGTGGTCAACGCAAGCGGCACCTGGGCGACTCCGGTCCGCCCGTTCTACACCGGCGCCGAGACCTTTCGCGGCGTACAGATCAGCACTCCCGAGTACCGCTCGGCGGCCGATTTCGCCGGCAAGCGCGTCATCGTGGTGGGCGGCGGCACGTCTGCCGTCGGCTTTCTTCTCGAGCTCGAAGGCGTCGCCGCCTCCACCTTCTGGGTCACCCGCCGGCCCGTCGAGTTCGGCGACGGGGAGCATTCCGATGCCGCAGCGACGCCGAAAGACGCTGCTGCAGCCGTCGGCCTCGAGTCGCGCCTCGCCGCAGTCGCTCAGCAAGACGAGGCCGCCAAGGCGGGTCGGGTCTTGCCGAGCATCATCAGCGGCACCGGGTTACCCGCGACCCCGAAGAACCTCGCCGGAGTCGAGCGCGGTCTGCTGATCGCGCACCCGATGTTCACATCGATCGAGCCCGCCGGCGTGCGGTTCGCCGACGGATCGTTCGAACCGGCCGACGCTCTCATATGGGCGACGGGCTTTCGCGCCGACCTGGCGCACCTCGCCCCGCTGAAGCTGCGCGAACAGGCGGGAGGCATTCGGGTCGAACAGGGTCGCGCCTGGCGCAACGGCCGCGTCTTTCTGGCCGGCTACGGCCCTCAGGCGTCGACCATCGGCGCCAACCGGGTCGGGCGGCTGGTCGCCGCACAGGTACTGGATGCACTGCGAGAGACCGAGCATCCGCAACCCCTCTGACACTGCGCCCGTCTCTGCTCACGGCGCCGAAGGCTCGCCGCCGGCGTGACGATGAAAGTCGATTCTCGAATTGAGTTCGATGCCCACTGCCGCATGCTTGGCACGAATCCGCTTGAGGTACGTGCGCACGGTGTCTTGGGAGAGCCCGAGCTGAGAAGCGACCTGCTTCACGGGCAGCCCGTCGCCGACGAGCGCCATCACCCGATACTCTTGCGGGCTCAGCGCCGGATGCAGTTGCAGTGCTCCGAGCATCAGCGAAGCCGTGATCGGCGGCGGCTCGAACCCTGCACCGAGAGCGGCACCGGCGATGACGTGAGAGAGCTCTTGTGCGCTTTCGGTTTTCGCCAGGTAGGCATAGGCACCGGCCGCCCGAGCGATTCGAGAATGCGCTCGGTGCGCGCTGCTTCCCACCACGATCACGCGCGTGACTGGCGTGACGAATGCAGCGACGCGCGCGGCGAGCTGCCCTAAATCGCGTTGATCTCCGTCGATGACCACCACATCGACGGGGAACTCGGGATGATCGAGGAGCGCGCTCGGCAACCGCACGGCACACACGACCACATGCCGGTTCTCGAACGCGGCCATCCACGACGCAAGGCCGTCGGCGAACATCTGATGCTCGCTGAGGATCGCGACCCGCACCCGATCGTTCATCTTCGCTGCACCTTTCCCCCGGCACTGCTTGCAGCCTCGCCCCACGACGCCGCTAGCACAGTGTAACGGGGCACGGGCGCCTATTGTGAGGCGTACTTGACCGACAAGGAGGTCTTTGTGAGCACGCCACCATCGAGAACGGTGATTCCGCTCCAATCTCCCGCCGAGGCCGAAGTACTTTTTCCGTCACCATTTGTGTCTCCGCCGACAGAATCGTCAAAGAACGAGGTGAACACGACCGGCTTCGCGCTCGTTCCCTGAACCACCAGCGATCCATCGACCGAGATGCCGGAGTAGTAGATGTATGGGGCGAACTTGATGACGACGCCCGCTGGCACGGTCATCGTCGCCAGCTGCCCGATGTAGATGCCATTTGTGTTCCAGCCTTCGACCACGATGGGAATTCCGGTGGTCGGCACAGTCCAGTTCTCGACCAGCGACCCACTGATACCCAGGGCGTTCACCAAGTTACCCGACGCCGTATTGCCGGTCAGGTTGGAGGGGCGCAGTAGGGCATCGAAGATCTCGTAGGCGAACGCCGTTGAGCCCTTCACACTGTTATTCGCTACGACGATCGGAGTGCTCAGGGTCGTGGTGTTGTCAGACTCGACATGAATCTGGCCGGCCGTGACCGTGTTTCGTTCGAGGTCGATCTTCTCTGCCGCAAAGCCCTTGCCCGCGCTGCGGAGCGCGTTCAACCCGCCCGACACCTTCGAATCCACGATCGTGAACGTCGCGGCGTCTGTACCTTGGATTCCAGCTCCATAACCGTAGTTCAGGTTGAGGTAGCGCACGTCGGCGAACGCCATGGTGATCGACCCGCCGTGCATCACGTCGATGCCTCGCCAGTCGCCCACTGCGGGGGTCGTGCTCTTTGCATCGTCGTTGGTGTCACCGCCTGCCGTGTCGTCGCTGTACGACGTGAACACGACGGGCTGGCTGCTGGTGCCTGTCACTACGAGCGAGCCGTAGATGGCAAGGCTGGTCTGGTAGGTATAGGTCTGGAACTTGAGAACGGTTCCGGCGGAGACCGTCAGGGTTTTGCCCGCTGCCACGCTGAGGCCGGAATAGCTGCCCTCGATGACGTAGGCAAGTCCGCCCGTCGGCATCGCCCAGTTCTCGACGAGGTTGCCCGAGATGCCGAAAGCATTGATTCCCGAGCCGGTAGCCGTGTTGCCGGCCAGATTCGACGGCTGCAACCGGGCATCCCACACCTCGATCGCCAGGTAGGTCACCGTTGTGGAGATCGCGTTGTTCGCAATGATGATCGGCGTCGTCGTAGTCGAGTTGTTCGCCGATTCGACATGCACGGTTCCGTTCGTGATGGCGTCTCGTTGAATCTCGATCTTCTCGGCCGCACGGGCTGCACCGTCGGATTTGGTCGCCCAGATTCCGGCAGAAACCGCCGAGTCGTTCACTCGGAGCAGCGCCGCATCGGTTGAGCTCACGCCCCCGGACGAGTTCTGGTTCAGACCCGTATCACCACGGATGCCCGTGAAGGCGATGTCGGCCGACCCGCCGTCGAGCACCGAGACTCCGGCCCACGACGTGCTCGAAAGAGACGTTGTCCCAGCGTCACCGTTCGTGTCGCCCCCGACCGAGTCGTCCGAGATGGTCGTCAAGACGACGGTGCTCGCCGAGGTACCAGCCACCTTCAGCGAACCGGCGACAGTCAGAAGCGCAGCGTTGTAACGACTGTCGAACTTGACCACGGTTCCCGCATTGATATTGAGCGTGACTCCGGAAGGAACGAAGAGACCGGAGAACTGGTACTGACTCTGCACGACGTAGGGCAACCCCGTCGCCGGCATGGTCCAGGAGGCGCCGAGCGTTCCCGCGATCGCGAAGGCGTTTCGAACATTCGACGAAGCCGTATTGCCCGTCAGGTTCGCAGGCAGTAGTCGAGCGTCCCAGACTTCGAATGGGTAGCTGGGCGAGTTCGTCACCACATTGTTCTGCACGAGCACGGCGGCGCTAGTGGCGGCAGAAGCATCCGACTCCACGTGTACCGGTCCGCCTGTGACGGCGTCACGCAGCACTTCGATACGCTCCGCCTGAACGACAGCGTTGCCATCGGATCGAGTGGCGTAAATGCCACCGGCGATCTTGCTGTCGGCGATGCGCAACACGCTCGCGTCGGTGCTGTACACCGCGAACTGCGACGTATCGTAATAGTTCGTCGAACCGTATCTCACATCGGCGAACGAGAGCTGGAGAGAGCCGCCAGAGCCCACCTGCAGGCCGCCCCAATCACCCTGGTTCGGAGTCGACGCACTGCCGTCTCCGTTGCGATCGCCGCCAGCCGTGTCGTCAGTGAACGACGTCAGAACGACCGGCTTGGCAGATGTTCCAGTCGCTGTCAGCGCTCCATTCACCACGACCACCATGGGCGAGCCTTTTGACGCGACCTTGAGAACGACCCCGGCCGGAACCGCCATCGTCACACCGGCGTTCACGATGAAGGTGTTGGAGTCCCCGGGCTCGATGAGGTACGTGAGTCCTGTCGTGGGCACTGTCCAGTTCTCAATCAGCACGCCTGCCACGCCGAACACGTTCGACGTATTCGAGGAGCCCGTATTACCGGTCAGATTCGAGGGCTGCAGCCGGGCATCCTGAATCTCGTAGGCGAGGGCAGGCGAAGACTGCACCGTGTTGGCAGAAACCACGACCGGCACGGCCGAATCCGTGGTATTTCGCGAAACGACGCTGATCTCGCCGCCGGTGACGGTGTCTCGCAGGATCGAGATCAGATTCGCCGCATTCTCGAGGCCGTCTGATCTCTGTGCGACGATTCCTTGCCCGATCTTCGAGTCGCTGACCGAGAGCGTCGCAGCGTCAGTGCTCTGGATGCCCCCGCTAGCGCCTGCGTATCGAACAGTCAGGAATGACGTCGTCAGCGAAGCGCCGGCAGTCACGTCGATTCCACCCCAGTCGTTCACCGCAGGCGTCGAATTCTTGAGATCTCCGTTGGTGTCTCCCCCGGTCGAATCGTCGGCGAACGAGGTGAAGACGACCGGCTGTGTGCTGGTTCCGGCAATGTTGACAGTTCCATCGACCGTCAGCACGGGTGCACCACCGGGCGATCCGAATTTCAGGACGACTGCGGCAGGTACGGTCAGCGTCACGTCAGCTGTGACCACCAACCCTCCGGCGTTGCCGGTCTCGACCACGAAGGGGAGTCCGGTGGGCGCCATCGTCCAGTTCTCAACGAGGTCACCGCTGATGCCGAAAGCGTTGCTCGAGTTGCCGGCGGCAGTGTTTCCTGTCAGGTTCGAAGGCTGCAATCGCAGATCCGAGACCTCATAGGCGAGGCCGATCGCACCGCTGACGTTGTTGCCAGAGACGACGATTGGAACGCTCGCAAGCCGTGTATTGTACGAAACGACATTCACTTCTCCGGCAGTGACGGTGTCGCGGGCGACTTCGATTCGTTCAGTCGCGTAGCTACCGCCATCTGATTTGGTTGCGCTGATTCCACCGGAGACTTTGGAGTCGTCGATGCGCAGCAATGCTGCATCGGAACTCGTAACACCGTAGTTCGACGGGCTGTACCGCACATCGGCGAATGCCGCGTCCAGCGTCGCGCCCGGTTGCACCGAGATGCCATACCAGTCACCGAGCACCGGCGCCGTGCCCGATCCGTCGGCATTGCTGTCTCCGCCGACCGTATCGTCAGCCAGCGAAGTGAGCACGACAGGCTGACCGGATGCCCCGGCGAGCTTGAGCGACCCATATACCGTGAGCTGCGCGCCATAGCCGAGTTTCACGATTACGCCAGCGCCGATCGTCAGAGTCTTTCCCGACGCAATCGAGACCGCGGAATCGAAGATGTACATCGTTGCGCTGCTTGCACTCCACGTCGTGGTGGTCGTGATGTCGGTCGTGACGTGCTGAATCTTCAGGCCGATCGCAGGGGTCGCCACGCTGATGGAAGACGAACTCTGGTAGGTCGCTTTGGCTGCGGTGACGGTGACGGTGATGGCGGCACCGAGATCGGTGGGCTGCAACAGATACGTGGCGGCGGTCGCGCCCGTGATCGGCAGTCCGCCGGAATTCCATTGGTATACGAAGGTCGTCGGTACCGGCGCCCACGTTCCCGTTTTCGCAGTGAGCGTCGACCCGACCCGCAGGGTTCCCGAAATTGTCGGTTTCGGAATCGTCGTAAAGGCATAACCGAGTACGGCCGCCGTTGCGAGACTGGTCTGGCTCGCACTGACATATCCGGCTTCTGAGCCTGTGACGGTGGCCGTCACGGTGAGCCCTACGTCACTCGTTCGAGGCTGGAAGGTCATCGAGTTCGCGCCCGGCACGGCGACTCCGCCCACGTTCCACTGGTACACGAATGCGACTGCGCCTGGCGCCCAGGCACCGGCTGCGAGGCTGAGCGTTTGTCCGAGCTGCGCAATGCCCGTGACTGTCGGGGCAGGGGTGGCGGTGAGCGTGCCCGGCAGCACCGCCGCTGATGCGATGCTCGACTGCACAGAGGCAACGTACCCGAGCGACGAGCCCGTGACCGCGATGACGATGGTCTTGCCCAGATCGGCCACTATGGGCGTGTACGAAGTTCCCGTCGCTCCAGAGACAGCAACACCGCCGACGGTCCACTGGTAAGCGAAGGTGGTCGGGGCCGGAAGCCATGACCCCTGCACCACACCGAGAGCCACTCCGACCTGAGGTGTTCCGACTATCGTCGGAGTCGGCGTCTGGGTCATCGGCGCGGGGGCGACTGCAACCGTCGCTGCACTCGTTTTTGCGATCGAGACATAACCGGCGGCGGAGCCGGTCACTGTCACGGTGATCGTCTTCGCCACATCGCTCGGCTGCACGACATAGGTTGGGGTGGTAGCGCCGGAAACGGCGACTCCACCGACAGACCACTTGTAGGTGAAGGTCGCGGTCGGCGACCAGCTTCCCGGATTCGCTGTGAGGGTCTGAGCGACTTGAACGGTGCCCGTGACTGTCGGAATCGGTGTCGTTTTCATGGCCCCAGCAGCGACTACCACGGTGGAGGCGCTGACCGTCGTCGCCGTCGTGTATCCGACGCTCGTCCCGCTGACAGAAACCGTCAGCTTCTTGCCGAGATCGGCGACCTGCGGCACATAGGTACTAGAAGTGGCCCCGGCGACGACGCTACCTGCGACACTCCACGCGTACGTGAACGTGACGATACCCGGAGCCCACGCCCCCGCTACCGCAGTCAACGTCGACCCAACGGCAACGGTTCCCGAGATCGTCGGCGTCGGAGTGGCCGTTAATGTCCCGAGCGCAACAGCCGCCGTGAGGTCGCTCGTCTGCGATGACGAGACGTAGCCCGACGCGTAGCCTGTCACGGACACGCTCACGGTCTTGCCGAGGTCTGCCACGACGGGTGTGTATGTCGAAAGAGTGCCGCTCGTGGCCGGCACGCCGCCCACAAGCCATTGGTACCCCAGCTGAACGGTTGCCGGACCCCAGGCCCCGGTGACCGCCGTCAGAAGGCTGCCAACGGCCGGCGTTCCGGTGATGGTCGGTTTCGGCGCCGGCGCGAGCACTCCAGCCAGCACAGCCGACGTGCCCGCGCTCGAGACCGTCGTCGAAACGTACCCGGAGGAACTACCCGACACCGCAACGGTAACGGCGAGGCCGAGATCGGTCGCGGCGGGCGTGTATGTGGTCGCGGTCGCCCCGGTGATTGCCAAACCACCGACGAACCATTGGTAGGTCACTGCAGCGGGCACCGGGCTCCAGGTTCCCAGAGACGCTGTGAGCACCTGGCCCACCTGGGCGGCTCCGGTGATCGTCGGTGCTGGCGCTTGAGCGAACGGCCCTGCGACGACTGCACCAGAGGCTGCGCTGATCTTGCTCGCCGAGGTATAGCCGGCTGCAGCGCCCTTGACGGTCACCGTAATCGTCTTGCCGAGATCGGCGACTCGAGGCGAGAAGGTGGCTGCGGTTGCGCCGGAGACCGCAATTCCAGCGACAGACCACGCGTACGTCAGTGTCGTGGATGCCGGCGACCACACACCGGGGATGGCGGTCAAGGCGACTCCGACCGTCGGCGTTCCGGAGATCGTCGGAACCGCGGTGACGAGTGTTCCCACGACGACCGCTGCCGTTGCAGCGCTGGTCGTTGTCGCGGAGGCGTAACCGGTCTCCGAGCCTGTCACAGCCACGGTGATTGTTTTAGCCACATCTGCTGGCTGCACGACATAGCTGGCGGCAGAACCCAGCGGCGAAGCAACGGCTACACCCGCGACGTTCCATTGATAGCTGAGCGTCACTGGCGCCGGCGCCCACGTTCCCGGTACGGCCGTCAATGTCTGGCCCACCTTGGCACTACCGGTCACCGTTGGCGTCGGCGTAGCCGTCAATGCCAACACGTCGGCAGCCTTCATGGCAATTTTCGGAGACAGGTTCGTCGTCGTCGGTATTGGGGTGTATTTCGGGGCAGCCGCTGTGAGCCGATCGATGTCAGCTTGAACAACATTTGCCGAGGGGGAGAACGACGTACCCGAAACGGCGCTCATCAGACCGACGGACTTCGTCCATTCCACTGCTGAGTATGCCGTGTTCGTGATCGACACGTCGCCGAAAGAAGCCTTCGTCGGAGCAACAAAGGCGGGCTTGCCTTCGTAGGCATACAACAGCTGGGCGAGCGCGCCGCGGCTCAGAGATTCGGTGGGGCGAAACAGCACGGGTGAACCGGAGGTTTCGGATTCAGTGGTGATCGCTCGAGCTCGCAGCCATTCGATTGCACGAAAGGCGGTCGAGCCGACCGGCACGTCTGAGTAGCTCGCGCTGGTGGGCGCAATGAAGGCACTGTCTTTCGAGAGCGTGAACAATGTGATCGCAATGCCTCGCCGCTGCGCGGCCACGGTCACCGAAGTCGCGGTGGGCGTCGGGGTGGCAAGCGGCGTCGGCGTCGGCGTCGATTTCGAGGTCGGAGCGGGGCTCGGCGTCGGCGTCGGCGTGGAAGTCGGCGTTGACGTTGTGACGGACGCCGTGGCGAGGGGCTGCGCATCCGCCGCGGCAGGAGTCACGACAAGAAGGCCGCCGATCAGTGCTGCCACCAGCAGCGGAGGGGTGAAACGTGACGCAACTGCTCTTCGAACGACCGACTTTTGCTCAGAAAATAGTGCCATGATTTCGCGCCCCCGACTCGTGCAGGCAACTCCGATCGTGGCCCGCAGCGACCTCAGCGTAGTGAGAGGCGCCCGTCTCGTCATGTCACTGATCACAGTGGCATCCGTTCGGGGGGTAGCTTTCCAACCCTTGTGCATCACCGGTCACGGGACTAGCCTGCCTGTATTCGGCACCGAGTGCCGAATAGGAGCAATGGCCGCTCGCCCCGAGGTCGGTCGGCTCTGTGAGCGATAAGGACAACACGACAATGGGAAAACTCGAGGGCAAAGTCGCCTTCATCACCGGTGCGGCACGCGGACAGGGCCGCAGTCACGCGATCCGGCTCGCGCAAGAAGGCGCCGACATCATCGCGGTCGATCTCTGCGGACAGATCGATAGTGTTCCGTATCCGATGTCGACACCAGATGATCTGGCCGAGACCGTGGCGAGCATCGAAGCGCTCGACCGCCGCATCGTCGCCGTACAAGGCGACACCCGCGACCTCGACGCTCTGGTCGCCGCCGCCGCGAAGGGCGTCGCCGAGCTGGGCCCGATCGACATCATCTTGGCGAACGCCGGAATCGCGCCGCAGGGCACGCCCACGGCAGACGCCACGGCGTTTCGAGACGTGGTGGAGGTCAACCTCTTCGGCGTCTACAACACCGTCATCGCGGCAGTGCCGTCGATGATCGAGAAGGGCCAGGGCGGCGCGATCGTGCTGACCAGCTCGACCCAGGGGTTGTCGGGCGCGGGTGGTGACGGTACCGGTGCGACAACCGGTTATGCAGCCGCGAAGCATGGTGTCGTCGGTCTTATGCGCACGTTCGCCAACTGGCTGGCGCCGCAGAGCATCCGAGTCAACACGGTTCACCCCACAGGGGTGAATACCCCCATGGTCGTCAACGACGCCATGCAGGCCTTTCTGAACGCCAACCCCGAGATGGGTGCCGCGCTGCAGAACCTGCTGCCCGTCGAACTCGTTCAGCCGATCGACATCAGCAATGCGATCGCCTGGCTGGTCAGCGACGAGGCCCGGTACGTCACCGGCGTCACGCTGCCCGTCGATGCGGGGTTCCTCGCCAAATAAGCGAGCGCGGCAGCCGGGAGGGCGGCTGCCGCATTCACAACAAAAAAGGGCCCCGCTACCGAAGTAGAGGGGCCCTTTTCGAGGTCACATTCCAGCCAAGCGGAGCTTAGTTGTAGGTGCCCGGGGTGTAGTCGTCACTCGAGAAGCTGTCAAAGTCGACGAACGAGAGGTCGGCTTCGCTGAACACGGCGTCATCGGTGAAGATGCGGTTCGGGTAGCGCTCGGCCTTGGCCTCTTCGGTCGCCTCGACGGTGACGTTGCGGTACTTCTGCAAGCCCGTTCCGGCCGGGATGAGCT
>JAODBC010000003.1 GCA_025463765.1 Subtercola sp. | reverse complement strand
GCCAGGGTGGCGGCCAGGCGTCAGACATCGAGATTCAGGCTCGCGAGATTCTTCGCATGCGCACCTGGCTTGAAGAGACGCTGGCGGCGCACTCCAACCGCACGCAAGAGCAGGTCAACAAAGACATCGACCGCGACAACATCCTGAGCGCGGCCGACGCTGTGGAGTACGGCATCATCGACCAGGTGCTCACCTCGCGTAAGAACCTGCCGGCGCTGGTCAAGTAACAGAGTTCATCGGCACCATCCGAAACGCGGATGCTCGTACCTGGGCATCCGCGTTTCGCGCTGTGTGGTGCGCACCGAGCGCTCGCGCGCGGTCGGTTCGCACGCGTTCGCCCGGCGGGGACGGGCGAAGCCAGAAATGAGGCACTGTTGCGAACTACTTCGCCCGCGGTGAACATTTGCAGCGGATATGACGATACCTTGCACAATGGCGGCGGCTGTCGGCGCCACGGGTTAGGCTGACGTCACAGGTTTTTACGAGGAGGATGAACATGGCACGCATCGGGGAGAGCGCCGACCTGCTCAAGTGTTCGTTCTGCGGTAAAAGCCAGAAGCAAGTGCAGCAGCTCATCGCGGGCCCGGGGGTCTACATCTGCGACGAGTGCGTCGAGCTGTGCAACGAGATCATCGAAGAGCGCCTGTCTGAGACGGGCGAAGAAGTGGCCAGCGAGTTCGAGCTGCCGAAGCCGAAAGAGATCTTCGCTTTTCTCGAGGAGTACGTCATCGGCCAGGAGCAGGCGAAGCGATCGCTTTCTGTCGCCGTCTACAACCACTACAAGCGTGTTCGCTCGCGTAACACACTCACCTCCGCCGATGCGGTCGCCAACGAGGTCGAAATCGCGAAGAGCAACATTCTGCTGATCGGCCCGACGGGGTGCGGCAAGACCTATCTTGCGCAGACGCTCGCGAAACAGCTGAACGTGCCGTTCGCCGTCGCTGACGCTACCGCGCTCACCGAAGCGGGTTATGTCGGCGAAGACGTCGAGAACATCCTTCTCAAGCTGCTGCAGGCCGCCGACTTCGATGTGAAGAAGGCCGAAACCGGCATCATCTACATCGACGAGATCGACAAGATCGCCCGCAAGGCCGAGAACCCTTCCATCACCCGCGATGTGTCGGGCGAAGGTGTGCAGCAAGCGCTGCTCAAGATTCTCGAAGGCACCGTGGCATCCGTGCCCCCGCAGGGTGGGCGCAAGCACCCGCACCAGGAGTTCATTCAGATCGACACCACCAACGTTCTCTTCATCGTGGCCGGAGCATTCGCCGGCCTCGAAGAGATCGTGGCGGAGCGCTCGGGCAAGCGCGGCATCGGCTTCAACGCGCCACTGCATTCGAAGCGTGATGACATCAATCTCTTCACCGAGGTTCTGCCTGAAGACCTGCACAAGTTCGGGCTCATCCCCGAGTTCATCGGCCGGCTGCCCGTCGTCACCACCGTGACCCCGCTCGACCAGGTCGCTCTCATGCAGATTCTGACCGTTCCGCGCAACGCTCTTGTGCGCCAGTACCAGCGCATGTTCGAGCTCGACGGCGTCGAACTCGATTTCGAGAAAGATGCCCTCGAAGCCATCGCCGACCTCGCCGTGCTGCGCAAAACCGGTGCCCGTGGCCTGCGTGCCATCATGGAAGAGGTGCTCGGCCCGGTCATGTTCGAGGTGCCTTCGACCGACACGGTCGCGAAGGTCATCATCACGCGCGACGCCGTCGTGAGCAACGCGGCGCCCACCATCGTGCCGCGCGAGCCCGTCGCGGTGCGTCGCGCCGAGAAGTCGGCGTAACGCAGCTGGCCGCTTCATCCTGCTCATGCTGGTGTGGTGCGCCGGTTCCGAATGATCGCACCGCGGTTCGGGGCAAGCGGTGACGCGCGAACAGGTTGCGGTCGAGCATCCGCCTCGAGGGTCGCTCGCGCAGCCGATTTCCGCGGGCATCGTCGCCGGCATCACCGGGTTCGCCAGTTCGTTCGCGCTCGTCATCGCCGGGCTGCACGCCGTGGGGGCTTCGGATGCTCAGGCCTCGTCGGGGCTGCTGGCACTGTGTTTCGGGGTTGCCGTACTCTGCATCGTTCTGGCCCGGGTTTACCGCATGCCCATCTCGTTCGCCTGGTCGACGCCCGGAGCCGCCCTGCTGATCGCGGCGTCGGCGACTACGAACGATTTCTCGGCCGCGGTGGGAGCGTTCATCGTCTGCGGGGTGCTTATCGTGCTGTGCGGGCTCTGGCCGGCATTGGGGCGGGCGATCACGCGCATACCGAAGTCGATCGCCTCGGCGATGCTCGCGGGCATCCTCTTTCCCATCTGTCTCGCGCCGGTGCTGGCTGTGGTGCAGATTCCGGCGCTGGCTGTGCCCGTGGTAGTCGTGTGGCTGCTGCTGTTCCGCATTGCGCCGCGGTGGGCGGTTCCGGCGGCGATGGCCGTCGCGGCCATAGGGATCGGCATTTCTGCGGGCACAGGTTGGCTGACTGCCGCGTCTTCGTCGCTCTTGCCCGAGCTGACGTTCGTGACTCCCACATTCGACCCGTTAGTGATCGTCAGCCTCGGGCTGCCGCTATTCATTGTCACGATGGCGGGCCAGAACGTGCCCGGCTTCGTGGTGATGTCGACGTTCGGCTACACGCCGCCGCCACGGCCGGTGTTGGTGGCTTCAGGCGCCGCCACAGCGGTCGGAGCCCTGTTCGGTGCGCACGCTCTGAACCTCGCAGCGATCACCGCGGCGATCATGGCCGGCCCCGATTCGCACCCCGACAAGTCGAAGCGCTGGGTCGCGACCTTCACCTCGGGGTTCGTCTACATCGCGTTCGGTCTCGCGGCGGGCATCGCGGTCGCCCTCATTTCGGCGTCGCCGCCCATCCTCATCACCGCGGTCGCGGGCCTCGCGCTTCTCGGCGCCCTCGTGAGCGCACTCTCGAACGCCATCGAAGAGGTGGCTCACCGCATTCCGGCGGCCGCGACCTTTCTCGTGACGGCCTCAGGAATCGCCATCATCGGTATCGGCAGCGCCTTCTGGGGACTGCTCGTCGGTGGTCTCATCATGCTCTGGTCGGCGTCGCCCTGGCCCCGCCGACGCGCCTGACCTGCACCCGCGCTCAACGAGGCCATCGATTTTGCGCAAATGCACGCAAAGACGCGTTTTGACGTGCTGTTGCGCAAAGCGGCCACCGAAAGCCGGTTCGGGCTACTCGTCGGTGAACTCGTCTGACTGCGAGACAGTGGCCTCGTCGGTGTCGGGGTCGTAGTCGATGCGCGTACCATCGTCGAACTCGACCACCGGCCGGCCCTCGAGCCAGGTCAGCGTCCAGTACCACATCGAAGTGTCGACGTTCTGCTCGGCGAGCTCGCCTTCGACGTCGAGTACGGCGTCGATGACGACCTGAGGCAGTCGGGTGGGTGGTTCATCGCCGCTCGACCAGCGGGTTCCGACCGAAATCATGCGTTCACTCCAATATCAGGCCACCCCGCGCGCGCGGAGAATGGTACGGGCGTCTTCTGCGGCGAGGACGCAGAAGACCATAGGTTCATACGACGAGGTCGTAGGTGACCCACGCGGTGCGGTTCGCGAGTTTGTCGTAGAGGCGCTGCGCCGTTTCGTTGTGCTCGTCGGTGATCCACCGCACGATGCCGAGATGACGCGCGGCTGCGATGTTCTTCACCTCGGTGATCAGCGCTTCGCCGACACCCGAGTTGCGGGCATCCGGGTCGACGAACAGATCGTCGAGGTACAGCCCGCGCTCACCGGCGAGCGGCCGGGCGAACTCGCGGATGTGCGCGACCCCCACGAGTTTGCCGTCATCTTCGGCAACGAGCGCCTCGGTCTCGTGAGCGGGGTCGACGAGCCAGCTCCACACGAGCACCGCACGGTCGCCCTCGAGTTCGGTTTCGTAGAACTTGCCGTACGCCACATAGAGGTCGTACCAGGGGAAAAAGTCGTGGTCGGTGATCGGCCTGATCGTCAACGTCATCGTTGTTCGCCTTCCGTGTAGCCCGGTCTCGTGCCGCCGGCCTCACCGGTGTCACGCAGCCGGCGTGAGCCAGTACTGATCGTCACAATTCACCCCGCGTCTGCAGGAGCATTACTCGACACTACCGGTTTCGAGCACGATTTCGCGCACGGCCAATTCGTCGCCCGAAACGAAATACAATGCGGCGATCTTGCCGACCTCACGAAGATCGCCGGCCGCCAATTCGAGCTCGGCGATCGCGTCGGCAGGCCCCTCGATGGTGGCAGAGACGACGGGAGTCTTCTGCGAGACCTTCGCGTCGGTCTTCGCCCTGCGGATGCCCACGAGCGCCTGCCCGGCGAGCCCGAGCAGGGTCTCATGTGCCGGGAGGGCGGGCGCAGCATCCACGGCGAATGCCGCGCCATTGCCGTCGATCACGCCGGTGGGCCAGGGCTGCGTGTGAATCGACGACCCGTCGCCGTGATTCCACGACCACACCTCTTCGGTGGCGAAAGGGATGAACGGCGCCAGCAGACGCAACAACACGTCGATGGCGGCCTGCAGGGCGAGCACGGCCGAGGCCTTCGCGGCAGCATCCGAGTCGGCGCTGTAGGCGCGCTCTTTGACCAGCTCGAGGTAGTCATCGCAGAAGGTCCAGAAGAAGCTCTCGGTGACTTCGAGCGCACGGGCGTGGTCGTAGTTCTCGAACGCGGTCGTGGCCGCGGCGATGACGGCGTCGAGTTCGGTGAGCATGCTGAGGTCGAGCGGGTGGGTGACAGCGAAGGCCGAGGCCGGCGCCGCGGGCTGCTCGAACGAGTACACGAACTTGGCCGCGTTCAGAACCTTGATGGCGAGCCGGCGGCCGATCTTGATCTGGGTGGGGTTCTGCGGGTCGAAGGCGGCGTCGGTTCCCAAGCGTGACGAGGCGGCCCAGTACCGAACGGCGTCGGAGCCGTGCGACTCGAGCACGTCAGACGGGGTCACGACGTTTCCCTTCGACTTCGACATCTTCTTGCGATCGGGGTCGACGATGAAGCCCGAGAGGGCAGTGTGCCGCCAGGGTGCGCGATGATCTTCGAGCGCAGAGCGCAGCAGCGTCGAGAACAGCCAGGTGCGAATGATGTCTTGGCCCTGGGGGCGCAGGTCGTACGGGGCCACAAGCTGCCACAGCGCAGGGTCGCGTTCCCAGCCGCCCGCGAGCTGCGGGGTGAGCGAGGAGGTCGCCCACGTGTCCATCACGTCGAGTTCGCCGATGAAACCACCAGGAGTATTACGGTCTGACTCGTCGAAGCCGGGTGCGGCATCCGTCGACGGGTCGACCGGCAGCGAGGCTTCGCTGGCCACGATCGGCTCGTCGAACCGCGGGTTTCCGTCGGCGTCGAGCGGGTACCAGACCGGAATCGGCACGCCGAAGAATCGCTGGCGTGAAATGAGCCAGTCGCCCGTGAGCCCGTTGACCCAGTTGTCGAAGCGAACCTTCATGAACGTGGGGTGCCAGTCGAGTTCGGCGCCCATCTCGAGCAGCCGGCCGCGCAGATCTTCGTCGCGCGCGCCGTTGCGGATGTACCACTGTCTGGTCGACACGATCTCGAGTGGCTTGTCGCCCTTCTCGAAGAACTTCACCGGGTGGATGATCGGCTTCGGTTCACCGACCATCTCCCCTGAATCGCGCAGCAGTTCGACGATCGCCTGCTTGGCGCTGAATACCGTCTTGCCGGCGATCGCCGAGTACGCGTTGATGCCGGTCTCGGTGGTGATGACGTCGGGCGCCTCGCTGATGATGCGGCCGTCGAAGCCGATGATGGCGCGGTTCGGCAGGTCGAGGTCGCGCCACCAGATCACGTCGGTGAGGTCGCCGAAGGTGCAGATCATGGCGATGCCGGAGCCCTTGTCGGCCTGGGCGAGGTGGTGCGCCACCACGGGAACCTCGACGCCGAACAGGGGAGTGGTGACAGTGGTGCCGAAGAGCGGCTGGTACCGCTCGTCATCGGGATGCGCGACCAGCGCCACACAGGCCGGCAGCAGCTCGGGGCGGGTCGTTTCGATGAAGACGTTCTCGCCGTTGGGGCGATGAAAGGCGATGCGATGGTACGCGCCTGGCTGGTCTTTGTCTTCGAGTTCGGCTTGAGCCACGGCGGTGCGGAACGTGACATCCCACAGCGTCGGCGCCTGTGCCTGGTAGGCCTCGCCGCGGTTCACGTTGCGCACGAAGGCGAGCTGGCTGGCGCGAATCGACGAGTCGGCGATGGTGCGGTAGGTCTGGCCCCAGTCGACCGAGAGGCCGAGGGTGTGAAAGAGGGTTGCGAACTGTTTCTCGTCTTCGACCGTCAGTCGTTCGCAGAGCTCGATGAAGTTACGCCGGCTGATCGGGCGCTGATCGGCCGCCTTGGTGCTCTTGTTGTCGCCGCCCTCGAACGGCGGCTCGAACGTGTCGTCGTACGGCAAAGTCGGGTCGCAGCGCACGCCGTAGAAGTTCTGCACCCGGCGCTCGGTGGGCAGACCGTTGTCGTCCCAGCCCATCGGATAGAAGACCTTCTTGCCGCGCATGCGCTGAAAGCGGGCGATGAGGTCGGTGTGGGTGAACGAGAAGACGTGGCCGATGTGCAGCGAGCCCGACGCGGTGGGCGGCGGCGTATCGATCGAATACACGTCGGCACGGGTGGCGAGATCGCCGTTAGCCAGTGCGCGGTCGAAGCGGTAGGTGCCGCGTTCGCTCCACAATGCATCCCATTTGCCTTCGAGGCCCTCGAGCGCTGGTCTATCAGGAACGGTCGCGGTCATGGTGAGGCCTCCAGGCATATAGGCGGCACCGAGTCGAAGGTGCCTGATTGTGTTGGTCACCCCATTCTACCGGCGAAGTGGATGCCCCTGCTTCGGCCTCAGCGAAGCGGATGCTTGTGCCTCAGACACAGCGAAGCGGACGACCGCAGCGAATGCAGAAGTGGCCGACACCCTCGCCCGCGGGTATCGGCCACTTCTGTGCTGTGCTGCTGTGCTGCTGTGAAGCGGAATCGTGTTGTGGAGCAGGAAAGTGAAACGCGTCAGGCTAGCTCGGCAGCTTGGCGAGCCCCGCGCGCAACTTCGTCAGTTCGGCGTAGAGGGCATCGGGCATCCGCTCGTCGCCGAGGGTGGCGAAGTAGCGTTCGGTCTCGTCTGCTTCGGCCAGCCAGGCGGCCTTGTCGAGGCCGAGCAGGGTCTGCAGGTCGTCTTCGGTCACGTCGGTGCGCTCGATGTTGAATTCGTGAGCGAGCGGCAGGCCGCCGATCGGGGTCTGGCGAGCGGCGACATCGCCTTCGAGGCGGCGGATGATCCACTCGACCACACGTGAGTTCTCGGCAAAGCCGGGCCACATGTACTTCCCCTGATCGTTCTTGCGGAACCAGTTGACCTGGAAGATCGGCGGAGCATCCGCCCCGAGCGTCTCGCCCATGTCGAGCCAGTGCTGAAAGTAGTCCGCCATGTTGTAGCCGACGAACGGCAGCATCGCGAACGGGTCGTGACGAAGCTGCCCGACCGCACCGGTAGCGGCAGCGGTGGTCTCCGACGCCATGGTCGCGCCGACGAACACGCCGTGCGACCAACTCTTCGCCTGAGCGACGAGCGGCACGGTCGAAGGCCGCCGACCGCCGAAGAGAATGGCATCGATTTCGACCCCAGCCGGGTCATCCCACTCATCGGCGATCGACGGGCACTGGTCTGCCGTCACGGTGAACCGGGCGTTCGGGTGAGCGGCCGGAGTCTTCGAGTCGGGGGTCCAGTCGTTGCCCTGCCAGTCGATCAGGTGCGCCGGCGGGTTGGGTGTCAGCCCCTCCCACCACACGTCTCCGTCGTCACGCAGTGCGACGTTGGTGAAAATGGTGTTTCCCCACATGGTGTCGACCGCGGTCTGGTTGGTGACGACGCCGGTGCCGGGTGCCACACCGAAGAAGCCGCGTTCGGGGTTGATGGCGCGCAGCTTGCCGCCTTGGCCGGGGCGCATCCACGCGATGTCGTCGCCGATGGTCTCGACCTTCCAGCCGGGAACGGTGGGCTTCAGCATAGCGAGGTTCGTCTTACCGCAGGCTGACGGGAATGCTGCGGCGAGGTGGTAGACGCGCTGCTCGGGAGACGTGACCTTGATGAGCAGCATGTGCTCGGCCATCCAGCCCTCGTCGCGGGCCATCACCGACGCGATGCGCAGGGCGAAGCACTTCTTGCCCAGCAGCGCATTTCCGCCGTAACCCGAGCCGAACGACCAGATTTCGCGGGTGTCGGGAAAATGCGAGATGTATTTGGTGGGGTTGTGCGGCCACGCCACGTCTTCGGTGCGCTTGCCCGCTGCGTCGATGAGCGGTGCGCCGAGGCTGTGCAGCGCCGGCACCCATTCGGTGTCATCGGTGATCACATTGAGCACGGGGGTGCCGATGCGTGTCATGAGGGCCATGCTGACGACGACGTACGGTGAATCGGTGAGCTGAACGCCGACCTGCGAGAGCGCGCCGCCGACCGGGCCCATAGAGAACGGAACGACGTACATCGTGCGACCGCGCATGCTGCCCTCGAACAGGGCGAGCAGCTCGGTCTTCATGGCACTGGGCTCGCGCCAGTTGTTGGTCACACCGGCGTCGATCTCCTCTGCCGAGCAGATGAAGGTGCGATCTTCGACACGGGCCACATCGGCCGGGTCGCTGCGCGCCAGAAAGCTGTTCGGGCGCCATTCGGGGTTCAGCCGAATGAGTGTGCCTTGCGAGATCATGAGCTTCGTCAGGGCATCCCACTCGGCGGTGGAGCCGTCGCACCAGACGATCTCGTCGGGCTGGGTCACGCTCGCCACATCAGAAACCCAGGCGGCGATGCCGGAGTCGATACGAAACTGGCCGGCAACATTGCCCGCATCGGCGGCCTCACCCGTCGTTTCGCCGTTCCCAATGAGACGCAACGCTGCGGGTTTGGTGGCTTTCCGGCTGCTGCTGGGGTCAGGGACTGAACTCTTGAGGATGCTCATCGTGGCTCCTGGTCTTCAATTATCGGCAATTTCGTTGTCTTCTACTACTTTGCAACCAATTTGTTATAGATTTATCGATGTTGGTACGAAAGATTGCCCGTTTTTTACAGGAGGCCAAAAATGCCCACCTCTACGTCGACTGACCTCATCACGCTCGGGCGTCGCATCCGACATTTTCGAAAAAGCGCCGCCCTCACGCTCGATCAACTGGGCGAACGGGTGGGGGTCGTCGGCAGTCAGCTCTCGCTCATCGAGAACGGCCGGCGCGAGCCGAAGTTCTCGCTGCTTCAGTCGCTGTCGAGCGAATTGAATGTGCCGCTGGCCGAGTTGCTCAGCGAAGAGGCTCCGGATGCCCGCACAGCGCTCGAGATCGAACTAGCACGGGCGCAAACCGGCGACCTCTACGCCTCGCTCGGCCTGCCGAAGGTGCCGGCCAGTCGCAACCTGCCTCAAGAGACCCTGGAATCGCTCGTGGGGCTGCACCGCGAACTCATCCGCCGCGCAACGGAATCGATCGCCACCCCCGAAGAGGCGCGCCGCGCGAACACCGAACTGCGCGAGAACATGCGCGAGCGCAACAACTACCTGCCCGACCTCGAGAAGATCGTCGAGCAGACTCTCGCCCGGGTCGGCCACCAGGGCGGCGCGCTCAGCCACCGCACGGTGAGCCTTCTGGCCGAAGACCTCGGGTTCAGCCTCATCCACGTGAACGACCTGCCGCATTCGGCCAGGTCGGTGACCGATCTGGCGAGCGGGCGCATCTACTTGCCACCGGCATCCATTCCCGGCGGGCACGGACTGCGCTCGATGGCACTGCAGGCCATGGCTCACCGTGTTCTCGGGCATCAACCGCCCAGCGACTATGCCGAATTCTTGCGGCAGCGCCTCGAGATCAACTACTTCGCCGCCGCATCCCTCATGCCGCAGACCGCTGCGGTGAAGTTTCTCTCGGCAGCGAAAGCGCGTCGCGACCTTTCGGTTGAAGACTTTCGCGACGCGTTCGGCGTCACTCACGAGGCTGCGGCGCTGCGGATGACCAACCTCGCCACCTCGCACTTGGGCATCGACGTGCACTTCCTGCGCCTCACCGACGACGGGGCCATTCAGAAGGCCTACGAGAACGACGGCCTTCCGCTGCCGCACGATGTCACCGGGGCAGTCGAAGGTCAGTTCGTCTGCCGCAACTGGGCAGCCCGGATCGCGCTGACCCGCACGAACCGGTCGACCGAGTTCTACCAGTACACCGACACGCCGAGCGGCACCTTCTGGTGCGCCACCCAGACCGGAACCACCGACGCCGGCGAATTCTCGATCAGTTTCGGCACGTCTTTCGCCGACGCGAAGTGGTTTCGCGGCCGCGACACAGAGAAGCGTGCGCTGTCGCGGTGCCCGGATGAGTCGTGCTGCAAACGCCCGCCGAGTGATCTCGTCGAACGGTGGTCGTCGAGTGCGTGGCCGAGCGCCCGCCTGCACGCACAGGTCTTCTCGCCCCTGCCCTCCGGCACCTTCCCGGGCGTCGACGACCGCGAGGTCTACGAGTTTCTCGAAGCGCACGCCGCCTCCTGAACCGCCGCCCTCACTCTGCTCCATCGTGGAGACGTACTTCGAGGCATCCGTTTTGCTAAGAAGTACGCAATGGCGCGTCTTGGCGTGCTTCTTCGCAAGATCGGCGGGGTTCGTGTGAGAAGGGGCGCGGGGAGAGGGCGCGGTGGGGTCAGGGTGAGGTCACGTGAGGGTGGCGAAACCGGCGAGCAGGGGGGCGACGGCCGCGGTGACGTAGGGCTCGAGCGAACCACGAGCCGCACCGGCCGCCGCCCACTCCTGCGCCGCCGCCACGAGCGCGCCCGTGAGGGCATACGCGATCGAGCGCGGCAGCATCGAGGCCGGGTCGACCCCGAGGCGCACTCCGGCGAAGGTGCCGAGGATGCCCGCCCACTGCGAGAAGCGGGCGAGTGCTGATGCCTGCACCTCGAAGGCATTGCCGATGAGGGGGTATTGCGTCAGAATCCAGGGCACCCGTGATGGGCCGAACTCACGGGTGACGGACGCCAGAGCGGCGCCCATCGCGGGCAGCAGCGGAGCATCCGGAGCCTCGGCGCCGAGCGCATCACTGAGGGCCTGCGCACCCCGATCGACGTCGACCCAGAACACATCGCTCTTGCCGTGAAAGTAGTTGAAGAAGGTCGAGCGGCCGACCCCGGCGCGCTGGGTGATCTGCTCGACGGTGGTCTTGGCGTAGGTGTTCTCGAGAAAGAGTTCGAAGGCGGCGTCTTCGAGAAGTTCGCGCGAGGATGATCGGGGCCTGCCCCGCGCCGGCTTCTGCGCCTTTTCGACCATTGCCCAAGCCTAGCGAGCGCGAGCAGACCGCTGGGTGAGCGGGTGCCTGGTGCGTGTACGATTGCTACCAGAAGACTATGAGCCGGTTATCACCGGGGAGTCGCCGGAAGAACGGTTTCGCCGCGAGGCGTGAGCTCAGTAGAACCGGCCGGGTCTGGCCCGTCACAGCCAAAGAACAAGCGATCTGCCACCTCGAAACGGGTGCAGATAAGCGGGGTGGTACCGCGCTGAACGAGATGAAAAAGTGTCTCGCCCGGCGTCCTCGTGGAAGAGGCAACAGCGATTTCAGCCTTCCAGGAGCCCCATGAGTTACCCCAAGTCTTACGAGTCGCGGCAGAATGACGCGCAGCCGAACGACGCCCAGCCGAACGACGCGCAGCCGAACGACGCGCAGCCCCCGCCGGGCGCCGCCTTCGGCATCGTCGCCTCGCCGAGTTTCCCCGCGCTCGAAGAGCGGGTGCTCGAGTTCTGGAAGCGGGATGACACCTTTCGGGCATCCATCGCCAACCGTGAAGGTGCCGACGAGTGGGTCTTCTACGACGGCCCGCCGTTCGCAAACGGCCTGCCGCATTACGGCCACCTGCTGACCGGGTACGCCAAAGACCTCTTTCCGCGTTTCGAGACCATGCGGGGCAAGAAGGTCGACCGGCGCTTCGGCTGGGACACGCACGGCTTGCCCGCTGAACTCGAGGCGATGCGCCAGCTCGGCATCACCGAGAAGCGCGAGATCGAAGAGATGGGCATTGGCACCTTCAACGACGCGGCCCGGGCTTCGGTGATGCAGTACGCGGGGGAGTGGCAGGAGTACGTCACCCGCCAGGCGCGCTGGGTCGACTTCGAGAACGACTACAAAACGCTCGACATCACGTATATGGAGTCGGTGATCTGGGCGTTCAAGCAGCTCTATGACAAGGGGCTCGCCTACGAGGGCTTTCGCGTGCTGCCGTATTGTTGGCACGACGAGACGCCGCTGAGCAACCACGAGCTGCGCATGGACGACGACGTCTACAAGATGCGGCAAGACCAGACCGTGACGGTGACCTTTCCGCTGACCGGAACGAAGGCCGAGGCTGCCGGGCTCACCGCCGTGCGGGCGCTCGCGTGGACGACCACTCCGTGGACGCTGCCGACGAACCTCGCGCTCGCCGTGGGGCCGAACATCACCTACGCGGTGGTGCCGTCAGGGCCCAACGGCACCGCCGATGCGGAGGTTCAACGAGAAGGTACCGACGAGCATCCAGCAGCCAACGCCACCGAGGTGCTCGGCGCCGAATACCTCATCGCCGAAGACCTCGTGGGCAACTATGCCAAAGACCTCGGCTACGACTCGGCTGAGGATGCCCGTGCCGCCGTATCCCGCACAGTGAAGGGTCACCAGCTCGAGGGCGTCACGTACGACCGACTCTGGGACCACTACGCCGACACCGAGGAATACGGCACCCAGAACGCCTGGCAGATTCTCGTCGCCGACTACGTGTCGACCAGCGAGGGCACCGGAATCGTGCATCAAGCCCCCGCTTACGGCGAAGAAGACCAGAAGGTCTGCGCGCTCGCCGGAATCCCCGTGATCATCTCGATCGACGACGGCGCCCGGTTCTTGCCGAACATCACCGAGGTCGCCGGCCTGCAGGTCTTCGAGGCGAACCGGCCGTTGACTCAAGCGCTGAAGGCCAACGGCCGCCTGCTGCGCCAGGCCAGCTACGAGCACTCGTACCCGCACTGCTGGCGCTGCCGCAACCCGCTCATCTACAAGGCGGTCGGCAGCTGGTTCGTGCGGGTCACCGAGTTTCGCGACCGTATGGAAGAGCTCAACCAAGAGATCGACTGGGTGCCCGAGAACGTCAAAGAGGGCCAGTTCGGCAAGTGGATCGGCAACGCCCGTGACTGGTCGATCTCGCGCAACCGCTATTGGGGCTCGCCCATCCCGGTGTGGAAGAGCGACAACCCCGAGTACCCGCGCATCGACGTCTACGGCTCGCTCGACCAGCTGGAGCAAGATTTCGGCGTGCGCCCGACTGACCTGCACCGCCCGTACATCGACGAGCTGACACGCCCGAACCCCGACGACCCGACCGGTCAGTCGACGATGCGCCGCATCGAAGACGTGCTCGACGTGTGGTTCGATTCCGGCTCGATGCCGTTCGCGTCGGTGCACTACCCGTTCGAGAACCGGGAGTGGTTCGAGGCGCACAACCCAGCCGACTTCATCGTGGAGTACATCGGGCAGACCCGCGGCTGGTTCTACCTGCTGCATGTGCTCTCGACCGCCCTGTTCGACAGGCCCGCCTTCACGAACGTGATCAGCCACGGCATCGTGCTGGGCAGCGACGGCCAGAAGATGTCGAAGAGTCTGCGCAATTACCCCGACGTGAACGAGGTGCTCGACCGCGACGGGTCTGACGCGATGCGCTGGTTCCTCATGGCGTCGCCGGTGCTGCGCGGCGGCAACCTCATCGTCACCGAGGAGGGTATTCGCGAGGCGGTTCGGCAGTTCATCCTGCCGCTCTGGAACACGTATTACTTCTTCACCCTGTACGCCAACGCCGCGACGAGCGACGAGCACCCCGACGGGTACGAGGCGAAGTGGCGCACCGATTCGGGCGACGTGCTCGACCGGTACCTGCTCGCCAAGACGCGTGAGCTCATCCGCGATGTTCAAAGCGATCTGGATGCCCTGGACTCCACTCTTGCGGCCGCGAAGTTGCGCGACTTCGGCGATGTGCTCACCAATTGGTACGTGCGCCGCTCGCGCGACCGTTTCTGGGCAGGAGTGAGCGATGAGCAGGCCACCGCCGCCTTCGACACCCTCTACACCGTGCTCGAAACCGTGACCCGCGTGGCCGCCCCCCTCATCCCGCTGGTCGGCGAGTACATCTGGAAGGGCCTCACCGGGGGCCGCAGTGTGCACCTCGAGGACTGGCCGAACGAGAATGCCTTCCCGGCCGACCCCGGCCTCGTGCACACCATGGACCAGATTCGAGCCATCAGTTCCACCGCGCTCTCGCTGCGCAAGCAGGCCGGCAAGCGCGTTCGGCTGCCGCTGTCGAACCTCACCATCGTCACTGAAAACGTCGAGGCGCTGGCGAGGTTCGAGTACATTCTGCGCGAAGAGCTGAACGTGAAAAAGGTGACGTTCGTCGAGCAGGGCCCGACGAGCGCGGTCGACTTCGGCATCACCTCGAAGCTCACGGTCAATGCCCGCGCGGCCGGCCCGCGGCTCGGCAAAAACGTGCAGCAGGTCATCAAGGCCGCCCGAGCCGGCGAGTGGTTCGAGGCAGACGGCGTGGTGACGGCCGGTGGCATCGAGCTCGAGCCCGCCGAGTACGATCTCGTGCTCGAGACGAGCGGCGACGGCGACGAGCAGGCCCTCGGGCTGCTGTCGGGCGGCGGATTCGCGCTGCTCGACACCACGACTTCGCTCGAGCTCGAGGCCGAGGGCTTGGCGCGCGACGTCATTCGTGCCGTGCAGGAGACACGCAAATCGGCCGGGTTCGACGTGAGCGATCGCATCACACTCGACCTGGTGTTCTTCTCCGACGACGACGCCGATGCGGTGCGCAGCGTGGGGAGCGCGGGCTCGAATCTTGTGGCGATCGATGCCGAAACCCTGGCGACCCGTTTCACCGTCGTCTCGCCGAAAGACTTCAGAAACCTCGAGAAATACCGCGACGTGCTGGTCTCGGAATGGATCGGAAACATGGTGGCGACCCCGCCCGAGCACTACGCTCGCGTGGAGAAGGGCCGCTACGCCAACACCGATCTGTTCATCGTGGCCGTCAGCCGCCCAGAAGGAGTGACCAATGTCTGATTCCGGCAACGGCGGCCTCGTGCCGAAGGGTCGCAAGAACAACGACGACGAACCCGAACTCGACGGCGGAAGGGCGCCCCGCAACCCCGACGATGAGTTCGCTACGCTCTACGACGAACCGATCGGCGCCGGCCCGGGTTACGGCGACGACCAAGGCGACGGGGTTCACCGTGACACGAGCACGGCCGACCGCAGCGATTACGTCGAAGACGATGACGACATCTTCGGCGAAGACGAAGACCGCAGCGAGTTCGAACTCGCCGATGCCTACGACGAGCAGCTCGCCGTGCGCGATGGTGCCGACCCCGGCGAGGGTGATGCTGACGACGACTTCGACGACGAGTTCGTCGAAGCAGGCGACGAGGTGTACGCCGAACTCGTCTCGCGGCTGGGCGAGGCGTCGCCACAGCCTCGGTTGGCGGCCACGCGGCAGGTGGTGGAGCTGCTGGGTGATCCGCATCGGGCGTACCCGATCATCCATCTCACCGGAACCAACGGCAAAACCAGCACCAGCCGAATCGTCGAGAGCATCTTGCGTGCCTATGGGCTGCGCACGGGCCTGTTCACCAGCCCGCACCTCGAGCGCCTGAACGAGCGCATCATGATCGACGGCAAGCCCATCAGCAACGAGTCGCTCGCCGCGAACTGGGCCGATGTGAAGCCGTTCATCGAGATCGTGGATGCCCAGCTCACCGCCGCGGGAGAACCCCGCATCACGTTCTTCGAGGCCCTCACGGTGCTGGCCTACGCGTCGTTCGCCGACGCGCCCATCGACGTCGGCGTGATCGAGGTGGGCATGGGCGGCGAGTGGGACTCGACGAACGTCGCCGACGGGCAGGTCGCTGTGATCACGCCGATCTCGCTCGATCACACCCGCCGGCTCGGCAACACCGTGGCCGAGATCGCTCGTACCAAGTCGGGCATCATCAAGCCGGCAGCGCAGGTAGTGTCTGCGCGCCAGGTGCCCGAGGTGCTGGCGGAGCTGAAGCGTGCAGCCGAACTCACCGAGTCGTCGTTCCTTGTCGAAGACGCCGAGTTTCAGGTGCTGTCGACGAGCGTCGCGGTCGGCGGCCAGGTGGTATCGATCAAGGGCCTCGCGGGAACCTATCGCGACCTCTTTCTGCCGCTCTACGGCGACCATCAGGCGCAGAACGCTGCAGTCGCGGTAGCGGCCGTCGAGTCGTTCCTCGGCGGGGGAGCCAATGCGCTCGTCGACGACGTGCTCACCGAGGCGTTCGCCACGGTCACCTCGCCGGGCCGTCTGCAGCTGATCGGAACCGAGCCGACGGTGCTGGTGGATGCCGCACACAACCCGGGCGGAGCGCTCGCTCTCGCGGCGGCGCTCAAGGAGTACTTCTCGTTCGACAAGATCGTCGCGGTGGTGAGCATTCTCGACGACAAAGACGCCGAGGGCATCCTGCGTGCGCTCGACCCGGTCGTCAGCGAATTCATCGTGACGCAGTCGTCGTCGGAGCGCGCGACGAACGCCGACGAGCTGGCGAGCGTCGTCGTGGGCGTGGCCGGGGCCGATCGTGTCATCGTCGAACTCGACCCGCGTGAGGCGGCACGTCTCGCCCGAGATTCGGCCGCGGAGTCGGAGCGCGGCGCCGTGCTGGTGACCGGATCGATCACGCTCGTCGGCGAGATGATCACCCTCGCCGCGGAGGAAGAGTGGAAGCCGTGACCGCGCCCGTCGGCGGGTCAGGCGCGCCAGACTCGGGCTCGCCGGACTCGGGCGCGCCAGACGCGGGCTCGCCAGACTCGGGCTCGCCGGACTCGGGCTTGCCGGAGCAGGGAGGCCGGGCATCCGGTGGCCGCCGTGCGCTGCGTAACCCGCGCACGCCTCGTGCGCCGCGCATGCGCGTGCGTCGACAGCGCTCGGTGCAAGAGAGCCTCGGCTCCATCGTGCTCGGCTTTCAGGTCATCATCGTGGGCCTGGCCGCGCTCGTCGCCTTCGGGCTGCACAAACTGCCGCCGCTCGTCGCGCTCGGTGGGGGAGCGGTGGCCGTCGTGCTGCTGCTGGCGACCATCCCGCTGCTTCGCTACCGGGTCGGATTTGTGATTGGCTGGGTTCTGCAAGTGGCGCTTCTGGCCACGGCTCTGCTCGTGCCGCAGATGCTCATCGTCGCCATACTCTTCGGCGGAATGTGGGCGTTCTGCATGATCCGCGGGTCACGAATCGACCGAGACAACAAGGCCCTTGCCGCTGCCCGTGCGGCTGAAGACGACACCCTCGAACCATAGAAAGCAGCTCATCGTGACCGACTCTGTCGAAGAGACCCTCGTACTGATCAAGCCCGACGGTGTTGCCCGCAACCTGATCGGCGAGATTCTCGGCCGCATCGAGGCCAAGGGCTACCAGCTCGTCGATCTCAAGTTGTTCGAGCCCGAGCGCGCGCTGCTCGCCGAACACTACGCCGAGCACGAGGGCAAGCCGTTCTACGAGCCCCTCGTCGAGTTCATGGAGAGCGGCCCCGTCGTAGCCGCCCGCGTCGCCGGAAACAGCGTCATCGCCGGCTTCCGTTCGCTCGCCGGTGCCACCGATCCCACCACGGCGGCGCCCGGCACCATCCGCGGCGATCTCGGCCGCGACTGGGGCCTCAAAGTACAGCAGAACCTCGTGCACGGCAGCGACTCGCCCGAGTCCGCGGCTCGCGAACTCGCCCTCTGGTTCCCGCTCTCGTAATCTCGGCCTGTGCACCTACCTGAAGGCCTCCTGCGTTGCGCAAAAGCACCTGCGACCTCGGTTTCAGGTGCTTTTGCGCATCCTGCGCGGGGCACCGGATGCTCAGCTGTTGATGAGCGACTGGATGACGTCTAGGCGCAGCTGCGCGATCACGAACACGACGAGGTACGACACGAGCACGAGCAGCCAGAGCAACGGGTAGAACAAAGCGGCGACGTTGCGCACCCCGGCGGGCACGGGAATGTTGCCCTCTTTGAGGTTGTAGACCGTGACGTACCAGAACAGCGCGATCACGACGATCCACACCACCATGCAGTACGGGCACAGCGTGCCGAGCACGAAGATGCTCTGGCTGATCAGCCAGATCACGAACACCAGTGCGAGCACGATGCCGAGGTTGAAGAGCATCCAGTACCATCGCGCGAAGCGCGCGCCGGCGAGTATCGAGACGCCGACGCAGACGACGATGGCGAACGAGGCCACGCCGATGATCGGGTTCGGAAAACCGAAGAGCGACCCCTGCCAGCTCGCCATGTTGGGCCCGCAGCTGACCAGCACCGAGATGTTGCACGAGGGTACGTAGGCGGGGTTGATGAGCGTCTCGATCTTCTCGAGCGTGAGGGCGAACGGCGCCGCGAAACCCACGACTCCCGCCACGATGAGAAAGACGGCGAGACCGAGTGGCCGGCGACGAGAACGATGCACACGTCCGGGCTCGACATCGTCGGTTTCGTTCTCGTCACCGTCGATCTCGGCAGGAGTGTCTCGCATCACTGTGGCATTCTCGCATAGCTCACCTCGGAGTCACTCCACCCCCTCTCGGGGAATGCGTGCGATAATAGACGCATGTCGACTGGGCCGCGCCCAGTCCGGCAGCAGAAAAAGCTTTTCGAGCTTGAGCGGGGTCGCCGAGGCGCACCGTGGGGCTCGAGTATGAATGCACGAAGACGAGCCAGAGCCAGAGCCGCGTAAGAGCTTAGGCCGGCCGTCCACGTGAAGGATTTGCGGGCTTCGCGAAAGCGACGGTTCGCACGAGAGAGTACCCGGGTGAGTGGCGCGGCCTTTCACCGGGGCGAGGAGTGCACCAGTAATGGTGGAAGACAGTATCAATAGCGAGCAAGAGCCACCGGTCAAACGACGGTCGAGGCTGTTCGGCGGGCGCAAAGCGGCGCGCAAGGCGGCAGAGAGCGTTGCTCCTGCGACGCCTGTGACGCCGGCTGCAAGCGCGCCGGATGCCCGTGTCGGCGCCCCTGGCTCTACCTCGGCAGCGACATCCGCTGCCACGCTCGCTCCGTCAGCCGAACGGCAGCCGGGCGCAGCCACGCGAGAGGTCGCGGCCGATGCCGCTGCCTCGCTCGCGGGCACGCGCACGACCGGTGCCGACTCGGCCTCAGCAGATGTGAAGGCCCCCGTGTCAGATTTTCATGATTCCAACCCGCCCGACGACGATACGCCGATCGAGGTGACAGAGGCTGCCGAGACGATCGAGTCGCCAGAGCCGGCCGAGGGACAGGTGCCGGCCGAGGGGCAGGTGACGGCCGAGGGGCCCGTGACGACCGAAAAGACTTCGACGGCCGAGACCCCCAGCGCGTTCGCGCCCTCGGGCTCCGAGCCGCGCGAGCCGTGGCTCGAGCCGGAGATCAACCAGCCGCTCGCCGCCCCGCAGCAGCCGGTTGCCCGTACGACCACGTCGCTGCTGTTCCAGGCGCCCGACATTCAGCCGCTGCCGCCACGGCAGCGCGGCGCGAACGATCGTGACGACGATTACGACAACGACAACGACGTTCGTGATGACGACCAGGGCAACCGCGACACGAGCATCCGTCGCCGCACCCGCCGCCGCAGCGGAGACGAGAGCCGTCTGCCCGACGACCTGCCGCCGAACACCGTGGTCAAGGTTCGCGCGCCGCGCCAGGCACCGGCCCCCGAGTTCATCACCGAGCCGCAGCGTGTTAAAGGTTCGACCCGCCTCGAGGCGAAGAAGCAGCGCCGCCGCGACGGTCGCGATGCCGGCCGCCGGCGCCCGGTCATCACCGAGGCCGAGTTTCTCGCCCGCCGCGAGTCCGTCGATCGTGCGATGATCGTGCGCTCGAGCCACGACCGCATCCAGATCGGTGTTCTCGAAGACGGCGTGCTCGTCGAGCACTACGTGGCCAAGGCGGCGGAGGCCTCGCTCATCGGCAACGTGTACCTCGGCCGTGTGCAGAACGTGCTGCCGAGCATGGAAGCCGCGTTCGTCGACATCGGCCGCGGCCGCAACGCCGTGTTGTACTCCGGCGAGGTCGACTGGGATGCAGCCGACACCGGCAACCAGCCCCGCCGCATCGAGCTCGCGCTGAAGCCCGGCGACACCGTGCTGGTGCAGGTCACGAAAGACCCGGTGGGCCACAAGGGCGCGCGCCTCACCAGCCAGGTCTCGCTGCCCGGCCGCTACCTCGTCTACGTGCCCAACGGCAACATGAACGGCATCAGCCGCAAGCTGCCCGACACCGAGAGAAGCCGCCTCAAGCGCATCCTCAAAGAGGTATTGCCCGAGAAGGTCGGTGTCATCGTGCGCACCGCCGCCGAGGGCGCCACCGAAGAGCAGCTCACGCTCGACGTCAACCGGCTCATCAGCCAGTGGTCGGCCATCAGCGACAATGTGAAGGCGCTGTCTGCGCCTGCTCTGCTGCACGGCGAACCAGACCTGCTGATCAAGATCATTCGTGACGTCTTCAACGAAGACTTTCACCGGTTGGTCATCAGCGGCACGGATGCCCGGCAGACCATCGAGGCGTACCTGGCACAGGTGGCCCCCGACCTGGTCGACCGCATCGAGGTCTACGAAGGCCAGAAAGACATCTTCGACGACTTCCGTATCAGCGAGCAGATCGAGAAGGCCCTCGACCGCAAGGTCTGGCTGCCCTCTGGCGGATCGCTCGTCATCGACCGCACCGAGGCCATGACCGTGGTCGACGTCAACACGGGCAAGTTCGTCGGTTCGGGCGGAAACCTCGAAGAGACCGTCACGAAGAACAACCTCGAGGCGGCCGACGAGGTCGTACGGCAGATGCGCCTACGCGACATCGGCGGCATCATCGTGGTCGACTTCATCGACATGGTGCTCGAGAGCAACCGCGACCTCGTGTTGCGCCGGCTCGTCGAGTGCCTCAGCCGCGACCGCACCAAGCACCAGGTCGCCGAGGTCACCTCGCTCGGGCTCGTGCAGATGACGCGCAAGAAGCTCGGCCTCGGCTTGCTCGAGTCGTTCAGCGAGCCGTGTGAGGTGTGCGCGGGGCGTGGGGTGGTCATCCACCACGACCCCGTCTCGAAGAACCGCACCCAGCAGCAGACGCCCCAGCCCGAACAGCGCCGCTCGCGCGGCAAGGGCGGCGCGTCGAACGGCGGCGGTAACGGTAATGGCGGCCCGTCGAACGGGTCGAACGGCTCGAATGGGTCGAACGGCTCGAGCGGCGCGTCGCACAGCAACGGTGTGACCCACAGCATCACCCCGGCCGCTCAGAATGCGCTCGCTCAGATCGCTGCCAGCACGATCGCTGCGGCGAACGGGCAGAAAGCTCCCGCCGCAGCTTCGGCAGCGGCCGGGCAGCCCGCGGCCGATTCGCCGGCCGACGAGGGTTCGGGCTTCGGATCGGGTTCAGCGCCTGTTGCCGGCGAAAGCGTGACGGACGCCTCCGCAATCGAAGCCACCCCCGAGGTCGCCGGCATCGGAGCGGGGCAGGGCCAGACCGCTGAGAACGATCAGTCCGGCATCGGCGAGAACACGGGCCAGCAGGAATCGTCGTCGGGTTCCGGCCGCTCGCGTCGCGGCTCTCGCCGCTCGCGCGGGCAGCGTGCAGCCGCGAACGCGGCCGCCGAGGGTGGCACGCTCGAGAGCAGCACGCTCGAGAGCAGCACGCTCGAGAGCAGCGCGCACGAGAGCAACGCGCACGAGAGCAGCGCTGCGCAGAATTCAGTCGAGATCCCGGCTGAAACGCCCGTGCTCGCTGTGCGTGCGCCCGAGACCCAACTCGACGCGGTGAGCGAGTCAGAGTCACGACGGGCGTCGGCACCTGCTTCTGCGGAAGGCGCCGAAAGACGAGCGAGCGGCGATGCCAAGGTCGAAGAGGCATCGCACGAGCTGCCGATTCTCGATCTGCCCGTCGCGCCGGTGACGGCGCCGCGCCAGAAGCGCGAAGACGCCGCCAAGCTGCTCGACTCGGTTCTCGAGCACCTGCCAGAGCCCAAACAGCCCGGCCAGGGTCGCTCGCGCAGCCGTCGCGTCTCCACCGCGGCCCTGAGCGCCCCCGTCACGCCCCCTCCCGCCGACTGACGCAGCGGTGGCGCCCCTCGTGGCGCCGCCCTGCGCATCCATCCATCCATCTCGCTCTGGCTGCTTTTGACACGCGCCACGGGTCGAGCGGGGTCAGGCGCGGCGGTTGTGGCCGGCTCGGTCGCGGGCCGGCACGCGCAGGCCGCTGGTGCGCAGCGCCAGCACGATCTCGCGCATGCTGGCGGGTCGAGCGCCCGCCGCCACCAGCTCGTCGTAACGAGCCAGCGGAACGTCGTAGTGGTCGAGGTCGAAACCTCGGCGCGGGATGCCCATTCCTGCCGCAAACGTATGCAACTCGTCGAGCGAGCTGTCGCTGATGAGGTGCGACCACAGGGTGTCGTGCGCGGGCCAGCGCGGCACATCGATCAGCACGGTCATCCACTCAGTTTACGAATGTACGATCGTGCAACGGCGTGTCGCCCCGCAATCGGCCGTTTCGCGTTTGACCCGGCATGCTGCATCAGCTAAAGTAGACCGTTGGTGCGCGCATGGCTTTGCCCGCGCATTCAGAGCGGAATTCTTTCCAGAGTTTTCAGGCATTCGCCCCCGGTGTTTGCTGCCCGAAGTTTGTTCCCCCCAGAGAATAGGTACGTGAAGTGGTTTACGCAGTTGTGCGCGCCGGTGGTCGGCAAGAAAAGGTAGAGGTCGGCACCATCGTGACTCTCGACCGCCAGAAGGCCGACAAAGACGGCAACATCCAGCTGGCAGCGGTGTTGCTGGTCGACGGTGACAAGATCACGTCGGATTCCCAGACCCTGTCGGGCGTAACGGTCACCGCCGAGGTTCTCGAAAACCTTCGCGGCCCGAAGATCGTCATCCAGAAGTTCAAGAACAAGACCGGATACAAGAAGCGCCAAGGCCACCGCCAGGAGCTCACTCGTGTCAAGGTCACCACGATCAAGTAAGGGCAGGTAGAACAAATGGCACACAAAAAAGGCGCGAGTTCTACTCGCAACGGTCGTGACTCCAACGCTCAGCGCCTCGGCGTGAAGCGCTTCGGTGGCCAGGTCGTCTCTGCCGGCGAGATCATCGTTCGCCAGCGCGGCACCCACTTTCACCCCGGCGTGAACGTCGGCCGTGGCGGCGACGACACGCTGTTCGCACTCGCTGCGGGCGCGGTCGAGTTCGGCAACAAGGGTGGCCGCAAGGTGATCAATATTGTTGTCTCCGCCAAGGCGGAGCCACAGAACATCGCGGTTTCTGCGTAAGTAGCCCCTCGACCATCGCGATCGGGATACGTCTCGCATCGCAGGTTTTCTCGGGCAGGAGTGGGCTTCGGTCTGCTCCTGCCCGTTTTTCGTTTCACAACCCAAGCAAAGAACCTTCGTTAGGAGAGCAAATGGCAACGTTTGTTGACCAAGTGACCCTCCATGTGAATGCCGGCAACGGCGGCAACGGCTGCGTTTCGATCAAGCGCGAGAAGTTCAAGCCCCTCGCCGGCCCCGACGGCGGCAACGGCGGCAACGGGGGCGACATCGTGCTCGTTGCCGACCCGCACACCACGACCATCCTCGACTTCCACCGTCGGCCGCACCGTACGAGCGAGAACGGCGGCCCGGGAATGGGCGACTTTCGCAACGGGTTCTCGAGCGAAGACCTGGTGCTGAACGTTCCCGTCGGCACGGTGATCAAAGACGCCGAGGGCGAGGTTCTGGCCGACATGGTCGAGCCGGGCATCCGCGTTGTGGTTGCCGCAGGCGGGCAGGGCGGGCTGGGCAATGCGGCCCTCGCCTCGAGCAAGCGCAAGGCTCCCGGGTTCGCGCTGCTCGGTACTCCCGGCTTCGAAGGCGATGTTTTTCTCGAACTCAAGACGGTGGCGGATGTCGCGCTGGTCGGTTACCCGTCGGCCGGAAAGTCGAGCCTGGTCGCCGCCATCTCGGCCGCCAAGCCGAAGATCGCCGACTACCCCTTCACCACGCTGCACCCGAACCTCGGCGTCGTGCAAGCCGGCGAGACTCGTTACACCGTGGCCGATGTGCCCGGCCTCATCGAGGGTGCGAGCGAAGGCAAGGGCCTCGGCCTGGAGTTTCTGCGTCACGTCGAGCGCTGCAGCGCGCTGTTGCACGTGCTCGACTGCGCCACGCTCGAGCCCGGCCGCGACCCGCTGACCGACCTCGACGTGATTCTGGGCGAACTCGCCGCGTATCCCGTGCCAGAGGGCCAGGTTCCGCTGCTCGACCGTCCGCAGCTCATCGCCCTGAACAAGATCGACGTGCCCGAAGGGCGCGAGCTCGCTGATTTCGTGCGGCCCGACCTCGAGGCCCGCGGGTACCACGTGTATGAGATCTCCACCGTGAGTCACGAGGGTCTCAGCCAGCTCTCGTATGCGCTCGCTGAGGTCGTCGAGAAGGCGCGCGCCGAGGCGGCCGTCGAAGCTGCCGCGCCGCGCATCGTCATTCGGCCCAAGGCCGTCGACGAGAGCGACTTTCACATCAGGGTCGAAGGCGGCTCGTTCGGCAACGTGTACCGCATTCTCGGTGCAAAGCCAGAGCGCTGGGTGGCCCAGACCGACTTCACGAACGAAGAAGCCATCGGGTTCTTGGCCGACCGGCTCGCGAAGCTCGGCGTTGAAGACGAGCTGTTCCGCTCGGGCGCCGTCGCCGGCTCGACTGTTGTCATCGGCCCGGGCAGCGGCATCATCTTCGACTGGGAGCCGACGCTCACCTCCACTGCTGAGCTCGTCACCGCGCCGCGCGGCACCGACCCGCGGCTCGACCAGAGCGACCGCCGTACCAACCAGACCAGGCGCCAGCGCTACGTCGAGATGATGGATGCCAAAGCGGCCGCGCGCGCCGAACTCGTGCGTGAGAAAGAAGCGGGGCTCTGGATGGACGAGGCCGACGGACTCACGGTGCCCGACTTCGACGCCGACGGTGCCGTCTCGCGCGATGCCGCCGTGAGCGACGCCGCCGAAGTCGACGCCGCCGTGGTCGATGCTGTCTCGCGCGACGCCGCCGAGTTCGATGCCGCCGTGAGCGACGCCGCCGTGGTCGATGGAGAGAAGGCGTGACCACAGGCCGAACCCTCACCCGCGACCACATCGGCACCGCCAAGCGCATCGTGGTGAAGGTCGGTTCGTCGTCGATCAGCGGTGACAACGCCGGCCAGATCGGCCCGCTGGTCACCGCACTCGCCGAAGCGCACGGCCGGGGCTGTGAGGTCATCCTGGTCTCGTCGGGCGCCATCGCCACCGGCATGCCGTACCTGCAGCTGGATGCCCGGCCCACCGACCTGGCCACGCAACAGGCCGCGGCTGCCGTCGGCCAGAACGTGCTGATCTACCGCTACCAAGACAGCCTCGACCGGTATGACATCGTCGCGGGGCAGGTGCTGCTCACCGCCGGCGACCTTGAGAACCCGAGTCACCGCAGCAACGCCCAGCGCGCCATGGAGCGGTTGCTCGGCCTGCGCATTCTGCCGATCGTGAACGAGAACGATACCGTGGCGACACAGGAAATCCGGTTCGGCGACAACGACCGGCTCGCGGCCCTGGTGTCGATTCTGGTCAAGGCCGACCTGCTGGTGCTGCTCTCCGACGTCGATGCCCTGTACACGCGCCCGCCGCAGCAGCCCGGTGCGGTGAAGATCGTCGACGTGCCCGTCGGCGACGAGTTGGCCGACGTGACGTTCGGCGACATCGGCGCCGCCGGCGTAGGAACCGGGGGAGCAGCTACGAAGGTGTCTGCGGCCCGTCTCGCGGCCGACGCAGGCACCGCAGTGCTCGTCACGAGTGCGACTCTCGTGCGTGAGGCGCTCGCCGGGCATCCGATCGGCACCTTCTTCGAACCCGCCACTGGCGCCCCCGCCACACGCAATTCGGGCGCACCCGGCACCGGCCGCCCGGTCGCGGTACCGCCCGTTTCATCGTCGATTTCGTAGGAGATTTCGACACCGTAAGCCGTATAGGGCTCCACCCCGTCGAGATCTCCGCTGTTTTCGCCGGGGCACCGGGCGCGGCGTCACCGGCCCCGTCTACACTTTCGGTATGTCGCAAACGATTCTCGGCGCCCCCGTGCAGACCGGCCGCTCGCTGAACGACAAGCTGCTCGCCGCCCGCGCTGCGTCGCTCACCCTGGCCACGGCCAATGCCGACCAGAAGAACGCCGCCCTCGAGGCCATCGCGGCCGCCGTGGCAGGCGGCGTAGACCGCATTCTGCCCGCGAACGAACTCGACCTCGCCAACGGCCGCGAGAACGGTCTCTCGACCGCCCTGCAAGACCGCCTCGCTCTCAGTGAAGCGCGGCTCGGCTCTCTCGCCGAGGCCGTGCGCGAGATCATCGGCCTTGTCGACCCCGTCGGTGAGAGCGTGCGTGGCCGCGTGCTGCCTAACGGAGTGCGCATCGACCAGGTGCGAGTTCCGTTCGGTGTGGTCGGTGTCATCTACGAAGCCCGCCCCAATGTCACCGTCGACATCGCAGCGCTCGCCCTCAAGAGCGGTAACGCCGTAGTTCTGCGCGGTGGTTCTGCCGCCGAGAACACCAATGCGGTGCTGGTGTCATTGATTCAGGATGCCCTGGCCTCCGTCGGGCTTCCCGCCGACTCTGTTCAGACCATCGACGAGTTCGGCCGCGAGGGCGCGCGCGACCTCATGCAGGCGCGCGGGCTGGTCGACGTGCTCATTCCGCGCGGCAGTGCGAACCTCATCAACACCGTCGTCGCAGAGTCGAAGGTTCCCGTCATCGAGACCGGGGCCGGCGTCGTTCACGTCTTTCTCGACGAGAGCGCCAACCAGCAGTGGGCCGTCGACATCGTGCACAACGCCAAGGTGCAGCGGCCGAGCGTCTGCAACGCCCTCGAGACACTACTGGTGCATCGCGACGCGGCCGAACGGCTGCTGCCCGCAGTGCTCTCGAAGCTGCGTGACGCAGGAGTGGTCATCCACGCCGACGACGAAACGCGCGCCCTGTTCGCCGATGCGGTGCCGGCGACCGAAGACGACTGGCAGACCGAGTACATGAGCCTCGACCTCGCCGTGAAGGTGGTAGCCGACATCGATGAAGCCATGCAGCACATTCGCACGTATTCGACACATCACACCGAGTCGATCATCACGAACGACCTCGGCAACGCCGAGCGCTTCTTGAACGAGGTCGACTCCGCGGCGGTCATGGTGAATGCGTCCACCCGGTTCACCGACGGCGGCGAGTTCGGCTTCGGCGCCGAGGTGGGCATCTCGACGCAGAAGCTGCACGCGCGCGGCCCGATGGGGCTGCCAGAGTTGACCAGCACCAAGTGGCTGGTGCGCGGCTCGGGCCAGATTCGCGGCTGATCCGCTACAGCCTGTAGAGCCGCTAGAGTTGAAGCACGGCCCACAGGGCCGACGAAACCACATCAGGAGAACGAATGTCTGTGACGACGAGTGCGATTGTGCTGGCCGACGAGGTTGTCAACCAGCTGCCTTTTCCGGGGTTCTTCTTCGGCCTGATCGCTTTCGTCATCTTCTTGTCGTTCGGTCTCGTCATGTGGAGCTACCGTGACGTCGCCAACCGCCACCCGAAGAAGTCGGCCGAGTTTGCTCAGACGCACGACCTGCACGGCCACGGCGACCGAACGGGCGCTGACCACTAAGCACACCAATGACCGCTATGACGCCGGCCCTCGACGGTGAGCCGCACCGCCAGCGCATCGGCATCATGGGTGGCACGTTCGACCCGATCCACCACGGCCACCTCGTTGCGGCCAGCGAGGTCGCCCAGTTCTTCGAGCTCGACGAGGTCGTTTTCGTGCCGACCGGGCAGCCGTGGCAGAAGACAGATGTCACGGCCGCCGAACACCGCTACCTCATGACGGTCATCGCCACGGCATCGAACCCGCGGTTCACCGTGAGCCGAGTCGACATCGACCGCGGCGGCCCGACGTACACGGTCGATACCCTGCGAGACCTGCAGGCCGCTCATCCCGATGCCGACCTATTCTTCATCTCGGGGGCCGATGCCATCGCGCAGATTCTCGGCTGGAAGAACTCTGCGGAACTCTGGTCGCTCGCCCACTTCGTAGCCGTGTCGCGGCCCGGGCACACCCTCGCCATTTCCGCTTTGCCACGACAAGACGTAAGCTATTTGGAAGTTCCGGCTCTCGCGATATCGTCAACCGATTGTCGCGGGCGGGTAGGCCGGGGATTCCCAGTGTGGTACTTGGTACCCGACGGTGTAGTTCAATACATCACCAAGCATCACCTATATCGGAGTGTTGAATGACAGTGCCTCACGACGAGCAGCCGCTGACCAGGCGCCAGCTCCGTGACCTTGAGCGTCAAAAACCGCGTAAACAGCAAAAAGAAGAAGCCAAGGCGGCCGAAGAGGTCGAAGCAAAGCGACGTGCCGACGAAGCGGCACGCGCTGCTGCCGAGCGCGCCGAGTTCGAGGCTGAAGCCGCCCGTGCTGTCGGCGGCACGCCGCTCGTCGAGCGACGTGGCGAGGCCGAGCCTGTTGCGGCGACTTCTGATGATGCTGCTCCCGCACCCACTGAGGATGCTGCCGTCGACGCTGCGCCCGTCGAGGATGCTCCCGCCCAAGCGGCACCCGGCGAAGATGCTCCCGTCGACGTTGCGCCCGTCGCAGATGCTCTCGTCGAGCCTGTTCCTGTCGCAGCCCAGCCGCCAGTTGAAGAGTCGACTCCGGCCGCGGCCGAAACCGTGGCGCCGGCCCCCATTCTGAGCAGGCGAGCCAGACGCGCGCTTTCTGCCGATCATCCACTCGCCGAGCAGCAGCCGGTAGCGGCACCTGACGTTGCACCCGAGCCCGTCGCCGAGGCAACAGGCCCGATCATCGCCGAGATCGTTCACGACGACGAGCCCGTTGAAGACGACGTACTCACGGTCGAGTCCGAGCACGTTGAGGCGACCGAACACGACGACGCCGAGTCGGCGCCCATGGTCGAAGAGCTCATGGTCGTCGACGAGTACGTCAGCCCCGAGGTGCAGGCCGAAGAGGCAGAAGAACTCGCCGAGATCGACGACACGCCCGAGCCTGAGCCCGTGCACATCGTCACCATCGAAGAGACGCCGAGCGCGCCGATTCTCGCGCCCATGTTCCAGGCGGCTGCCGCTCCCGAGAGGTCGGCCAACACGGTCGACCTCACCAAGGCGAGCTTCGACGACCTCATCGCCTCGCGCGGTGTCGGTGCTTCGAACAGCGTGGCTTCGACGAGCGCACTGGTGCTGCCGTCGGTACCGAACCACGGTGACGTCGGTACAGCGCTCGACGAGACCGGCGAGGTCATCATCACGGGGTCGATCGACCTGCCGATGAGCCTCGGCTCCACCGGCGCTGCCCCCGCTGACGGCCTCGAGTCGTCAGAGCTCGACGCCTTTCTCGACCCCGAGAGCGAGGTCGGTTCCGACGTCGCCCCGGTGAGCGCCACCCGCGCCATCAGCACCCACGGCCCGAGCTCGGGTCTCGTTGCGCCCCCCAAGCGCCGCGGCGCCAACGCCCCCGTCATTCTGGCGGTCACCGCCGGTGTGCTCGCCGTCGGCGTCGTCGGGCTGTTGCTCGCCGCCTTCGTCTTTCGAATCTTCTAACCGACAGGTATCCCCTTTTTGACTGCATCCACTCGTTCCGTCGAACTCACCCAGGTCGCTGCAACCGCAGCCGACGCCAAGCAGGCCGAGAACCTGGTCGCGCTCGACGTGACCGGCCCCTTGCCGCTCACCGACGTGTTTTTGCTGGCCTCGGGCCGCAACGAACCCAACGTGCGTGCCATCGCCGAAGAAATCATCGAGAAGCTCGGCGATGCCGGCGCGCCGCTACTGCGCCGAGAAGGCCTCTCCGAGGGCCGTTGGGTGCTGCTCGACTTCGGCGACCTCGTGGTGCACGTCTTTCACGAAGAAGACCGCATGTACTACTCGCTCGAGCGACTCTGGAAAGACTGCCCGGTTGTTCCGCTCACCGTTTCGGTCTGAGTCGGCGCGGGCGTCGGCCCGGGTAAGCAGTCTGCCGCCCCTCGGTTTCTCAGATCGCCTCGGCGTGTAGTAGTCTAGGCAAGTTGTTTGGAGCCGGAATCCTTCGGATTCAGCTCGCAGCAACACACAATTTCATACCCGGAGCTGAACTCAGGTTCGCTCCTTCGGGGCTGTGGCGCAGTTGGTAGCGCACCTGCATGGCATGCAGGGGGTCAGGGGTTCGAATCCCCTCAGCTCCACCATGGAAGGCTTAGTAGAATCGCCGTCCGCGTCGATGCCATCTAGTAAGTCTTCTAAGATAACCGCAAAAGAGCCACCCTTCGGGGTGGCTCTTTTCGTTTACGCGGTGTGACGAATCAGTTCGCCCAGAGCTTGGTCGCGGGATTCTTCCTCATTGGCTCCTTTTTCTCGGGCGTTGAAGCTGTGTTGTGCGGCGAGGAGTTCTGCGAGGGGTGTTGATTTCGTCTCCGACGACTTCGTCGTTGCAGACGTATACGTGAGCGAAGATGGCTTGGTTGAGTTCGCGTCGGGTCGCGTCGGTGGCCTTGAGATAGAGCTCGTATGGACTTTCTAGGAGCCGCAGGTTGGTACGATCACTGCATGCGAGAGCCGCCATTTGTCGTCACGGTACCGAGTGACCGATACCTCCTCGACGACCATTGCGCCAATTGCCTCGAGGTGCTGCCCGAGGATGTCGAAGTGCTTTTCTGTTCGAGCTGGTGCTCGGAGATATGGGGGAGCGTTCGATACATGCGAAGGGTCTTTCGGGATGGGCGAATCGAGGACCCGGACGTGCGCGAGGCCATTCAGACGCGCAACGCTTTCCTCCTCGTTGGTGGTTATGGCTCACTGGGGAGGACGTTGCGCGCAAGTGTCCGTGCTCAAGTCAAGGTACGGGACGCTGGGAGATGCCAGAGTTGTGGAAAGCCGGGCACTGAGATCGACCATATCGCCGGAAATCCGCAGAGCTTGACAACCTGCAGTCGCTCTGCGACTCGTGTCATAACGCTATGACCGCACAGAACTTAGACCCGGCCTCGCCAGAACATTCAGCTCAGCTGCAGATGCTCTTATTGACTCGAGTAGTGCCTGATGCACCGACGTTACTCGGCGATGACGACGCCAACTGGCAGTCGATTTGGCGGTCCCTCAAAACTGCGCGGAAAACACGATTTATTGAACATCTCACCGCCGAGGGCTTCGAACTCGCTGGACTCAAAACGAGAGCAGAGGTCATCTTGGTTCGGGACGAGCAAATCGGTAGTGGCTAAAAGCGGCGCTGACTATCTAGCTGACGGTGTTGCCACTCCGGCCTCAGTTGAAACGTGCACGAATGAACAGGGTCAAATATGGAAAATGATGAGGTGCCATTCGGTGGCGCTAGTAGTTCGATGCCACTGACAAATGTCCATCGTCAATTGATCAGAGAACTCGTGAAGGAAATCGCTACGGTTGCGGACGAATTAACTAGCAATGCGATCGGCAGATGGCCATCAGCGGACTCGCTCGCGGACGTCCAGCTTAAGGCCTCCTGGAACCAAGCGAATGGGCAAGGTGAGTCGCCCGTGCGCGGAGCACACTCGTCGATTCTTTTCTCGAATGCCGCCGGGGCCGATCACGCGCGCGCGTTCATAAATACGGTGAACAGCAAGCGATACACGTTCTCGCTCGCGACTTTGACCCGGGGAGGCGTCGAGGCATTCGCCAAGTCTTATTTTCTTCTTAGTTCTCAGGATGCCGAAGAGCTGGTGTCCCGGCACATCTCGATCGCAATCGCAGAGATGACGGTGTCGGGCAAGCACAATAAATTCATGACTCAGACGGGCGAAGAGACTGACATTAATGAGTATCTCGCCGGATTGCGTCGAGTACTTCTTGATCTCAACCTCCCACTGCTGGATAAGAGCAAAGTAGGTCTCACGCCACTGGCGACGACGCTTCTTGATCAAGGCGCCAACACGGGCATGGGTAGGAAGTTTTACTCGCAGCTATCGGGTGTCGCGCACGGGGAGACTGCTGCCCTCGGAATGTTTATGGTGGCACAACCCGGCAAGGTCGAATTTCGTATGGTTCCTCAACTTGCAGTCGAGTATGCCGGAATGCTTTGCGCCTCAGCTGTCACCGTTTTAGATCGCATGGAGTTGGTCTTCGGAGTGACTGGCGAGCAGTCAGATCGCTGGAATGGGGTGAAGTCGAGAGCTGATCTGGCGCTCAAACGCATGCAAGCAATGTTCCCGTGATATCTGCCGATGCGTGCACGGTCGTCGGCTCCCGATAATCTGAGCCAATGGACCTGATGAAGTCTCGGCAGCGTGTGGCTGACCACGGAGAAGTCTTCACTCCGGACTGGCTAGTCAACGCGATGCTCGACCTAGTGAAAGATGAATCTGCTCGAATTGATTCACGGGTCCTTGAGCCTGCGTGGCGGCCATGAAGCTTGAGACGAGTGGCCCTGTTACGAGCGCCCGCTTCCAGAAAGCGCCCGTTTGCGAGTCGGTAATGGACGCACTATGACATCCAGGACAGTCCAACAGATCGACAAACTTGCTCGGCCAACATTCTGGAAGACGCGCTGGAAAAAGCGACGGCAAAGGCTGAAGCGGTCTCAGAGGGCGTACGTTCGCAACACTCGCCTTAGTGATGCTACGGGATCTACAAGCCTCGTTTGGCAACTTGCTCGTCGGTCATGGAAGCCTGCCGCGGTGGGTGTGTGCCTGTTCCTCATCGCGGAACTGTTCGGCTGGTTGCTTGCAATGTCACGAGTGGGTGGATTCGAGTACGTAACGGCGACGGTGCCTTCAAGCGACTTCAATCCGTTTGTGGCCACGTCTGTGGCAGCCGTTGCAACCTTCCTCGGCCTGTTCTACACAACTGTTGGGGTTGTAGCTTCCACTGCTTACAGGGCTGTGCCCAGCGACATTCGCTTTTTGTTCGTTGAAGAACGAACAGGTCAGATTTACACCAAGGGCGCGGTGCATGCGCTCATTGTGGGCATCATACTGTTGGTCAGCGGTGCGCTTGGCTACGCGCCACGAGGGCTGGTTCTTGTTCTTCTTGCACTGTTGACGATCAACGCGGTGCTTCGGCTAATGATCCTCGGCGGAAGTCTTTTTAGTTTCTTCGACCCATCAATGCTGAGTATCCCGCTCCCCGCACAGTTCAAGGATGCTGTTCGTCTGGCGAGCGAGCCGAGGACACGCCTCAACGAAGCGAGTCAACAAACGGAGCGAGCGAAAGCGTAGGTGGTCGCAGAGGAAGACTTCATGCCCGGTCTTTGCTTGGCGCGCGCCGCGAAGAGGTTCCGGCGGTTGAGGTCCGCAAAATGGAAGACACTCACCTATGCGGGTGAGTATTTATCGGACTTCTGTTTATGCGCTACAATTCTGTACATGACAACTCTCTCTGTTGCGGATGCCCGGGCAAACTTCTCCCGCATCGTCGAATCGGCTGCAACGACACATGAGCGGTTCGAAGTCACTAAGAACGGTGGGCGCGCCGCCGTGCTTCTCGGCGCTGACGACTACGACTCGTTGATTGAGACGGTTGAACTGCTGAGTGACTCAGAATCGATCGAGGCGATTCGAGTGGGCATCCGAGAAGTCGAGTCGGGTGAATTTTACGACGTCGAGAATGTGCGAGCGGCCATGCGTAAGGCAGGCCGTCTCGCCGAGTGAGTGAAAAGTACGAGGTCAGATTCACCAAGTCCGCGCGCAGAGCGCTCGCCGAGGGCCTTCCCGAGAAAATTGCCACAGCAGCGTTCGAATTCATTCTCGGAGTCTTGAGCGAAAATCCGAAGCGATTGGGTAAGCAACTCGATGAACCGCTTTATCCTCTCTACTCGGCCCGGCGTGGTGAATACAGAGTCATCTATCGAATCGTCGACCGGCAGCTGATCATCGAGATCATCACCATCGTGCACCGTAGAGATGCCTACAAAACGCACTGATAGTGGATGCAATTTGCCGGGCGACCTACCGCTCACGCGCGTCGAACCCAGCGAGCAGGGCCCGCATTTCGGGCTTGAGTTCGAATCGCCTTAGGTCCACCGATACGACGCCCGACGCGACATGCGTTGGGTGTCGTTTTTGCTCTCGAAGGCCGGCGAACGTGCGAGCGGACTGTCAATCAGCGGGTCAGAGTCGCTTCAGAATGCGCCGCGAATCGATTGCGAAGAATACGGATACTTTCGGTCAGCTCTGCATCGTTTACGGAGAACTCGACATATGCGGCCAGGGTGGCGCGCGCTCTTGTGCATAGATGCTCACGCCTGGGCAATTCCCCTGGCCGCCAGCGGGCAGAAGTACTGGCCGCCTACGGGCGGTCTCACATGGCCGCTGACAGACTCGCTCGCGTTCAGCGCAACACGGCGACAGTCACCACGTTCGCCGTAGGCAATCGCCGCTGTCGTCCGTTGAGACCGGCGGGCTGTTCGTTAGTTCGCTTTGCCGAGATGCACCATAGCGTCGTAGAGCTGCTTCTGGGTCATGGGCGGCTCCGGAATCGGATGCGCCCGCTCTGCGCGGTAGGCGTCAAGCATCAGGTAGAGGTGGCGCCGCCACTCGTTGGGTGCGGTGGTTCCAGTAGCGTCGATCATCCGGCCGTTGGACCAGATGAGGTTGACGATATCGGCCAGCGCGATGTCTGGGCGCGCCTGCCCCGATTGTTGCGCTCCGGCGAGCACGCTTTCGATCTGCTCGCACATCTGGTCGTGGATACGCTCGGTTTGGGTGTTGCTCGGGAATCGACGCGAGAGAAAGTCATTGAAGCCCCGATCTCCTGCCTGCACTCGGAATAGATTCTCGAGGTACGCGACGAACCGGGCCCAAGGGTCATCGATCTCCAGGGCCGAACGGGCTCCGTCAAGGAATTCCTGCAGACGCGGCTCGAAAGCCGCTATCAGCAGGTCCATCCGGGTGGGGAAGTGACGATACAGGGTTCCGATGGCCACGCCGGCATCACGCGCGATCGCCTCGAGCGAAGCGTTCACGCCGTGGGCGGCGAACTCCCGCTGCGCTGCAGTGATGAGCCGGGCGTGGCTCTCGAGAGCGTCTCGGCGTTTCGGCATCCGAATCTGCTCGAGGTCAGTGGTCATCCGACAAGTGTACTTCAAAGATGAGGGCGGCCTCCGGTTCTGTCATGACGGCCCGCTGGAGGAAGTTTGATTCGAATTTCTTTCCACCATCGGGAATAACAGGAGGTACCCCTCAGGTTGAGCCCATCACCGGAGGGGTGCCTCACATTGACGCCCTCGTCCGACTCATTCAGATAACGAAGGAACACGTCATGACAACAATCAGCATCATCGGCACAGGCAACATGGCTACCGCCATCGGGGCCAGGGCTGTAGCTCACGGCCACACGGTAGAGATCATGGGCCGGAATTCCGTGAAGGCTCAGGCCGCTGCCGCTGAGATCGGCGCAGGTGCCACGGTCGGCGAGTACGGGGCAAAACCGGCCGGGGACATCGTCTTTCTCGCCGCGTTGTACGCCAGCGCTGTTGACATCGTCAAGCACTATGGCGATGCCCTCGCAGGCAAGATCCTGATCGAGACCACCAATCCGTTCAACGAGGATGCAAGCGGAGTCGTCACCACCCCGGGCAACTCGGTCACCGATCAGATCGCTGCGGTCGCCCCTGAAGGCACCCAGGTTCTGAAAGCATTCAATACGGTCTTCCGCGACGTGCTCGCCGCCGACCAGCCGCTGGACGTGTTCTTCGCCGGAGGCGATGAAGTAGCGCGAGCGCAGGTCGCGAAGTTCCTGGAGAGCCTGGGGATGCGACCCCTCGACGCCGGCGGGCTCGAAACGACGCACGCTCTCGAATGGGCAGCCATCCTCCTCATGGGGCTTGCCCGTAACGGCGGCGGCTTCGGTGTCGCGTTGGGAGCCAAGTAACCATGGGAAAGCTTGACGGCCAGGTCGCAGTGATCACCGGGGCCGGCCAACCCCACGAGATCGCTTCGGTGGCGCTGTTTCTCGCCTCAAACGATTCCAGCTACGTCAACGGAATGGAACTCATCGCCGACGGTGGCTCCACAGTCATTTGAGTCATTTGCGGGCGGTGTGCGTCACCGCCCGCATGACTTCCCCGCATCCGACCCAGGATCCATCAGGTCGGAAGTTACCTGATCGCTCTCAGCCACACCATCGTTCCTCACCATCCGGTAACCGCTGTCGGCTGGGCTTCAACGCGTGGATGGTGCGGTCTAGATGACGGCACGCCGGGCCTTTGTGCCAGGGATGAGACGTGGCAGCGCTCGGGCAAATGAACGGAACTCGGCGGCGTTTGGCGCTATGCGCAGGCCGACATATAAGAAGGCATTAGCGTTCTCGACCATCCGCACGATGTTTCCGTCAACGATGTCGAAGCGCGTCACGTAGTTGTTGCGATACGGCTTTCCGGTTCGCTCGACGACCATGTCGCCTGATCCGCTAAAGAAGACCTGCCCGCTCGGCGACACAGCCCACTGATGGTTCAGCCAGACCAGCGGGGTGAACTTGTCTACCAGGCCAGCAGTGTAGGCGAGGATCTGATCCTTCCCGCGAACGTCGGCGACGCAGACTCCTTTTCTGGCGGCGCCGGCGACGATCTTGGCGATCCCTTCTTCGGTGCTGGGGTCATTTGAGTGCATGAAGAGCTGGTCGGCGTCTTTCGCGAGTGTCCTGGCGACGCCGTCGAGGTCTTTCGCCTCGACCGCTCGGATGAACTCTCGCGCGACGGCGAGGTCTGCTTCACGTGCGGGCATGTTCTGATTCACTGTTCGTCTCCTCTTCGTTGTGAGGCCTGCTGATCCCAGGTCAGCAGGGACCTTGCCAAAGGTTGTCGGGATCCCGAAGGGCCCGAGCCGAGGAGTCCCTTTGATTTAGTAATTGGCCGGGGAGTTGTTTGTTGGCCTGGCATGATCTGGTTCGAAGTAGTTGAAGACACCAGTCTGAAGGGCTGCATCAATTGGAGGGACACCCGGTCGAGACTGGTATTGCTAGGGCTATGGAGGTGGGGCCTTCCCGGTCGAGGCGGGCAGAATGGCTGTTATGGAAGAAAGAGGCCAGCCTCAGCTCGGCGAGTTTCTGCGTCATCGACGAGCACTGATGGAGCCGCCAGCCCGGTCAGGCAACGAGCGGGCCTCTGTTCGGCGAGTCCCCGGTCTGCGGCGTCAGGAACTGTCAGAGATCGCCGGCATTTCCATTGAGTACTACACCCGGATGGAACAAGGCCGGGCACCACGCCCCTCACGAGAGGTGCTGCACGCGCTCAGCCGAGCCTTCGACCTTTTACCCGCTGAACGAGACCACCTCTTTCGACTCGCGGGAGAATTGCCGCCGGAACCTCAAGCGCCGTCCACATCGATCCGGCCCGGCATCCAGCAGTTGCTGCGTGGCCTCGATAACGTCATGCCTGTCACTGTGCATGACGGACGTTTGGATCTGCTCGCAGCGAATGTTGCAGCCTTAGAGCTGCTGAGTGCGTTGATCAGCGACGATCCGTACGGGCGGAACATCGTCTACCAATGCTTTACCTCACCAGTGCTCGAAGAGATTGTCGGTCGCGACGGCGCGAAGCAACTCGCGCGGGTGGCGACGTCTGAATTTCGAACCGCCCTGAGCCGATACCCGAAAGACGACTATTTACAGAGCATCTTTCATGAGCTGTCTGCGACGAGTGTAGTTTTCCGTGGCTGCTGGGAGAACGCGGAATTGGGTACGTGGCGGTCTGCGATGAAGAGTCTTCATCACCCGACACGCGGCTGGTTGAGTTTCGATAGCGAAATGCTTCACGACCCCGAGAACGACCACTGGATCATGCTCTACACGCCACAATAAAACGCCTCCACACCCGGACAGTGTTATCCGAGGGCGGTTAGCGTTACAGCGGGCCAGATCGCTCGGAGTAAGGTTCAATTTCTGCTCCGTTTGGCCTTTGTCGATACCGGCGTTCACGAATACATCGGCGCATTTCGCCCCGCATTTCGCCCCCTTAACGAACGCGCCGCTTCACGCAACCCCTGACGGTTCATGGCCCAGTCTCATAACCTGAGGTCATGGGCGTGACAGAAATATGGCTAGTCCGGCACGGGGAAAGCGTCGCGAATGTCGCTGCCGCGGAGGCTGAGCGGGCCGGCCGTGATCGTATCGACCTCACCCATCGCGACGCTGACGTACCGCTTTCGGAAACCGGGGTTCGTCAGGCCGAAGCGCTGGGAGATTGGCTCAATCGAAACCGGCACGAAACAGAATCTATGTCTGTGTGGGCATCGTCGTACCTGCGCGCACAACAGACAATAATGATCGGCTTGGAAAGAGCCTCACTCCACCATGAGCCACGCATCGACGAGCGCCTCCGCGACCGCGAACTCGGAATCTTAGACATGGTGACGTCGGTCGGCGTCGATAACCTCTTTCCCGCCGAGGCGGACCGGCGGCGATGGCTTGGTAAGTTCTACTACCGCCCGCCGGGCGGTGAATCGTGGGCAGACGTAGCCCTGCGGGTTCGCTCGCTACTGCACGACATCGAGCAAGAGGCGAACGCCCACCCGGTCGCAGCACACGGTGGCGGTTCGGTACTGATTGCCACTCATGATGCGGTGGTCATGGTATTTATCTACGTTTGCACGGGAATGACCGAAGCGGACCTGTTGGATTTCAGCTGCACGCACACAGTCAGCAACGCCTCGGTCACCAGGCTGGTCAGACCCCCTGGCGCGGGCCAGTGGAGACTGGATGTCTTCTCGCACGTTGGGCACCTCGACGCGCAGGGAGTTCCCTCAACTCAACATTCCGGAGACAAAGATGCCGCCATCCATTGAACAGCCCCGCTCAAGCCTTGCCGATACTGTGGTCACTGTTACGCCCGACCTGCTGAGAGCTTGGCCCTTACCTTCGGCCGGCGATTCCAAGTACGGTCGGGGTCAGATCGTCGTGATAGGCGGCGCAGCCCGCTCTCCGGGCGCTGCGATGCTCGCCGGTCTTGCCGCGCTCAGGGTCGGAGCCGGCCGGTTGACATTAGCCGTCGCTGAGAGCGTCGCCCCAGCTGTGGGTGCAGCGATCATGGAAGCGGGAGTGATACCCCTCGGCGAGACATCCGACGGGCACGTTCGCGGTTCAAGCGTCGAGCGCGCTGCGTCAGATCTGACCGCGGCCGATGCAGTGCTTGTCGGCCCCGGACTAGACGATGCCGCTGAAACCGAGAATTTACTCTCTGCGCTCGTTCCACTGCTCGGAGCCGATACCGCTGTGGTTCTCGATGCGTATGCCCTTGGTGTTCTGCCCCGCCTGCCTGATGTCGTCGACGCGCTGCGCGGACGACTTATTCTGACGCCGAATAAGGGCGAAGCGAGCCGTTTACTGGGCTCCACCGACGGCGTTGACGAAGGCGTCAATGTGACGGAGATTGCTCGGATCGCCCGCACCTACGGGGCTGTCGTGTCGTGCTTCGGAACGATCGCTGACGCTCAGGGCACCGTATGGTCGATGGGGACTGGTACCGGCGGCCTAGGCACGTCTGGTAGCGGGGACGTGCTCGCCGGGGCGATCGTGGGTCTGATCGGCAGAGGGGCGAAGCCGGAGCAAGCAGCGGTGTGGGCGACGCATCTTCACGCTTCCGCCGGGGACAGGCTCGCTGTCACCGTCGGGCCGCTCGGGTATCTCGCGGGCGAACTGCTGGGTGAGTTACCGCGCGTTCTCGTGAGTATCGGCGCCTGACCCTACTCTGATCCCGGGTATTCCACGTCGAGGTCGTCTGCACTCTCGGCTGTATAACCGGCGTCCGGCAGCACGATGTTCACATGTCTGAGCTTGCGGGTAGATTCCACGAAGCTGGCGACGAGGTCGTCGTCGACCAGTTCTTGGAACTCGGATTGTTCGGTGTCGGACACGATCTGGCTGGAGGGGCCGATGAGAAAGTTGGCTCGCCCAGTTGATCCGTCTTCGCGCCGGGTTGGTATGTCGACGGTTGCGGATTCGTTCTTCTCGGCTAGCGCTTCGGCGTACTCAAGGAGTGCGCGTGCGATCGCTGTCCCGGTGAGAATGGATCCGCTAGCGTAATGAATTCTCTCCATGGCTACCGTTTTACCCCAATCTTCATCGGGCCTCAGGAGCTTCCAATGCGACGGGAAAACTGTTAGGAAATTCCTGCTCGCCAACAGGGAGTCTGCGGGCGTCGTCAGAGCTGGGGGAGCTTGGCAAGGGCTGCATCCGCAGCGGATTCACTGACCCCGAGTTTGTTGACAAGCAGGGCGCGTGCGGGGCCAGAATCGCCCTGTTTGAGAGACTGATACGCGGCGTCAGCTTCGCCTCCGAGTTCTGGGCCAGGTTGTTTCGTCACTCCCAGCTGGTCGGCGAGCTGCTGGGCGGTATCAACGCCGTAGGCGGTTCTGATCGCAGCGGGGAGGCGGTAGCTGCTGAGTGGTCCGAGGTTCATGATCGTCCTTTCAGTAATGACGGTGGCCTCACTTTACGTCGTGTGCCGTGGGCCCGCCCGGGCTCGACAACGCTGGAACTACGGAGTACGGAGATGCCGGAGCCGAGTGTCGATGGTGACGATCGGCGCTCAGGTGTTCTACCTCGCCCCGACGCTTCAGCGAGCGTTGCCCGAGGCATAACTCGATCGGGCCGCTTTTGCTACCCCTGGTGAGAAATTTCCCTGAGACGGAGGATCGGTTCAGCTCGCGGAATGTGGCCGTGCAAGCGGTTCTCTTTTCGCCCGAACTCGGCACCCGAGACGACAAGTAGCCGGGAGAAATCACGTGCCAAGCGATCGTGACAAGTCAACGATTGGTGAGCGCCTGACCGGCGCGCAAGACCCGAAAGACCCCGACGGCCTGCTCACCGTGGACCAGGCAGCCAACCCGCCAAGCCGAACGGCGTACGGGCACGAGGAGACCGACACCCTCGACGTCGAGAACCAACCATCAGTCAGTGAAGACATCCGGGTGCCGAAGCAAAACGGGATCACAGCCGCCGATACATCGGGGGAGGGCGCTGACTGAGGTCAACGTTTATCGCTGTGCCCGTTACGAACTTTCTGGCGCGAACGGGTCAGGCGTACCTGCGCGGCACCGTCCAGTGGCTGCCGAACTCGGCGTTGAGCGTTTCTGGATCGAACGGGCTGTCACCGCCTGCCGGATAACTGGTCAGCTCCCCGAAAACCACCCGTTGGGGAAGGTGGTAGAGATCGACGCGCACGAAGTCGGTGCCCTGACCGAGAGTTTCGACCACCCCGATCATCTCATCGAGCCGTCGCGGGCGGCTGCGGGGCGTGCGTGCCCAGGGCAGACCACCGCTCATGTCGAGGTGCTGCCAGTTTGCGCGGTAGAAGTCTTGGGTACGGTCGGCGAACCGGCCGGCATCCACTTGAATGTACTGGCAGCGCCCGTGGAAGACGAAGAACTTGTAGTCGTCGGGAATGGTGCCGCCTTCACCGACCAGCAGCTCCTCGACGATGATCCGCGGCTTCACCCGTCCGTACGCCCATTCACGGTTCGGGCCCTGCCCGTAGAGCTTCTGCAGCCACGCACTGCCTGTTTCGATGAGCTGCTCGCGGGTCGCGTGTTCCGGCCGGACGTGCTGATATGCCCAGCCCCAGTCGGGCGTAACCAGCCGGGCCGATTCGGGCGCGTCTGAGGAGACCACGACGACGGCCCCGCTGCCATGGGTCGGTTTGATCACGAACTCGTTCGGCAGAACCAGCTCAGCAAGCTGCTCGGCGGCATCGATCACCCCGAAACTTCGCGGCAGATATGACGAGCCGACTAAGCCTGCGACGTAGTCTCTGACAGCGGCCTTATCTGCGAAGGTGACCAGCAGGTCGCGGTGATCGCGAAGCATTTTGTAGCGTACCTTCTGCCGAAAGGTGCGCGGGTTTCGCGTCTGAAGCAACCGCCATGCGTGTACCAAGCGGCTGCGCTCTGCCCAGCGAACGCCCCTCATCTGGCGTGTCGCATGGCGCCGGGAGCGACACGACATCGTTCTCCTTTGGTTCGGGGTTCTCGTGGGTGATGTGCTGCAGGGGCTGCTGCACTGCCAGGGTAGGGGCCGAGTGGTGGCTGGCACTCGGGCTTGTGTTGCCGCGTTTATGCGGGTACGGGCGGGGGCCCGATTTTGCATGCCCGTAGGAGAACCGTAGGGATCTGGGGATAACGCGTTAGGGATCCGTTAGGAGCGTGAAGAACGGCCGAATCGGGGTGTCTAATCATGTGCTGTACCTGTGAGTTTCCAGCCATCCGCTGAGAGCTCTGCAGGTTCCCTGATTCGGATGGAGATCTCTCGTGCTTGACGTGTTCTACATTGTCGGCATCGTCGCGTTGTTCGCGATTGTCGAACTCATTGCCAAGGGGGTCGGCAAGCTGTGATCGCCTTCGACATCATCGCCGCCGTTCTCGGCGTCGCCTCGCTCGGCTACCTCGTCTTCGCGCTCGTGAAACCGGAGCGATTTTAGTGGACACCTTCTTCGCCATTGTGCAAGTCGCAACCCTGGTGTTGTTTCTTGTTCTGATCTATCGCCCGCTCGGCGACTACATGGCACACATCTACACGAGCAAACACAACCTCAAAGCCGAACGCGGCTTCTACCGGATGATCGGGGTCAACCCCGACTCCGAGCAGACCTGGCGCGCGTACCTGCGCGGAGTACTCGCGTTCTCGCTTATCGGCGTGCTGATTCTCTACGGCATCCAGCGGCTGCAAGCCGTGCTGCCCTACTCGCTCGGCATGCCCGCCATTCCTGAGGGGTTGTCGTTCAACACGGCGATCTCGTTCGTGACGAACACGAACTGGCAGTCATACTCACCCGACGTCACCATGGGGTACAGCGTTCAGCTGGCCGGCCTCGCGGTGCAGAACTTCGTCTCGGCAGCGGTCGGCATCGCGGTGGCCATCGCGCTCGTGCGCGGCTTCGCGTACCGCCGTTCGGGCACGATCGGCAACTTCTGGGTCGACCTGACTCGCGGCACGCTGCGGCTGCTGCTGCCGCTGTCGATCCTGACCGCAATCGTGCTGATCGCCGGAGGCGTGATCCAGAACTTCAACGGCTTCACAGACGTGACCACGATCACGGGCGGTACGCAGAGCATTCCCGGTGGTCCGGTCGCGTCGCAGGAGGCGATCAAGATGCTCGGCACGAACGGTGGCGGCTTCTTCAACGCCAACTCCGCGCATCCGTTCGAGAACCCCACCGCCTGGACCAGCCTGCTGCAGATCGTGCTGATGCTCGCCATCCCGTTCTCTTTGCCACGCACCTTCGGCAAAATGGTCGGCGACAACAAGCAGGGTTACGCGATTCTCGCGGTGATGTCGACGATCTTCGTCGTCTCACTCTCAGCCCTTTCGATCTTCGAGAAGATCGGGGCAGGTTCGGCCCCGCAACTCGCGGGTGCCGCGATGGAAGGCAAGGAAGACCGGTTCGGCATCTTCGGGTCGACCCTCTTCGGTACAGCCAGCACGCTGACGTCGACCGGCGCGGTGAACTCCATGCACGACTCGTACACGGCCCTCGGCGGAATGATGCCGATGCTCAACATGATGCTCGGTGAAGTCGCGCCCGGTGGTGTCGGTTCCGGTCTTTACGGCATGCTGATCCTCGCGATCATCGCGGTCTTCATCGCCGGACTGCTTGTTGGACGCACGCCGGAGTATCTGGGCAAGAAGCTCGGGCCGCGCGAAATCAAACTCGCCAGCATCTACATTCTCGTCACCCCGACGCTGGTGCTTGCCGGCACCGCACTGAGCTTCGCGATACCAGCGGTGCGAGACGATGTGACAAGCACTTCGATCTGGAACTCCGGGCTGCACGGGCTTTCAGAAGTGCTCTATGCGTTCACCTCAGCCGCCAATAACAACGGGTCTGCCTTTGCCGGGCTCACGGCGAACACGCCCTGGTTCAACACCGCGCTCGGAGCCGCGATGCTGCTCGGGCGGTTCGTACCGATGGTGCTGGTTCTGGCGCTCGCCGGCTCTCTGGCCGCTCAAGACAAGGTTCCCGCCACAGCAGGCACCCTGCCGACGCACCGGCCCCAGTTCGTGGGGCTGCTCGTCGCTGTCACGGTCGTCATCGTCGCTCTCACCTACTTCCCCGCAATCACGCTAGGTCCGCTAGCGGAAGGACTCAAGTAATCACCATGTCCACCCTCACACCCCTACGGCCCTCAGAACCCCAACCCACCGAAACGAAACCTGACGAGAAGAAGGGCGCATTCGGGCTCAGCCAGCTCGCCGCCGCCACTCCCGGCGCGTTCCGCAAGCTCGACCCGCGAGAGATGTGGCACAACCCGGTCATGTTCATCGTCGAGATCGGCGCTGCCTTGACCACGGCGCTGGCTATCGCTGAACCGTTCATCGGCGGCGCCGGAGACTCCGGCGGGGCCCCCGTGCCCGCCTCGTTCACCTGGGGCATCGCGCTCTGGCTCTGGGCGACCGTGCTGTTCGCGAACCTCGCCGAATCCGTTGCCGAGGGCCGCGGAAAGGCCCAGGCCGACAGCCTGCGCAAGACCCGCACCAGCACCGCGGCGAACAAGGTGCTGGGCTACGACGCGAAGGCCGATCCGTCGGCCGAAGCGAGCTCGATCGAGACGCTTTCTTCAGCCGATCTGACCCTAGGTGACGTGGTCGTGGTCGTCGCCGGTGAGCTCATCCCGGGAGACGGCGACATTATCTGGGGCATCGCCTCGGTCGACGAGAGCGCTATCACCGGCGAATCCGCCCCGGTCGTTCGGGAATCGGGCGGTGACCGCAGTGCCGTGACCGGCGGTACCCGGGTGCTCTCCGACCGCATCATCGTGCAGATCACGTCGAAGCCGGGTGAGACGTTCGTCGACCGGATGATCGCGCTGGTCGAAGGCGCATCGAGGCAGAAGACTCCGAATGAGATCGCCCTGAACATCCTGCTCGCCAGCCTCACCATCGTGTTCGTCGTGGTGACGCTCACGCTGAACCCGATCGCCAGCTACGCCGCCTCGCCGGTCAGCCTCACCGTTCTGGTGGCGCTTCTCGTGTGCCTCATTCCGACGACCATCGGCGGTCTGCTCTCGGCCATCGGCATCGCCGGCATGGACCGCCTCGTGCAACGCAACGTGCTCGCCATGTCGGGCCGCGCGGTAGAAGCCGCCGGTGACGTGACGACGCTGCTGCTCGACAAGACCGGAACGATCACGTACGGTAACCGCCAGGCCGCCGAGTTCACCGCCCTCACCGGCGTGAGCCAGGCCGACCTTGTGCACGCCGCAGCGGTCTCCTCGCTGGCCGACCCGACACCGGAAGGCAAGTCGATCGTCGACCTCGCTGTGAAACAGAATGCAATGAATATCGACTACGTCGACGGCCTGGCTGTCGCCGGTGACATCGTGCCGTTCACCGCCCAAACCCGCATGTCGGGGCTCGACCTGCTCGATGGCTCACAGATTCGAAAAGGCGCCGGCGCATCTGTCGTCGCCTGGGTCGAAGAGGCCGGTCGTCTCTCGAGCAGCGAGCACGCCGAACTCGACGAGAAGATCGAGAACATCTCCACAGCCGGCGGCACCCCGCTCGTCGTCGCCAGCAAGAGCCCAACCGGTGTCGCCCGCGTACTCGGCGTGATCTATCTCAAAGACGTGGTCAAGGAAGGCATCAAAGAGCGGTTCGCTGAACTACGTGCGATGGGCATCCGCACCGTTATGGTCACCGGTGACAACCCCCTCACTGCAGCCGCCATCGCGGCCGAGGCCGGCGTCGACGACTTTCTCGCCGAAGCAACCCCCGAGCAGAAGCTCGCGCTCATCAAGCGCGAGCAGGAGGGCGGCAACCTCGTCGCCATGACCGGCGACGGCACCAACGACGCCCCCGCGCTCGCCCAGGCCGACGTCGGTGTTGCGATGAACACCGGAACGTCGGCCGCGAAAGAGGCCGGCAACATGGTCGACCTCGACTCCGACCCGACCAAGCTGATCGACATCGTGCGCATCGGCAAGCAGCTGCTCATCACGCGCGGCGCGTTGACCACGTTCTCGATCGCGAACGACGTGGCGAAATACTTCGCCATCATTCCCGCCATGTTCGCCGGCATCTTTCCGGGCCTCGGTGTGCTGAACATCATGCAGTTGCACTCGCCGGCCTCCGCTATTCTCTCGGCCATCATCTTCAACGCGCTGATCATCATCATTCTGATTCCGCTGGCCCTGCGCGGAGTGAAGTACCGCCCGCTGAGCGCCTCGCGCATCCTCAGCCGCAACCTGCTGATCTACGGCGTCGGCGGCGTCGTCGCTCCCTTCATCGGCATCAAGATCATCGACATTTTCGTCAGCTTGATTCCGGGCTTCTAGCCCGCGTCCGCCGACACTTCGACAAGAAAGGTTTTACATGAGTACCTCACGAACCGCAGGGCGACAATACTGGGTCGCCCTCCGCGCGATGATCGTCTTCACGATCGTGCTCGGCATCGCGTACACCGCGCTCATCACCGGCATCGGCCAGCTCGCGATGCCGGCGCAGGCGAACGGATCGATGATCAAATCAGGTGACGCTGTGGTCGGATCGGCTCTGATCGGACAGTCTTTCACCGACTCCGATGGCAACGCACTGCCGGAATGGTTCCAATCCCGGCCCTCGGCAGCCGGCGACGGCTATGACGCCGCGGCATCGAGCGGCAGCAACTACGGCCCCGAGAACTCGGATCTGCTGGCCGCGATCGCCGAACGTCAGCAGGCCATCGCCGCATCTGACAATGTTCCGATCTCCGAGATCCCCGCCGATGCGGTAACAGCGTCAGCGTCGGGACTCGATCCGCACATCAGCCCCGAGTACGCTCAGATTCAGGTGGCACGCATCGCCGCCGTGCGCGATCTTCCCGTAGACGAGGTACAACACTTGGTTGCCAACGCCACGACTCCACGCGATCTGGGCTTCTTGGGCGAGCCTGTCGTCAATGTTCTGCAGTTGAACATCGCACTGGCAGCGCTGGGCAGCTAAGCATGCAGAGTGAATCGATGCGTCGCGGACAATTCCGGGTGCTGCTCGGAGCAGCACCCGGAGTCGGCAAGACCTACACCATGCTCGAAGAAGGCCGACGCCTCACGGGTGATGGCAAAGATGTGGTCGTCGCGGTCGTCGAAACTCACGGTCGCAAAGGCACGGCAAGCATGCTGCTGGGCCTTGAGGTCGTTCCACGCACGACCACCGTGCATCGTGGCGTTGAGCTGACCGAGATGGATCTCGACGCGGTTCTGGCTCGAAAGCCCGACATCGCGCTGGTGGATGAACTCGCGCACACCAACGCCCCGGGGTCGGCGCACGAGAAGCGCTGGCAAGATGTCGAGGCACTGCTGGCCGCAGGCATCAGCGTGATCTCCACCGTGAACATTCAGCACATCGACTCTCTGACCGATGTCGTCGAGCAGATCACGGGTGCCCCGCAGCGCGAGACCGTGCCCGACAGCGTTCTGCGTTCCGCAGACCAGATCGAAGTCGTCGACCTCGCACCGCAAGCCCTGCGTGATCGACTCGCCGGCGGCTTCGTTTACCCAGCGACCCGCATCGACGCCGCGTTATCTAATTACTTTCGACTCGGCAACCTCACCGCCCTGCGCGAACTCGCACTGTTATGGCTCGCCGACGAGGTCGACAGCGCCCTGAAGAGCTACCGCACCGAGCACGGCATCAATAACAAATGGGAGGCCCGCGAACGTGTCGTCGTCGCCCTCACCGGCGGCCCGGAAGGCGAAACTCTCATTCGCCGCGGCGCCCGCATCGCCGCCAGAACGACAGGCGGCACGCTTCTCGTTGTGCATGTCAGCAGCAACGACGGTCTGCGTGACGCCAATCCGGGCGCCTTGCTAGCACAACGCGCCCTCGTAGACTCCCTCGGCGGCACGTATCACCAGGTCGTCAGCGACGACATTCCTCGCGGGCTCGTCGACTTCGCGCGCGCCGAGAACGCGACCCAGCTCGTTATCGGTGTCAGCCGGCGCAGCAGGCTCAGCGCAGCACTCACCGGCCCGGGCATCGGTGCCACGGTCATCCGTGAATCCGGTGACATCGACGTGCACATCGTGACCCACGCCGCGGCCGGCGGCCGGTTCGCGCTGCCCCGGCTCGGCGGCGCGCTCACGCTGCGGCGCCGCATTCTCGGACTCGCGATCGCGCTCGTCGGCGGGCCCCTCCTCACGTGGATTCTGGTTGCCCTGCGCACCAAGGACTCCATCACCAGCGATGTTCTCGCGTACCAACTGCTCGTCGTCGTCGTCGCGCTGATCGGCGGGTTCGGGCCCGCTCTGTTCGCAGCCCTCCTCTCTGGGCTGACACTGGACTTCTTCTTCGTGGAACCCTTCTACACCGTGACCGTCACCGAACCCGCGCACCTGTTCGCGCTCGGGCTCTACGTCGTGAACGCTGTACTCGTGAGTGCCGTTGTCGACCTCGCCGCCCGCCGATCACGCACCGCCAGACGCGCGGGAGCCGAGTCCGAACTGCTTGCCACGGTCGCCGGCAGCGTCGTGCGGGGCCAAGACGCCCTGCAAGCACTCGTCACCCGCACCCGCGAAGCCTTCACTCTCTCTGCGGTTCGTCTCATCGTCGACGGCGAACCGACACACACCGACGGCGACTGCACGGCGACCGACAACATCACGAACATCGATGTCGGAGACGGTGCGACGCTCGAGCTTCACGGCGGCGACCTCGCCGCCTCTGAACGACGCCTTCTGACCGTGATCGCCACGCAGATCGGGGCAGCCCTCGAATACAGCGACCTCGCCCAAACAGCTCAAGAGGTGGAACCCCTCGCTCAAGCCGACCGGGTCAGAAGCGCTCTGCTCGCCGCGGTCGGTCACGACCTGAGAAGGCCGCTGACGTCGGCAACGGCAGCGGTCAGTGGCCTGCGCGCAACCGATGTGAAACTCACCGAAGCAGACCGCAACGAACTTCTCAGCACCGCCTCCGAAAGCCTCGACACCCTGTCGCTTCTCGTCACCAATCTGCTCGATGTCAGCCGGTTGCAGGCCGGCGCCCTCGCCGTCTTTCTCACCTCCGTCGACGTCGGCGACATCGTTCTGCCCGCACTCGACGAGCTCGGGCTTGGCCCAGCGAGCGTCGAACTCGACCTCCCCGAAACCATCAGCCCGGTCAGCGCCGACCATGGTCTTCTGCAGCGGGTCATCGTCAACCTGCTCTCGAACGCCGTCAGGTATTCTCCCGACGATAAACGCGTGCTGATCTCTGCGAGCGAGTTCGGAGGCACCGTCGAAATCCGCATCGCCGACCAAGGCCCAGGCGTTCCCGCCGAACGTCGTGATGACATCTTCGTGCCCTTCCAGCGCCTCGGCGACACCGACAACCTCACCGGACTGGGCCTCGGCCTTGCGCTCTCAAAAGGCTTCGTCGAAGGCATGGGTGGAACACTCGAGGCTGAAGACACCCCTGGCGGGGGCCTCACCATGGTCATCGCCCTACCTGAAGCCCACACCCCATCGACACCCGTTCCGGAGCTGGTTCCATGAAAATACTCGTCGCCGACGACGACCCGCAAATTCTGCGCGCACTGAATGTCACCCTGCGGGCTCGCGGCTACGAGATCGTTACCGCCTCCGACGGCACTGAAGCGCTGAACCGTGCCATCGAACACCACCCCGACCTCGTCATGCTCGATCTCGGCATGCCGAACCTCGACGGGGTCGAAGTCATCCACGGGCTCCGCGGCTGGAGCGAGGTACCCATCCTCGTCGTCTCCGGCCGCACCGGCGAAGCCGACAAGGTCGAAGCACTCGACGCCGGAGCCGACGACTACGTCACCAAACCGTTCTCTATCGACGAACTCCTTGCCCGCATCCGAGCCCTCACCCGCCGAAACCCCACCCCAGAAGACTCTCCGGTTATCAGCTTCGGCACCGTGACCGTCGACCTCCTGGCAAAAAACGCGTACCACGGCACGGCCGAGACTCCCGAGCTCATCAGGCTCACCCCGACCGAATGGGCGATTCTCGAAGTTCTGCTGCGAAACCCGGGCAAACTCATCACCCGAGACGCGTTGCTCACCCAGGTCTGGGGGCCGCACCACAGCAACGACAGCGGGTACCTTCGCGTCTACATCGCGCAACTTCGAAAAAAACTCGAACCAGAACCGTCACAACCGCGCTATCTGCTCACCGAATCGGGAATGGGTTACCGATTCAAACCGGACAATGCCGATATGGCCACCTCCTACGAAGAAGTTCAGGATCGCTGACTCCCGGCCGCATCGCTGTGGTGAAGCGACACAGCCACCGTTCGGGCTGGGCGGCTAACGTCTCAGCATGAAACGCACGCAGATCGTTCGCGAGGTGCCGGCCGCCGACCAGGAGTCGGTCTGGGATTACCCGAGGCCGCCTCGGGCCGAACCCTCGACCGAACGCATTGTCATCGTCTTCGGCGGCGAGACGATCGTCGATACGACCGATTCGGTGCGTGTGCTCGAGACGAGTCATCCGCCCGTCTACTACTTGCCGGCCGCGGCCTTTCGGCCCGGATCGCTGGCGGATGCCCAGGGCCAGTCGTTCTGCGAATTCAAGGGTCTCGCCGGGTACCTCTCGGTGCGCGGCGGCTCGCAGACCGCCGCTGGTGCTGCGTGGTTCTACCCCAATCCCTCGCCGGGTTATGAGTCGCTCGCCGGTCGGGTCGCCGTGTACCCGTCGGCCATGCAGCAATGCACCCTCGACGGCGAGGTGGTGACCAGTCAAGAAGGCGACTTCTATGGCGGCTGGATCACCTCCCGCGTCGTCGGCCCGTTCAAGGGAGCCCCGGGCACTCTCGGCTGGTGATCGGCGTTGGCTGAGACGGCGGTGGTTCCATCATGCTGCCGCCCATTCGCTCGTCACAATTCGGGCCAGAAAAGCGAGGGGCCCTTATGGTCGATAGTGAACGGTTCATTGAACACAAAGGAGTACATCATGGCCAATCACACCTATCGCCTGACAGAGATCGTGGGTACATCGCCCGACGGAACGGATGCTGCGATTCGCAACGGTATCGCGCGCGCAAGCGAGACCATCCGCAACATCGACTGGTTCGAGGTCGTCGGCACACGGGGCGAGCTCGAGGGCGGCGCCATCGCGAACTTTCAGGTGACCCTGAAAGTCGGCTTCCGCCTCGAAGAACCCGGCGAATAGCGCAGCGCGTCAGTGCTGCTGCGGGTGGGGATTCGGCAGGCGATCGGCGAAGGCGTAACTCACGCCGTTCTCGTCGCCGACGGTGGTGATGGTTTCGGCGTCGAGGTTGAGGGTGTCGCCGATGAAGTACTGGTCATCCATTCGCCGCACGCAGTTCAGGTAGCCGAGCATGTACTGGTCGAGCGCGAAGCGGTGCGAGACGGCGACGGAGTCGTCGTCGGCCGCCACGGTATAGCTCGTCGGTGTTCCGTTTGCATCGGTGGTGACGGTGCCGGTGGCGTGCGGCTGCGAGCCGAGGTCGACGGCCAGGTGCACCGGCAGGTCGCCGAGGTACTCGCTGGGTACCGCCGCGCCGATGTTCTGCGGGGCGGCGGCCAAGCTCGGCGGTGTCGGGCCGGGCAGAGTAGGCGGTCGGGCATCCGCTGACGGCGCGGCCGGGGCCGTGGGCGTGGCCGTCGCTCCGGCCGACGGTTTGGCGGGAGCCGTGTAATTGCGGCTGACGTCGACGGATGAGGTGGCAGACGGCAGAGGATTCTCCAGGCTCATCGAGCATCCAGCGAGCGCGAGGGCCGCGACCAGCGCGCCCGCTCCGACACGTATCCGAGCGCGACGCCGCGTTGTTCGGCGTCGGCCGGGATCACTGGTGGACAAACAGCACCGCCTTCAATCCGATCCCGCTCGCGCCGGTTCGCGGGCTCGAGTCGACCGGGCGGGATACCGCGTTCGCCGTGCATCCGATCGGCCCCTCTGACAGCGCCGACGACACAGAGACAGCCGCGACGACGGCGAGCAGGCGGCGCGGGTGCATGACTCAACTCTGTCAGCACCCGGCAGAGCTCGACAGTCGTCACTTGCGAGGACACGCCTGCGCGGCAGCGGCAGCGGCAGCGGCAGCAAGAGCGCAGGGGCGCGGCGCGGCCGGCGCAGCAACCCTCGTGCAGCTCGTAACACGGCGTGTGCGACGGCGATACACGGCCGTAACATGGTCTGGCTAGAGTTGAACTGATCAATTCACTTCTAGCGCACAGCGTCGCGCCGAGGTGTCGAGTCGGGAGAGAAGACATGAGCCAGAAGATCACCATCGGAATGTTTCAAACCGGGGGAGTGCGCCCCACGTGGAAGATGGCGGGCCGGGAGACCGATGCGAACTTCACCGACCTCGACTACTGGACCGACCTCGCGAAGAAGTGCGAGGCGGCCGGCGCCGACTTCTTGTTCCTCGCCGACTCGTACGGGTATCCGACACTGAACGGATCGATCATCCCCACGTCGATCGAGCGCAACGTGCAGTTCTCGACAGTGGATGCCCAGATGCTCATGTCGGCAATGGCCTCGGTCACGACCTCACTCGGGCTGGTCACGACCATCTCGACGACGGTAGAGAAGCCGCCGATCGTGACCCGGCAGTACCGCACGCTCGACCATCTCACGAAGGGCCGCATCGGCTGGAACATCGTGACCGGGTCGGGGCAGGCCGGCTCGGCGCTGCTGTTCGGCGAGCCGCTGATGCCGCACGACGACCGGTACGCGAAGGCCGACGATCACGTCGAGCTGTCGCTGAAGTACTGGGAAGGCTGCTGGGAGAGCGACGCGTTCAAGCACGACGGCGCGACGGGAACCTGGGCCGACCCCACGAAGGTGCACGAGATCGAGCACGACGGGCCCTATTTCTCGGCGAAGGGTGTGCTGGTCACGCCGCCGAGCCCGCAGGTGACGCCGACACTGTTTCAGGCGGGCGCGTCGGCCCCCGGTCGCGCGCTCGCGGCCAAGTACGCCGAGGCGGTCTTTCTCGCGGCTGAATCCCAGGCTCTCGCCGACCAGATCTCTGACATCAAGCGGCTCGCCGAAGAGAACGGGCGCGGGCGTGATGCCGTGAAGTGCCTCATCGCGGGCACCTTCCGGGTGGCTGACACTCACGAGCAAGCGGTAGCCGATCATCAGGCGGTCACCGAGTCGGTCACCCTCGAGCACGCCGCGACGCTGTACGCATACTTCACCGGAATCGACCTGCTCTCGCTCGACTTCGACAAGCCGATTCCCGAATCCGCTGCGAACTCCGACAACGGCCGCACGAACGTCGAGCGCTTTTTGGGCCCGAACGCGCCGACCGTGCGTGAGATTCTCACGGAATTCCGCGCCAACGGCGTGATGGGCAAGCCGTTTCTCGGTACGGCCGAAGAGGCCGTCGATCAGGCCGTCGCGCTGCTCGAAGAGACAGGCGCGGACGGGCTGCTCGTGCAGCCGGAGTCCGACGGGTCGCACGACGTGTTCTTCGAAAAGGTGATGCCCGAGCTGCGCAAGCGCGGCCTGATTAAAGACGCCCCGACCGGAACGACTCTGCGCGAACAACTCTTCGGCGAGGGCAAGAAGTTGCTGCCGGATGCTCACCCCGGAGCCCGATTCCGCCGCGGATAGTCACTCGTCAGCCGCTCGTTAGCCGCTTCGTAGCCGCGATTACCGCGAGCAATCGAGGCGGCTACTTGCCGTACGGCGCAAGCAGCGCCCTGATCGCCAGTGGATGCGCGGCGTCGAGCACCTCGTGAGGAGTGCCCCGCACGAGGTCGAACTGCAGACCGCGCCACAAGGCCAAGATCTGCACAGCGAGCATCCGTGCGTCGGTCTCGCTGAGGCCGTCTGCCCGCAGTGCGTTGTTCAGATCATCCGCCCAGTTCGTGCCCATGGTGCTCAAGAGCGACTGATTCTGTTCGGGAGCGTGTGACGCAACGCCGAAGGTCTCGAAGAACAACCGCAGAAACGGCAGGTTGTCGGGGTGGCTGAGCGCAAGCCAGGCCGCGACGAGCCGATCGGCGAGTGGTGACTCGCCGACCAGCCCTGCCGTCATGGTGCGAATGCGCGGAAACCGGCGAAAGACCTCCAAGGCGGCCTCGGCCAGCAGCTCCTCTTTCGAACCGAAGTAGTACAGCAGCATGCGATTGTTGGAGCCGATCGAGCGGGCTACTCCGCTCAGGCTGAGGTTGCTGACACCTTCGACAAGGATCACATCTCCGACCAGAGCGAGGAGCCTTTGTCGTTCGTTCTTGCGATCTCCCATAGCTGTCAGGCTAGTGACCTTTCGGCTCAGCTGGTGGTTGCGATCGGCAGGCTCACGATGAGGCCGGGGTTTTCGCTGTACACCTCGTTCAGCAGGCTGAGATCGAACATATCGGCGGTCACGGTGTAACCGAGCGCCACCATAGCCTTCACATTGCCGGCGATGAGGTCGTCGGTGATCGTGAGCAGACCGTTTTTCAGCACATCGGCGTCGACCATCAACGCGCTCTGCGCTTTGATCTCGGCGACCTGCTGGTCTTGGTTGAGATCTTGATCGGCGCCGTATTTCGTGACGGCGTAGGTCGCCGACTGGGCCGGGTCGTTGATCGCATCGGCCCAGCCTTGTGATTCGGCTTTCAAAAACGCCTTCAGCAGGTCACGCTTGCTGCTGATGGTGTCTTCGGTCGCGATGATGGCGTCGCCGACCAAGGGCAGACCGTAGTCGGCGAAGTACATGATCACGGGGGTGTAGCCGTCTCCTTCGGCGATCAGTGGCTCGTTCGTTGCGAAAGAGCAGAACGCGTCGCACGCACCCGAGATCAGGGGAGCGATGTCGTATTGAACGGTGACGACCTCGATATCGTCGATCGTCATTCCGTTGAGTTCGAGCAGTGCCTGAAATTCGGGGATCACCGACGCCTGAAGCCCGATTTTCTTGCCCTTCACATCGGCGAGGGTCTTGATCGGCGTCTTCTCCTGCAGCGAAAGCAGGCAGCTCGCGCTCTTCACGAGGTGCGCGCCGATGATCTTGATCGGTGCGCCTTGCGAAACGGATGCTCCGACCTGACTGCCGTCGGCCACCAATCCGACGAGTGCCTGACCGCTGACCACGGTCTCGACCGGTGAGGTCTGGCCTCCGCCGGCGAGCAGGGTGACCTCGTCGAAGCCGGCGCTCGTGAAATAGCCCTTCTCGGTGGCGAAGTATTCACCGGCGAACTCGACGTTCTTGATCCAGCTCAGGGCGAGGCCGATGGTTCCGAAGCTGCCGGAGGCCGCGGCGGCGGCCGTCGATGCAGTGGAGGCCGGGCTGCCTGTCGAGCAGGCGGCCAACACGGCGGCCCCACCGATGGCAGCGCCGCCGAGGCCCGCGAATCTCAAGAACTGACGGCGGTCGAACGGACGGGAGAGGGGAGGGCTCGGGTTCATGGTCGTCCTTTGCGATTGGAGGGAACAAGAAAGTGAATTGTTCAGTTCAATCTAAGGCCGACCGGTTTCGTGCCTGTTTCGCGGCAGTTTCTGAGGTGTATCGGTCAGTTCAATTCGGGCCGGTTCTGGCGGGTCGCGCGAGGCGGTCAGCGCCCGGAATCGGCCTCGGGTCGCAGACGGATGAGGCGCTGCGGGCCGTCTTCGTCGAGTTCGGCGACATCGTCGCGCGACGAAAGAAAGTCGGTGAACGAACGATAGCCGAGCGGCTTCTCGTTGAACGAGGGATCCATTCGGCGCATCTGATTCTTCACCGTGCCGGTGTTCAGCCACTCGTCGGCGTCGCCCTTCGCATGCCCGATCTGCAGCGCACGAACGAGCAGTTCGGTCGCCACCGTCTGCGGATCGACGTCGGCGGCGGGCTCGGGCTCGTCGAACTGGGCGTCTTCGGTGTGCGAGAACATCGGAATCGTCGAGACGCGGCGGGATTTGCCCGTGGCACGGCGCGGCTGCGTTTCGGAGGGGTCGGCCTGTTCTGGCGTTTCGGCCGCGTCGGCGTTGTCGGCCGCGTCGGCGTTCGACCCCTTCTTCTCTGCCCTCTCACCCGCGCGCCTCTCGGCTTGCGCACGAACGATCGGCGGCGCCACCTTCACCTTCTCGATACCCGGCAGTGAGTCGTAGTCTTCGAACTCGTCGCAGGCGGCCGCAAGCGACGTGCTGGTCGATCCGGCCACACCGATGCCCACCACGAATCGGCCGAGGCGCTTCGACTTCTGGGCCAGCGCGATGTAGTCGGAGTCGCCGGCGACGATGATGACGTGGGTGAGGTCGGGTAAGCGAAACAGGTCTTCGACCACGTCGACGGCAAGGCGGATGTCCGCGCCGTTCTTCGTACCACGAGTGGTCGTGGTGAAGAGCTGGGTGAGGTCTACCGCCCGTGACATGAGCTGGCGCTGGTAGCTCGCGTTGACGGGAACCGACCAGTCGGCGTAGGCCCGGTTGACCACCATCGTGCCGAACGAGGCGGCGAAGTCGATGATCGCATCGAAGTCGACCGTCGCTGAAGCGAGCTTCGCGGCGATGTCGGGGTCGGCATCCGCCCTCGACCGGTTGAAGTCGCGAATACCGTCGCGCTGAAAGGCGTTGCGCCCGTGCAGCTGCTGGTAGCGCGAAATGACGATGTTGTCGAAGTCGATGTAGAGTCCGACGCGAGCGTCGCTGGGTTCGGTCATGCCCTCAGTTTGTCACGGCCCGGGCCTCGTCGATCGGTGCGCGGCCGTTGCGCTGGGCGAGCGACTCTGGCATCCGCGGCCGAGTTCGGCATATAGAGATGCGGATCTCGGCCGCCCGTGCCGGACTCGTGCCGGAGAGGTGCGGGTGCTGAGCGTGGGGTTGTGCACGGCGGAGTGGAGACCGATGTTGTGCACAGATTCGTTCGGGGCATCGGGTCGCGAGCTCGTTGAGGGCAAACATGGGGGAATGACCTCAACCCATCCGGCGTACGCCGACCTCCTTCTTGCCCGTGGTATCGATGACTCCGACTCCGACGGCGAGGAACGCGGGCGATTGCGAAGGGCTGCTGCGAGCGGACGCCTGTTGCGACTGCGTCGCGGCGTTTATGTCGACTCCGAGCGGTGGGCGGGCGCGACACCTGGCGAGCGATATCGGCAACGCATTCGAGCCGTCGTCGCCTCGCGAGAGGTGCGCTGCGTCGTCGCTTATCACTCCGCCGCCGCACTGTGGAGCCTGCCCCGACTCGGTGCGTGGCCCGACGAGGTTCACCTCAAAGCGTTGCCCGATACCAAGCCGACATCGCGAAACGGAGTTCGGTGGCATACCGACCAGCTTCTGCCGAGCGATGTGGTGCAACTCAACGGCGTTTTCGTCACTTCGCGTGTGCGCACGCTCGTCGACCTTGCGCGGGTCGAGCCATTCGCGCAAGCAGTGATCGCTCTCGATCACGCGCTCAACTCGCGATCCAGCCGCCCGTATCCTGCGCTGACTCAGCATGCCCTCATCGGCGAGCTCGCACGTACTCGTTCTAGGCGCGGCGCCGCTCGGGCGACTCGGGCGATCGAGTTCTGCAGCGCATCCGCCGCCAGCGTGGGCGAGACATACAGCCGGGTGTTGATGCGTCGGCTGGGGTTCAGTCCGCCGCAACTGCAGCTGGAGCACAACAACCCCCGCGGCGGGCGGTACTTTACGGACTTCGAATGGCATGGCGAAAGAATCGTCGGCGAGTTCGACGGCGTGTCGAAGTATCTCAAGCCTGAATATCTCGAAGGGTCGAGTTCGGGCGATGCCGTCGTGCGAGAGAAGATTCGTGAAGACGATCTGCGAGCCGAGGGTTTCACCGTCGTGCGGTGGTTGTGGCGCGATCTTCACGCGCCCGACCGATTTGCCCAGATTCTAACCAGGGCGGGGGTGCCTCGCTCCTCGCTCGGGCCGAGGCCGGCACGTATGGCCCAGACCGACAGCTCTACGTGACAGACTCGGCCGCGGGAGACGGTTTCGTGCGGGACCGGCGGGCGGACGGACGGCGGCGGGCGGGGTCAGAGGGCGCGAGAGAGAAAGCGCACCATGGTTGCGGCGAGCAGGCGGCGCGAGTCGGCGCGACGGTATTCGTGGCCCTCACCGGCCAGCTCGAGGTACTCGACCGGCCTCGAGAGTTCGCGCAGCGCCGCCACGATCTGGTGAGCCTCGTTGATGGGCACGTTCGTGTCGAGCTCGCCGTGCACCACAAGCAGCGGCACCGTGATCGCGGCAGCATGAGGCAGCGGCGAGATCTGCCGCAGCAGCTTCTGGTCGTGCTCCGGATGCCCGTACTTCGTCACGGCGGCGGCGGCGATCCACGGTTCGGTGTCGCGGTAGAACGTCAGCAGGTGCGACATGCCGCAGATGTCGACGCCGGCCGCGAATACACCGGGGGAGAACGCGAGCGAGGCCAGCGTGAGGTAACCGCCGTACGAGCGCCCCGTGACGGCGACGCGCGCCGGATCGGCCACGCCGAGCGCCTCGAGGTGCCGGCCGCTCGCGATCACATCGTCGAACGACCCCTGGCGGCCGTGCACGTCGTCGAGCCGGCTGAAGGTGCGGCCGAAACCGGATGAACCACGCACGTTGGGCGCGAACACGGCGATTCCGGCCGCGAGCATGCCCTGATACTGCGGATTGAACGTCGGCCGCTCCTGCGATTCCGGCCCGCCGTGCAGACTCAGCATCGCCGGCCCGGCTTCGGTCGCACCGGGCACGCGGTACAGCCAGCCCGTCAGCGCCAGCCCATCACGACCTTCGTAGCGCTCGAGGGTCGGCGCGACCAGGGCCACAGGGGGCAGTTCGGGCACTTGCGTGACCCGGGTCCACTCGTGCGTGGCGGTGTCGAGCCGCCAGAGTTCGCGCGGGCGCTCGGGGCCCTCGACGCTCAGGATGACCGTTCCGCCGTCGCGGCTCAGCACCGGGCTCGAGGCGACCAAGCCCGGCAGCTCGGGTACGCCGATGCGCACGCCGGTCGTGGTGTCGTACAGCTCGATCTCGCTGGTGCCGGCGCGATTCCACACCATGAGCAGCAGGCGACCGGCGTCGTCGGCGTCGAGCGCCTCGAGTTCGGCGTCGTCGCGTTCGGCGAGCACCTGGGGCACCCCGCGCCAGCCGTTCGGGCCGAGGGGCAGGGCGACGAGCCGGTTTCGTTGCGCGCCCACTTCGGTGGCGAGGTACGCCACGAGAGGGGCAGAGGCGCCGAGTTCGGCCAGGGCATCCGTGCCGACCGGGGCCGGGCGCAGCAGAGCGACGTCGGTCGAGCCGGTGGCACCCGTGAGGGCAGAGCCGTGCGGCAGCAGCGGGTGGTCTTTGTCGTTCACACGATCGACGACGACGCAGAACTCCTGGCCCCGACGGCCGTCGCGGATGACCACCAGCTCTTCGCCGACAGACAGATCGAGCACGTGGATGAGTTCGCCCACGGCGAGCGGTTCGAACGCGCCCGTGGCCGGGTCGACGAGAAATGTCGCCGTGGGTTCGCCGACCTCGGTCGAGGGAATCGTGACGACGACACGGTGGCCGCTGCGGGTCCACGGGCCGAGCTCGGCGTGCTGCTCGGGGCCGCCGGCGATGCACCGGGCATCAGTGCCGTCGGGCCTGACGACCCAGACCTGGCTGCGAACACCGCCGTCGGTGGCCACCGCGCAGGCGAGCCACGCGCTATCGGCAGACCAGGTGACCGCGATGACGGGGTCGGCACTCAGGGTGATTGGCGACGGCTCGGGCAGTGAGCCGGTGACCGAGGTGCCGGCAGCGGCGACGTCTTGCACCCAGACCTGGGGCACCCCGCTGCGATCGCTGAGGAAGGCCATGCGCCGGGCATCCGGCGTCATGGTCGGCCCCCAGCTGCCCCACGCGTCGACGAGAGCGTCGGCCAGTGCGACCGCCTCGTCGGCGCGACGGTCTTCGACCACGTTTATCGGATTCCCTGTTTCTGAAGCCACATCTCCAGTAAAGCAAGTTGCCAGAGCGCATTCGAACCGAGAGTCGTTCGGGTTTCGTTCGGCGAGGCGAGCAAGCCGTTCACCGTGCCCTCGTCGAAGAGGCCGCGCTCGCGCGCTGCTGGGTCGGTGAGTGCCTCGCGTACGCGCTGCAGATACGGCCCTTCGAGCTGGCGGATGGCCGGCACCGGAAAGTACCCCTTGGTACGGTCGATGACCTCATCGGGAACGATGCCCCGGCTCGCGCGCTTGAGTACGCCCTTGCCGCCGTCGGCGAGCTTGAGCCGTGGCGGAATCTTGCCCACCAGCTCGACGAACTCGTGGTCGAGAAACGGAACGCGCGCCTCGAGCCCCCACGCCATGGTCATGTTGTCTACCCGCTTCACCGGGTCGTCGACGAGCATGATGGTGGTGTCGTTGCGCAGTGCCGCGTCGACGCTCGTCTCGGCGCCGGGGGAGGCGAATTGACGCGTGATGAACTCCGTCGGGGCGTCGTGCCCGAGCATCCATTCGGGTGAAAGCAGCGAACGCATGGCCGGCCAGCGGCGGTCGAAGAACACCTGCGAGTACGCCTCGACGGCGTCGCCGCGCGGCACGTCGGCGAGCGGCGGGTACCAGTCGTAACCGCCGAGCACCTCGTCGGCGCCCTGGCCCGACTGCACCACCTTGACCGACTGCGACACGTCTTCGCTCAACAGGTAGAACGCGACGCAGTCGTGGCTGACCATCGGTTCGCTCATGGCGGCGACGGCTCCGTCGATGCCGGGCAGCAGCCGAGAGCTGTCGATACGGATGCGGTGGTGGTCGGTACCGAACCGCTTGGCGACGAGCGTGGAGTACTCGAACTCGTCTCCCGACTCGCCGCCGGCGGAGTCGAAGCCGATGCTGAAGGTCTTCAGGTCGGTCTGGCCGGCCTCGGCGAGCAGAGCCACCACGAGGCTCGAGTCGATGCCGCCCGAGAGCAGTACGCCGACGGGCACATCGGCGACCATCCGGCGCTCCACGGCGGTGCGCAGGCTCTGGATGACCGCGTCTTGCCAGTCGCGCTCCGTGTACTCTGCGCGCTCGGCGTCTCTGCTGAAGTCGGGGCGCCAGTAGACGTGCTCGCGGCTGCTGCCGTCGGGCTCGATCACCCGCACCGTGGCGGGCGGCAGCTTGCGCACGCCTTTCAGAATCGTGAGCGGAGCCGGCACCACCGAGTGGAACGTCATGTAGTAAGCGAGTGCCTCCCGGTCGATCGACGTGTCGGTGCCGCCGCCGGCCAGCAGGGCGGGCAGGCTGGAGGCGAAGCGCAGGCGCTCGCGCGTCTCGTCGAGGTAGAGCGGCTTGATGCCGAGGCGGTCTCGGGCGAGCACGATGCGACCGCTCTCGCGCTCGACGATGGCGAAGGCGAACATGCCGAGAAAATGGTCGACGCAGTCTATGCCCCACTCGGCATATGCCTTACCGATGACCTCGGTGTCAGAGGTCGAGAAGAACGAATAGCCTTTGCTTTCGAGCTCGCGGCGCAGGTCTTTGTAGTTGTAGATGCAGCCGTTGAAAGCGACCGTCAAGCCGAGCGGAGCATCCACCATCGGCTGCGAGCCGGCCGCGCTGAGGTCGATGATCGACAGGCGCCGGTGGCTCAAAGCGACCGGCCCGTGCGCCCAGAAGCCGTCGCCGTCGGGGCCGCGGTGCACCATGCACTCGTTCATGCGGGCCACGGCGCCGAGGTCGGCGCTGCGGGAGTCGAATCGGAATTCACCGGCGAGGCCGCACACGGTCAGGCCTCCTGTTCGGGGTCGGGCGTGTCAGACGTATCAATATCGGCACGCGACTCGGCAGCGACCGCGCCGCCGATACGAGTGATCAGCAGCGGGCCGGTACGCAGGTGCATGTTCTCGGCGTGCACGGAGTCTGGCCCGAGAATCCAGGTGTCTTTGGCGCCGCCGCCCTGCGACGAATTCACCACCATGCTTCCCGCCGGTGCCACGCGCGTCAGTGCGAGGTCGGCGGTGATCGCGTCGCCCGGCTCGGTGCCGCGCACGTAGACGAAGGCACGCAAGTCGACGTGCCGGGGCTCGAGCGAGGTGTGATCGAAGGTCGGCAGCGACGATAGCGCCACCAGCTCTTGCGCAACCCAGATCTCGGGGTTCGCGGCGATTTCGGCACGGCGCTCCGCAACCACCGAGGCCGCAGCCGACGGGCCGATCAGCACCCCGCGACCGCCTTCACCGTCGACTGGCTTGGTCACCAGCTCGCCGACCCGCTCGAGCACGGTGCGCCGCTCGGAGGGGTCGCTGGTGCGGTAGGTCGGTACCGATTCCAGCAACGGCCGCTCGTCGAGGTAATACGCAATGAGATCGGGAATGTTGCAGTACATCGCCTTGTCGTCAGCGATGCCGTTACCGGGCGCATTGGCCAGGTAGACCCCGCCCTCGGCCGCAGCTTTCATGATCTGCTCGCCGATCGGCCGACCGGCGCTGTCGACGAGGTCGACGAGTTCGGGGTCGAGCCGCAAGTACAGCGAGTGGATGACCGTGCCGGTCGCCTTCTCTACGACCTTCGGTGCCGCACCTTCGCTCCACACCACATCGAGGTCGTCGGCCGTCACCAGCAGCAGGCCGGCGCCCTCGGCGAGTGCGGAATGCTCGAACCAGGCGGCGCTGTTGGGTCCGCTCGAAAAGACGGCGGCAGTCGTGTTGTCACCGGGCTGGTGCACGGTCGCGGCGCCACCGGCCAGCAGCGTGTCGCGCAGCAGAGGCAGCGCGGTGTGCGGATCGAGCAGGCCGCTGGGGCGGGGCAGGTCGGGCACCGCGGCATCCATCAGCCGGCGCGCAGCCATCGAGTACGCGGCGCCGGAGGGAGCGCGAACGTTGTCTTCGAGCACGCGCCAGCCGCCGAACTCGTTACGAACGAGGTCGAAGCCCTGCACGGGAGCGCGCACGACGCCGGGCTTCAGCAGAGTGGCTTCTTCGCGCCAGCCGGGGGAGTCCACGATGTTCGACGGCATCAGCCCGTCGGCGACGATGCGCTGCTCGCCGTAGATGTCTTCGAGAAACGCCTCGATGGCGCGGGCACGCTGGCTGAGCCCTGCAGAGAGCTCGTTCCACTGATAGGCGCTGATGAGGCGCGGAAAGAGGTCGACGTCGAAGCTCTGCACGTCGCCCTTGACCCCGAACGTGAGGGAGTTCAAGGCCGTGAAGCTGGCGCGGGCATGCTCTCGGGCTGCCAGCTCGGCCGGCGGAAGCGCGCGGTAGAAGTCGATGATGTCGTGGTACGCCGGGCGGGGCATCGAGCTCGGCCCGACGGCCTCGTCGCCCGCGCGCGTGCGGTACGACCGCATGGCCGAAACCGAGGGCGCGGTGCCTTGCGCCGGCCCGTGGGTCTCTTGCACCACGAGCTCGACCACGTCGCGCAGCTCGCCACGCTCTGCGAAAGCGGCGCGCTGGCGGTCGGCCGAGTTGCCGCGGGCCAGGGTCATCTCGCTGAGTTCGCGCACCTCGTCGTAGTCGCCGAGTTCTTCGAGCTGCGGGCGCAGGCGCGACACCAGGTCGCGCACAGCCCAGGCGGCGGGCACGGGTTTCGGGTGAGGCGTTCCGTCGAGCAGCTGGCCCGAAAGCCCGCCGCGGGCCGCCTGCCACATGGCTGCGCGGTGCAGCGGCGCTCGTTGGGTTTCGGCGGGTACACCACGCTCGATGTCGAGCTCGGCGGCGCGCACCGAGGCGCGAAAGATGCCGGCGATCAGAATCGCGTCGTCGACGATGGGGCAGGCATCGCAGACGCGAAGCTCGAGCGTCGGCTCGTGTGCAGAGGGCCTTACATCGAAGTACGCCATCTTCGCGTCGGCGATCACGCCGCTGGCTATGAGGTCTGCGAGCATTTCGTCGTATTCGGCCGCAGAACCGAGCTCACCGGTCGCGCCGGCGCTCGGCCAGCGCTGCCAGATGGTGGTGCGGATGCTCGCGTAGCCGGTGTCGTGCCCGTTCAGAAACGGCGAACTCGCCGACAGCGCCAGCAGAATCGGCAGATCTCGCGAGATTCGCTGGGCGATCTGCACGGCCAAGTCGCGATCGGAGACGCCCACGTGTATCTGCAGCCCGCAGATGAGCTGCTCGTCGACCAGCAGGCGGTACTGCTCTTGCATGCGACGGTAGCGCCCGGTCGCGGTGAGTTCGAAGTCGGCGAAGTCGGAATGCGGGGCAGTGCCCACAGCGGCCACACCCAGCCCGTAAGCACCTGCAGCGTCGATCAGGCCCTTACGCAGGCGCACGATTTCGTCGCGTAAGCCTGACAGCGTCGAAGTCACCGCTGTATTCGTCTCGACCGTCGTGCGCTGGATTTCGGCCGAGTAGTGTGCTTCCGGCAGGCGGGAGAGCAGTTGTGGTGCACGGGCCGAAAGCTTTCCGCTCTCGAGATCGATGAGATGCAATTCTTCTTCTGCACCGAGGGTCAACTCTGCACTCATTTTTTCAACCTACTGCGCCTGGGGGTGCCACGTTGTGTTTCAGTGGCAATTCCCTGGGGAGTTGACAAGCTTGTAACGTGAGCACACTACTCGCGCTCTCATGTTGCGATCCGGTATGCGGCTCGGTGGCAGACTTGGTGGATGAGCGGCAGACGTCAATGAGGCACCTCGCGTGAGCGGGCGGCCGTCATGGGCGTAGCCGAAGAGATCACGCTCGCGGACGGGCGCCGAATGGTCTACTACCGTTTCGGCGACGCGGGCGGTGAGGTCGTGGTGAACTGCCACGGCGGGCTGGTCAGCGGGCTCGACGTGGGTCTCAGTGACGCGGCGGCACGGGCATCCGGTATCTCGATCATCTCGCCGAACCGGCCGGGCATCGGGCGGTCGAGCCGCAAGGCCGGGCACGGCATTCTGAACTGGGCGCAGACCGACCTCGTCGAACTCGTCGACCGGCTCGAGATCGAGCGGTTCACGGTGATGGGGTGGTCGGAGGGCGGTCAGTACGCCCTCGCAGCCGCCTACGCGCTGCCGTCGCGGGTCGAACGCGCGGCTGTCATCGCCGGGGCGCTGCCGCTTGACGACCCACAGATCTTCGGCGAGCTGAATGCCACTGACCGGCGGCTCTCGAGTCTGTCTCGGCGCCTTCCGTTGCTTGCGCGCGGGTACTTCGTGACCAGCCGGATGCTCGCGGGGGCCTCACCACGCGTCGTCGCCCGGGTGGCGGCCCGCACCATGACCCGTGTCGACGCCGACATCGTCGAAGAGAACCACGAATGGTTCGCGCAGTGCGTGGTCGACGCGGCGCTGGATGCGGCCGGTGCCGTCGATGAGTACGCCGCGTTCGTCGCGCCCTGGGGCTTCGAGCTGGAGCAGATCACCGTGCCCGTCGATATCTACCAGGGCGGCGTCGACAACCTCGTGCCGCCGTCGTGGGCGCGCACCATGGTGTCGCGGTTACCACGCGCCACGCTGCACGAATACCCCGACGAAGGGCACTTCATCGCGGTGACGCGGCGGGCGGAGGTGCTGCGCGAACTCGTCGCGCCGGTGTGAGGGCGGCCCCGGCGATCAGGAGGGGTACGACGGGTAGTACGTGTCGTAGTGGTGCGCCGTACCGGCCGCGATGAAGATGAAGACGAAGAACACCACGTAGGCCACCACCGCCAGAATCGCGAGGCTGGTCAGCGCGTAGCCGATGATGGTGCCGGCTAGCGCCAGGCCGTGGCCCTGCTCGTGCGTGCGCTTGATCTGGCTGAGAGCGATATGACCGAGCACGATGCCGGCGACCGGAAAGATGAACGACGCGACAAGGGCGATGATCGCGAACACGTTGGTCGGCGGTGCCGGGTTCAGGTTCGGCGCGTACTGCACCGGCGGATAGGTGGGTGGCACGTACTGCTGCTGCGGCTGCTGTGGGTAGGGGTCTTGGCCGGGGTACGGAGCTTGGCCGGGGTACGGAGCCTGGCCAGGGTACGGAGTCTGGCCAGGGTATTGACCCTGAGAGGGCTGGCCGGGGTAGGGGTTCGGCGGGTACTGCTGGCCAGGATACTGACCCGGGTCGGGAGCCTGGCCGGGGTAGGCTCCTGGCTGCTGCTGAGCCGGCGGATACTGCTGCGGCTGCTCCGGGTACTGCGGGTCGGTCATGAGAACCTTTCGAGCCGAAAACGAGGCCTGCCGTTGAGGCAGGCTCAGCAGCATCCTATTCTCGAGTGACGCCGGCCGCATCCGGAGCCCGTCACTGAGCGGCGACGGCCGCATGGCTAGGCTGACGACCATGACCTCCCTTCTCTTCGTCGGCCGCATCGTCACCATGGCCGAAGGCGGCGGCGCCGCGGCGGCAGGTGCGCCCGCCGAGGCGGTGCTGGTGCTGGATGACCGCATCGAGGCCGTGGGCAGCGAGGCCGAGCTGCGGGCGCTCGCGACGGCCGACACCGAGGTGGTGGAGTTGGGGGAACGCTGCCTGATGCCGGGGCTCATCGAGCCCCACGGGCATCCGTCGTCGGCGGCCGTGCTGCTGAGCGATTACGTGCTCGACATCAGGCCGGTGACGTTGGCGACGGCCGACGAGGTGACGGCAGCGCTGACCGAGGCGCTTGCCGAGCGGCCGGCGGGAGTGTTTGCGAACGGGTGGGATCCGCTGCTGCAGAAGGGCCTCGTCAACCCGACGCTGCAGAGTCTGGATGCGCTGGCGGCAGCGACTCCGCTGGTGATTCTGCACAATTCGGGTCACTCGGTGTTTTTCAACAGCGCCGCGGCGCGAGCCGCCGGTCTCGACGACAGCACTTCCGACCCGGCCGGCTCGAGCTTCGGGCGTGATGCCGAGGGGCACCTGACGGGCGTCGGATACGAGGCCGGGGCGGTGTTTCAGGTGTGCGGCCCGGTGCTGCTGCAGGCGCGGGGTGATTTCGTACGGGTTTTTCGTGACGAGATCGCCCGCACGAATGCGGCGGGGGTGACGACGATCGCCGACCTGTCGTGGGAGGCGTCGACACAGGCCGGGCTCGAGGCGGTGCGGGCCGAACATCCACTCACCGTGCGGTTGCGATTGTATGAGATGTCGGCGCCCGGGGCACGCGCTTCGGTCGCGCTCGAGAACGGCGACGACGTCGTGCGGCAGATCGGCGTCAAGACCTGGGCAGACGGGTCGCCGTGGATAGGCAATATCGCCACGTCGTACCCCTACCTCGACACGGCGGCGACACGGGCGATGGGGCTCGAGCCGGGCCACCACGGCACGCTCAACTTCGACAGCGCCCAGATTCTGGCGATCTCGCGGCAGTACGCGGGGGAGGGTTGGCAGTTGGCCTGTCACGCCCACGGTGACCTGGCGATCGACGCGACACTGGATGCGTGGCAGCAGGTCATCGAAGAAAACTCCTTGACCGACCATCGTTTTCGGCTCGAGCACGTCGGAGCCATGACGGCCGCGCAGTTCTCGCGGGCTGCCGAACTCGGCGTTCTCGTGAGCATCTTCTCCGACCATCTGTACTACTGGGGAGATGTTCTCGTCGACGACCTGTTCGGGCCGCAGCACGGCGGCCGCTGGGCCGACAGCGCGGCGGCGATTGCGGCAGGGCTCGCGCCGACCTTTCACAACGATGGAACGGTGACGCCGCTCGAGCCGTTCCGCAACATGGCGACCGCGATGACGCGCCGCACGCGCAGTGGGCGGCTGCTGACCTCCGTGGGTGGGTACGGTGGGTTCAGTGGGGCGCCGGGTGGCGCGGAGGGTGTCGAAGGCGTCACTGCGGCGGATGGACGTCGCACGTCGCACGTCGGAGTGGCGGAGGGCGGTTCGCCGGGGCCGGCCGTCGGGACTGGCGCGCTCGTCGGCATCGGCATCGACGACGCGCTGCGGGCGCACACCACCGCCGCGGCGAAACAGCTCTTCGCCGAAGACATCGTGGGAAGCATCGAGCCCGGCAAATACGCCGACCTCATCATCATCGACCGCGACCCCTACGCCGTCACCCCCGACGAGCTCGCCGCCACCCGCATCCTCGCCACCTACTTCGCCGGTCGCCTCGTTGTCCGCCCGTCCCTTTCGCGTCCCGTTGACATCACAAAGAGTGCCTAAACCGCGAGTTTTAGAACACTTGTCGTGATCTCAGCAAAGGCGGCGGGGGAGTCGGCGGGGGAGGAAGAGGAGGGTGTGCGCGCGGGTCAGGCGGGGCGCTCGGCGACCTCGAAGGCTTGCCACATGGTGGCGTAGCGGCCCCCGGCCGCCAGGAGGTCGTCGTGGGAGCCGACCTCGGCGATGCGCCCGTCGTGCAGAACAGCGATGCGGTCTGCCGCACGGGCGGTCTGCAGGCGGTGCGCGATGACGATGGTGGTGCGACCCTCTGACACGCGCTGCATCGCAGCCGTCACGCGGGCTTCGGTAGCGAGGTCGAGGTTCGAGGTCGCCTCGTCGAGCAGCAGGATGGCCGGGTCGACCAGCTGCGCACGCGCGAGAGCGATGAGCTGACGTTGCCCCGCCGAGAGCGAACGCCCGCGCTCGGTGAGCTCGTGCTCGTAGCCGCCGGTCAGCTCGGCGACGAACTCGTCTGCTCCGACCGCACGCGCCGCGGTCTTCACCTCGGCGAGCGAGGCGGTGGGGCGGCCGTAGGCGATGTTCTCCCGCACGGTTCCGGTGAACAAGAAGGCCTCCTGCGGCACGTAGCCGAGCTGCCGGCGGAAGGCCACGAGGTCGAGGCTCTGAACATCGATTCCGTCGACCAGCACCTGACCGGAGTCGACATCGTAGAACCGCGCCAGCAGCTTCATGACGGTCGACTTTCCGGCGCCGGTCTCACCGACGAGCGCGAGCGTCTCGCGCGGTGCGACGTGCAGGTTGATGCCGCGCAACGCCTCGGGTGGCTTGCTGAAGGCGGCGTCTTCGCTGAGGATCGGCCGGGCATCCGAGGGCCCGAGCAGTGCAGCCGACGAACCGCCCGCGCGAACGAGAGGCGCCGAGGGGTAGGCGAACCGCACGTTCGAGAGCGTGAGCGCGCCCGAGAGCCGCCCCGGAACAACCGGATGCTCGGCCTCGGGCGTCAGCGTCTCGAGCGCCATCAGGTCAGAGATGCGCCCCACCGAAACGCGCGTCTGCTGCCACGAGTCGAACACCTGCGACAGCTGCTGAATGGGTGAGAAGAACATGTCGATGTAGAGGATGAACGCGATCAGCGCCCCCGAACTGAGCTCACCCGAGGCGATGAGCCCGGCTCCCACGCCGAGCACGATGACGTCGGCCACCCCCGACAAGAACTGCACGAACGGAAAGTACGTCGCCACGAGCTTCTGCGCGGCGATGCGAGACTGCAAGTAGCTACGGCCGAGCCCGTGAAAGCGCGCCATGGTCGCGGCCTCGTGCGTGAACGCCTGCGACTCGCGAACGCCCGAGAGGCTCTCTTGAAAGTCGGCGTTGACGATGGCGATGCGCTCGCGCGACACGTCGTAGAGCTTCGACGAGCGCTGCCGGAACCACACCGTGGCGATGGCGAGCGGAACGACGACCGAGAGCGTGCACAGGCCGAGCTCGAAGTTCACCGTCAGCAGGGCGAAACCCACGCCGACGAAGGTCACGACCGAGACCAGCGCCGAGAGCAGACCGTTTTGAATGAGCGACTCGAACTGGTCGACGTCGGTGGTCATGCGGGTCATCACTCGCCCGGCCATCTCGCGCTCGTAGTAGTCGAGCGAAAGCCGCTGCAGCTGCGACCAGATGCGAATGCGCAGCGAGAGCATAACGCGCTGCGCGATGCGCCCGGTGACGAACGTCGAGGCCACCTCGTCGAGCAGGTCGGCCAGCGTGACGAGCAGGTACAGACCGGATGCCGCGAAGAGCACCGCCGCAGAACCCGCCTGCACGCCGTCGTCGATGCCGGTCTTGACGAGTACCGGGCCGAGCAGCCCGGCGACCGCATCGATCACCACCAGCACGAGCCCCAGGGCCAGCGGGCGGCGGAATTCGCTCAGCAGCCGCAGCAGACTGAACCGCTTGTCGTGCGTCGTCTCGTGCTCGACGTCGAGGGTCGGAATGTCGCGCACGGGCGGCAGTTTCGCCACGTTGGCGAGCAGCTCAGGCGTCGGCGCGAGAAACGAGGCCATGCCCGCGCCGCCGCCCCGGCCGCCGCCGCGCCCACCGAGCCCCGCGCCGAGGCTTGCCCGCCCGGTGACGGTGCGCGGGCGGGAGGGCGCTGCAGTCGCAGACGACGTCTCGACGATTGGCGCCGCCGTCGCCGAAACAGATGCTCGGGCATCCGCTGGCTCGTCGAACTCGCCGTTCGCCAGCTCCCACTCGGCCTCGGCCTCGGCCAGCGATGTTCCGTCGGCGGTGAGGTCGGCCAGCACCTCGATGCGGCCATCTGCAACCGCCGCGCGCGTCTCGTCGTCGAGGCCCGAGAGCAGGCCACGGTAGGTCGCATTGCGTTCGCGCAGTTCGTCGTGCGTGCCGTGGTCGGCGACCCGCCCGTGCTCGACCAGCACGATGCGGTCGGCCAGGTGCAGCGTCGACTCGCGATGTGCGATGAGCAGCACCGTGCGGTTCGAGAGAGTATGCCGCAGGCCGTCGTGAATGAGCTCTTCGGTCTTCGCGTCGATGGCGCTGGTGGCGTCATCGAGAATCAGGATGCGCGGGTCGCACAGAATCGCACGGGCGAGCGCGATGCGCTGCCGCTGACCGCCCGAAAGGCTGAGCCCGCGCTCGCCGACCACGGTGTCGTAGCCGCGGGGCAGTCGGTCGATGAAACCCTCGGCCTGAGCGATGCGCGCCGCCGCGATCACCTCGTCGTCGCTGGCATCGGGCCGACCGTAGGCGATGTTCGAGCGCACCGAGTCGGAGAACAGAAAGCTCTCTTCGAAGACCACACCGATCGAGCCGCGCAGCGACGCCAATGTCGCGTGCCGAACATCGACCCCGTCGACGCTCACCGAGCCGGCGAGCGGGTCGTAGAAGCGGGAGATCAGGGCGGCGATGGTCGACTTCCCGCTTCCGCTGGCCCCGACCAGCGCGACGCGCTCGCCCGGCTCGATGTGCAGGTCGAAGCCGTCGAGCACCGGATGCCCGGGGTCGTACCCGAACGTCACCTCGTCGAAATCGATGCGCCCCCCGGCCGCGGCAGGCAGCGCCACGGCGTCGGGTGCGTCGACAATGGCGGGCGGCCGGTCGAGCAGCTGAAAGATGCGCTCGATACCCACCCGTGCCTGCTGCCCGATGGTCAACACGCCGGCCAGCATGCGGGCCGGGGCCATCAGCTGCGCCACATACGCCGAGAACGCCAGGAATGTGCCGAGCGTGAGCTGATTGTTCAGCGCCAGCCAACCGCCGAACGCTAGCACCGCCACCTGCGCGAGCACCGGCACCGCCTCGAGCAGCGGCTGGTACCGCGACTGAATGCGAACCGCTCGCATCTGCGAACCGTAGAGGGTGCTCGACACCTCCACCATGCGCTCGACCTCGAGCTTCTCGCGCCCGAAGGCCTTCACCACGCGCACGCCGTTGACGTCTTCGTCGACGATCTCGGCGACCTCGCCCTCGCGCTGCTGGGCATCCCACGTTGCCGGAAACACCCGGTTGCGCATGCGATATGAGATGAGCACCAGGAGCGGCGTGACCACCAGCGCCACCAAGGCGAGCGGCCACGACAAGATGAACATGACCACCAGCGAGAGCACCATCAGAATCACGTTGCCGCTCATCAGCGGCAGCATGTTCAGCAGGCTCTGCACGAGGGTGGAGTCGGAGTTGGCGCGAGAGACGAGCTGCCCCGTCGACATGCGGTCGAGACTTGCGAAATCCATCGCCTGCAGGTGGTCGTGCATGTCGTTGCGCAGATCGTTCTGCACCTCGAGGGCGACTTCACCGCCGCGATAACGCCGAACGTAGGCGAAGAAGAAGACGGCGGCCGACAGCGCGAGCAGCAAGCCGAGCCAGGGCAGTAGCGGCGCGTTCTGAACCAGAATCACGTTGTCGACGATCTGCCGGGCCACCAGCGGCACGACCACCTGACAGGCGCTGCCCAGCAGGGCCGCCCCGAGCGAAAGGTAGAGGCTGCGCCGGTGCCGTGTCATGTACTGCCAGAGGCGGCGCAACCAGCCCAGAGGTGCGGGGGATTCGGGCTCGGCAGACATCACTCGATTCTACGTCGGTCGTTAGCGGGGCGAACTATTCCGGCGGAATCCGCTGCACCCGGTTGACCGCCGTCGATTCGCTGTCGATCTGTCGATCTGTCGATCTGTCGATCCCTCGACACGAGCCCGAAATGTCTGTGTGGGTAGATGGATGCATGAATCCGCTCATTCTCGGCATCTTTCAGTACATCGGCCCCAACGGAACCATCGGCTCGGCCTGGCAACACCCCTCCGATACCTCGGCAGAGTTTCTGAGCATCCGGCACTGGACCGAGCTGGCGCAGAAGTTCGAGGCGGCGAACCTCGACTTTCTGTTTCTCGCCGACAGCTACGGGTACCCGGCCCTCGCCGGCGAGCTGATCGAAGCCTCGGTGCGAGAAGGGCGCGGAATACCGCACGGCGATCCGATGCCGATCATCACGGCGATGGCGGCCGTGACGAGAGATCTCGGGTTCATTCTCACCACCTCGACCACGGTCGAACCGCCCGCCGCGAACGCTCGCCGGTTCGCCACGCTCGATCACTTCACCGACGGGCGTATCGGCTGGAACATCGTGACCGGCTCGTCGGGCGCTACGGCGGCCGCGCTGATGGGAAAAGACCTGATCTCGCACGACGTGCGGTACGACATGGCCGACGAATATGTCGACGTGAACCTCACTCTCTGGGAGGGCTCGTGGAAAGACGATGCCCTCGTGCTCGACAAGGCGGCCGGTCTGTACGCCGACCCCGACAAGGTGCGTCTGGTGCACTACGAGGGGCAGTACTTTCGTACCGACGGGCTGCTGAATGTTCCGCCGTCGCCGCAACGCACGCCGCTGCTCGTGCAGGCCGGCGCGTCGGGCCGCGGCCGGCAGTTCGCCGGGCGAAACGCCGAAGCGGTCTTCTTGGCAGGCGGCGACCCGGTGGTGGTGGCGAAGAATGTCGCAGGCATTCGCGAGAGCGCCGTCGCGCAGGGTCGCGACGCCGACTCGATCAAGCTGCTCGTCGGCGCGCTGTTCATCACGGCACCGACACACGCCGAGGCCGTGGCGAAGTACGACGAGATGCTGTCGATGTCGACCAGAGAGGGGGCTGCGGCGATCTATGCGGGCAATACGGGAGTCGACCTGCTCGCGCTCGACCCCGATAAACCGCTGGCGCAGACCAGCACAGAGATGGGGCAGAGCAACCTCGAACGCTACCTCGCCAAAGACGGCACCCCCGCGCCACTGGTGCGCGACATTCTCGAGAACTTTCGCACCACCGGCATCAACGGAAGCGTCTTCGTCGGCACGCCTCACGAAGTGGTCGATCAGATCGAAGCGTTCGTGGGGGCAACAGGTGCCGATGGATTCTTGATTCAGCCGCATTTGACACCTGCAACGTACGACGACTTCATCGACTTGATTCTGCCTGTGCTCCGAGAGCGCGGCTTGGCGCCTGTCGAACATTCCGGTCAGACGCTTCGCGAACGGATGTTCGGGGCCGGCCCGCACCTGCCCGAAAGCCACCACGGCCGGGCCTTTCGCTGGTAGGGTTTGGGCACCCCGAGATGTACCGGCAGGCGACAGCACTGCCACGAGCATCCGCTCCTTTTCAGACGAGGAACACCATGACTTCATCACAGGCGAGCCGAATCCGAATGCGCCGGGCGAAACGGTGGGCAATAGTGGTCTCGTCCATCGCCGTCGCGGGGCTCATCGTCGTGCCTGCCGCCGGTGCCAGCGCGAGTACCGCGGCTGCCGTCGACCCGGCAGCACTGCCGACCGCCGGGCTGAACTACGTCGCCCTGGGTGACTCCTACTCGTCGGGGCTCGGCGTCGACCCGCAGACCGACCAGCCCGCTGCCGGCTGCGGGCAGTCCTCGAACAACTATCCGCACCAGCTCGCCGCGGCCCTCGGGCTGAAGCTCACCGACGTGACCTGTGCGGGCGCCACGGCTAACAACATCACCACTCAGAACCAGATTGTCACCGACGGAACCACGACCACGAGCGTGCCACCGCAGGCGACCGCGCTGAGCGCCAGCACCGACATCGTGACGCTGACCGTCGGTGGCAACAACCTGAAGTTCACCCAGGTGGCAGGCGCCTGCGCCGCGGCGAAGGCGGCAGGGCCGCTTCTGCTCGAGCCGACGCAGTCGAACTGCAAGTCGTTTCTCGGCCCGCAGATCGCGGCGAGTTTCGCCGACATCCAGACGGCTTTGACCCAGACCTACGCGGCCGTCAAGGCGGCCGCCCCCAACGCCAAGATCTTCGTGCTGGGCTACCCGACCATCGCGCCGGCCTTCGGCGCGCCGAACTGCTTCTCGCCGATCACCCAGCAGAACAGCTTTCCGTTCACCGACGCCGATGTGGTCGGTGACGACACCACCCCGCCGACGCCCTTCTTGCACACTGTGGAGACGAACCTTGCCGCACTGGTGAAGTCCATCTCGACCAGCCCGGCGCTGGGTCTCACCTACGTTCCGACCTTCGAAGACTCGGCCGGTCACAGTGTCTGCGACAGCACGCCATACGTCAATGGCGTCGATGTCTCGTTCGCCACGGGTTCGCCCGTCATCGACGAGAAGTCGCTGCACCCGAACGCAGCGGGCGTCGACTTCATGGCCGCGACCACGCAGACGATCATCGCGGCTGCCTTTCCTGCAACGATCACCAGCCCCACGCCGACTCCGACTCCGACTCCGACCGTCACTGAGCCTGCTGACGTCGTTTCAGTGAGCACGCCCACGACGACCGCTGTGGCGGCCTCGGCTTCGCTCGCTGCGACCGGTATCTCCGAGCCGTTTCTCGCGGGCGCCGGAGTCTTGGCGCTGCTGTTCCTCGGCGCCGGCCTCAGCGTTCTCGTCGTGCAGCGAAAGCAACGCGCCCAGCGTCGCTGACTTCTGGCGGTGTCCGCTGGCGCTGTCCGCTGTCGTTGACCGCTGCGGCTGATCGGTGTCACAGACCGCTGTCGCTGATCGCTGTCACGGACCGCTGCTGATCTCTGGGCGCGGATCGTCGCGTTTCTGCGCCAGGGTGCCTGCTCTCGTATCATAATGAGGTCGTGGGGAATGACGGTGCGGGTCGGCCGCAGAATGATTTGGCCGAGCAATTGGCTTCTGCCGTCGACGGCGGGCGATGGGCCGACGCGGTCGGTCTGATCGAGCGGCACTGGTCGGCTCTCATGGCAGCCGACATCTCCGGGCTGCGCACAGCGCTCGAGGCATTGCCGCCCGAGGTGATCGCCGAGCATCCGCGGCTTGCGGCTGCTCGCAGCTACGTCGAATTCATTCCCTCGGGCGACGCACCGCGCCCCGTGCAGTTTCGCGATCAGTCGGCGGCCGGGCATCCGGAGGCCCTGCTCGACGTACTCGCCCGGCTCACCAGCCGAAGCGGCGCCCGGCGTTCGGCGGGCCAGTTCGCGCTTGCAGCCGAGAGTGTGGATGAAGCGCGCGAGGTTTTGACCGACGCTACCGAAGACGTGCTGATGCAATTGCAGCCGGCCCTGCCCGAGCTCGTCTTTCACTGGGGAAAGGCCCGAGAGTTCGCGGCACAAGGGCTGGCGGCATACCGGGAATACCGCGACGCCTACGACCTCGCGGTCGTGGCCGGCGACGAACTCGTCACGGCGAAGGCCGCCGGTGCACTCGCATGGCTCTCGGCGCTGTCGGGCTATTTCGACGAAGCACGGTCGTGGCTCGGCCGCATGCCGGCCACCGAGAGCTGGCAAGGAACACGCAACGCCACGACGGCGCACTTGGCCCGGGTGTTGCTGCTCTACGGCGAATTGCGTTATGCCGAGGCGACCGAGATTCTGGATTCCGATGTCGATCTCGCGCTGTCGCCCGAGTACTGGGCGGTGGAGTTGTTTTTGCGCAGCCGGCTGGTGGGCGACGCCTGGCAGGCGCGAGAGCTGCTCAGCTCGATTGCGAGCGCGGTGCAACGAAACCCGCCGGCTCTCAGCGAGTCGGGGCTGAACGCCCAGGTGCTCACTCGAGCTCGCGTGCAGGCGCATCTGGCGCTGCAACACCCCGATCGGGCTCGGCAGATCGTGAACGAGCACCTGGCATCGCAGAAACGCTTCTCACAGTCGATGCTGGTGGAGCAGGCGGCGATCGAACTGGTCGCAGCAGATGATGCGGCCGCCGGGCGGTTCGCCGCCGAGCTGGTCACCCTCGATGACGCTCGACTCGCGCCGCTGGCATCTGCGCTGCTGGTGAATGCCGTGTGTGCGATGCACGCCGGCGACGACGAGCGGGCCGTTCAGGAGTTCGAGCGCGTCGTGCACTCCGTCGTGCGCGACGGGCTGCTCACGGTGTTGACCGTGATCTCGCGGGGCGATCTCGCGCGGCTCGCCGCGATGACCGAGCTCGATACCGTTCCGGGCGGTCGTGCGGTCGTCGAACAGGCGCTCGAGCGCGGCATTTTCGCGCCGGCGCCGATCACGATTGCTCCGCTGTCGCCGCGGGAGAGGTCGGTGCTGGCGGAGTTGCGCGGCGGGGCATCCATCGCCGAAATCGCCGCCGCGCTTCAGGTGAGCCACAACACCATCAAGTCGCAGTTACGCAGTGTCTACCGCAAGCTGGGCGTCGCGAACCGCGAAGAGGCCGAAGCCGCTGCGGCCCGATACGGGCTGGTCTGATCGGCACCGGGTGTGCGGCCGGCACGGGTGTGCGGGGCCGCTAGCGCCCGTCGCGCACTCAGGCGGTCGCTGCGAGCGCTCGCTGTCTGCGCAGACGCCGCGCTTTTGCGGCCGTCAGCACCAGACCGGTGAGTACGCCGAGCGTGGCGCCAATGGTGTTCGACACCACATCGCGCACATCAGAGACGCGTCCCGGCAAGAACAACTGGGCCGTCTCGATGCTCACGGTCATGAGAAAACCGACGAGTATCGCGAGCCACCACTGCCGCCGGCCGAACAGCAGCAGAAAGAACAGCCCAATGGGAAAGAACATGGCGATGTTCGCTGTGAACTCGACTCGGTCGTAGGTGATCCAGTCGGTGGAGGCGTGCCGGCCGAAGAACCGCAGCGCCTGAAAGAGCATGCCCTCGGCTTTGTGGTCGAGCGGCTGCGGCCCGAGCGTCACCCACGCCACCACGCCGAGGTACGCGATCGTGAAGGCGCTCAGCAGCGGGTGGCGTCTAAACATGCCCCCACTCTGCCCCATCTGCCTTCTCGTTGGTTGAAAGCCCCCTGTATGCCTGACGAGATCACAAGAAAGTCGCCCGAACAGCCGGGTCTGCACGACTTCTTGTCATCTGACCGGGATGAAGCGTGGTGTGGGGGTCAGGGGGTAGGTGTCGGGGTGGGGGTGGCGGTGCTGGCGGGGGTGTTCTTCGTGAAGGTGTCGCTCACGAAGGTCTCGAAGGCGGTGGCGTCGGTGAGCGACCCGGTGTAACTGGTTCCGTCGATCAAGACCAGGGGAATCTTCGTGAGCGCCGGCACATCGGAGTTCGGCAGGCTTGCTTTCGCGCGCGCGGTGGAGTCGCTCACCCAGTTGTCGAATTCGTTGCCGGTGATGCACTTCGACACGGCGGCATCGGTGACGCCGGCCTTGGTGACGAGGGCGACGAGATCGGCATCGGTGACACCGGCGCCGGCGATTGTCTTCTGATCGGCGATCAGCGCGTTGTGCACGGCGAGCACGGCGTCGGGGGTGGTGTTCGCGACACAGGCGACCGCATTGGCGGCACGGGTCGACGAGTCGTTGCCGTCGGTGCTGCTGAGCGCCACGGGGTGGATTTCGAGGGTGGCGTAGCCTTGGCCCACCCAGCCCTGCACATTCGAGGCGTTTGTCGTCTCGAAGCTGGCCGCGTCGGCGCTGGCATAGTCGACGTAGAGAACCACGCTGAGCTTGCCGCTGCTCTTATCGAGAACAGTCGGGGTGGGAGTCTGACCGACTTGCAGGGCCGGCGATGTGGCAGCCGTGGTCGTCGCCGTGGCGCTCGTTCCATCGGTACTGCTGCCGCTGAAGACGATGCCGTCACTGGCCATGTTGGCAGGGCCCGCGAGCCCCGCACGCACATTGTTCACGATGACGAGAGCGGCGATGGCGAGGGCCGCGACTCCCACCGTGATGAGACTCGTGCGCAGAATGATCTTGTTGCGCCGGCGACGCTTGCGCTCGTCTTCGCGCTGAATGCGCAAGAATTCGCGCTGCAGCGCCTTGCGCTCCTTTTTCGGCAGGTCGCGCAGTTCGGCTTCGTAGTCGGTTGGCGGCACGAAAACTCCTCGTTCATTGCGGCCGCAGCTGCGCGGCCGATTCGGTACAACCCTCGACCGTAGAGGGCAAGTCTATGAATAAGCTGCGCCGCGCCGAAGAGGCCGCGCCGCGCCGAGCAAGCCCCAGCCCGGCGCACGCGACGGCCACGGTTCAGATACGAACGCGCCCGCGGTTGCGGCGCACGATCACCACGACAGAGCCGGCCACGAGTATTCCGCCGGCCAGCAGGTAGAGCAACTGCGCAAAATGCACTGACGTGAAGCATGCCCCGACCATCAGCAGGTAGTCGACGGCCAGCAGCCCCGCCCACACCGTGAGCAGCCGGTCGAGCCGGGGCACGCTGCGGATGAACTGGCCGAACCTGGCGCCCGCCGATCGCCTCAGACGCAGCACATACACGAGCACCACGGTGCCCGACACGGCCGCGACGAGTGCCAGAAAATCCGACCAGACGATGCCGTACATCGGCGACCCGTCAGATTGGCTGGCGCTCGAGAACGCCACCGTGACGATAGCGAACGCCACCCAGAGCACGAAGTGCAGGTGCCGAAGGGCCACCGCCGCGACCGCCCGCAGGTTGCGCACCGCGACCTCGGAATCGGGGTCGGTGGCGAGAATGTCGACAAACCCGGCAGCCGCGCTGCCGGCCTTACCCTGCCGCAGCAGCACGAGCGAGAGGTTGTTGCGCGCCGCGGCGTGGCCCGGTTCGAGCTTCAGCGCTGAGCGGAACGCGCTTTCTGCCGCGCTCCAATCGTGTGAGGCCAGGGCCACATTGCCGGCCGTGAGATGGGCGTCGGGCTCCATCGGCGCGAGCCGCGTCGCCTCTCGGGCGGCGAGGCGGGATTCGGCCGTGATGCGCTTTGCGGCAATATCGACCTGCGCGACCTGTGCGTGGGTGACCCAGAGCTGCGGCGCGATGGCCAGCGCGGTGGCCGCTGCTGCTCGCGCTTCGGCGTGCCGCCCGAGCTTGGAGTACGACAGCGCCACCAGCCGCCAGGCCCACTCGTTGTCGGGGGTGAGGGCGGCGGCACGCTGGGCGGCATCCAGGGCGCGAGCAGGTTCGCCCGACACCAGGTGGGCCTGGCTGGCAAGGCAGAGGCCGCGTTCGTCGTCGGGATGGGTGGCGAGATGGGCCGCGAGCGCTCGCAGGGCATCCGCCGGCTTGCCGAGTGAGAGGTACGTGCGCGCGTGCAGCAGGGCTGAGTCGTCGGCTCGTGCCGGGTTCTCAGCTGTCATCGTGCACCCCCGCTCGAGGGCGCTACGGCCGGCCGCGCGCGCGTCACAGCCGCTTGGCCTTCTTGAGATACGCCTTCAACTCGGCGTAGGTGCCGTCGTCGTCGCCGAAGAGCACCACGTTGCGGGCGCTGTCGAGCCAGCTCGAGGTCGAAGCAGTGACTTCTGAGAGGGCATCGGTCACGTCTTTCATACCGATCATGCGCAGCACGCCCGTGCTCGCACTGTCGATGAGCGCGTGCTCCGCCGCCACCTCGCAGACATAGGCGATATCGGCGCCCGACAGGCCCGCGGATGCCCGGGCGAGAGCCTGCAGCTCGATTCCTTCGACGGGGCGGTGCTGCAGGTGGTAGCGGAAGATCGACTCGCGCGCCTCTTCGTCGGGCGGCAGCACCAGCACGGTACGGTCGAACCGGCCGGGGCGGCGCAGGGCGGGGTCGACGTCCCACGGCTGGTTCGTGGCCGCGAGCACGAAGACGCCCTCGTTCTGGTCCGCCACGCCGTCGAGCTCGGTGAGCAGCTGGTTCACGGTGCCGCGCAGTGCGCTGTTGCGGGTCTGGCTGCGGCGCTGGCCGAGGGCGTCGATCTCGTCGAAGAAGATCACGCAGGGGGCTTCGCGCCTGGCCAGCTCGAACGCTTCGTGCACGTTCTGCTCGCTGTTGCCGAGCATGGGGTCGAGTATGTCGGCGAGGCCGATGTTCAAGAAGTGGGCGCCCAGCTCGCCGGCGATCGCGCGGGCGATGAACGTCTTACCGCAGCCGGGAGGGCCGTACATCAGCAGGCCGCCCTTGAGGCTCTTGGAGTAGAGCTTTCGGAGTTCTGGGTTCTTCAGCGGGGCGAGAAAGGCGGCGTTCAGCCGGTCTTTGATGCTCTTCATGCCGCCAACGTCGGCAAGGGTGACCACGGAACGCTCGATGTCGAACGACGAGCCGGGTGCGACGCTGGGGGCGGAGTCGACGAACATCGGCTTCGCGAGTTCGTGCACGTCGTTCTCGGCGGCGCTCCAGTCGAAGTCGGGCTCGGTGGGCGGCTCATCTGCGGGGGGCCGGGGGGTGGCCGTCGGATGCTCGGCGGAGGTGGGTGCGGGGGTAGAGGCGGCCTCGGGGGCGGGTTCGCCGGCCACGGCGGCGTCGCTCGCGGCGGATTCGGGGCTGGTGGGGAGCGGCCCAGTCGCGTGGGGTTCTGCGGCGCGCGGCCCGGCTTCGGGGCTGGGCGCCGGGCGTTCGGCGGAGTCGGGCGGGACCGGCTCGGCCGGAAATGACCCGCTTGTGGTGGTCGGCGCCGAGGGTTCAGAAGACGCGCGGGGCTCGGCGGATGCGGGTTCTGCCGCGACGGCAACAGCCGGGGCGGCGAACGCTTCGGTCATGAGCTGCCGGGCATCCGTATTGCCCGGCGCCAGCTGCAGGATGCTCGCGGCCTGCGCGATGGCGTCACCGGTCGACCCCGCCTTCAGCAGCAACTGGCCGAGCAGCAGGCGCAGGTGAATGTCGCCGGGCGTAGCCTCGACCGCGCGGCGCAGCGAACCGATGAGCGGGTCGTGCTGCGGTTCGATGGCGGGCTCGTCCATGTTGAGGAGTTTAGTGCGCTGAAGCTGACGCTAAGCTCGACGTTCGGCAAGCGCTAAGCGCCTCCCGATCACGGGGCCAGGCCCTCGAGCACGTCGTTCGAGGGAACGAAGTACGTCGACCCCGTCACCGCGGTCGAAAAATCGAGAATGCGGTCGTAGTCGCCCACCGGGTCGCCGATGAACATGCGCCGCAGCATGTGGTCGATGACCCAGAGATTCTTCGCGTATCCGATGAAGTACGTACCGAACTCACCCTGACCCGGCCGCCCGAACGGCATGTTGTCGCGCAGAATGTCGTGCTCGACGCCCTGCTCGTCGACGATGGTGTTCAGCGACTTGTGCGACTTGCGCGGCGCGGCGTCATCATCGAGCTCGACGTTGTCGGCCTTGGTGCGGCCGATGATGGCCTCTTGCTGCTCGGTGCTGAGGGTGCCCCAGGCCGTCAGATCGTGCAGGTACTTCTGCACCACCACGTAACTGCCGCCGGCGAAGTCGGGGTCTTCGTCGCCGATCAGCGACGCCTGCATCATCGAGGCGCCAGTGGGGTTCTCTGTTCCGTCGACGAATCCGAGCAGATCGCGCGAGTCGAAGTAGCGGAAGCCCTGCACCTCGTCTTCGACCTTCACTGCAGAGCCGAGCTTACCGAGCAGCAGTCGTTCGAACTCGAAGCACTGGTCGGTGCGTTCACCCCTGATGTGAAAGAGCAGGTCGCCGGCAGTGGCCGGCGCCGTGTGCTTGTACCCGGGAATCGCATGAAATCGGTCGAGCTGGGCCGGTTTCGAGTTCTGGCCGAAGCGTGACCAGGCGGATGCCCCGATTCCCACGTTGCACGACAGGTGACCGCCCAGGTCGCGAAAGCCGACCGCGCGCACCAAGCCGCCGATGTCGGCGATCACGTCGCGAGCCGTCGCAGCGGCGTCGTCACCCTCGTTGATCGTGACCACGAGAAAGATCGCGGCAGTCGAGAGGGGAGCGTTGACGCTCTGCGGTTCGATCGGCGTGCGTGCCCACGTCTGGTCATCCATACAGCCAATGTAGCGGCTCTCGATGCCCGCTCGACGAGCGTCGAACGAGGTTGTCTCGCCGAGGGCACAGAAGACCAAAGCTGGATATTTCTCAGTTAATGCTCTAGGTTCGCCTGAGGCCCCACTCTGGGGGCCATCTCAGACCGGGGGGTCGGTAAAGGATTGTGTGACTTTGGGTTCTCCTCGTTCGCTTGTCGTCGCTGTCGTGTCGACGGTCGTCGCCGGCAGCCTGATCCTCGCAGTGGCGAACGTCGCACGCGCCGATTCTCCCGTCGAGCAAACCGCCTCCCCGACGACATCCGCCGCGCCAAGCGATACGCCGTCACCTACGTCAATTCCACTGGTACCTGACGCTCTACGAGCCCCCGATACGGTGACGGCCGCGCAGACCGCGAAAGAGTACAACCATCCTGTCGCTGACGACTCTCAAACCACGCCCACGACGCAGGTTTCGGTGCAACCGAACGGGTCGTTCTCGCTGCAGTCAGACACCCTGCCCGTTCGGGCCGAGCATGGTGAAACGTGGCTGCAGCTGGATACGAACCTGCGCTCCAGCGCCGACGGCATGTGGGCACCGAGGGTTGCAGCTTCGCCGGTGGAATTTTCTGAAGGCGGCTCAAATGAACTGGCCAAGGTGCAGGTCGATTCCGCAACCTGGCTGACCGAGTCCTGGCCGCTCGGCCCACTGCCTGTACCCACCATCAATGGCAGCGACGCCACCTACCCGGAGGTACTGCCCGGGGTAGATCTGCGGCTCAGCGCGACAGCGGCGGGCATGGCCGAAGTGCTGATCGTGAAAACCGCGCAAGCGGCTGCGAACCCCGTCTTGGCCCAACTGAAGTTGAGCCTGTCTGGGGCGACAGTCACGACCGGCACCGGGGAGGCGCTGGGCGTTACTCCTGACGACCAGCCTCCAGCGGATGCGTCCGACCTGGCTCGCGTCAGGGGAACGGTGTCGTCATCGCCGGTGTGGTGGGACTCTCAGGTGTCGACCTCTACAGCTGATGCCCCGGCGGGGGCAGAAGAGGCTCGACCGGTCGCCCAGCAGGCTTCGGGCACTGACGTGACGTTGAATATCGGCGACATCGTCAGCACGGAGAATGTCACCTACCCGCTGTACGTAGACCCGGGCTGGTCGACCGGTGCGCAGGCGTATTGGTTCACCGACCGCGCGTACCCCGACACGATTTACCTCAACGGCAACGCGAACTCGGGCGGCATCCAGGCTGTCGGCTACGGCGGCCCGTCCCCGAACTACCTGTCGCACGCGTTCTGGCAATTCGACACTGCAGCGCTGAGCGGTAAGCACATCCTCGGTGCCAGCTTGAACACCTACCTTGCGTGGTCGAACAGTTGCACGTCGTCAGCGATCCAAGCGTGGCTGTACGGCACGGGCACCGATGCGCCCGGGTTCACCTGGAATCAGGAACCAAGCGCTTGGAACATGCTCTTCGATACCGAATCAGCGAACTTCGGTAGCGGTTGTGCCGCAGGCCAGGGCATGGGCTTCAACGCTGCACAAGCCGTGGCGGCCGCAGCGGGAGGCGGCTGGCCGAACATCCAGATCGGGTTGCGTGCCGCGAACGAATCCGACCCCACAACCCGCAAGCACTATGCGACAGACGCATCACTGACCGTGGACTACAACACCACGCCGTCTGCGCCGAATACGATGTCGATCGCGTCTCCGCCACGCGGCTGTGCTGCCGGCCCGGATCAAGTGTTTGTAAACGGTTCTCAATCGAACTCGATCTCGCTGCGGGCCAACACGTCTGACCCCGATGGCCATAACCTGGGTACAGCGTTCTTTCTCACAAATATTGACACCGGCGCGAATCCGCTCGCTCCTCTCGGCTGGGGTTTCATCGGCACCCCGCTCGGGCCCGAGGGCATGACGACCGCGGTCGTACCGGTGTCGCTCCCCGACGGTCACTATGCCTGGCGGGCGCAATCGCAAGACACCATCGACTGGGGGGCGATGAGTGCCACGTGTTACTTCACGGTCGATAACACCGCACCCGCCCTTCCGGTGCTGCATCCAACGTCGCCGGCTCCATACACAGTCGGCCAGCCGATGAGCGTGCAGTTCACCGCCAACCCGGCAGATCACATCGCGACGTTCGCGTACTGGTGGACCAGCGACACTTCCACCGCGAAGAACCCACCGCTTCCCACGCTCGGCGCAGCACCCTCTTGCACTCGGGCACCCTCAGCAGGCGTGCGCTATTCCTGTGCCGACGGTGCAGGAAACTCGCCCTTGCTGACCGTTGCACCGCGGGATGAGAAGTCGACCTTGTGGGTGATCAGTTTCGACGCCGCCGGAAACGCATCGACAACCTCTGCCCAACCCAGCACGGCCGGGATCACCATCACCGCGAACCCTGACACGACCAACGTGACGGCCGCGGCCGGCCATCAATGGCCGATGGAATCGCTGACCGCGTTCGGCGACTCGATTCCCGACAAGAACAGCACCCCTGGTACGGGGCTCTCGGCGCAGAAGTTTCTGCGGATCGGCGTCGGCACGAACGTCACGGGCACCGACCACGTGCTCACCACGCCGGCCACGAAGCATCCGGTGATCACCCTGCCCGGGTACCTCGAACTCGACCGGTATTACAACGGCGTCTATGACGCCGCGTACTCCGACGGGTTCGCGCCGCCGGGCTACAGCTTCGAAGCTGCCCTTGGCCAGTATGTTCCGCTGGCCAGTGCGCACCCGGGTATGCAGGAGTTCTACTCCTGCGCACTGCCGGGCACCGGCGACATGACGACCACTCGCCCGGATTGCGAGGGCACCGGTGTCACCGGCGTCGGAATGGGCTACCTCTGGCCGACGGCAGCGTCGCTGCCTTCCGGAGTACCGGTCGCCCCCGTTTATCGCTGCTCCGTTCCGGTCAACGGTCATCACTTCGACTCAGCGACAGCGAACTGCATGGGCTGGACCGTCGACTACGTGCTCGGATACTTCGCCGCCATCGCACCGACCGTCACCACGAACAGTAACGGTGCCACGCCAGCGGTGTTGACACCCGCTCGGGCACTGGACACCACTCGGAGTTTCACCGTTTCGACGTGGGTGAAGCTCGACGCCGCAAATCTCGCCATGGGCAACTACACCGCGATGTCAGAAAACGGTTCCAGTACGAACGCGAATTCCGCTTTCTACCTGCAAAAGGCGAACGGCGGATACTGGCGGTTCTGCGTCAGAACGCAAACCGGCACCGACGTGGTGGACTGCGCTGCATCTGCCACGGCAGCCCCGGCAGGCAAATGGGTCATGGTCACCGGTGTCTGGGACTCAGTCAACCAGGAAGTCCGACTTCTCATCGGTAACAACAGCGCGCCCTCCGACGCCACCTCGGTCACCACTCACGTGCTCCCACCAGGTGAAGTTTCTGCCACCTCGGCGCTCACGGTGGGCTCGGCGATGTCTGACGGCAGCCCCGACAACCAATGGGACGGCGAGATCGACGACCCTGTCGCGTTCCAAGGCGTCATTGACGGTAGCCAACTGAGATCCCTCGCCCTGCTCCACCCAATCTCCTGATGCACCGCAGCACCCGTTACGTGAGAGGCACTACCATGGCACCACACACCCGCCGACTGAGACGAACCACTGCGCTGGGGATGAGCATCGCGGTCGTCGCGGCGACACTCACTGGGATCGGCGCCCTCGGTGCGGAGGCAGCGAGCTACCCCGCGCCCTCTCTTGGCGTTCCGGTTCCCGGTGGGCCTGCTTCGGCGCTCGGCGCTGGCGATACACCGCTGTCATCAACGACCGCACCGACGACAGACTCGCCGACCCTCGCAGCAGCAACCTTCGCGGTTGCCACGCCGGCCAGTGCCACTTCGGCACCGGTCACGATCGTTGGCAGCAGTGGTGCACCCTCCGTGACGACCGCCGGCGCCTGGGCTGCCGTGGGCGCGACCGGTATCAGCATCGCACCGGCGACCACAATCGCAGCAGATACCCCACAAGCTTCGATCGCCGCGCCCGCAGGCGACCCGGCTCAGGCGGTTCAGCCGGTGCAGTCGCTCTCGGCAACGATCACCGACCAGCAGACCGCGACCGCTCACGGCTTCACCGGCCCCGTTCTGGAACTGACCCGAACCGACGACAACGACAACGCGGCCCCGGTGGCCGTGCTCATACCGAACGGCCTGCTGGATGGCCTATATGGTTCGGATTTCGCCTCCCGAACTCGATGGGTCGAGGTTGCCGTCGACGCCGCCACCGGCGACCAGACGGCGCAGACCCCCGTCGGCACGCTCGCTGACACGACCGATGACGCCATCGTTCTCACCCCGACGGTGACGAAGAGGCCCATCTTCCTCGCGCCGCTCACGACACCGATATCCTCGGCTGGCACCGGATCGTTCTCCGCCACCCCGCTGAAGCCATCGTCGTCGTGGGATGTATCAGCGCAGACCGGTGACTTCTCCTGGTCGTACCCGATGGCCGTGCCGCCAGCCGCAGCCGGGCCCGCGCCGAGCGTGAATCTGACCTACGACTCGCAGTCCGTCGACGGTGAGACCGGGTCGTCGAACAATCAGCCGTCCGCCATCGGTGACGGCTGGTCTTTGGGTGGCAGCGGGTTCATCGAACGCACCTACGTCTCCTGCGCCCAAGACGACGGCGCATCCGGCCCCGTGACGACCTCGGGTGATCTGTGCTGGAAAACCGACAACGCCACCCTTTCCCTCGGCGGTCACACTGGGCAGCTCGTCAAAGATGCCACGACTGGGGTGTGGAAGCTGCAGTCCGACGACGGTTCCCGCATCGAGCACCTCGTCGGCACTGCCGCAGGATGCTCGGCGAACGGCACCTACGACACCGACTGCTGGCGGCTCACCACCCGCGACGGCACCCAGTACTACTTCGGCTTGAACGAGCTCCCCGGCTTTACCGCGGGCAGGCCAGCAGCGAACTCGACGTGGACTGTGCCGGTGTTCGGTAACGATGCCGGTGAGCCGTGCCACGCCGCCACGTTCACGGCGTCCGCGTGCGCGCAGGCGTGGCGATGGAACCTCGACTACGTCGTCGACGTGCACAACAACGCTGAAGCGCTCTACTACAACGCGGAGACCAACAAATACGCTCAAAGCGGCACTAGTTCCGCGTCGTACATTCGTGGTGGTCAGTTGGATCACATCGACTATGGCCTCACCGCGAACAACATCTACGCAACGAACGACGCGTCCGACCGTGTCACTTTCGGGTACGACCAGTACGGGCGCTGCTCCGATACCACCCACGTCTCCTGCACCACGGAACCGATCACCGGCGCCGCAACGGCGCCTGCGCATCCGACCTTTTACCCGGATGTGCCGTTCGATCAGTACTGCACCGGCACGTCATGCCCGAACCTGGTGTCGCCGACGTTCTGGACCAACGGGATGCTCGACACGATCACCACCCAGGCGCTCACCGGCGGCAGCTACCAGAAAGTGAATGTCTGGACCCTCGGGCACTCCTTCCCCGCCCCGGGCGACGGAACGAACGCCGCGCTGTGGCTGACGCAGATCGCGCATACCGGGTACTCCGGGGGTGCCTCGCTTTCTGAGCCGACGACGACGTTCGCGGGCACGTCCATGCAGAACCGGGTGTGGGTCATCGACGGGCTCGCGCCGTTGTACAAGTGGCGCATCAGTGCGATTACCACCTCGACTGGGGCCGCGATCGGAGTGAACTACTCCGCCCAGCAATGCACCCCCGCCGGTGCCGCCGCGATCGAAGCGGCACCGCAGTCGAACACGAGCAGGTGCTTCCCTCAATGGTGGACACCGCAAGTCACCCCACCCTCAGCGACGAAAGAAGATCTGTTTCACAAATACGTGGTGACATCGGTGCTCGCCGACCCCCGAACTGGCGGCGGCTACGACCGGCCGCAAGAGACCGACTACGTCTACACCGGCACCCCCGCGTGGCGATACGACACCTCGCCGCTGACTCCCGATACGCACAAGACGTGGTCGCAATATGCCGGGTACAGCTCTGTCGAGATCCGAGTCGGCAACACCGCAACCGACTACACCTTCTACCAGGGCATGGATGGTGATCGCGCGGACACCACCGGCGGCACCAAGAGCGTCAACGTGACCGGCGGCTCCGTCAAGGACTCGCTGTGGTTCGCCGGCACCACCCGAGAAACGAAGGTGCTGAACGGGGTCGGCGGTGCAGTCGTCTCCGACACGGTCAACACCCCCTGGGCATCCGGAGTCACCGCGAACGACGGCACCGTCGCGGCGCGGATGACCGGAGAACAGGAATCCGTCGTCACGGAACCACTCTCGACCGGCGGGAACCGAACCACCGACACCACCACAAGCTACGACGGCATGTACGGGCTGCCGCTCACGGTCAGCACCGTTCCGTCCGACGCGAGCTCGAGTTGCACCACCACCGGCTACTCGCCCGTGAACACTACCGCGTGGCTGATCGGGCTGCCCGACGAAACCGCAAAAGTCGGGGTCGCCTGCCCCGATGTCCCGTCAGCCACGTATTCGGCGGCAGCGATCTCCGACACCCGCACGTCGTATGACAACCAGGCCTTCGGCGCCGCACCGACCAAGGGTGACGCCACCCAAACGGATGCCGTTTCCTCCTACGCGGGAACCTCCGCTGCGACCGCCGTGTGGAGCACATCGGGTAAAACCAGCTACGACACTATGGGCCGAGCCACCAGCAGCACCGACATTCTCGGGCACACCACGTCAACGAGTTACACACCCGCCGCCGGGGCTCCTGCAGGCTCCGGCGCAACGACCGCGACCGCAACGACAAACCCGGTCGGCTGGACGACCACCGAAACCCTCAACCCGGCCTGGGGTGCGGAAACCTCGGCCACGGATCAGAACGGCAACGTCACCACCGCAACTTACGACGCTCTCGGCCGCCGCGCCGCGGTCTGGCTGCCCGGCTGGCCGCAAGCCGACAACCCTTCCGGGCCATCGATCTCCTACGCCTACACGCTCTCCCAGACCTCACCCAACGCGGTAGCGACCACAACGATCACGGCCAACTCGCCTGTCGAGCAGTACATCCTCTACGACGGCCTCGGTAGGCCCGTGCAAACCCAAGCATCGACCTACGGCGGCACCCTCATCAGCGACACCGCCTACGATCCTGCCGGGCGCGTGTACATGAAGAACAACCCGTATTGGGAGACCTCTTCCGCCGCATCCGCAACGTTGTTCGCGCCGTACAGCGAGTCGGAGATCGCTTCCGAAATCCTCACACAATACGACGGCGCCGGGCGGACCACGGCCACAATTCTCGACCAGAACGTCAAAGAGCGATACCGCACGACTACCTCGTACCCGGGCGCTGACCGTGTCGACGTCGTGCCACCCGCTGGCGGCACCCCGACGAGCACGTTCACGAACGCGCTCGGGCAGAAAACGAAACTGGTTCAGCACCAGTCCGCGGGTATCAGCGGCACTCAACAGGCAACGACGTACACGTACGATCCGCAGGGCAACATGGCCTCGATGTCCGACCCAGCCGGAAACAAGTGGTCGTGGGCGTTCGATGCTCTCGGCCACCAGATCAAGGCCGTCGACCCCGACGCCGGAACCACCACCTCGACCTACGACCTCGCAGGGAATCAGCTCACCAGCACCGACAACCCCGGCATCACCCTCGCCTACACATACGACACGCTCAACCGAAGGACCGGTCAGTACCAGGGCGCCGCAGGAACCGCGGGCATCCAGCTCGCCACCTGGGCGTACGACACCGCACCCGGCGGTAAAGGCCAACTCGCCTCCTCCGCCAGCTACACCGGGTCGACGACCGGGCATCCAGGGTTGGCTTATACAGACACCGTCACCGGATACGACGGCCTCTACGATCCCGCGGGCGACACGATCACCATCCCGACCGGTGCGACGGCGTTCGGTGGCACAAGTTATACGACCGGCATGGACTACTACGTCGATGGTGCCCTGGCCGATAAGACCTACCCGAAGGTCGGCGGCATCGCTGACGAACTGTTGCAGTTCACCTACGACTCTCTCGGCAAACTGACCGGTAGCTGGGGCATCGATGACTACGCCGGCGTCTACTACAACGCGCTCGGCCAAGTCTCCCAATACGAAAAATCCGGTACGACTACCGACTTCACCGGGTACGGCTACGACGACGCGAACGGGCAGATCGCGAATATCGCTGACGACACCATGACCCGTGGCGTCGACACCATGCAGGCCCAGCGCATCTACACCCACGATAACGGCGGCAACGTCACGTCGGTCTCGACATCGGGCAGCGCGAAGACCGACACGCAGTGCTACAGCTATGACTCGCTGCAGAACCTCACCGGAGCGTGGACACCGGTCAGCAATTCCTGTGCCACCGCGCCTTCGAGCACCGCACTTGGCGGCCCGGCCCCGTACTGGAAGAGCTACACCGTCGACCCCGGCACGGGCAACCGCACCACCGCGACCACCCACGCCGTCACTGGTGTCAGCAGCCAGATCGCAGACTCGTACGCCTACCCCGCCGCTGGGGCAGCGAACCCGCACGCCGTGCAAAGCATCTCGCACGCCGCCGCGACGACCACGACGGACACGTACACCTACGACCACGACACAACCACTCGGTCCGGTCAAACACTCACCTACGGGCCCACCGGCAAGATCGCTACCCTCACGATTGGCGGCAAGACCCAGACCGACGTCTACGACGCGTCAGGTGCGTTGCTGCTCCAAAGCGACCCGACCAACGGTTCAACGCTCTATCTCCCCGACACCCAGATCCACCAAGGGCCGGGCACCACAGAGATCTCGGCGGTGCGCACCTACACCCTCAACGGCACCCCAGTCGCTGAACGGACCACCGCGGCCGGCTCCTCGACCAGTGCGATCTGCTGGATCAGCAACGACATCGACGGCACCCCCGACCTCGAAACCAACGCCACCACAGGCGCGGTGACCCACCGCTACGAAGATCCCTATGGCAACACCCGCGGGTCGGCCGTGCCATGGTCATCGCAAAACGGATATCTCGACAAGCCCACCTCGAGTTTCTCCAGCCTCACCCAAGTAGGGGCTCGCGCCTACGACCCCGCCATCGGCAAGTTCCTCAGCGTCGACAGCGTGCTCTCCCCGTTCAACCCGGCCCAGAACAACGGCTACGGCTACGCCCAAAACAGCCCCATCACGCTCAGCGACCCGTCTGGCAACAAACCCCTCGGCACCTTCGATAACAGCTGGCAGGGCGACACCAACCAGTCCGGGCAGGGCATGAGTATACCCGGGGCACACGCGTCAGGTCAGGGCGCTCCGTCAGCGGCGGGTAACACAGGCCATGTCTCCTACGGCAGTTCAACAGCCGTGCCGAACGCGTCAGGTCAGACCTGCACCGCCGGTCTGACTGGAGTTTGTGGGGCGAAGAAAACCGCGACAGCGCAACAGCTTCAAGCCGCACGGGATAACGCAACTCAGGTAATTCACGGCCTCCTCTTGGTGGCCATCGCGATCGCCGCCGTCTGCACTTTGTCCACTGCCGGAGTGTGTAGCGCAGCCGAGGCCGCTGCGGTGACAGCGGGAGGAGCTGTCGGCGCAGGCTCAGCCACCGCCCCGTTGGCCCTGGAGGCGGCTACCGAAGTAGATCCTTGGGGAGGTTCAACACTAAGCCGCGTCACAAACACCGATGAGAATATGTTTCGCGTGTGGGGGGACCGAGCAGGCCAGTCCGGCGAATGGCTGTCTCCCATTGAGCCATCGTCTGCTTCAGCGGCAAGGCAGGGTTTAGCGTTGCCGCCGGCAAATGGCGCGCAATTCTTCTCGCGAGTCACTGTGCCTGCTGGGACCCGTATTCAGGTTGGCCCGGCCGGTGCCGCATTCGGACAGCCAGGCGGTTGGCCACAGGTTCGCCTGCTCGAGCGCATTGGAATTGAAAACTTCCAAGACGGTGTCCCGCTGGGTCGGTAAGGTGCGATGATCATGAATTTTCAGTTGAGAGACGGATCTGTCGAATACTCGAGGGCACCTGGAACCTTGGGATGGAAGCGCTTCATTGCCGGAATCCCGGCTACGAGAGTTGTCAATCTTGCCGGATCAAATTCAGCCATTGTTCTCTGGGATCCTATGCACGAGAAGGATCGTAGGTTTGACAACCTCATTCGGATTGACGCCAGTGGTCAGATCGTATGGAATGCCCAGACACCTCCTCAGCAGCCTTCGGATGCCTTTACTTCATTTGACATTGGTGGCGATGGGAAGCTGACTGCTCGAACTTGGAGCGGGTATGTGTTGGAGATTGACCTCACCACTGGCCGGACGCTTGGCTCGAGCTTTGCGAAGTGAACGAATGGCTCGCTTCTTGAGCCGATGCGGGTCACACCTTGAATGCCGCGGCGTCACCTACTCAGGCGTTCAACATCCACGACAAGCGCGAAGGAGGTCGCGTCCCTGGTGGGGTGTAGTTTCTCGGGCTTGAGTGAGGCAGAGATCTCGGCCCGCAAAACGCGCGTCTTAGACCAGGCGATCGCACGCAATAGCTCGATTCGGTTGGCCAGCGATCCGCTCGCGCGGGAAAACGCCAGTACATGGTTCGCAAAGGAATTCGGCTACTTGAAATCTGCCGGTTATGACGGTTGCGTCCCGGTGAGTGGTGGAATTTCCGGCTAGGTGAGCGTCGTGTTGTCGACGTGGTGAGCCATCGTGCGATGGTCGATGAGAACCGATCAAAGTCACTCACAGAAGGACGTATCGCACGATGGCTCTGG
>JAODBC010000020.1 GCA_025463765.1 Subtercola sp. | reverse complement strand
GCCCCGGAACGCATCATCGCGTCGAGCGGATTGATGGCGAAGGCCTCGATCCTCACCGCACCTCTCCCACCTGCGGTTCGACGACGGGATCATCGACGATGCGCAACACGTCGGGGCCGCCGAACTCGTCGAAAACAACTACTCGTGGCATGGTTCTCCTCAGTTCTTCGCCGATCAATACTCGTTCACCACGCTACAGACGGGCTCGTTACCCAGAGGTACCGTGGATGACATGCATGAACCGATCGATCCTGTGTTCCTCTCCGACTGCCCCGCGCGGCTCGTGATGGAGATCCTTTCCGACAAATGGGCGCCACTCGTGATCTACGGACTCAGCCGACAGCCTCGTCGGCACGGCGAACTCGTCGACCTCGTCGGAGGCGTCTCCCGAAAGGTGCTCACCGACACCCTGCGACGACTGCAGGGCTACGGGCTCGTCGAACGTCTCGAAAATGCGCCGAGGCACATCCACTACCGCCTCACCGACCTGGGCCAGACCCTCGTCGATCCGATCGAGATTCTCAATGACTGGGCGAGCGATCATGCGGATGCCATCACGGAGTTCGGGGAAGCACAGACGGGAGCAGTGCGTCACGCACCCGCAGACGGGGTGGCCCGGGGATTCAGCTGAAGTGCCGCGGCGCGGTACCCTTGAAGCACTTATGGCTGACGAATCCGATCTCCCCGCGTCTACGACCGATTCCCTCGAAGCCCGGCTCGATGCCGAGAAGGAGCGTTCGGGCGCAGCCAGCGTCGTGCGCCGGGCGGCGTCGCTGCTCTCGGGCGGGTACGAAGGTGAAGACTTCTTGCGCGTGGTGGGCGGTGACCACGCTGAGGGCATTCTGGGTGGTGCTCCCGCGCTGTACTGGCCTGAGGTGTGGGGTGCCCGCGCTCTGCTCTACGTGTGGGACGACTCGGCGGCTCCCGTCGTGATCGCGGGCCTTGGCAATCAGGCGTGGCGGGTGCGCGAGATGTGCGCCAAGGTCTGCGCTGAACGCAGAATCGGCACCGTGGCCGAGCTTTCCCGGCTCACTACCGACGAACGCGCCCGGGTGCGTTCGGCCGGCGCACTGGCCCTCGCCGCGGTCGGCGATGCCGGCACGGGTGACGGCACCGTAGAGAGACTCACGGCCATGCTGCGAGACCCCGACAAGAACGTTCGCCGAACCGCGCAGCAGGCCCTCGCCGTCTTCACCGCCAAATCGGCGTGAGAGCGGGCGGGCACGCCGCACGCTTTCGTCGGAGCTGACGCTGCATCCCCGCAATAAGCGGCCATAGCGCGTCAGCTCCGCCCGGAGTGCCGAGTGAACACCGGGCGGCGGGGTTTCTGCCGAGTTTCGATGCCGACTGCGCTGCTACTGCAGTGGTTCGATGCCCGTTGGGCCCGTCAGCAGTTCTACGTGAGCGAGGTCGCCGCTGGGGGCAATCGTCAGCACGCGGGTCTGAGTCTCTTTTTTGCGCGCGCGCACCGCCCAGGCGATGCTCCACAGGAATGCCGTCATGAAAACGAGCAGCACGTTCAGGCAGAGAGGTATCGAGTTGCGCTTCTCGAGCACCACCTTTCGCGAGTCGGCCACGGTCACGACCCAGCCGCGGCGTTCCCAGGACTGCATCTCCGTGCGCACCGAATCGCTGTAGACGGGAAAGCCGGTCGCCGGCACGTCGATAGCCTCGGTCTTGAGGAACACACAGGAGCAGTGCGCGGCGAACCGGCACGAGGCTGCTCGATCCGCGTGATCCGACCGCTCAGGATGATTCGGCCGTTCAGTGACAGTCGGCCGTTCACTTAGGCCCGGCCGTTCAGCGAGACCCGGCCGTTCAGCTAGGCCCGGCCGATCAGCTAGATTCAACCGTTCAGCTGGGCCCGGCCGTTCAGCTGGATCCGGCTCATCGCCCTCCAAGCGGCGAGTAGGGCTGAGAACGAGCTGGGTCTGACTCATCGTCTCAGTCTATTTCACCCGAGTGACGCGGCAGCATTTCTGGCGAAAGCGCCGGAACGAACTCGGCGTCAGGCGGTGTCGTCGCCCGGCCCGCGTGGCGGCTCGTCGGGTCGGGGGAGAATAGCGCGTGGCGCAGGCGAGGCGGCGCCGACAGAACCGCCCCAGCGGGTGAGCGGCAAGAAGCCGTCGATCTCCTCGTCTTCGAGCTCTTCGTCGGTGAAGGGTTTGCGGGCACGCTTGCGCATGCGTTCGGATGCCCGCTCTCGCTCTTCGGGGTCGTCGGAGTTCAGTTCGCGGTGCACCTTGCGCGCGGCCAGGCCGAGTGCGAAGAAGCCGAGCAGGGCGAAGAACAGCCACTGCACCATGTACGAGATGTGCGTGCCGACGTCTTCGGTGGGCATCGACGTCTGGATGTTCGTCAGGCCCGCTTCGGCAGCAGGAGTCTGGCTGTTCAGCAACCCGTAGGCCCCGGTATAGACGTCTCCGCCGATCGTCTGCTGCACTCTGGGCAGGGTGATCGACTGAATCTGGTTGCTGCCCGCAGAGGTACCGGTTCCGAGCGGCGCCTCGCTCGGTCGCAGCTGCACGACGACGGTGACGGTGCCAGACGTCGGTCGAGGTATCGAGTCGGGATTCAGCGCGTCGGTGGGTGACGGCTGCACCCAGCCCCGGTCGACGAGGAACACGGAACCATCGCTCAGCTGCAGGGGAGTGACCACCTCGAAGCCATTGGATCCGCTGTTCGAGCGGTTACGCACGACGAGTTCTTCGTTCGCGAGGTAAACGCCCGTGACGCTGACCCGCTGCCAGTTCTGGCTCGCGTCGTAGGAGCCGAGAGTCGGCAGTGCCCGCTCGATCGGCACTGGCTCGGCAGAGAAGTTGGCGGCGACGATGGCGTTGTCGGCCGAAGCCTGCTGGCCGCGGTCGAATTGCCAGTTCGCCAGAAAGAGGCAGATGATCGCGAAGAGAATGGCGGCCGCGGTATAGGCGAGCCACCGCCCGGTGCGCAGAAACCGCCACCCGGTCATCCCCTCGGTGACCGTGTCGTACACGGCGATCGGGCCTGCGGGCCTGGCGGCCGGCCGGGCGATTTCACCGGCGCGCCGACGCTCGACCTCAGCCGGGCGCTGAGTCGTCGTCGGCGGCTCTTCGATCACCCGTACAGCTTATGACGCGGCGCTGAGAACCCGTCTCACTCCACCGTCGCAGCAGTCGCGGCTACTGGACGCCCGCCGTGCAGACGGTAGAACAAGAACGGCACCGCAGACGCGAGGCAGCTGATCGCGGGCACGATCGTGATCGAGAGAAAGATGGTGTTCTGCATCGCCGGAGTCACCGCCACACCGTCTTGGTACCCGGCGAAGACCACGAAGAACCCGAACACGAGAACGGCCAGTGCGTTCATGATCTTCGAGACGAAGGTCAGCGACGCGAACGAGATGCCGTCATTGCGCACGCCGGTTCTCGCCTCGGCATCGTCGACGGCGTCGGCGATCATGGTCGCCTGCACCACACCGAAGATTCCGAGCGTCAGCCCGGTGAGAAAGATGAACACAGCAAGCGCGATGAGGCTCTGAAACCCCACGAGGTACATGGCCACGTAGAACACCGCGCCGGCGACCGAGCTACTCACCATCAACCGCCGGGCCGACATGAGCCGAAGCAGGCGCGGAGTGAAGAACGACGCGATCACAAGACCGAGGATGATCGCGGCCCCGATGAACGTGAAGTACCCCGCGTTGCCGTACGCGATGACCACGAACACCGCCCCGCCGGCCTGCACGATGAACCGCCCGAAGCCGAGCACCGAGCCGATCAGCACCATCAGCAGCGGGGTGTTGTGAAACAGCTCGCGGAACAGCTGCCGAAACTTCAAGCGCGGCTTGCCGATCTCTTGCGGCCGCTCGCGCCCGAACACGAACGCGAACAAGTACAGCCCCATGCCGACGATGGCGACCGCGAACACCGCCCGCGACCATCCGCTCGCCGTCGTCTGTTCTGCTGCGCCCGCAGGAGCGAAGCTCAGCGCCTGGGCCAGCCACGGCATGCCGAGCGTCGCCAGCCCCAGCGAGATGGCACCGAAGGCTCGAACTCGCGAAATGACACGGTTGCGGGCGACCGGATCGCTGAACGCCGAGCCGATGAGCCCCCACAGCGGCACGTCGCACACGGTGTACGCGAAGCCCCAAAGCACGTAGACGACCCCGAAGTACACGAGCTGTGTCGACTCGGCGGCCGCGGGAACAGTGAACAGCAGGCCGGTCAACAGGGCGACCGGCGCCGCGGAGAAGAGGATGAACGGGCGCATCTTGCCCCAGCGCGTTCGCGTCATGTCGATGATGCTGCCCATCACCGGGTCGCTGATCGCATCGAGAATCTTCGCGACGGCGATGATCGTGGTGACCACCGCGATGCCGGCGGTCGAGATGTGCGCGTACTGAAGCAGGTACACCAGCAAGAACGTGGTGACGGTGGTGAGAATCGCGTTCTGACCGAAACCTGCCGTCACGATAGCCCTGCTCTGTGTGCGAGCGGAGGGGATTCGTGTCGACGGGGGCGGTGCAGACGGCGCTGTCTGCGTGCTCATGGCTCAGCCTTTCTGTGCGGTCATCGGTCAGCCAGTGCAGTCATCGTTCAGCCAGTGCGGTCATCGGTCAGCGCTCCAGCAGAATCGTTTTGATCTCGAAGGGGGTGAACTCGAGCCGGTCGAGATCGGCTGCGCCCGTGGTTCGCTCGATGAGATCTGTTTCGCTCGCCCGTGAGTGTTCGAGAGTAGTTCGGAGCGCTGCCGTCGTCGGTTCGCCGAGACTCTCGTAGAGGCGCACGATCACGCCCCGCCCGCCTTCGGCCGGCTTGAGGGTTTCGATGACGATGCCCGCATGGTCGACCGAAACGACGCTGTCGAACGAGACGCCGGCCGCGGTGAGCAGGGGGCTGTTGAGGCGGTATCCGTCGCGAATCACGTCTGCGAGAGCATCTACAGCGAACGGACGGAACGCGTACGTGAAGGTGTGCGACCCGCGGTCGGCGAGCTTGTCGGGAAAGGTGGGGGAGCGCAGCAGGTTCAGGCTGATCAGCCCGCTCTTGGCTCGGTGACCGTACTTCGCGTCATTGAGCAGCGCGAACCCGCCGCTCGCGGTCGAGGTCGCCAGCCATTTGTGCGCGCACACCTCGAACTGGGCGGTCGAGGGCGCGTTCAGTTCGGTGGTGGCCCGCTCGATGTGGCCGAACTGAATCTCGCATTTCGCCACGGGCCCGTAGTGCGTGGGCCAGAAGTCGGCACGCAGCATGTGGTGCTTCTCGTGCCACTCGACTCGGGTCTCGAACCGCACCAGTTCACTGCCGGCCTCGAGCACGACGCGCTGCTCGACCTCGCCGCGCTTCCACGTATAAGTCTGGCTCCGGATGATCGTGGGGCCGTCGATCGTGGTGGACACGCTGCTCGGGCGCAGCGACTGCGGTGTGCGGGCGGTGTACTTCTGGCCGATGTCCCAGGCGTCGAACGGCCACTGATAGGGGTCGCGGTGCAGGGTCAGCCGGTTCAGACCGCCGGCGGAGTGTTCCACACCGGCCGCGTCGAGGCATGAGGAGATCGATCCGTCGGCGGCGAACCGCAGGGTGAGCATGCCGTTCGAGAGCGTGTTCTTCGTCGACGAGAAGGCCGGTGCGAACGAGAGCGGCGCGGAGCCCGCATCGCCGGACGGGGAGAACGGAGTCAAAGGCGCGGCGGCATACGGCTCGATGTCGGCGTAGAACCAGCGACCCTGCACGCGAGTGAATTCGTGGCGCACGAACGAGGTGAGGTTGATGGCTGAGGGTGGAGCGAGTGCTGGCGCGCTTTCGGAGTGCCGGGCATCCACAGGCACGCCCGGGGTCGCCGTCGCACCCGGCAGGCGGTCGATGAGCCCGGCGGCATACGTGTCGGCGGCCGTCTCGATGCTCTCGTACGCCTCGACCGCCTCGCGGTTCACCCGAGCGATAGAGGAGCCGGGCAGAATGTCGTGAAAGTTGTTGAGCAACAGCGCGCGCCAGTGCGGCTCGAGAACGACGGTGCTGTCGTCGCCGACGATCGCGGCGAGAGCTTCGGCTTCGTGCAGCTTGCGGCCGGCGACACGGTCGTGCTTCTTGATGTCGGCCTGGGTCGTGTAGGTGCCCTGATGCGTCTCGAGGTAGAGCTCGCCCGTGTGCGTGTGGGGCAGCTCGTCGACCTTCTTCTCCAGCCCGCGAAAGAAGTCGCCGGCACTGCGGTATTCGACCCGCGGCAGCCCGCGCAGGTCGTGCTCGCGCCCGGTGACCTCGAGATGCACCTCGTTCGGGCCGCCCCCGCCGTCGCCTGATCCGTAGACGAGCAGGGCGGTGTTGATCGCCTTCTCGGGGTACTGCGCGAGGCCGCGCAGCAGTCCGTCGGCCGCACCGCGACTGTTGTAATCGCCCTCCGGGGGCATGTGCACCAGAACGCTCGAGCCGTCGATGCCTTTCCATACGAAGCTGCGATGCGGAAAGACGGTCACCTTGTTCCAGGCGAGCTTGATGGTCTGAAACCAGTCCATGCCGCTCTTGGAGATGATCTGCGGCAGGTTGCCGCTGTAGCCGAAGGTGTCGGGCAGCCAGCACAGCCGAAGGTCGTCGTCGCCGAGGCCGAACTCGTCTTTCAGAAACCGGCGCCCCACGAGCGACTGGCGGATGAGCGCCTCGCCACCCGCGAGGTTGGTGTCGGTCTCGACCCAGAATGAGCCCTGCAGCTCGATGCGGTTCGCTGCGACGGCTTCTTTCACCCGGTCGTAGAGGGCGGGCTGTTCCTGCTTCATCCAGAGCAGTTGCTGCGGTTGAGAGGTGCCGTAGAGGTAACCGTCGTGTTCTTCGATCGTATTCACCGCACGAACGTAGGTGCGGGCCGCCTTGCGGTGCGTCTCGCGCAATGGCCAGAGCCAGGCCATGTCGAGGTGGCCGTGGCCGATGGCGCTGTAGACGAAGTCGCTCTCGCTGCGGGCTTCGAGCGAGGCGGCCAGCGCGACTCGTGCTCCGCGCAGATCGTGGGCCGCGAATCGTCGGTACGACGTTGCCAGCGCCCGGCGCAGCTCGGTCTCGAGCGCGTCGTCGTCGGTCGCCCGGGCCAACACGAGCAGTGTGAGGTAGTCGTAGTAGAGCGCAAAGGCCTCATCGTTGCGGGTCGCAACGTGGGCGCCGTGGTAGACCCCGCGGCCGATCGCGTAGAGCAAGAAGCCGTTGTAGCTCACGTCGGCGAACAGCTCGACGTTTCCGTGTTCGTCGGGCTCGACGTGATGCAGCGGCCGGTACCGGGCGCCCGCGTGCGGCAGGTCGCCCTGCAAGAAGACCGTGCTGACGGAGTCGATGACGCCGCCCTGGGCATCGTGCACGAGGGCCTCACCGCGAATGCCGAGCATCACGACCGTGTTGGGCTCGCCCAACATGCGTTCGGGAATGGTGCCCGTCAGGCGAATCCAGGCGCAATCGTGAGTGCGGCCCCACGACGTGCCCGGCTTGGCCGGGGTGAAGGCGCTGCGGTCGAGGGCGTCGAACGGTATCGGCTCGGGCGAGCGGATGATCTGCGCCTCCAGCGGCGCCACGACGCTGTAGATGCGGCTGCGCATCCGGCGGAGTCTGCGGTACTCCAGGGGCTCTTGCAGAGCGATGCCGAACAGCCACGTCGCGAGGTTCGCCATGACCGCCACCCTACATGCCCCGTCAGGGGTAGTGAAGGCGACCTGGGGATGCCCGCGACCCGGGCACAACAGCGGTACGGCTCACCATTCCGACGACCTGAGCCGAGCATCCGACGACCTGACACGAGCATCCGACGACCTGACACGAGCATCCGGTCGCCGTACGGGTGCGAGAGTCAGGGCACGATGACGGCGCGACCGCGGATGGTGCTGGCGGCGAGGGCCTCGTAGGCCTTCGGGCCGTCGTCGAGCGAGTAGGTCTGAATCTCGACGTCGATCTTGCCGGCGCGGGCCAGGTCGAGCACTTCGATGAGTTCGCTGCGCGAGCCCCAGTAGGGAATGCGCACGGCTACGTCGTAGGCGATGGCGCCGAAACCGAGGGTCATGGTGCCGCCGCCGATTCCGACGATGGTCACGTCGGCATCCAGCGCCGCAATGCTCTGCGCCAGAGCCATGGTGGGCGTGGCGCCGACGAAGTCGAAGACGGCGTTCACGCCGAGTCCGTTGGTGAGCGAGCGGATCTTCTCGGCCGCCGCCGCGTCGCTGATGATCACGTGATCTGCACCGACGTGGGTCGCCAGCTCGAGCTTCTCGTCGCTGACATCGAGCGCGATGATGGTCGCGCCAGAGAGCGCCTTCAGAATCTGGATGCCCACATGACCGAGCCCGCCTGTGCCGATGACCACGGCGAACGTGCCCGCACCGAGTTTCGGCAGCGACCGCTTGATGGCGTGGTACGGGGTGAGCCCGGCATCTGTCAGCGACACGTTCTTTACGGGGTCGAGCCCATCGAGAGGAACGAGGTGACGAGCATCGTCGACGATCATGTACTCGGCCATCGAGCCCTGGCTGCCGAGCCCGGGTGGGCGGATGCCCTCGGCCGCAGCATTGGTGCAGTAGTTCTCCATGCCCATCGAGCAGTTGTGACAGCGGCCACAGCCCCACGGCCCGTACACGGCCACGGCGTCGCCGACCTTCAGCGTCGAGTCGACGCCCTCACCGAGCTCGTGCACGATGCCGGCGCCCTCGTGGCCGAGCGTCATCGGAAGCGGATAACCCTGTTCGAGGTAGTCCTTTTCAGGCAGGCCCATCACGAAGTCGTCGGAATGGCACACGCCGCCGGCGGTCACCTTCAGCAGCACTTGGCCGGGGCCCGGCTTCGGAATCGGGATCTCGACGACTTCGGGGGCTTGGCCGACGGCGACGTAACGCAGTGCTTTCACGATGATGCTTCTTTCTGGGTCAGAATCTCTTCCCAGAGTACTCCTCGCAAAGCAACATGTGTCGTTTAACGCCGAGCAGCGCGAACTCAGCTTTCAGAGCCGCCGCGCAGGCTCTCGGTGATGATGCGCATGGCCGAGGTGTCGGCGAGGGTGGCGACATCGCCGATCGTGCGGTTCTCGGCCACGTCACGCAGCAGGCGGCGCATGATCTTGCCGGAGCGCGTCTTCGGCAGCTCGGGCACCACGAGAATGCGCTTCGGGCGCGCGATCGGGCCGATCTCGCTCGAGACGTGCTTCATCAGCTCGGCGACGATCTCGTCTTGACTCATACCGAGGTCTTCGCTCGAACCACGCAGAATGACGAATGCCACGATGGCCTGACCTGTGGTTTCGTCCGCCGCCCCGACGACGGCTGCCTCGGCAACGGCGAGGTGCGACACGAGAGCAGATTCGACCTCCATGGTGGAGATGCGGTGCCCGGAGATGTTCATGACGTCATCGACCCGGCCGAGCATCCAGATGTCGCCGTCTTCGTCGTACTTGGCACCGTCGCCGGCGAAGTAGTAGCCCTGTGCGGCGAAGCGTTCCCAGTACACCTCGCGGGCACGGTCGGGATCGCCCCAGATGCCGCGCGTCATCGCCGGCCACGGCTTGTCGATGACGAGGTATCCGCCCTCGCCCGGCTCGACGCGGTGACCGCTCTCGTCGACGATCTGCACCGAGATTCCCGGCAGGGCTCGCTGTGCCGAGCCGGGTTTGGTTGCGGTGACCCCCGGCAGCGGGGCGATCATGATGCCGCCGGTCTCGGTCTGCCACCAGGTGTCGACGATGGGCGCGTTGCCCCGGCCGATGATCTCGCGGCACCACATCCACGCCTCGGGGTTGATCGGCTCGCCGACGCTGCCGAGCACACGCAGCGTCGAGAGGTCGTACGACGCCGGCACGTGGCGCCCCCACTTCATGAACGTGCGAATGAGGGTGGGTGCGATGTAGTAGATCGTCACGCCGTACTTCTCGATGATCTCGAAGTGCCGCCCCTCGTGCGGCGTGTTCGGCGTGCCCTCGTACATGACCTGGGTGACGCGATTCGCGAGCGGGCCGTAGACGATATAGCTGTGCCCGGTGATCCAGCCGACGTCAGCACCGCACCAGTACACGTCGGTGTCGGGCTTGAGGTCGAACACGGCGCGGTGCGTGTAGGCGGCCTGCGTGAGGTACCCGCCGCTGGTGTGCAGAATGCCCTTGGGCTTACCCGTCGTTCCCGAGGTGTAGAGAATGAACAGCGGATGCTCGGCCTCGAACGCCTCGGGCGCGTGCTCCGTCGACGCTCCGCCCACCGCTTCGTGCCACCAGAGGTCGCGCCCGGCCTGCATCTCGACAGGGTCGCCCACCCGGCGCACGACGAGCACGTGTTCGACGGTCTCGGCCCCGACGAGAGCCTCGTCGACGTTCGCCTTCATCGGCGCACCCGTGCCGCGCCGGTACTGGCCGTCAGAGGTGATCACCAAGCGCGCCGCGGCGTCGTCGACCCGAGCGCGCAGCGCGGCGGCCGAGAACCCGCCGAACACGACGCTGTGCACTAAACCGAGCCGGGCGCAGGCGAGCATCGAGATGACCGCCTCGGGAATCATCGGCAACTGGATGACCACCCGGTCTCCAGCGACCAATCCCAGCGCCGTGAGAGCGTTCGCCGCCTGCGAAACCTCGTCTTTGAGCGTGGCATAGGTGATGTCTCGGGTGTCGCCGGGCTCTCCGACCCAGTGGATCGCAACCTGGTCGCCGTAGCCGGCGAGAACGTGCCGGTCGACGCAGTTGTACGCGACGTTCAGGGTGCCGTCGGCGAACCAGCGTGCGGTGGGCGCTCCACTCCAGTCGAGCACCTCGGTGAACGGTTTCACCCAGTCGAGCTGGAGGGCCTGCTCTCGCCAGAAGCCCTCGGGGTCGGTCTCGGCGCGGGCGTACGCTTCGGCCGTCACGTTCGCCTGCGCGGCGAACTCTGCGCTCGGGGCGAACGTGCGGGTCTCGTGCAGCAGATTGTCGAAGACCGCGATGTCGTGCAGCTCGATGTCGTGCGTTGCGACGTCGTGGGATTCGGTCTCGTGCGATGCGATGTCGTGCGATGCGACGTCGTGCGATGCGACGTCGTGCGATGCGACGGAGGCGCTCGAGTCGGGCGTCGACACGTCGGGGGTGGTCACTTCATCAGGCACGGAGATCTCCTCATTGAAACTCTTGCGATGGCTTCAGGATGCTCGGCTCGTCACTCGCGACTAGTGCATTTGCATCCGGTGCCAGTATCCTGTCACTCAGTGCCACGGGTTCGCAACTCGTTCGGCCGTGTCGTGAGAAGAAGGCGCAGTATGACCGATGACCGTGACGGCCGCACTGTTGCGCGCCCGGTAACCGCTCAAGGCGCACAGCTCTATGCGCCGCTGAGACGAGCTGCCCTCGAGCTCTTCGAGTCCAAGGGTTTCGAGGCGACCACGGCCGAAGACATCGCCCTCGCCGCGGGAATCAGTCGGCGCACGTTCTTCCGCTACTTTCCGGTGCGTGAAGACGTGCTGTTCTCCGACCACGCCGACTATCTGCTGCTCGTCGAAGAGCGCCTGCGATCGCTGGGCGGCACCGCTCCCTTCGGCACCGCTTCCTCCGGCACCGCTTTCTCGGGCACAGCTCCTTTCGGCACCGCTCCTTTCGGCACAGAGCCGATCGCCGTCGCAGGCGCGGCTCTGGCCCCCGTCATCGACGGTCAGCTCGCCGACGCCGACTTCGTGGTGCGCCGCTCGGCTCTGGTGCGCAGCAACCGTGCCCTGCGCGACCGCGAGGTGCTCTGGCTGCGCGAGTACCAGCAGCTGCTCGGCGATTTCTTGACCCGGCAGAACCTCGGCGCGCGCAGCGAGATCTACGCCCAGATCGTGGCCGCCGCGCTGCTGGCTGCGCTCAGCCAGGTGTTCGAACGCTGGTTCCGATCGCCCAGCACCGAAGACCCGCGGGCGCTGTTCGCCGAACTGCTCGACGAGATCGGCGAATCGATGGGCGATTCGGGCCCGCGTGGCCAGGGGCCCGGCCTCGAGCATCCGGAGCGCCCCGGCGTCGTCGTGATCAACTCGGGCTTGTCGGCGACCGAGATCGCCAAACTCATCGAGGGTGCCGGCTCGCGGCCCTAGCCTGCAGCATGGCCGCGCGGCGCCGACTCCGGTGGCCGAAAAATAGGCGAAGCTGGGGCCGACCTCGGCGAATACGAGCTCGGATCGGCCCCGGTTCGACGATGTGTGCGGACGAGTTGCCGCCCGCCCGAATCTGAGCTCCCTGACCGGCAAGTTGTGCGTTGACCGCGTTCGATTCGGCACCAGAGCATCAGATGTGGCACCGTTGGGCAGATGGAGCAGTTCGCGTTCGACCGATTGCGGCGCTGGCCCGATATCGAGGCGCCGAACCTCTTCGCCAGCGACGCCAGCGATCGGCTCATGCTCGACGAGGCGGCCGAGCTGCTCGAGACAGTGGATGGCCGTGACGTCGTCGTGGTCGGCGACCGGTATGGCGCGCTCACGCTGGGTGCCGCCTCCGCTCACGGATTGTCGGGCATCCGGGTCTCTCAAGACGCGTACACCGGCGAGCTCGCTCTAGCCGCCAACGCGGAACGGCTCGGCCTCAGCGGCCGGTACGACTCGCACACGCTCGATGCGTCGCTCGTCTCGGGCGCTCGAGCCGTGTTGCTACAGCTGCCGCGCTCGCTCGCCGAGCTCGACGAAGTGGCCGACCTGATCGCGAGATACGCTGCCGACGACGTGGTGGTCTTCGCGGGCGGCCGCATCAAGCACCTCACGCTCGCCATGAACGACGTGCTCGGCCGCTCGTTCGCCGAGGTCTCGGCCACGCGCGCGCGGCAGAAATCGCGGGTTCTGATCGCTCGCGGGCTCACTCGACCCACGGATGCTCCGCGGTACCCGCGCGTCGAGCATAACTCCGAGCTGGGCCTGACGGTGGTGGCGTACGGCGGCGCCTTCTCGGCAACTACGCTCGATATCGGCACGCGTTTTCTGCTGTCGTTTCTCGATGAGATCGTGCCTCCGCAGCAGACTGCGCCAAGCTCGACCGCCGAGGGGCAGTCGGCGCCTCCCCGGCTCACTGCCATCGACCTCGGCTGCGGAACGGGCATCCTCGCGGCCGCCCTGGCCCGGCAGAGCCCCGACTCGATCATCGCCAGCGACAGCTCGGCGGCCGCCGTGGCGTCGGCCCAGGGCACCCTGGCCGCGAACGCACTGGATGACCGGGTGACCGTGGTGCGCGACAATCTGCTCTCGAAACAACCGAACGACAGCGCCGACGTGATCGTCTGCAACCCGCCCTTTCACGTCGGCAGCTCGGTGCACACCGGAGTCGCGCTGGCGATGTTCCGCGATGCGGCGCGGGTACTGCGGCCGGGCGGGCGGCTTTTCACCGTGTTCAACACGCACCTCGCCTATCAGGCCGATCTGCGCCGGCTGGTCGGATCGACCCGCGAGCTGGGGCGCAACACGAAGTTCGTCGTGACGGAGTCGGTGACGCGGTGAACCCGGTGCCGCGGTGAAGCGGTGATGCGGTGACGCTCTGACGCCCGCCGCCGTAGGCTGGGGTCGTGTCAGTTACGGTTCGTGAAGTCAACGCAGTGATCGAGAGGCTCTGGCCCGTCGAGTTTGCGGAGTCGTGGGATGCGCCGGGGCTGCTCTCTGGCGACCCTGAGGCCGAGGTGACGAGCATCCGTCTCGCCGTCGACGCGGTCGCCGAGACGGTCGATGAGGCCGTTGCTGCCGGAGACGACCTGTTGCTGGTGCATCATCCGCTCTTGCTGCGCGGCGTGACCACGGTCGCCGAAACCACCTACAAGGGGGCGATGCTGGCGCGGTTGATCCGCGGCGGCTGCGCCCTGGTTGCGGCGCATACGAACGCCGACATCGTCGACAACGGGGTCTCCAGCGTCATCGCGCGCCGGCTCGGGCTGGCGAACGAGGTTGCGCTGGTCGCGGGCGCGGTGCCGGGCACCGGCCTGGGCCGCGCGGGCGACCTCGCCGAACCGGTCACACTCGGGCGGCTCGCACTGATTCTGGCCGAGTTGCTGCCGGCCACGGCCACGGGAATTCGGGTCTCGGGCGGGTACGACACCCCGGTCTCGCGCGTCGCGCTGTGCGGCGGGGCGGGCGATTCGCTGCTCGGCAACTCCGAGGTGCAGGCTGCCGACGTGTACATCACCTCCGATCTGCGGCACCACCCCGCTTCTGAAGCTCGCGAACAAGCCCTGCTCGGCCGAGGCCCCGCCCTCATCGATGTGTCGCACTGGGCGAGCGAGTGGCTCTGGCTCGACGTCGCCGCGGCCCAGCTGCGGGAGGCCCTGCCGGGTGTCACCGTGAGCGTCAGCGACATTCGTACCGACCCGTGGGAGTTCGTCGTCACGCAGTGACGTCGACCCCGATCATCCGCTTCATTCCCTCAGCGCCACGCGTTGCGGCCCTCACCGAAGGAACCAGCACCCATCATGAAAGCACCCGTCGCAGAACAGAGGTCGCTGCTCGACCTGCAGGCGGCCGACACCCGTCTCGCCCAGCTCGGCCACAAGGCCAAGACGCTGCCGCAGCAGAAACGGCTCGACGAGCTGGCCGCGCAGATGTCGGAGGTCTCGCACCGGCACGCCGCCGTGCGCGGTGAACTCGAAGACGCCGAACTCGAGATCTCACGCGTGGAATCCGACGTGGAGGTCGTGGCCGCGCGTCTGAAGCGCGATCGCGACCGGCTGCAGCTGAGCTCGTCGGCGAAAGACATTCAGGGCCTCGGGCACGAGATCACCTCGCTGGAGAAGCGCCGATCCGACCTCGAAGACATCGAACTGGCGGTCATGGAACGGCTCGACGACATCAACGCACGCCTCGCCGTCGTCACCGAGGAGCTGGGCATCTTCACGGCCGAGTGTGACGAACTGGTTGTCTCCCGCGATGCGTCTCTCGCCGAGATCGACCACGAGCGCGCCGGAGTGCAGGTCTCGCGCGACCTCATCGCCGCCGGTGTGAGCGACGAGTTGCTCGCTCTCTACAACCGGCAGCGGGAGCGCTACGGCATCGGCGCCGCGCTGCTGACGCGCGGCATCTCGATGGGCAGCAACGTGAAGCTGCACGAATCCGATCTTGCCAAGATTCGCCAGGCCGCGCCCGACGACGTGGTGCTCGACCCCGACAGCAGCTACATTCTCGTACGCACGGAGGAGTCGGGGCTGTAGGGATGCCCGCTCCTGCCTCCGGCAAGTATTCGCGGTTCAGGCAGGTAGACTCGGGCTGCGAATGGGTCGGCAAGACGGTCGCGTTGGCTGGAGCATCCGTGGGTCTCGTACTCGCGGGCGTGATGGTCACCGAGGAACGTCCGGGCTCCGCAGAGCAGGGCGGTGGGTAACACCCACCCGGGGCAACCCGAGAGAACAGTGCCACAGAGAACAGACCGCCACGATTCCTTTCGGTGCCTTCGGGCGTCGCGAGGCCTCGGGGTAAGGGTGAAACGGTGGTGTAAGAGACCACCAGCTGCCATGGTGACATGGCCGGCTTGGTAAACCTCGCCCGGAGCAAGGTCAGACAGAAGGCGATACGGCTGCTCGTCGTGTCTTCGGGTAGACCGCTAGAGGCGTGCGGCAACGTACGTCGTAGATAGATGGCCGTCCATGGGCGAACGCTTCGGCGCCCGCCCAAGACAGAACCCGGCGTAACAGCCGGCCCACTCGCCTCCCCACCCCGGCTCCACACCCACGCCAGCTCGATCGCGCTGAAACCTACTCGGCCGACTTCTGGGGGTAGATGGTTTCGTGGCGAGACAGCATCAGCACGTACTCGGCGATTTTGCGGGCGCGGGTGTCAGCGCGTTTGACGTTGTTGATGCGAAACAGAATGGCGTAGCGGTTGGTCGCCGAGAGCTTCTCGAAGAAGGCGGCGGCAGCGGGGTTCGTCGCCAGGGCGGCAGTCAGATCATGCGGAACCTCGATGGTCTTCGACCCGGCATAGGCCGTGGCCCAGCGACCGTTGGCCTTCGCCCGCTCGATCTCGGCGAGCCCGGCAGCCTTCATACGCCCGGCAGCCACGAGCGCCTCGGCCTTGTCGACGTTGATCTTCGACCAGAGGCTCTGCGGCCGTCTCGGCCCGAAGTTCTGCAGAAAATGGTGCTCGTCGAGGCTGCCCTTCTGGCCGTCGATCCAGCCGTGGCAGAGTGCTTCGTCGAGGGCTTCCGCGTAGCTGACGCTCGGGTGGTCTCCGCCCTTCTTGGCGATGGCGAGACGGATGCCCGGCGACGAGTCGTGGTTCGCTGCGAGCCACTCGGCCCACGCCGTCACGTCGGAACAGTACAGCGTCTCGAGCTCCACCATCACTGCACCCCGCCGCGACCGCATGTGGATTCGCTTCGCTCGGCGCCCACCGCGTGCCGCCCTATTTCGGCGTCGGAGTCGGCTCACCGACGAGCTGGTTCACATTCACCAGCACCTTGGGCTGCACGGCGAGCGAAGCGGCGCCGAGAATGCCCGCGTTGTTGCGCAGCGTCGCGACGACCAGCGGCGTGCGAATCGACACCATGGGCAAGAACTCTTCGTAGCTCTTCGACACGCCACCGCCCACGATGAAGAGGTCGGGCCAGAGCAGGTTCTCGAGCTCGGAGTAGTACGTCTGCAGGCGGGCGGCCCAGTGCGTCCAGCTGAGTTCTTCACGTTCCTTGGCCGCGTACGACGCCTTCTTCTCGTAGTCGCCGCCGTCGATCTGAATGTGCCCGAGTTCGGCGTTCGGAATGAGCACGCCGTTGTAGATGAGCGCGGTTCCGATGCCGGTGCCGAGTGTGGTCATGATGATGAGGCCGTTCTTACCCTTCGCGGCGCCGAACCTCACCTCGGCGTAACCGGCGGCATCGGCGTCGTTCACGAAAGTGATGTCGCGCTTCAGCGAGCCTTCGAAGAGCTTCTCGGCCTCGAGCCCGATCCACTTCTTCGACACGTTTGCGGCCGACATGGTGCGCCCCTGCTGCACCACAGCAGGAAAGTCGATGCCGATGGGGGCGTCGGCCGGGGCATCCTTCAACGCTTCGAGCAGCTTGTCGACGGTGTCGACCACATCTTTCGGCTTGCCGCCTTCGGGGGTCGCGAACTTGATGCGGTCGCTGAGCAGCTCGCCGGTCTCGGTGTTGACGATGGCGCCCTTGATGCCGGTGCCGCCGAGGTCGATGCCGATCGCGATCGTGGCCTTGGTGTCTGACGACGACCCGGCGGGTGTGGTGTCGGGCGAGGTGTTGTCTGTCATCGTCATCTCTTTCGATCGCTCGCCTCCGCTGTGAGGCAGTGCTGTTGAGTCTATTCTGGCAGCGTCAGAACCTCGGCGCCGCGCTCGGTGACCACCAGCGTGTGCTCGAACTGAGCGGTGATGGAGCGGTCGCGGGTGACAACGGTCCAGTCGTCGGCCCACAGCTCCCATTCTTGGGCGCCGAGCGTGAGCATCGGCTCGATGGTGAACACCATGCCGACCTCGATCACGTCGTCGAACCGCGGCGCCGAGTCGTAGTGCGGAATGATCAGGCCCGAGTGAAAGACTTCGCCCACTCCGTGGCCGGTGTAGTCGCGAACGACGCCGTAACCGAACCGTTTGGCGTACGACTCGATGGCGCGCCCGATGACGTTCACCTGGCGGCCGGGCGCCACCGCCTTGATGCCGCGGTTCATCGCTTCGCGAGTGCGCTCGACGAGCAGCCGCACTTCTTCGCGAGGTTCGCCGGCGAAGAACGTGGCATTGGTGTCGCCGTGCACGCCGTTCTTGTAAGCGGTGATGTCGACGTTCACGATGTCGCCGTCGTTCAGCACGGTGTTATCGGGAATTCCGTGGCAGATGACCTCGTTCACGCTCGTGCAGAGCGACTTCGGAAAGCCGCGGTAGCCGAGGGTGGACGGGTAGGCGTCGTGGGCGACGAGAAAGTCGTGGCCCAGAGCATCCAGTTCGTCGGTGGTCACACCGGGCGATACGTGCTCGCCGACGAAGGCGAGGGCCTGTGCGGCGATGCGCGAAGACTCGCGGATGTCGGCGATGCGAGCGGGGGAGTAGACGTCGCTGAACCCGGTCTCGTTCGGCTCTTTTTTGCCCACGTATTCGGGGCGATCGATGCTCTGCGGCACGGCCCGCAGCGGGGAGACCCGGCCCGGGGTGAGGTGGCCGGCGGAATCCTTTGGCATAGGATCAATCGTAGTTCAGGCGCCCGCGACGAATGCCGGCGCGACGCTTCTGCCAAGGAGAAACACATGTCGGGCGACCCGTCGAAGCAATACTGGTACAACATCAACACCGGCGCGGTGGAGTTCGGCTACGTGTCACCGGCACCTGAACGTGTGGGCCCGTTCGAGACCAAGCTCGAGGCCGAGCACGCTCTCGAAACGCTGCGCGCCAACAGCGCCAAGTGGGCCGAAGAAGACGCCGCGAACGACTAGCCCGTTTGGTTCAGCCGACTTCTCGGCGCGCCGGCGTGCAAGGCGGAGCAGGAGAGTCGCACCTAACGAGCGACCGACGACGACAACGCCGCAGATCGCCGTGCTAGGTAGTCGGCTCGCGGCCGGTGAAGTCGCTCATGGTCGAGTAGAGGCCGAAGACGTTGTCGGCCATCTTGTCCCAGAGGGCGGTCGGTAGGATGCCCTTCGCCACCTTCGCGATGTGCACGCTTTTCGGCAGCAGCAGCAGCGGCTTGCCGGCGAGCATGGCCCTCCACACCCGATTCACCACATACTCGGGCGTCATGATCGGGGTCATCACCGGGCCCTTCGCGCCCTCGAACATTCCCGTCGAGATGTAACTCGGTGCCACCGTCGTGACCTTGACGTGACCGTGGCCCTGCTGCGTGAGCTCGAGCCGAACAGAGTCGCTCCAGCCGATGACAGCCCACTTCGAGGCGGCGTACACGCTCATCCGCGGGTTCGAGATCATGCCGGCCGCCGAGGCGATGTTCACGATGCGGCTCGGCCGCGAGCTCTCGATCATGGCAGGCAGAAACGCGCGCGTCACGATCATCGGGCCCAGCGCGTTGATCTTCATCGTCTCGATGGTGTCGTCGACGGTGTCGTGCTGCCAGAAGTACTTGCCGCGCACGATTCCGGCGTTGTTGATGAGCACGTCGGGCACCCCGACCTCGGCGAGAACACGCTCGGCGGCCGCGGAGATGCTCTCAGGGTCAGACACGTCGATACGGTACGGATGCACGCGAGTTCGCCCCGGCGCGGCGTTCAGCCGCTCGGCCAGGGCTTCGATCTTCTCGGCGTTACGGTCCCACAGCACTACGTCTGCGGCGCCCTCGGCCACCGCCCGTTCGGCGTAGAGCAGACCCATTCCGCTGCCGGCTCCCGTGATGAGCACGCGTGCGCCGGCGGCGGTGCGGGTCACCTCGAACTCCGATCGCGCCGAGTGCGCGCTTCTGGCGCATCGGCGGTGGTTCGAATGGGGGCGGATGCGCCAAACCGCAGCGGTTCTGGCATGCGGCGACTCATCCTTCGAATTCGTGCTCGGGCGCGGGGTAGACGCCTGAAGCGACGTCGGCGCGAAACGCGGTCACGGCATCCGTCAGCACCTGCGTGAGGTTCGCATACTGCTTCACGAAACGCGGTACGCGGCCCTGCGAGAAGCCGGCGAAGTCGGTCCAGACGAGCAGCTGGCCGTCGCACGAAGGCCCGGCACCCACCGAGATCGTCGGGATGCGAAGTTCTTCGGTGACCCGTTTCGCAATGGAACTCGGCACCATCTCGAGCACGACGGCGAACGCTCCCGCATCCTCGACCGCGTGCGCGTCGGCGAGCAGCTGTTCGGCGCCCTCGCCGCGACCCTGAATGATGTGCCCGCCCAGCCCGTGCTCGCTCTGCGGAGTGAAACCGATGTGCGCCATGACCGGGATGCCCGAGTCGACGATTCGCCGAATCTGCGGCGCGCTGCGCACGCCGCCCTCGAGCTTGACCGCGTGCACGTTCGCCTCTTTCATGAAGCGCACGGCGGTGTGCAGTGCGTCGTCGGGGCCGCCCTCATACGAACCGAACGGCATATCCCCGATGACGAGTGCGCGCGAGGCGGCTCCGGCGACGGCTCGCGCCAGTGGAATCAGCTGATCGACCGTCACAGCAAGCGTGGTCTCGTTGCCGAACACGTTGTTGCCGGCCGAATCGCCCACCAGCAGAAAGTCGATATCGGCGGCGTCGAAGATGGCGGCCGACAGCTGGTCGTAGCTGGTGAGGCCGACGATCGGTGTTCCGTTCTCCTTCGCTATTTGAAAGTGCCGCGTTCTCACGCGCTTGCGAGGGGACTGCTCCGTCATGCCACCCAGTCTACTGGCGCGCTGGCTAGGAGACGTCGGTGGGACGGTAGGTGATGGGCAGGCGGCGGTCGCGACCGAAGGCGGTGCGCGAGATCTTGGTGCCGATGGCCGACTGGCGGCGCTTCCACTCGGAGTGGTCGACGAGCGAGACGATGCGGTCGACCGTGTCGGCGTCGAAGCCGCGTTCGACCAGTTCGGTGCGGCCGAGGCCGCCGTTGATGTACTCCTCGAGCAGAGCGTCGAGCACCTCGTACTCGGGCAGCGAGTCCTGGTCGGTCTGGTCGGGGCGCAGCTCGGCCGAGGGGGGCTTCGAGATGGAGTTCTCGGGGATGGGCGGCGTCTCACCCCGCCGCTCTGCGAACAGGTTGCGCCAGCGGGCGAGCTCCCAGACCAGCATCTTCGGAACGTCTTTCAGTGGAGCGAAACCCCCCACCGAGTCGCCGTAGATGGTCGAATACCCCACGGCGAGCTCGCTCTTGTTGCCCGTGGTGAGCACGAGGTGCCCCTTCTGGTTCGACAGCCCCATCAAGATGATGCCCCGGATGCGCGCCTGCAGATTCTCGGCCGCTATGCCGTCGAGCTGCAGCTGGTCTTCGATCGGCGTCACGAGATCGGCGATGGCCTGTGTCTCGTAGTGCAGCCCGATGCGCTCGGCGAGGTCGTCGGCGTCGGAGCGCGAGTGATCTGAAGACCACCGGCTCGGCATCGACACCCCGTACACTTTCGACGCTCCGATGGCGTCCGCGGCCATCGACGCGACCACCGACGAGTCGATTCCGCCCGAGAGCCCGAGAATGACCGAGCGAAAGCCGTTCTTGCGCACGTAGTCGCCGAGGCCCAGCACGAGCGCGTTCCAGATCTGCTCGAGCTCCTCGGGGACGACCGCGACATCTGAAGTGATCGGTGTTGGAAGAGCGCTCTCGGCAGTGGGAGCGGCCAGCTCGACCAGCGCGACATCTGCCGGCAGCTCGTGCTCAGTCGCGCCCTCGAGATCGAGGTCGACCACCAGCAAGTGCGGCACGAACTGCGGCGCCCGGGCCACGATCTGGCCCGACCGGTCGACGACAACGCTGTCGCCATCGAAGAGCAGATCATCCTGCCCGCCCACGATGTTCACATAGGCGACGCAGGTGTCGTTCTCCACAGCCCGTCGTGTCACCAGCGGTAGCCGCACTTCGTTCTTGTCGCGCTCGTACGGCGACGCGTTGATCACCAGCAGCAGCCCGGCATCGGCCGTGGCGACCCGGTTCACCGGGCCCCCGTCTTGCCACATGTCTTCGCAGATGATGAGTGCGACATCCACTCCCCGCATCCGCAGCACCAGAAGCTCGTCGCCGGGAATGAAGATGCGGTACTCGTCGAACACCGAGTAGTTGGGCAGGTGGTGTTTGGCGTACCGAGCGACGACGGAGCCGTTCTGCATGACGCTGGCCACATTCTGGGCGATCGCCGTCGGTGCGTTGCTGGTGGTGAACCGCCGCGGCTCGAACGGGCCGTCAGGATGCCCGACCACCACCACCACGTCGCCGAGCCCCGCCTCGCCGAGCTCCGCGGCCAGAGCGGATGCCCGGCGGCGGCAGGCAGCCAGAAACGACGGCCGTGACGCCAGGTCTTCGATGGGGTAGCCAGAAAGCGCCATCTCGCCGAACGCCACGAGGTCGGCTCCGGCATCTCGCGCCCGCCGCACTGCGGCGACGATGCCTCGCGAGTTGCCTTCGAGGTCTCCGACAATGGGGTTGGTTTGGGCCAGCGCTAAGCGAAGTCTCGGCATAGCCACTAGCCTAATAGCGGCAGCACCACTCGCCAGAAAGAGGTACTTACCGTCGATGGATAAGCAGCGTGACTTCGTTCTTCGCACCATTGAAGAGCGCGGCGTCAAGTTCGTCAGGCTCTGGTTCACCGATGTGATCGGTACCCTCAAGTCGGTCGCCATCGCGCCGGCCGAGGTCGAGGGCGCCTTCGCCGAGGGGCTGGGCTTCGACGGGTCGGCCATCGAGGGGCTCACGCGGTCATTCGAGGCAGACGTTCTCGCGCATCCAGACCCCACCACCTTTCAGATTCTTCCGTGGCGTGGGGAGATCGACCCCACGGCGCGCATGTTCTGCGACATCACCACACCCGACGGGCAGCCCGCTGTGGCAGACCCGCGCAACGTTCTGAAGCGCACGCTCGCCAAGGCCGGCGACCGCGGTTTCTCGTTCTACACCCACCCCGAGGTCGAGTTCTACCTGCTCAAGTCGTCGCAGTACGGCCCCGACGGGCCCGAGCCGGTCGACAAGGCGGGGTATTTCGACAACGTTCCCGGCGGCACCGCGCACGACTTCCGGCGCCGCTCGGTGCGCATGCTCGAAGACCTCGGCATCTCGGTGGAGTTCAGCCACCACGAGGCCGGCCCGGGTCAGAACGAGATCGACCTGCGCTACGCCGACGCGCTGACCACCGCCGACAACATCATGACGTTCCGCACCGTGATCAAAGAGGTCGCCATCGAGCAGGGCGTTTACGCCACGTTCATGCCGAAGCCGCTCTCCGGTCAGCCGGGGTCGGGCATGCACACCCACCTCTCGCTGTTCGAAGGTGACGCGAACGCGTTCTTCGAGGCGGGAGCCGAATACCAGCTGTCGAAGATCGGCCGCCAGTTCATCGCCGGCCTGCTGAAGCACGCCCCCGAGATCACCGCCGTAACGAACCAGTTCGTCAACTCCTACAAGCGGCTCTGGGGCGGCGACGAGGCTCCGAGCTTCGTCTGCTGGGGCCACAACAACCGCTCGGCGCTCGTTCGTGTTCCGCTGTACAAGCCGAACAAGGGCCAGAGCTCGCGCATCGAGTACCGCGCCATCGACTCCGCGGCGAACCCGTACCTGGCGTATTCGCTGCTGCTCGCCGCCGGGCTCAAGGGCATCGAAGAGGGCTACGAGCTTCCGCCAGAGGCCGAAGACAACGTCTGGGCGCTCAGCGACTCCGAGCGCAAGGCCCTGGGCTACAGCGCCCTGCCAGCGAGTCTCGACGCGGCCATCGTCGAGATGGAACGCTCCGAACTCGTCGCCGAGACGCTGGGTGAGCACGTCTTCAACTACGTGCTGCTCAACAAGCGTCAGGAGTGGGCGGCCTACCGCGACCAGGTGACCCCGTTCGAGCTGAAGAGCAACCTGGAGATGCTGTAGGGCCTGGGTGCTCGAGGGCCTAAGCGGGCATCCGTCGGCCGAGCATCCGCTGCGCAGCGTTCGAGAAACGTCGACGATGACACGAGAACAGACGACGCTCACCGAGCTCGCCCGGGTGGGTTTCTCAGAACTCACCCGCGCGCAGACCGAGCTCGAGATCGCCGCCGAACTCGGGCGGGTCGGCCTGCCCGAGTTGCTCGAGTCGCTGCAGCTCACCGCTGACCCCGACCAGGCTTTGGCCTACCTCGTGAAGCTGCTGCGGCTTCCGGCGACCCCGACCGTCGAACTGCTGCAGCAGGAACCCTCGCGCACACGGCTGTTGCGCGTCGTGGGCATGTCGAGCGGGTTCGGCGACTTCTTTCTGCGGCACCCCGAAGAACTCACCGCACTCGAATCGCGCGTCGCCACGCTGCCCACGCTGCCCGAGCTGCAGGATGATCTGCTCAACTCGGTCGGCAGCATCGACGGGTTCGCCACCATCGCGGGTGAAGGCGCCTGGACGCTGCTGCGCGTGCGGTACCGCCGCATCCTCGCGCAGATCACGGCGTTCGACCTCGAGCAGCGCGACCCGGTGGCCGGCATCGGGCTCATCGCCGATACGCTCGCCGACCTGGCTTCGGCAGCCCTCGACGCGTCGCTGGCCTGTGCTCGGGCGCGGGCATCCACTCGCGGCCAGAGCCGCTGGTTCTTCGCCCGCGAGGAGGTGGCGGCGACCCGGCTGGCCATCATCGGTATGGGAAAGGCCGGCGCGCAAGAGCTGAACTACGTCAGCGACGTCGATGTGATCTACGTTGCGGAGGGGTGTGAAACCGAGGGGCTGTCGACCGCTCGCGCCATCGACATCGCGACGGCGCTGGCCATGCTCACCATGCACGGCATCATGGAGACGGCGATGGAACCGCCGCTCTGGGAGGTCGACCCGAACCTGCGGCCAGAGGGCAAGGCGGGCGCGCTCGTGCGGTCGCTGGAGTCGCACATCGCGTATTACGACCGCTGGGCGAAGAACTGGGAGTTCCAGGCGCTGCTGAAAGCGCGGCCATTGGCGGGTGATCTCGAGCTGGGGGAACGCTACGTCGACGCGGTGCGCCCGCTGGTGTGGACCAGCGCCGCGCGCGACGGGTTCGTCGAGTCGGTGCAGGTGATGCGGCATCGGGTGACCGACAACATTCCGGCCGATGAAATCGACTACCAGCTGAAGCTCGGCCCCGGCGGCCTGCGCGACGTCGAATTCACCGTGCAACTGCTGCAGCTCGTGCACGGGCAGAACGATCCGCTGGTGCGGCAGGCGGCCACGCTTGAAGCGCTGGCGGCTCTGGCCGACCAGGGCTACATCGGGCGCGTCGAGGCGCACGACTTCTCGCACGACTACCGCGTGCTGCGGCTGATGGAGCACCGCCTGCAGCTGCGGCGGCTGCGGCGCACACACCTGGTGCCGCGCGACGAGTTCGAGCAGCGCGTGCTGGCCCGCGCCACCGAGCTTGCGCCGAGTGCGCCGGCCCTGCTCGAACTGTGGAACGACATCAAGGTGCGCGTGCGCAGCCTGCACGAACGGCTGTTCTATCGCCCTCTGCTCGCCGCCGTGGCCGCCCTCGGAACCGACGAGCTCGGTCTCACCAGCGAGCAGGCCGTCGCTCGCCTCGCCGCCATCGGCTTTCAAGACCCGAAGGGTGCGCTCGCGCACATCGCGGCGATGACGGCCGGCGTCTCGCGCCGTGCCGCCATTCAGCGGCACCTGCTGCCCGTCATGCTGCAGTGGTTCGCGAACGGTGCCGACCCCGATTTCGGTCTGCTGGCGTTCCGCCGGCTGAGCGATTCGCTGGGGGAGACGTACTGGTACCTGCGCATGCTGCGCGACTCGTCGGGTGCCGCGTCGCGCCTCACACAGGTGCTGTCGGGCTCGCGGTTCGCGGCCGAGCTGCTCGAACGCATCCCCGAGTCGGCCGCCTGGCTCGAGAACGACAGCGATCTGAGGCCTCGGTCGTTCGAAACCCTGTCGCTCGAGACGCAGGCCATCATCGGGCGGCACGATACTCCGGATGCCGCCGCGGCTGCGCTGCGAACCGCCCGCCGCCGTGAGGTGCTGCGGCTGGCGCTGGCTTCTGTGCTCGAGTTGATCGACGTGCAGCAGCTCGCCCGGGCGCTCACCGACGTCACCACCGTGTTCTTGCGCGGAACCCTCGGGGTGATCCGCCAGTCGGCGGCGCTGTCGAACGGTGACGGCATCGAGTTCGCCGTCATCGGAATGGGCCGCTACGGCGGCCGCGAAATCGGCTTCGGCTCCGACACTGACGTGATGTACGTCTACCGGGCTCGCACTGTGAGCCAGGAGACGGCACAGTCGGTCGCGCGGTTCATCGTGAACGAACTGGTGCGACTCACCGAAGACCGCCGGTTGCCGCTCGAACTCGACATCGACCTGCGGCCAGAGGGCAAGAACGGCATCGTCGTGCGCTCGCTCGACTCGTACCGGGCGTACTACCAGCGCTGGTCGCTCACCTGGGAGGCACAGGCGCTGCTGCGCGCATCCGGAGTCGCCGGCGACGAAGCGCTCATCGCCGACTTCGAAGCCCTCGCCGACGAGGTGCGTTACCCTTCGGCGATCACGCCGCAAGAGGTGCGCGAGGTGAAGCGGCTGAAGGCGCGCGTCGAAAACGAGCGCCTGCCGCAGGGCGCCGACCCGGCGCGGCACCTGAAGCTCGGGCGAGGGTCGCTGAGCGACGTGGAGTGGTACGTGCAGCTGCTTCAGCTCGAGCACGGCCACCAGCATCCTTCGTTTCAGACGACGTCGACACTGGATGCTCTGGCCGCCGAAGTGGCGGCCGGATACGTCGATGCGGCAGACGCCGACCGGTTGCGCGAGGCGTGGATCTTCGCCTCCCGCGCGCGCTCGTGCATGACGCTCTGGACCAACCGCACCGCCGACGTGCTGCCCGTCGACCGCCGTCAGCTCGAGGGCGTGGCCCGGCTGATGGAGTACCCTCCGGGGTCGGCCACCGCGCTCGAAGAGGACTATCTGGCCGTCACACGCCGTGCCCGGGCCATCTTCGAACGCGATTTCTATGGTGATCTATAACTGAGCTATACTCGGGTACGTATTCGAAAGAGGTTGACATGACTGATCCGGCTCCCGTGCGTCAATCCGTTCTCAGCGGGCTGAGCGGCAACGAGATGTACTGCATCGACCTGCTCGGGTACCACCCGGGCAATCTGCTGGTGGGCAACAGCGTGTTCTCGCGGGGGTTTCTCGGGTCGATGAGCGCGGGTTTCCGCGGCATGGTCGGCGGCGAGATCACCGCCATCACCGAGATGATCACGCAGGGGCGACATCTCTCCATGCAGCGGCTCATCGGCGAGATGCAGCAGCACGCCGGGCACGGCGCCACCAGTGTGACCACCGAGCTCATCTTTCACTCGCAGAACATCGAGTTCTTGTCGGTCGCATCGACGCTGCACCAGAAGGTCGGCGTACCCGCGACCGCCTTCACCTCGGCGAGCGACGGTCAAGAACTGTTCTGCCAGGTAGATGCGGGCTACGAACCCGTCTCGTTCGTCATGGGCAACGTTGCCTACTCCATCGGGGTCGGCCGGGGCATCACCGGTGCGTTCAAGCAGATGGCGCGGGGTGAAGTGACGCAATACAGCGACCTGTTCGCCCAGACCCGCAACCTCGCGCTGCAGCGCATCGTCGACGAAGCACGGTCGGTCGGCGCGAACGCCGTCGTCGGCATCACCACGAACATCCTGCCGTTCGGCGGCGCCGCCGTTCAAGAAATGCTCATGGTGGGCACCGCCTCGCGGCACGACATCTCCGACCCCGCACTTGCCGCAATGGGCGTGGTCACGAGCGACCTCACCGCCGAAGAGATGTGGAGCCTCGCCCGAATCGGCTACGCCCCGATGAAGCTCGTGATGGGCACCTCGGTCTACTCGCTCGGCCTCGTCGGCGGCATCACCTCGGCCTTCAAGAACTTCGTGAAGGGCGAGATCAACGAGCTCACCCAGCTCATCTACGGTGCCCGCGAAGAGTCGCTCGGCAAGGTGCGCCAGCAGGCAACGGCTGTCGGCGCCGACGACGTCATCGGCATCAAGACCTACGTCTACGACCTCGGCGGCGGCCTCATCGAATTTCTCGCCATCGGAACCGCCGTTCGCCGCACGACCGCGGCCCACACCCGCTCAGAGCAACTGCCGCCTCAGGCCATCGTGCGAGACCGCGACACCTTCTTCAACACCGCCGAGCGCTCCTACGGCGTCACCCTCACCGAGAACCAGCAGTAGCCCTCGCCGGAGGATAGCGCGCCTGGCTAAGTCGAAGTCGTCGACGAAGGGAACGGGTTCTGGTTCGCCGCTAGCGCGGTGACCTCGACTTCCTCATCGAAGACATTGGGGAGTCGCTCGCACGAACAATCATGAGGCAAGTGAAGGAGGGTCTGACGATTCGCGAGATCTGCACGTTACTCGGAAATCTCGCACCGAAGGGCTCATCAGCTGATCGCTGCTTGACCGCGAACGGGTAGGGGCCGGGGTCGCCGCTGCCGCTGCTCAACAGCGGCGAGGGCTCGATTCGCCGACTCTCGCCCCGCCGGGCCAGAAGCACCGCCTGGCGACACACCGTGCACCGCATCTCGCCAGGTCTACCGGTACGGCCGAATCGTCTGGGCAGCGCCGAATATCATTCAGTATGTCGTCGCATAAGCCGTTCGACCGACCGGAGTTGACTACTCCGTGGCGGCGAATAATCGGGAGCCTACCGGTGCGAATCTCGTTCGTGCTCCTGCTTCTGGCCGCAGCGGCGACGCTGGCGATCGTGGCCTTGTCGCGCTGACGGCGCTCGCTTGCCGCAACGCGAGCCCGGCGCCATACTGTGCGCATGGAGACATCGATCTACGGGGCGATGGGCGGCGCAGAGGCGGTGCGCGCACTCGCACATGCTTGGCACCGTCGCTGTCTCGGCGACGACGTCGTGAGCCACGCGTTCAGCCATCCGGGCCAGCACCCCGATCATGTGGACCGCCTCGCCGCCTATTGGGGCGAAGCGCTCGGCGGCCCGGCGTTCTACACACAGACGATGGGGAATCAGCAGCACGTTGTTGTGCTGCACTCCGGCAACGGTATCCACACCGAGATGGATGACCGGGGGATCGCCTGTTTCGTGGCCGCCCTCGACGACATCGGAATCACCGACGAAGCCGTGCGCACAGCCCTCGCCGAGTACTTTCGATGGTCGACCAGACGCCTCGCCGAGCATCCCGATTCCGCAGACGACGTGCCCGACACCGTGACCGTGCCACGCTGGTCGTGGTCGGGCCCCGTCGGCTGAGCCCGGCGGCGGGAGAACCGTCGGAGCTGATGCCACATCCCCGCAATACGTGGACATGTGCTCTCTCGTCCGACCGTTCTCCCCACTTGCTCTCGCAACCTCAGGCTGACCACCGCACCTGGAGCGCGTCCTCACTCTCAACACCGCCCCGTTCCAGCAGATTTCCACAATTGCTGTTCGGAATGACGTGAGCGCGACCCGCGTTGCCGAGACTGTTTCGATGAATATCGAAGACGTAGTTGTGTCATTCGGCGGCATCACCGATCTCAGTCGGCTCCGGGCATCCGGATTCAGCGGCAAGCAGACGGAGCGTGCCATCAAAGCCGGGCGCCTCGCGCGCATCCGTCGCGGCTGGGTGGCTGCGGCGAACGCGCCACCTTCCGCCGTCGAGGCCGTCCGCGTGGGCGGGAGCCTGACGTGCGTGTCTGCGCTGCGAGAACTCGGAGTGTGGTGCCTTACAGATGACCTACTTCATGTTCGCGTGCATCGACACGCCAATCACCTCGCGTCACCTGATGACCGTTCTGTCGCGCTGACGGATGCCGGGGCACAGGGAGTGAAGCTTCATGGAACGCATTCTGCACACCACCCACCGCGGCACTGGCACACTGACCCCGTCGACGTCGCGCTGATGCACGCCATCTCGTGTCCGCCTCGCGATTACGCGGTTGCTCTGTGTGACAGCGCGATGAACCTCGCGCTGACGAGCAAGCCGAACCTGGAACGCCTGGCGGGGTTTATCGACAAGAGACATTTCGCGATCATTCGGCTCACCGATGCGAGCGCGCAGTCGGGCCTCGAGACAATGGCCAGGTTGCGACTGCGCGCGCTCCGCATTCCCTATCACCCGCAGGCGGAGATCGCGGGGGTGGGCCATGTCGATCTGCTGGTGGGAGAGCGACTCGTCGTCGAGCTCGACGGTAAGGAGTGGCATTCGTCGCCGGAGGCGTTCGCTGAAGACCGACGCCGCGACCTGATTCTGCACGAGCGGGGCTATTTCGTCATACGGCTGACGTACGCGCAAGCCATGTTCGGGTGGTCCCGAGTCGAGGCGCTGGTTCTCGATCTGGTGGCACACGGTAAGCACAACTGGCCGCGGTCACGAGTCGGCGCGGCGCGGCGTGCGGCCGAGGCTCCAACCGCGGCCGCCACCGAGGCAGCATGCGAAGCCGTGGCCGAAGGTGCTGGATCGGCTCGCGGATGTGTCGGCAGATCTCGGCAGAGCTGACCCGCCGGCACCGGCGCCGTCGGCACTGTCGTTGCCGTGCCGCTTTCGCCGCTGCCGTTCTCGCCGCCGTTGCCGCCGTTGCCGCCGTCGGGAGATTCGTCGGAGCTGAGCCCGCATCCCCGCAATACGTCGCCATAGCGCGTCAGCTCCGCCGGGAGCGACGCGAAAGCCTGCCCCGCCCGCAAAGAAGGGCCGCACCCCGAAGGGTGCGGCCCTGTCACTCAGTTGTGCGGACTCGCCGTGGTTCTGCAGAATTTCATACGTCGTGCCCGACAGGGTCGCGCCAGACAGCGTCACCCCAGACAGCGTCGCGCCCGACACGGGCAGGCGCGACCATCGGCCTACACGCCGTAGTAGAGCTCGAACTCGAACGGGTGCGGGCGCTGGGCGATCGGCTTGATCTCGTTCTCACGCTTGTATGAGATCCAGGTCTCGATGAGGTCGGGCGTGAAGACATTGCCCTTGGTGAGAAACTCGTTGTCGGCTTCGAGCGCAAGAAGAGCGGCCTCGAGCGACGCGGGCACCTGGGGAATGTTCGCGGCCTCTTCTGGCGGCAGCTCGTACAGGTCTTTGTCGACCGGCTCGTGCGGCTCGATGCGGTTCTGAATGCCGTCGAGGCCGGCCATGAGCTGCGCGGCGAACGCGAGATACGGGTTGCCCGAGGCATCCGGAGCCCGGAATTCGATGCGCTTCGCCTTCGGGTTGGTTCCCGTGATGGGGATGCGCACCGACGCCGAACGGTTGCCGGCCGAGTAGACCAGGTTCACGGGAGCCTCGAAGCCCGGCACGAGGCGGTGGTACGAGTTCACCGTGGGGTTGGTGAACGCGAGAACCGCGGGAGCGTGCTTGAGCAGACCGCCGATGTACCAGCGTGCGACATCGCTGAGGCCGCCGTAGCCGGCTTCGTCGTAGAACAAGGGGGAGCCCTCGTTCCAGAGCGACTGGTGGGTGTGCATGCCCGATCCGTTGTCTCCGAAGAGCGGCTTCGGCATGAACGTGGCCGTCTTGCCCCACTGGGTGGCGGTGTTCTTCACGATGTACTTGAACTTCAAGATGTCGTCGGCCGCGTGCACCATGGTGTCGAAGCGGTAGTTGATCTCGCCCTGGCCGGCGGTGCCCACTTCGTGGTGGGCGCGCTCGAGGATGAGCCCGGCGTCGATGAGCTTCAGCGAGATGTCGTCGCGAAGGTCGGCGTGCTGATCCACGGGGGAGACGGGGAAGTAGCCGCCCTTGTAGGGCGTCTTGTTGGCGAGGTTGCCGCCCTCTTCTTTGCGGCCCGAGTTCCAGGCGCCTTCGCTCGAGTCGACGGAGTAGAAGCTCTTGTTCTGCTTCACTTCGTATCGCACGTCGTCGAAGATGTAGAACTCGGCCTCGGGGGCGAAGAATGCGGTGTCGGCGATGCCGGTCGAGGCGAGGTAGCGCTCAGCCTTGTGCGCAACCTGGCGCGGGTCGCGCGCGTAGATCTCGCCGTTTCGCGGGTTGTAGATGTCGAAGATGATGATGAGGGTGCGCTCGACGCGGAAGGGGTCGATGTATGCGGTCGAGACGTCAGGAATGAGCTGCATGTCTGACTCGTGAATCGAGGCGAAGCCTCGAATGGATGATCCGTCGAACATCTGGCCGACCGAGAAGAACTCTTCGTCGACGGTCGATGCGGGAATGTTGAAGTGCTGCTGAACACCGGGAAGATCGGTGAACCGAATATCAAGGAACTTTACATCGGTGTCCTTGATGAACTTGAGCACCTCGGAGGAATCACTGAACATTTGAGAGGCTCCAAATGGCTTGGTACGTGAACAGTTGCAGTCGCAACTAGCCCGAGCATACGGGCGAGCCATTACCTCGCAGTGTCGCCATTGTTTCGCGCATGTTACGGGCGGGCGCGCCGAAGGCGGTGACCGGTCAGAACTCACCCGCGAACGGATGCTCGTTCCGACCGGTCACCGGCCCCTGGCGCTTCTGCGCGAAAGCCGTCCCCGCGGCTCGCTCTCGTTAGAGCATGAACAGCATTTCCTGGTAGGTCGGCAGCGGCCAGAGGTCGTCGGCGACGAGTTCTTCGAGCTTGTCCGCCGCGCCACGAACGGCGAGCATCGCCGGCAGCAGTGCCTCGCGAGCGTGTTCGGCCTCGGCCAGAGCCGAGTGTGCGACGTCTTCAGCGAGGGCAGCTTTCAGAGCAGCGAGGCCGGTCTTGAGGTCGGCGATCGGGCCCGAAACGGCCAGCAGAGCATCCGTATCGGCCTCGACACCGGCGGCCTTCAGCGCGGCGACGTTCGCGGCGAGCTCGGTCTGGTACCGAACGGCGGCGGGAAGCACCGAGGTGGCTCCGACCTCGAGAGTGATGCGCGCCTCGACACCGATGGTGAGCGTGTACTGCTCGAGACCGATTTCGTAGCGGGAGTGCATCTCGCGGTGGTTGAAGACCTTGTACTTCTCGAAGAGAGCCATGGCTGGTTCGGTGATGAGCTCTGGCAGGGCATCCAGTGTCGTCTTGAGGTTCGCGAGCCCGCGCTTCTCGGCCTCGATCGGCCAGGAGTCGGAGTAGCCGTCGCCGTTGAAGACGACCGCGCCGTGCTCGGTGATGATCTCGGTGAGCAGCAACTGAACGGCCTTGTCGAAGTCTTCGCCGTCGGCGACGGCCTTCTCGAGAATGGTCGCCATGTAGTCGAGCGAGTCGGCCATGATCGTGTTGATCGTGGTCATCGGCCCGGCCACGCTCTGCATCGAACCCGGCGCGCGGAACTCGAAACGGTTGCCGGTGAAGGCGAACGGGCTGGTGCGGTTTCGGTCACCCGGGTCGGTCGGCAGGATCGGCAGGGTGTCGACGCCGATGATCATGGTGCCCTTGCCCTTCGAGCTGGTAGCGGCGCCCTTGGCGATCTGACCGAACACGTCTTGCAGCTGGTCGCCCAAGAAGATCGAGATGATGGCCGGGGGAGCCTCGTTCGCACCGAGACGGTGGTCGTTGGTCGCCGAGGCGACAGATGCCCGTAAAAGGCCCGCGTACAAGTGCACTGCGCGAATGACTGCGGCGCAGAACACCAAAAACTGAGCGTTCTCGTGCGGGGTGTCGCCGGGCACGAACACGCTGCCGACCTCGGAGTTACCGAGCGAGAAGTTGACGTGCTTACCCGATCCGTTCACGCCGGCGAACGGCTTCTCGTGAAACAGACACTCCATACCGTGCTTCTTGGCGATGGTCTTGAACGTGGTCATCAGCAGCTGCTGGTGGTCGGCTGCCAGGTTGGCCTTCTCGAACATCGGTGCGATTTCGAACTGGCCGGGGGCGACCTCGTTGTGGCGGGTCTTGGCCGGGATGCCGAGCTTGAAGAGTTCACGCTCGGTGTCCATCATGAAGCCGAGCACACGCTCGGGGATAGCGCCGAAGTAGTGGTCGTCGAACTCCTGGCCCTTGGGCGGCTTGGCGCCGAACAGGGTACGGCCGGCGTTCAGCAGGTCGGGGCGTGCCAAGAAGAAGTGGCGGTCGACGAGAAAGTACTCTTGCTCCGGGCCGCAGAACGACACCACGTGCTCGGGGTTCGTGTGGCCGAAGAGCTTCAGAATGCGCTCGGCGTGCTCGCCCATAGCCTGCTGGCTGCGCAGCAGGGGGGTCTTGTGGTCGAGCGCCTCACCGGTCATCGACACGAAGACGGTGGGGATGCACAGGGTATTGCCGTTCGGGTTCTCGAGCACGTAGGCGGGGCTGGTCGGGTCCCAGGCCGTGTAACCGCGTGCCTCGAAGGTGTTGCGCAGGCCGCCGTTCGGAAAGCTGGAGGCGTCGGGCTCGCCCTGGGTCAGCGTCTTTCCGGCGAATTCGGCGAGGGCGGATCCGTCGGAGACGGGCTCCAGAAAGCTGTCGTGCTTCTCAGCGGTGAGGCCCGTCAGCGGGTAGAACACGTGGGCGTAGTGGGTGGCACCCTTTTCGAGCGCCCAGTCTTTCATGGCGCTGGCGACTGCATCGCCGACCAGCGGGTCGAGCTTCGCGCCGTGATCGATGGTCGCGATGACCGACTTGTAGACCGACTTGGGCAGACGCTTCTGCATGACGACCTTGTTGAACACGTTCTCGCCGAAGATCTGGCCGGGGGCCTCGGACTCTTCGAAGCTGGCCGACGGTGGCACATAGGCTTCGACGTCTCTGATCGCTTGCAGGCGGACTCTGTTTCCACTCATTTTTACCCCTTATGCGCGGTTCTGACTCGCATCATTAACGACATGCGACGAGCCAAATATAGAGAGGGGCTGTGGCGGGCGTGTTTCGGCAGTGTGACGGTCGTGTTCTCAGATGATTCCCCTAGAATCGCGGGGTGAGCAACCCGAAATCTGCCGCTGGGCCGACGCCTGCATCTGTGCCCCCCAAACGGTGGTCAGGCGCTGCGCCGAGTGAGTGGCCGGGTGAACGACTCGGTTTTCCCGAAGAGGGACGAGGTTCGGTCGGCCGACCCGGGCGACGGATGATCGCGCTCATCATCGACTGGGTGATCTGCTTCGTGATCTACGCCGCGTTCTTCTTCGGCAATGCCTGGGCGTCGACCATCATCTTCATCGTCGAGCAGGTCGTGCTCATCGCCCTCATCGGCGGCGGCTTCGGGCACCTGCTGCTGGGGTTGCGCGTGGTGCAGGTCGACGGTTCTTATGCGGGGTGGTGGCGCCCGATCATCCGCACGTTCTTCTTGGTTCTGACGGTGCCGGCGCTCATCTGGGATTCAGATCAGCGCGGGCTGCACGATGTATTCGCGGGAACGGTGCTCGTCAGGCGGTAGCTGGTGCCGGCCGTGATTCAGCAAGCTCTAGCAGCTGCCGGCCGACCGCTTCTTAGCGACCGCGCTGGGGGCGCGCCTTCATGGGGTCGACGCCCTTCGGAATCGGCAGGTTCGCCGTTCCGAGTGAGGTGAGGCGGTTGTCGACAGCCAGAACCTCCGGCTTGGTCAGCGTCGGTTTGATGCGGGCGAGCTTGCTCGAGATCTTCTGCAGCTTCATCGAATCTTCGTCGGGTCCCACGAAGAGCAGCGTCACGGGCACGTTCGGCAGCACACGCAGCACCTTGCGGCGCTCGTCTTCGAGCATACGGGTCGTACGAGACTTCGGGCCTTCGCCGATGAGCACGACCCCGCCTCGCCCGACCGCGCGGTAAATCGCGTCTTGTGTCTTCGCGTTGACTGCGACGGGCATCTCGCTGCCGCGCCAGGTGCGCTTGAGAGAGCTGCGCAGCACGGCACCGACGGCACCGGGCTGGCCTTCGATCTGGCCGTACGCGGCGGTCTCCGCACGGCGGCTGAGCACCATCAGGGCGACGAGGATGCCCGCGAGGAACCCTGCGATGATGCAGAGCACGATGGTGAAGACGTTGCCGTCGCCGATGATGAGCGCCACGATGAGACCAATGGCCACTGGGCCGAGCAGGCTCAGCAGCAGCAGGGGCACGACGTTCTTGTCGTACCGGCGGGTCATCTGCAAGACCTGCCACATCTGCTTGAGGCGGCCGTCTTCTTTCGGCTTCTTCGGGGTCTTCTCTTTGGTGCGTGCCATACGTCCATGGTACCGAGTCGACCGACGGCTGAACGCCTCGGGATGGCACTGATCGGGCATGAAGTTCTCCACAACACAGGCCCTGAGCGAACTCTGCACAGATCAGGCCATCGGATGCCCGCGAAAGGTGCTGGCGGGCGACGCTGGTCGGGTGCCTCACTTCACCTCACTCAGCCCACATTCCCGTCTCCCATCCGCCTCACCCCTTGCTCGACGCCCGGCACGCCGAATCGCGCGGCGCCGCCGTGACGCGTCGGCGCCGCCGACAGTTCCGGGTTACGACCTCATCGAAGTGCTCGCCACCGCGCCCGCCCCCGCGCCCGGCTGGGCACCGGGTTCGCGGCCGGTTTCGGTGCCGGTTTCGGTGCCGGATTCGATGGGGGGTTCGTCGCTGGGTTCATCGCCAGGCTCATTGTCAGCGGTCGTGCGGTATCTCGCTGCGCCCAGCGATAGCCCCCATCCCGAGGCCGACCGTGTCGTGGTCAGCGTCTACCCACCCGACGCAGCCGCGGTTGCTCTCGAGCGTGCTCGACTCTGGCAGCGGCTCGACTCTGCTCATTGCCCGCAGTTTCTCGACGAAGTCGAACTGGCTTCCGGCACGGCGGTGGTGACCCCGTGGCTGAGCTGCGGATCGCTCGAGGCCCTGCTCGAGCGACGACGGTTGCGCGTGGGGGAGGCGGTGACCATCTTGGTTCCCCTCGCGCAGCTGCTCGCTCGGCTGCATACGCTCGGTGCCGCTCACGGCGACGTGCGGGCGAGCACGGTTTACTTCGACGAGCGCGCTACGCCGGTTCTCCTCGGCTGGAGCGACTTTGTCGCTGTGCCAGCCGCTGCGCCGGACGCTAGGCCAGACGCTGTGCGTGACGCCGAAACTCACGCTGTGTCGGGCGCCATGCCACCCTTCGCGAAAGATGCGCGTGAGTTCGTCGCACTCAGCCGCAAAGTGCTGGGGCGCTCTCTTCTCGACTCCGAACGGCTGCGAGATCTTTTGGCGGCCGAATTCGCCGTGGGCACGGCCGAGGTGACGGCGAAGTTCTTCCGAGAAGCAGAACAGGCGCTCTTCGCGCTCGGCGATGCGCGCCCGATCGATCCGTTGGTGCCCTACGACTGGGGTGCCGAGTCGTCGCAGGCTCTGGCCCGGGTCGATGCAGCGGTACGCAGCGATGTCGAGAAGCTGCAGCTGGCGCGCAGCCCCCGGGCTCGCATGCGTTCTGCGAGGGCTGTGGTGATGCAAACGGTCGTCGCAGCTCCCCGCGCGCTGCTCGCCGCCTCTGGTCGAGTCCGCAGGGCGGGTGGTGTGCGGTTGTGGCCCGGATCACGGAGCATTGTACGACTGAAGACACTCGGTATCGCAGCAACCGTCTGCGCCGTGGCGGTGATCGGCGCCCTCGTAGCGACCCCGACCTCAACGACATCGCACTCGTCGTCGGCGTCGCAGTTCATCTCCGCGGCAGCTGCAGGCTCGCTCCCTTCCGGCTCGCCTTCGGCCGGCATGCCGCCAGACGGAATGCACTCAGCCGGAATGCCCTCAGCCGGGACGCCCTCAGGCGCAACGCCCGCAGCGGCCGCACCCACGGTCATCACACCTCCGCCGGCCGCACCCTCAGCGGGTACACCCCCAGCCGGTATGCCAGCAGCAGGCACACCCGCGGAAGGTGCCCCCACGGCCGGCACACCCGCGGCCGGCGCCCCCGCGGCTGGCGCCCCCGCGGCCGGCACACCCGCGGCAGGCGCACCGCCGACAGCCTCTTCGGCGAACGTGACGTCGTCTGTCGAAGCTGCGGCGCCGAGCACCTCGTCCGCCACCGCGGGCGCGGCGACAGCAGCATCACCCGCAGCGGCCACGTCTACTGCGGGTGAGAGCGGGGCGTCTGCACCGAGCACTGCCGAAATCGCCAGCTCTGCACCGGCGCCAGCACCCGCAGATGCGTCGCCTGCCGGGGCGCCCTTGGAGGCTGCACTCTCAGGGTCCACGCCCTCACCAGCTAGCGCGACTCCGGGCGCAGTAGCAGCGGAGACTGACAGCGCTCTCGATGCCGCGGTTTCGGGCGATGACCCGGCGGCGGCGCTCGTGGCTTTGTTACAGCGACGCGACTCTGCTTCCGTCAGCTATTCGCTGCGTGTTTCGACGGGGTCGACCAACCGCAATCCCCAGCACTCGCAGCCGAACAGCAGCAGTTCGGCGACGCCGTGCGAACGGGATCGAACCCAACACAGATGACCGTCGCACCGGGCTCTACCGAGGGCACCGCCAACGGGGCCGGTGAGAGCAACGGCACCGGCGGCGACCAGAGCATCCAGCGAGTCGGGGATGCGGCCGTCGCGCGCGTCTGGGTCATCGAAGCGAACAGAACGACCGCGACAGCTGCCGAGCAACCTCGGCCTCCACTCGCTCCATCGGCTCCGCTCGCCATTCCGAAGTCTGAGTGGGCGGCGACGCACACGGCCCCCTCGGGTGCGTCGGCCGTAGCCAGTGCTTTGCCGGGCTCGGGTGGGTCGACCGCGTCGGAGCCGTCGGCCCCAGCGTCGGCCACCCCGTCGGGCGGTAGCGGATCAGCGGCCGGCCCCGCGGGCGAGGCGAGTAGCGGGGTGGGGTCACTACGAAAACAGCCGGCCTCCGCCCTTCTGGTGAAGGGGAAGGCCGGCTGGAGGATTCGTGCGGTGTTCATGCCGGCGGGGTGAGGCGAGCGCTCGAGTTCGGCTGCCGAGAGTCAACTCCGCAGTTACGGCCACCGATTTTCAGCTATGAACTTCAGATGCCGAGGTTGGCGGCGAAGTCTCCGGCCTCGAGACGGTTCTTGACCGCCACGAGGAAGCGGGCGGCGTCGGCGCCATCGACGATGCGGTGGTCGTAGCTGAGCGCAAGGTACACGGTCGAGCGGATCGCGATGGCGTCGGTTCCATCGGCAGTCACGACGACGGGCTTTTTCGTAACGATGCCCGTGCCGAGGATGGCGACCTGAGGAAGGAAGACAATCGGCGTGTCGAACAAGGCTCCGCGCGAACCGGTGTTGGTCAGCGTGAACGTGCCACCGCCGAGCTCGTCGGGCTTGAGCTTGTTGTCGCGAGTACGAGCGGCGAGATCGGCGATCTCTTTGGCGAGACCGGCCAAGTCGAGCTCGCCGGCGTTGCGAACGACGGGAGTCAGCAGCCCACGCTCGGTATCGACCGCGATGCTGATGTTCTCGTGGTCGGGGTAGACGATCGAGTCTCCGTCGATGGTCGCGTTGACGATCGGGTAGGCCTTGAGAGCCTCAGCAGCCGCGAGGGCGAAGAACGGCAGGAACGAGAGCTTCGTTCCGGTCTTCTCAGCGAACGACGCCTTCACCGAGTCGCGGAATGCCGCTACCTTCGTGACGTCGACCTCGACCACTGAGGTCAACTGTGCGCTGGTCTGCATCGAGATGACGGCGCGTTCGGCGACGACCTTGCGCAGGCGCGACATCGGAACGGTCGATCCGCGAAGCGGTGATACCTCGAGCGGCGCGGGGGCGGCCGGGGCAGGCGCAGTGGGGGCCGAAGTTGTCGGAGCCGATTGAGCAGCGACGGCAGCGAGAACGTCTTCTTTGCGAATACGACCGCCGACACCAGTGCCGGAGATGCTCGACAGCTCGATGTTGTTGTCGTGCGCGAGCTTACGAACGAGCGGAGTCACGTAGCCGGAGTTGCTGGTCGAGCTGTCGCCAGCTTCGGGAGCAGCAGCGGCCGGAGCAGGAGTTGCTGGCGCAGCAGCGGGTGCCGGGGCGGCGGCGACCGGTGCCGGTGCAGCTGGAGCGGCAGGCGCCGGGGCGGCAGCAGGTGCCGGGGCGGCAGCAACCGGTGCCGGTGCAGCAGGAGCAGCAGGCGCCGGGGAGGCAGCAACAGGCGCGGGCGCAGCGGCGACCGGAGCAGGCTCGGGGGCGGCAGGGGCGGGCGCCTGCTCTTCGGTAGCCGCGTCGGTAGACGGAGCTTCGGCGACGTCGGGCCCGGCGTCGGGAACCTGCGCCTCAGCGGGCGCTTCGGCGCCAGGCGCTTCAGCAGCAGGAGCCTCGGGAGCGGCGGCAGCACCCGAACCGTCGCCGATGGTCACCAGAGGTGTACCCACCTCGACGGTTTCATCTTCTTGAACCAGAATCTGCTCGATGACGCCCGCAACCGGCGACGGAATCTCGGTGTCGACTTTGTCCGTTGACACTTCGAGAAGGGGCTCGTCGACCTCGACGCGGTCCCCGACGTTCTTGAGCCAGCGGGTCACCGTTCCCTCGGTTACACTCTCGCCGAGTGCTGGAAGGTTGACGGATTCGCTCATCAGTGTGTCTCCTCTTCAGAAACAGT
>JAODBC010000065.1 GCA_025463765.1 Subtercola sp. | reverse complement strand
GCAGACGACGAACTCCGTCTGCCGCGGCCGCCCGGCGTTTTTCGGCTGTTCTTCGCGCGCCACCCGTGGTTCGTCGACGGCGCTCTCGTGGTGCTGTTCGCGCTGCCTGTGGCACTGTATATCGTGCTGCGGTCGGTTGGCGTAGGGGCCGGCCCGTGGCCGGTGCCCGTCACGATCGTGGGAGTCGCGAGCGCCGCCGCGATCGCTGTGGCGATTCTTTTTCGGCGGGCGCATCCTCTCGTGCTTGTCGCGGTGGTGACCGTCGCCTTCTTCGTGGTCTTTCCGTCGTTCGGCCCGGTCATCTTTCTGCCCGCGCTGTACGCCCCCTACGCGGTGGCGGTCTACCGGTCGGTGAGATTGTCGTGGGTGTCGTTCGGCATCATGGCGGTCGCGCTCGCCGTCGCGAGCCTCATCGCGTCTGGCGGGGCCTGGGCGGATGCCCTCGGCATGTCGCTCTCGTTAGGGTTTCTCATTCTCATCGCCACCCTCATCGGCGTGAATGTGGGCAATCGTAAGCGCTACGTGGCGGCGCTGGTCGATCGAGCGGCGCAGCTCGCCCGGGAACGCGACCAGCAGGCCCTGCTCGCAACTGTTTCGGAGCGTGCCCGCATCGCCCGCGAAATGCACGACATCGTGGCGCACAGCCTCACCGTGATGGTGGCTCTGGCCGACGGCGCCGAACTCACGGCGGAGCGCGACCCGGCGCGGGCAGCCGCCGCCATGCGGCAGGTCGGCGAGACGGGGCGTACCGCGCTGGCCGACATGCGCGTGGTGCTCGGGGTGCTCGCCGAGCCGGCGGATGCCTCGCGGGTGACGGGTGCGCCGGGTGCCGCAGGTGCCGCGGGCGCGCCGGGAGGCGCGGGTGCCGCGGGTACGCCGGGTGCCGCCGGTGCGCCCCTTGCACCGCTTCCCGGTGCAGACGAGCTCGGGCCGCTCATCCAGTCGTACCGCAACGCAGGCATGGTGGTGCACTTCACCGTCTCGGGGCTGCCGGCGGCAGACCCGTCGCGCCAGGTGGCGGTGTTCCGCGTCGTACAGGAGTCGCTGACGAACAGTCTGCGTTATGCGCCGAACCCGAAGCACGTGAGAGTCGTGCTCGAAGGGGCGGAATCAGACGTGACCGTGCGGGTGACTGACGTGGGCACGAGTGGCGGCGACAGCAGCGGCAGAAACGGTGACGGCAGAAACGGTGACGGCAGAAGTGGTGATGGCAGAAACGGTGATGGCAGAAGAGGCCCCGGGTCGGCGCCGGCGGCTGCGGGGCTTGCTGTGACCGGATCGGGCCGTGGCATCATCGGCATGCGCGAACGGGTCGCGGCATTCGGCGGCACTCTCGACGCGGGGCCGACCGCGAGCGGGGGCTGGCAGGTGTTCGCCCGCATTCCGAACGATCGAAAGGCTGACCAGTGACCGCCATACGAATTCTGCTGGTCGACGACCAGGCGCTGCTTCGAGTCGGGTTTCGCATGGTGCTCGAAGCCGAGCCGGGGTTCGTGGTGGTGGGCGAGGCAGCAGACGGGGCGGCTGGTGTCGCCGCAGCGGCCGAGCTCGAACCCGACGTCATTCTGATGGATGTTCGCATGCCAGTGATGAACGGAATCGACGCTACCGCCGCGATCGTCGCGACGGGCTCGGCCAGCCGCGTGCTGATTCTCACCACCTTCGATCTCGACGAGTACGCGTTCGCTGCTCTGCGCCGGGGTGCGAGCGGGTTTCTGCTGAAAGACGCCCGGCCTGCCGAACTCGTGGCCGCGATTCGGGCAGTCGCTGCGGGTGATGCCGTCGTTTCGCCGCGGGTCACTCAGCAGCTGCTGCAGCTGTTCGGCTCGAAGCTGCCGGCGGGCGCTGCGGGGGCGGTCGACGCGGCGGGGGCGATAGGTACGTCGGGAGCGGCGGGAGCGGTGGATGCCCCGGGGGCGTGGTTCGGCGAGGGGGAAGACCCCGAGCATCCGCTGCCCGTAGCGGGCGACGCCCGCCTCGACGCCCTCACCGATCGCGAACGGGAGGTGCTCACGGCCATCGCCGAGGGGCTCACGAACACCGAGATCGCCGAGCGGCTCGTGGTCTCGGAGTCGACCGTCAAGACTCACGTGGGGCGTGTGCTGGCGAAACTCGGCGCGCGCGATCGGGTGCAGGCCGTGATCATCGCCTACGAGACGGGCGTGGCCTGAACCGTCGCATGAGCTATCAGGCTCGAGCACTCTGCGCAACGCCCTTGAACGTCGGGGCGCAGGTGTGGAGGGTAGAGGTATGAAACGAATCTCGTACAGCGGTGGGTCGTTTCTCACCACCGACGGCGTAGCCGACGCGCTGCTGCATTTTGTCGCCGCTCTCGGATCGAGTCATCGAGCCGAGGCGATCGAGATTCCCGTGATGCGCGACGACGGCGAAGAAGACACCGTTCAGCTCGTCATCGGCCCGGCGAGCGAGCTGGTGAGCGTCACCGAATCGACGGCGTTCAGCGCTCCCGACTCGCGCGACGCCATCGCCCGTCTGAACGCCCTGACCGATTCGCTGCGCGTGCCGCACCCGGTCGCGACGAAAGACCCGGGTGCTGCGACGGCCGACTTCGACTTCGACGACCTGTAGGCCGGCTCGACGCCGTCTGGCGTTGCGCGAAAGCACCTTGCGCAGGATGCGAAGGTGCATCTGCGCAACCTGGCTCTAGGCTCGAGAAATGCGAACGTTGTATCCAGAGATCGAACCAGACGAGATCGGCTTTCTGCCGGTCGGTGACGGCCAAGAGCTGTATTGGGAGACGTCGGGCAATCCCGCCGGCAAACCCGTGGTGTTCTTGCACGGCGGCCCGGGCGCCGGAACGAATCCTGCGCACCGACGGCTCTTCGACCCCGCGAAATACCGAATCGTGCTGTTCGACCAGCGCGGCTGCGGGCTGAGCCTGCCGCATGTGAGCGAGTCGGCCGACCATCTCGCCGCCAATACGACGTGGCATCTGGTGAGCGACATCGAGAAGTTGCGAGAGCACCTGAGCATCGAGCGCTGGCAGGTCTTCGGCGGATCGTGGGGCAGCGCCCTCGGCCTGGCCTACGCCGAGACGCACCCCGAGCGAGTGACCGAACTGGTGCTGCGCGGCATCTTCACGCTGCGCAAGCGCGAACTCGACTGGTTCTACGAGGGCGGAGCTGCCGAGATCGTGCCCGAGCTGTGGCAGAAGTTTCTCGAGCCGGTCGAGCACGCCGAGCGGCACCACCTCATTCGCGCATACCACTCGCTGCTGAGCAACCCTGATCCGAGCATCCACGGGCCGGCTGCTGTGGCGTGGTCGACCTGGGAGGCGTCGACCATCACGCTGCAACCGCGTGCCGACCTGATCGCCACGTTCGCCGAGCCGACCTATGCCCTGGCGTTCGCGCGCATCGAGAACCACTATTTCGTGAACGAGGGCTGGTTCGACGAGGGGCAGCTCATCGCGAATGCCGGTGTTCTGCGCGACATTCCGGGGGCGATCGTTCAGGGCCGCTACGACCTGTGCACGCCGGCGATCACCGCGTACGACCTGCACCGGGCGTGGCCGTCGGCGTCGTACACGGTGGTGGGGGATGCCGGGCATTCGTTCGACGAGCCCGGAATTCTCGACGCCCTCATCGAGGCGACCGACCGGTTCGCGGCGTGAGCGGTATTGCCGGCCGGGTTGTCGTCGTCGGCGACGCCCTGATCGACGAGTTTCGTGACGCTGACGGCAGCGCCGATTTCGTGGGCGGTGCCGGGCTGAACGTGGCGGTGGGGCTGCGGATGCTCGGGGTGCCGACATCGCTCGTGGCGATGGTCGGCGCCGACCACGACGGCGACGTGATCAGGGAGTACCTCGCCCGGTACGACGTGTCGCTGCTCGAGACGGTGGGGGAGTTCGGTACATCGCGCGCGGTCTCCGACCGCACCGACGGAGAGCCGCGGTACATCTTCAACGAGGCCGCTCAGCATCGGAGCCTGTCGTTCGACGCGGCGGCCCGTGCGGCGCTTGCCGATGCGGCGCTCGTTGTCGTCAGCTGCTTTCCGTTCGACAATCAGCAGCAGGCCGACGCGCTGTTTCATGCGGTAGGCGGTTCCGGAGCCGCTGGCGACGGGACAGGTGTCGGCGCGGCCGGTGGCGACGCGGCAACCGCGGGCGCAACTCACCCGCGGCGGCTTGTGCTCGACCCGAATCCGCGGGGCGGCATGCTGAGCGACCGTGATGTCTTCGTGCGAAACTTCGAGCGGCTCGCCGCGACGAGCCTGGTGACCAAGATCGGTGACGAAGACTGCGAGCTGCTCTACAGCGAACCTCTCGACACGGTGGCCGAGCGGCTGCTGCGCGGCGGAGCCACGAGCGTGCTGGCCACGGCGGGGCGGGCGGGAGCGGGCATCCGTACCGCCCGAGGGCTGCGCGTCGACGTGCCGATCGCCGCCCTCGACGGAGCGGTGGTCGACACGATGGGCGCCGGTGATGCGACCTTGGCGTCGACCGCGGCCTCGCTCTTCGCGCTGGCGGTCGGCGCTCTCGCGGCGGGCGGCGCTCCCGCGGCGGGCGGCGCCCTCGCGGGCGGCGGCGCCTTGCCGGGCGGTGCACCCGCAGTGCCCGCCTCGGAGGAGGCGTGGCTCGAACTGCTCGAACGCGCGATGCTCATCGCCGCGGCCACATGCCGCTCGCGCGGTGCCCTTCTGCGCCTGCCCTGACCCACATACCTCGGTGCGGCCCCCGGCCCCGAGATCACAAAAAGTCCCTCAAATTCGAGATGTGAGGGACTTTTGTGATCTGAAAGGTCAGATGGCGGGGGCAGCGACAGGGGCAGCGACGGGGGCGGGGGCAGAGACGGGGTCCGCGTCGACGTGGGCGGCGCGACCCGCGGGCAGCAGAAACGCGACGAGCGCGGCGATGACCAGCGCGGCGGCGCCTACCATGACGGCGGGAATCGCGGCATCCACGTAGCCCGTCGGGGTCAGCTGGCCGCCGTGCCCGGTGAACACCGCGGTGAGCACCGCGATGCCGAGCGCCACCCCGATCTCGCGCAGCGTCGAGTTGGTTCCCGATGCCTTCGCTTGGTCGGCGGGCGCCATGTTCACCAGCACGGCCGACGAGACCGGCGCGAACACCAGGCCCATGCCGATGCCGGCGAGCAAGAAGGGCCCGAGCATGGCCAGATACGCCGTATCGGGCGTCATGACGAGCGCCAGCCAGAACAGCCCAGCGGCCTGCAGCGCCAAGCCCACGATGATGAGCAGCCGTGTGCCGACCCGTGGCGTGATGAATCCCGTCAGCGGCGCGATGATCAGCGGAGCCGCCGTCCACGGGGTCGTCATCAACCCGGCTTCGAGCGGGCTGTGGCCCTGAACGATCTGCAGGTACTGAATGAGAATGAAAACCGACCCGAAGATGCCGAAGCTGAACGTGATGCCGATGATATTCGCCACGGTGAAGCTGCGGTCGCGAAACAGCCGCAGCGGCAGCAGGGGAGCGGATGTGCGCGACTCCCAGAAGACAAAGGCCACGAGCAGCACCGCGCCCGCGGCGAGCGACCCGACGACCTCGAAGCTCGACCACCCCGCGTCGTTGCCGCGGATGATGCCGTAGACCACCGCGAGAACACCGGTGCCGACGAGCAGGAGGCCCAAGACATCCGCCCGAAGGCGTGCCCCGAACGTGTTCGGCAAGGCCAGCAGAGCGAGCGGAATCGCCACTATGCCGACGGGAACGTTCAGCCAGAAGATGGCCTGCCAGTTGAAGCCCTCGATGACGGCGCCGCCGATGAGCGGGCCGAGAGCCACCCCGAGACCAGAGACGCCGCCCCAGATTCCGATGGCGAGCGGCCGCATCTTCGTGCTGACCGAGCCGACCAGCAGCGTCAGCGAGAGCGGCATGAGTGCCGCTGCCCCGACGCCCTGAAAAGCGCGGCCGACAATGAGCATCCACGACTCAGTGCTGAGCGCCGAGAAGATCGAGGCGGCGGTGAAGAGGGCGATGCCGAAAACGAACACGTTGCGGCGGCCGAGCCGGTCACCGACCGCGACCGCCATGAGCATGAATGTCGCGAACGAGAGCGTGTACGCGTTCACGAACCACTGCAGCTCGCTGATCGAAGCGTTCAGGTCGGTGCGGATGACCGGCAGCGCGCTGGTCATGATGAGGTTGTCGAGCGTGGCCATGAACATGGGCAGCGAGGCGGCGAGAATTGCGAGCCAGATGGGAATGCGGCGGCGGCCCGTGGCGGCGATAGGCGACGGGGCCGTCGCGAGTGATGAAGTCATTGTCGTCTCGATTCAGAGAAGAGGGCGGTTGTTATCGAACGATTACTTAGACTTTAGTTATCGACTGATACCATGTCAATATGGCTTCTGAACTTCCCCAAACGCGTATGCGCAGCGACGAGCGACGCGAGCTGATTCTGCAGGCGGCGACCGATGTGTTCGGCAAGAGCGGTTACGTCGGAACGACGACGGCCGATGTCGCGAAGGCCGCCGGCGTGAGCCAGCCGTATGTGGTGCGTCTGTTCGGAACCAAAGAGCAGCTCTTTCTCGACGTGATCAACCGCGCCCTCGCGCTGCTGCTGGCCGGATTCCGCAGCGCCCTCGACGACACCGATTCCGATGTGCCGCTCGAGCGACGCATGGGGCTGGCGTACGTCAACCAGCTGAACCAGCACGGCCTGTTGCTCTCGCTCATGCACGCCTTCGTGCTGGGGCGTGAGCCCGTCATCGGTGCGGCCGCGCGGCACGGCTTCATGGCGGTGTACCGGTTTCTGCGCGACGAGGCGGGTTTCGACGCCGACCAGGTTCAGCAGTTTCTGGCTTTCGGCATGCTGATCAATACGATGATCGGGCTCGACATGGCCGACGAGTTCGAGGGTGACCCCGACGTGCGTGAAATGATGCAGTGCGTATTTCCGGAGAAGCTCGACATGGTGCGAAAGCTCTCGGCCGAGCAGTCTGCCTGACGCCGGCGCGGTACCCGATCATCCGTTCGGTAACAGAGCCTGCAGCTGCGCTTCGCCGACCGGATGATCGTAGAAGAAGATGCTCGCACCGCCGATCTCGACCTCATTGCTCGGGGTGAGACGAGCTGTCGACGCGGCAAGGGCGACCTGTTCGCTCGAGCCTCTGGCAACGACGATCACGCCGGGGCTCGCCGCTGCCACGACGGCGCGGGCGGGCGGGTAGCGGTCGAACTCGATGTCGGCCACGGTGATGGAGCCGGCGCTCGCCGCCGCAATGCGATACGACAGCCAGTAGGTGGCCCAAACACCGGTGACGTGCGCACTCGCGAGGTAGCTCGAAATCAGCTCGGCATCGTGGCCGAAGCGTGCCGCCGGCGCGATTCCCGGTGCCAGCGGCGATGCGACGAGCTGATTCGGCCCCAGCTCGGTGACCCACATCGTCTGAGCGAGAACGACGGCGGTGGCGGCGACCGCCGCCGCCGTAACGACCGGGATCACGGCCTTTCGAAGACGACGACCTGCCACGGCGACCAGCGAGGCGGCCCCGTAGCTGAGGGCAGGCAGCAAGAATTCGTCATACCGGTCAGCGCTGCCATCGACCAGGTTGCCTGACGCGGTCAGCAGCAGAAGAAACAGTGCGGCGCCGGCCGCGAGGGCGAACGCGGCCCCGCTCGTGTCGTGCAGTGCCCGAAGCAGCACTGTCAGAAGGAGCACTGCGGCGGCTGCGGTCACGACCTTGGCGGGCGCAGTGCCGCCGAACGGCAGACCCGCCGGCAGCATCTGAAGCAGGAGGGTTCGAATGCGGTCGGTCAGGCCCGAGAGTGCGACCGGCGCGGAGGGTGAGAGGAGGTGTGAGCCCGAAGCGCCGCCCACGGTCTGCACCGCGGTGGCGACGAGGAAGGGCGCCGCGCCGAGCAGTGCGGCGGCGCAGAGCGTGAGCAGTTTGCGCAGGCGCGGCGACGTGCGCAGGTGCACGCCGACCGCGGGAACGGCCAGCGCGAAGCCCATGGGAGAACACCAGAGCGCGACGCCGATGGCGAGCCCGATCAGTGCTGTGCGTGCCGGTTGCGGCAGACGGGTAGCGATGTGGTTGTCGACGGCCAGCCAGATGGCGGTGAGGGCGAACAACAGGCTCGAGGCGTAGAAGCCGCCATCGTCGACGGACTGTCGCAGCAGAAAGGCTCCGGGAAAGAGAAAGACCGTGAGCGCGACGAAAGCGGGCGCGCGACCGAGCGACACGACACCGATGCGCCACAGCAGCAGAGCGGCGGTCAGCGTCATCGCGAGTGTCACCCCGAGCACGAACAAGGGAGTCGCGACCGAACTGGCCCACATCAGCGCGCCCGCCAGCGTCGAAATGAGGGTGCCGCCGTAAGCCTGGCCCCAGAACAGTGCAGAGAACTCGCCGTGTGCCTGTCGCACGGCCATGAGGTAGACGACGGCTTTGTCGGCGTCGAGGGTGAATGAGGGCGAGAAGATCAGCGCGATACGCACGGCGGCACCGAGGGCCACCACGCCACCGACCAGCCAGAGGCCACGCCGACTCACAAAATGAAGAAAGATCACCTTATGATGATGTCAGATCTCTTTCCTTTCAGCTGGCAACCGGCTGTGTCGCTCGCGCCCCTGTCAGAGTTGCTGCCAGGCGGGGCGGTTCGCCCAGGCGTGCCGGTAGTAGTCGGCGTTCACGAGGTCGGCGGCGGCGTCTTCGTCGACGAGCACGGTGGTGTGCGGGTGCAACTGGATGACCGACCCCGGCTGGCTCGCAGTGACAGGCCCCTCCACAGCAGCGGCGATCGCTGCGGCCTTGGCGGCCCCGAACGCCAGCAGCACGAGGTGCCGCGCGCGGCGGATGGTGCCGAGACCCTGCGTGATGCAGTGCATCGGTACGGCATCCAGGCTCTCGAAGTACCGCGCATTGTCGCGGCGGGTCTGCTCGGTGAGTGTCTTCACGCGAGTGAGCGACGCGAACGACGACCCGGGCTCGTTGAACCCGACGTGCCCGTCGGTGCCGATGCCGAGAATCTGCAGGTCGACACCACCGGCCGCGATGATGGCCCGCTCGTAGGCGTCGCCGGCGGTCTCGATGGTCTCGGGTGATGCGTCGGGGGTGTGGATGTTCGCCGCCGTCAGCCCCAACGGCTCGACGACCTCGCGGGTGATGACCGCTCGGTAGCTCTCCGGGTGACCTGGCTGCAACCCGAGGTACTCGTCGAGTGCAAAACCGCGTACCTCGCTCAGATCGAGGGCTTCCGCATGCGCACGCTCGACGAGGGCGGTGTAGGTTGACAGGGGAGTCGACCCGGTAGCGAGACCGAGCACCGCATCGGGTTTGCGCGCGATGAGCCGCACGATGGCGTCGGCGGCGAGGTGGCCGGCCGCCGTGGCGTTTTCGACGATGACGTGGCCGGTGTCGAGTTCGGCGAGATCGACCTGGGTGATACGCTCGCAGCCCTTACGGGCATCCTGTCGGCGAACCCGCCCACCGCTTCGCCGCGCGCCGCGTCGGCCTTCTCGCACGTTCGCATCGCACATGCCGGTACAGGCATATCTTCGGCTGACAATCGCGGCAAGAGCACACCCCTCGACCAGAACTCGCTCTGGGACGTGGTGTGCGACGCGCTCGAGCCCGGCGATCTGGTGCTGGCCGACCAGGGCACCTCGTTCTATGGCATGGGCGCCCATCGTCTGCCGCACGACGTTGTGTTCGTGGGTCAGCCGCTCTGGGCATCCATCGGGTTCTCGTTGCCGGCCCTGCTGGGTGCAGCCCTGGCGGCGCCCGAACGGCGCCCGGTGCTGCTCATCGGAGACGGGGCCGCGCAACTCACGATCGCCGAGCTCGGCACGATGACGCGTCAGGGCCTCGCCCCCATCATCGTCGTGGTGAACAACGACGGCTATACGGTCGAGCGTGCCATTCACGGCCCGAACGCTGCCTTCAACGACATCGCCGCCTGGAACTGGACCGCGCTGCCACAGGCTTTCGCGCGGGATGCGCCGGGCATCCGTACCGCCCGCGTCGAAACGGTCGACGCCCTGCAGCGGGCACTGGTGGATGCCCGGGCGAACGTCTCGGGCCTGTCGCTCATCGAGGCGGTCGTGCCGCGGCTCGACGTTCCGCCCTTGCTTTCGGCGATCGCCGCCGCGGCGGCCCGCGCGAACGCGGCTCCGCAGCAGTAGCCTCGGCCCCGCGCCCTGACCGCGCGGGCACCGCCCGCAGCGAGTGCGCGGTAGTTCGGCACGTCAGTTTCCGGCGTCAGCCGGCCGGCGCGGCGCGCGCGGCGATGAGCTGGTCGGCAGCTCGTTCGAGGTGCTCGTGGATGGCGTATTCTCCGCGGAGGAGCAGGTCGGAGACGAGTTGGTCGTGCTGGCGGATCATCTCTTCGGCATCGAGAACCTGCCTCAGCTGGGCGAGAAACAGGATGGTTTCGGCCTCGAGTTGGGCGTGGGCTTGCGTGATTCGGGGGCTGCCGGCGGCTTCGACGATGGCATGGTGCAGCCTGGCGTGTGCGGACTCGATGGCCGAACGGTCGCCGGGGGAGTCGCGGCACACTCGCCTGAGCTCGTCGTTCGCGCTGTAGACGCGAGTGAGAAGATGCGTCTGACCCGTCTCGATCGCTTGCGCCTGCCGGTTCAGAAGCCGCACCGCCTCGCCTTCGAGCGCCGAGCGCAGCTGCATGAGCGCCCGCACCTCGTCGTCGTCGAGCAGGGTCACGCGGGCTCCGGAGTACGGCTGGATGCTCACCAGCCGCTCAGCCGCCAACTGCCGAAGTGCTGCTCGCACGGTGTGCCGGCCGAGCTGGTATTCGGCCGAGAGGGCCTCTTCGCGAAGCGGGGTGCCGGCCGCGAGGTCGCCGCTCAGGATGCGCTCGCGCAGCTCGCCGCGCAGCCTCTCGACCGCGGTCGCCGCCGGTTGTTTGTGGGTGGTCTGAACCGGTTCGATCGTCATGGTGCGTCGCTTGCCACAGATGAGATGGCCACGCCACGCCGCGGCGATGCGACGGTCAGGATGCCGAGCCCGAGCACGAGCAGCACGAGGCCGACGATCGTCGAAGCCGTGAACTGCTCGCCCAAGACGACAACTCCGAGAATGGTCGCTGTCAGGGGCTCGACGAGGGTGAGGGTAGCGGCCCGAGATGCGGTGAGGTTGCGCAAACCACGGGCGAAGAGTGTGTACGCCAGCGCGGTGGTGACGACCGCCAGCCAGCCAACGGTGAGCGCCCCGTGAGCCGTGAACATCCACGTGAGGTCGGTGCTGAGCAGAACGGGCGTCATGATGAGGGCCGCCGCGCCGAAGGTCGTGCCCATCACGATCGAAGGCGCCCAGCCGCGGTCGAGCAGCGCCTTGCTGCTTGTGGCGTAGACGGCGTAGCTGAGGCCCGCCGCAAGAGAGGCGACAAGCCCAAGGGGTGTGATGGCAGAGCCGGGTGCCGCTCCGTCGCTCGCTGAGCCAGTCGATGCGGCGCCGGTCAACAGTCCCGCGAACGCCCCCGACAGCGCAGCAACGCCGAGCGCGGCGACGGCGGTCGCGAGGGCCCAGCGCATGCCCGGCGCTCGCCGCAGCACGATCCACTCGAGCAGACCTGTCAGCACGGGAGCCGACCCGAGAGCCACGAGTGTGCCGACAGCGACGCCGTTCTGACTGGTGCCGGTGAAGAATGCCGGCTGGTAAACGGCCACCCCGAGCGCCCCGATCGCCACGAGGCCGAGCGGCGCCAGTCGCCGCAGCATCAGTCGCGGCAGTGTCGGTCGCCGCAGCGTCAGTCGACCCCATGTCGGTCGACCCGATGGATGCCCGCCCGCGGGCCGCCGCAGAGATCGCCCGTGCAGAACCGTCACGAGCGCGATGAGCGCCAGCAACGCCCCGCCGAACACGATGCGCGCGGCCCCGAGCGAGAGTGCGCTCGCGCCGGTGCCTCCCAGCGCCTGCGCGGTTCCGGTCGTACCGAAACACACCGCCGCGCCGACGACAAGAACTGCGGATGCCCGCCCACTCGCCCTCGTCATCTCAACATTGTTACACAATCCGCCCAAGATTGTTACACAATTATTCCCTGGTCTTCGTGTCCCCTCCTCGTGCTGAAGCAGGCTCGGCTGAAACACTCCCGCCGCGGGTGCCGCCCAGCGAGAGTGTCGCCAGAAACCCGATCACGAGGAACCCCGCTGCCGAAAAGGCTGCCAACTGCGTACCCGTGCTGAACGCCGCCTTCGCGTCTGTCGCCACAGCGACGGTCGCAGGCGAGGCGGCCAGCCCCGCGATGGCCGCACCCGAGCTGTCGACCACCGCGGAGACGAGCGAGGTTCGCTGGGCATCCGGTACCCCCTGCGAGGCGAGCGACGCGTCGAGGGCTGCACCGGTCGTGGTGAACAAGATGGTGCCGAGAATGGCGATGCCGAGCGCAGAACCGATCTGCCGCGATGTCGATTGGGTGCCCGAGCCTTGCCCGCTCTGCTCGACCGGAACATCGCGCAGCACCACGCCGGTCAGCTGCGCTGTGGCGAGGCCGACGCCGAACCCGTAGACGAACAGGAACGGCACCAAAATGCCCCAGTCGGTGGTCGGCGAGATGACGAAGCCGAGGCCCGCGACGCCCACGATCTCGGCGGCGAGACCGACACGAACGATCACTACGGGCGCGATGCGGTTGCCGAATGCTCCGGCGAATCCGCTTGCCACGAACGATCCGATCGCCAGCGCGAGGATGATCAGGCCCGTCTGCACCGCCGAATACCCCAGCACGTTCTGCAGCCAGAGCGGCAGCGACAAGATAATGCCGAACTCGCCGAGAGCGACGATCATGGCCGCGATGTTGCCGTTGCGAAACGACGCAATCGCGAAGAGGTCGAAGGCCAGCATCGTGCTCTTGCCGGCCCGCTGACGCCGGCGGCCCCAGAGCACGAAGCAGACCCCGGCCACGAGAGTCACGGCGAAGGCGAACGGAATCGGCGAAATGGCGAGTGGCCAGGTGACTCCGGCAAGTGTGGGCGCGGGCGATGCGGTGAAGAACCAGCCGTAGCTGCGGCCTTCGATCAGGCCGAACACCAGCGAGGCGCTGGTCAGCACCGACAGAACCGCCCCGACCACGTCGACCCGTCGCTGCGAGTTCTCGTCGCGTGACTCGGGCACGAAGACGAGCACGCCGACGATGACGATGATGCCCAGCGGAATATTGATACCGAACGCCCAGCGCCAGGAGAAGTACGTGGTGAGCCAGCCACCGAGCAGCGGCCCGAGGGCGGTCATGCCGCCGATCGTCGACCCCCAGACGGCGAAGGCGAGGGCGCGTTCGCGTCCGCGAAAGTTCGCATTGATCAGCGACAAAGTGGTCGGCAGCACCATCGCGCCGCCCACGCCCTGAATGACCCGCGCCGCGATGAGCAGCTCGCCCGACGGTGCCAGAGCGGCCAGAACGGAGGCCGCGGCGAACACGGCGACGCCTGTCACGAGCAGCAGTCGTCGCCCGTACCGGTCGGCCAGCGTGCCGAACACCAGCAACAGGGCAGCGAACACGAGGGTGTACGACTCCTGCACCCACTGCACCTGCGTCGAACTGATGCCGAGGTCGTCGATAATCGACGGAATCGCCACGTTCACGATCGTCGAGTCGACGATGATCAGCGCGACCCCCACGCTGATGAACACGAGCCCCGCCCAGCGGGCGCGCGACGAGGTCATGCTCATGCTCTGCCGCCTGACGCGGTGCCCGCAGCAGGTGCCGCAGCAGGTGCCGCCGACGGTGCCGCAGCGGGTGGCCCGGCGGCCGGGCGAGCGGATGCCCGGGGCTCCGCTGCTCGACCGGCACCGTCGACCGGCAGCGCCCGCGCGGTACGAACACGAACGACGATGGTCACCAGCAGCACAATCGCCGCCGCGATGAGTGCCGTCACCCCGACGGCCGTGGAATCGAGTGACCCGGTGAGCCGGGAGACGCCGACCCAGGCGAGTCCCCAGGCCAGGGCGACGGCGGGAGTGAGCCGGCCGCGCGACCAGAACGCCAGCAGCACGCCGACCGCCCCGGCCACGATGACCACGGCGACGCCCCAGGCGGTGGCCGACCATCCGAAGCCCGTGAACCCCGACTGCTGAAAGAGCGCGGTCAGGTTCGCGGCCGTGGCGATCGACACCCAGCCGAGGTAGAGGCCGAGGGTGCCGTCGACGATTACCGTCTCGACGATCGAATGCGAACCCGAACCCGAACCCGAACCCGCGCGCGGCCGCGTTCGCAGCACCAAGGCGTACGTCACGCAGAGCGCAGCGAGCAACACCACGATGACGACGGCGCTCAGGGCGAGCAGGCCCGCCTGCACGCTCAGGATCCAGGCAGCGTTGAGCAGCAGCGTCACGGCGATGGGGTAGCCGAGCGTGCGCTGCCGGGCATCCGCTCGCCGGCGAGGGAGCAGCTGCCAGATGGCGTAGGCGACGAGGCCGGCGTAGATAGGGGTCCAGATGAGGAAGGCGGGAACGGCGGGCGCGATGAGGGTGGCGTCGGCCCCGAGCGCGCCGCCGGCCGCTTGGGCGATGGGAGTGCCGCCTGCGGCGCCCGAACCGATGAACGAGCCGACGACCGCGATGACGGCGCTGAGGAGAACGACGATCTGCCGCACGATGTCGGCGGGCGTGCCGGTCGGTAATGCGGTCGAAGTGTTGGCAGGCATGACGCGGACCTCCAATAGTCAGCTGGCTTACTAATTCACGCTAGCACTAGATTAGAGCTATGTCGGGTGACGAAAACGGGGGCTTGCGCGAGACGCCTGCGACACTGCCCTCCCCGCAGGCGCCCCTCGCCGAAGACATCTCCACCTGGCCCACAGGCAGGTTGCTCTCCACCGCAGCACGCCTGGTCGAGCATGCCTGGATCGCCGAGCTCGAGCGCCTCGGGCTCACCCACGCGGGGCTGATCGTGCTGCACATTCTCGTTGCCGGCCCGCGCAGTCAGACCGATCTGGCCCGCCTGGCACGAGTCGAGAACCAGACCATGTCACGCACGCTCGACCGGCTGCAGCGGCAGAATTTCGTCGAAAGAACACCCGATGCCGCCGACCGCCGTCGTCACGTGGTTTCTATCACCCGTTCGGGGGAGGAATCGTGGTCGCGGGCCCGTACACTGGAGCGAGATCTCATGCCTGACATCGGTGACGCTTCTGCGTTTCGCACTGCTCTGCTGGACATCATCTCTAGCTCGGCCCTCGAACGCTGGAACACCTGAAAGACGGCTTCCGCGGCGCAGTAGGGGGTACCGAGCATGGTCACAGAAATCATCATCGCGGCTGAATTGACCAGGCGCGCGCTCTTCACCGGGGCGATGTCGGGGGCGGCCGTGCCGGCCCTGCATACAGATGCGACCCCTACGTTCATCCCGGAGTCCGAGAAGGCGCAGGCCAACGGCGTCGCCTCGCTCGATGCGAACGCGCACGTCTACGTGAACCAGATTCCGCCGGGATTCGCCACGCTCGACGCCAACGGTCAGGTGTACCAGTCGCAACTGCCGCCCATGGTGGCCACGCTCGACAGCAACGGGCACATCTTCGAGTCGCAGCTGCCGGCCGATGTGGCCAAGCACGACGAGCTCGTGTTCAACGTGCGCGACTACGGCGCGCTGGGCGACGGCACGACAGATGATCTGGCGGCCATCAACGCCGCGATCGCCGCAGCGACCGCACACGGCGGCGGCACCGTCTGGTTCCCGGTGGGTGTCTACCTCCTCTCAGGGGCGATCGGAAACACGACAGCGGGCCTCACCAGCATCACGCTCGAGGGCGCCGGTTCGCAGGTCACCACCCTCAAGGCGTCGACGAACGCACCGATTCTGACCGGAATCTGGTATTCCTGCGCGGTCGTCAACCTGGTGCTCGACGCGAACGGCAAGGGATCGCCGTGCATCTCGGTGCACGTCGACAAAACGCGTCTCGAGCGACTGCTGCTGCTGAATTGGAACATCTACGGCATCAACGTCAATGACGGCACGTTCAGCGACAACGGCGGGTTGCTCAACTTCATCGACCGCTGCAACATTCAGCAGAACACCGGCACGGGCATCTACACCGGCTACCGCTTCTACGACTCCTGGATCGTCAACAACAACGTCGGAGCCAGCGATGCCGACCTCTCCATCGAGGGCGGCCCGGTTCGCATTCTCGGCAACCACCTCGACGGGTCGCCGACCTACAACATCGTATTCCGCGGCAACAAGCGCGTGCTCGTCTCTGACAACATTCTCGAGGGCTCGCGCAAGCAGTCGATCGTGTACACGATGCCGGCGTGGCTCAGCAGTGACAAGCCGCAGATTCAGATCATCGGCAACATGTTCTCAAACGGCGGCAAGCTCGCTCAGAACACCTACCCGGCCATCTCGATCACCGGCGTCTCGAGCGCGGCACGCACCGAGGGCTTCACCGTGACCGGCAATACCTTCGCCTGCGACGACGTCGGGGCCGGCTGGACGTACGTCATCGAGGCCCAGTTCGCCCGCACCATCGCGGCCGTCGGCAACCAGTGGAAAGAGGGCCACATGGCCACGCAGCCCTGCCACTTTCTGACCTGCTCGAACACCGAGGTCGTCGGCAACCACGCCGACAACGTGGTCAAGACGACCTAGCCGAGTTCGTGCATCCGGTGCCCGTGTCAACCACCGATTTCGGCCGGGGCTCCGAACCCCAGGGAGTGAAAGGATGAGTCATGGCTGAAAACGGAGAACAGAACGAACCGGTGATGGTCGGATCAGACGACGCGACGGTCGATGAGAAGATCACCGGAATCGTGGCGCAGGTGCGGCAAGACCACGGCGGCGAAGAGCTGCCGGTGGTGCTCGCGAAGATCCGCGAGCGTTTCGAGCAGGCGGGCATCGAGGTCGACGACATCAAGCTCGGCCGGCTCGCGCACGAGATCGCCGACCGCCCCTCGGAGTTCAAGGCCTGACCTGCTCGCTGGCGCACCGTCAGCGACGGGAGGCGAGGCGTGCCGGGTCGAGGTCGACGCGCCGCAGCAGCTGGGCGTTCGCAGCCACGATGACGGTCGATGCCGACATGAGGATCGCGCCCACCGCGGGCGAGAGCACAAAACCGATCGGCGCCAGAACGCCGGCCGCCAGGGGCACCGACAGCACGTTGTATCCCGCCGCCCACACCAGGTTCTGCACCATTTTGCGGTAGCTCGATTTCGACAGCTCGATGACCGACAGCACGCCGCGGGGGTCGTTGCTCACAAGCACCACCCCCGCCGACTCGATAGCGACGTCGGTGCCGCCGCCGATGGCAATGCCCACATCGGCGCGGGCCAGGGCGGGTGCGTCGTTCACGCCATCGCCCACCATCGCGACCTTCAGCCCGCGTGCCTGCAGTTCGGCGACCTTCGAGTCTTTGTCTTCGGGCAGCACTTCGGCGAACACCTCGTCGATGTCGAGTTGCCGGGCGACGGATGCGGCGACGCTCTGCGCGTCGCCCGTGATCATGGCCACCCGAATACCGCGCGCGTGCAGTGCATCGACGGACTGTTTCGACTCGGGTCGCAGCTCGTCTTCGAGCGCGAGAGCGCCGATCACCTCGCCCTCACGTAGCGCGTAGATGACGGCGGCGCCGCGTTCGGCCCACTCCTGACCGGCCACTTCGACCTCGTACGGAACCACGGCGCCGGATGCCCGCAGCAGCGCCGGGCCACCCACCTCGATGAGCGTGCCATCCACTCGCCCCCGCACCCCGCGGCCCGCTGTCGACGACACTTCTGTCGCGAGGCTCACGAGTGATGCCCCCGCCGCTGATGCCCTTGCCGCGCGGGTGATGGCGCGGGCGAGGGGATGCTCGCTGTCGGCCTCCACGGCGGCTGCGAGGTTGAGCAGCTGCGGCGCGCTCAGGCCCGAGCCGTCGGCGACGACCGTCGAGGTGACGGCGGGTTCGCCTCGGGTGAGGGTTCCGGTCTTGTCGAAGAGCACCACGTCGATGGTGCGCATGCGCTCGAGGGCCAGCCGGTTCTTCACCAGCACTCCCGCCCGGGCTGCACGCTCGGTCGAAATGGCGATCACGAGCGGAATCGCGAGCCCCAGCGCGTGCGGGCAGGCGATGACCAGCACGGTCACGGTGCGGGTCACGGCGTCGTCGATGTTGCCGAGCAGACTCCACACGACGAACGTGATGATGCCGGCGCCGGCCGCATAGTAGAAGAGCCACGCCGCAGCACGGTCGGCAAGCGCCTGCGCACGCGATGAAGAGTTCTGGGCATCCGCTACCAGCCGGCGGATGCCCGCCAGCGCGGTGTCGTCACCGAGCGCCGTGACGCGAACCCGCAGCGCGTTGTCGGTGGCGACGGTTCCCGCCACGACGCGGTCGCCCGTTTCGCGTTGCACGGCCTGCGATTCGCCCGTGATCATGGACTCATCGACCGCGGCCGCCCCCGACACCACCACCCCGTCGGCCGGCACTCGTGCCCCCGGCCGCACCAGCAGCACGTCGCCCAGCGCGAGTTCGCCCACCGCGACCACCTCGGTGTCGATCGCGTCAGTGCTGTCTGGGCTGTCGGTGCTGTCTGTGCTGTCGGTGCTGTCGGCGGGGGCGGTGCTGTCGGCCGGGCCGGTGAGACGCTCGGCGGTGTCGGGCAGCAGGGCGGCGAGAGCGTCGAGCGCGCCGGAGGCCGCGCCTAGAGAGCGCATCTCGATCCAGTGGCCGAGCAGCATGATCACCACGAGCAGGGCGAGTTCCCACCAGAAGTCGAGGTCGAACGAGCCGATCTGGAGCGTGGTGATCCACGAGGCGACGAATGCCACGCTGATGGCCATGCCGATGAGCAGCATCATTCCGGGCCGGCGCGTGCGAATCTCCGAGATGCCGCCCAGCAAAAAAGGCGCGCCGCCCCAGAAGAAGATGACGGTTCCGATGACGGGCGAGATCCAGTACGAACCGGGGAACTCGGGCACCGTGTAGCCCAGGATGCTCGCGAACATGCTGCTGAAGAACACCGTCGGTACGGCCAGCACCAGCGTCACCCAGAACTTCGCCCGAAAGATGGCCACGTGGTCGCCGTGGTCATGGCCGGAGTGGTCGTGGCCCGCCATCGCGCCGTGGTCATGCCCGACCATCGCCGCGTCGTGCCCGGAGTGGTCGTGCCCGGCCATCGCCGCGTGGTCGTGCCCGTCGTGCCCGGCCATCGCCGCGTCGTGCCCACCCGCACTCGCACCCGCGCCACCACCTGTGTCGTGTTCGTGCTCGCCGTGGTGCTCGTGATCCGTGTGCATCGTCATGCGCCTGCTGCCTCCGTGTTCCGACACCGACAACGCTATACCCCCCTGGGGTATTCCGGAAGCGCCCCGATCATCCACAACCGGCCCAGGTTGTGAGTTTTCACACGTTCACAGGTTCACAGGCGCTCGCTCGGGGCCTTAGCGGTCATAATCGAACTCAGAAGGGTGTGTGCGTGTGAAACTCCTGGTTGTCGAAGATGAAGACGAGATGGGCCGCCTGCTGGTGCGCGGCCTCACCGCCGAAGGGTACGAGGTCGAGCGTGTCGCCAACGGCATCGACGGGCTGATCTCGGCGACCGCGGTCAGTTACTCTGCCGCGATCGTCGATGTGATGCTGCCCGGCATGTCGGGCTTCGAGTTCTGCCGCCACATGCGGGCGCAGAACGCAACGCTGCCGATTCTGTTGCTCACGGCCCGCGACGCAGTGGATGATCGGGTCAAGGGCCTCGACGCCGGGGCCGACGACTACCTCACGAAGCCGTTCGCGTTCGCCGAACTCTCGGCGCGCATCCGGGCGCTGCTGCGGCGCGAGACCTCGGGCCCGCAGCTTTCGCTTTCGATCGGGTCGCTCGTCATCGACAGCCACAACCGCAAGGCCACCGTGTCGAACACCGCTCTCTCGCTGAGCCCTAAGGAGTTCGACCTGCTGCGCCTGCTCGCCTCGCGCCCTGGCGCCATTCTGACCCGCACCGAGATTCTCGACGAGGTGTGGGGCCGCACCGAGCACATCGACGCCAACGTGGTCGACCAGTACGTGAGCTACTTGCGCCGCAAGCTCGACCCCATCGGTTCAGACGTGTCGATCGCGACCCGGCGCGGAATCGGCTATGGCCTCGAGGTCGTCTAGGGCAACACGCCCTGGCGGCGGCCGGCGGGGGCCCGCGTGAACCTGCTGCGCCGGCTCTCTATTCGGGTGCGGCTCACCATCGGCGCGGTCGTCATCGCTGCCGTCTTCTTCGCCGGAACCGCCTTCGTGGTGCGCCACCAGGTCGAGTCCATTCTCGCCAACTCCTCGGTCATGCTGCTGCAGAGCGACTCTGCCCCGTTCGAGCAAGACATCGCCGCCGGCAAGGGCGCTTCGCTCGACTCGCCCGGTCAGGGCCAGCTCATCGCCGTGATCGATCCCGACGGGCGCGTGACCGACTCGACCTTTCCCACCGAATTGCAGCCTCAGCTCGCCGCGCTCGCCGCTGCCGGCGCCGGTACGCAGTCGGTGACTACTCCGGCCGCCGACTACCTCGTCATCTCACGCACCGTCACGACCGAAGACGGCACCTGGCACGTGGTGACGGCCCGCAACGAGTCGGCGTCGAAACTCTCTGTCGACAACCTCACCCGTGCGTTGCTCATCGGCCTGGTCATTCTGACCGCCTTGTTCGGGCTGGGCTCCTGGCTGCTGGCGTCGGCCGCCTTGCGCCCGGTGTCGGCCATGCGCCGCACGGCGGGTGAGCTGCAGAGCAGCGTTTCGACCGAGTTGCTGCCCGTCGGGCCCGCTCGCGACGAGCTCTCGGCGCTCGCGATCACACTGAACGGGCTCATCACGCAGCTGCGGGCATCCGCCGACCGCGAGAAGCAACTCGTTTCCGACGCGAGCCACGAGCTGCGCACCCCGCTGGCCATTCTGCAGACCCAACTCGAGCTGGCTCACCTCAGCACGGGCGACCCGGATGCCCTGCTGCTCGAAATCGAATCGGCCGAGCGTACCGTCAAGCGGCTCTCGGTGCTGGCCGCGAGCCTGCTCGAGCTGACCCGCATCGAGGGAATGACCGGGCGCGAGTCGGCGACGGTCGACGAGCTGGCGGCCGAACTGGTCGAGGCCATCGACCGTGCGCGCATTCTGGCCATCGGCACCGCGATCGTGGTCGACTACGAGATCGCCGTCATTCCCGCCGATTGGGGCAGCGGATGCACGGCAGCCCTTTCGCGTTACAGCTTCGGCCGCGTGCTCGACAATCTGCTCGGCAACGCCATCGCGGCCATGGCCTCGATCGGGGACGGCTCGGGCACGGTCAAGGCCGAGCTGTCGCTGACGGGCAGCCCCGAGCATCCGGTCGTCAGACTCGTCGTCGCCGATACCGGCCCCGGCATGAGCGAGGAGTTCTTGCCGCAGGCCTTCGACCGCTTCGCCCGTGAAGACGCCGCGCGCTCGGGGGCGGGCCCCGTCACCAGCGGGGCCGGGCTCGGCCTCTCGATCGTGTCAGCGCTCATGTTCTCGGCAGGCGGCACTGTTACCATGACGAATCGCCAGCCTTCGGGGCTGAGCGTGGTCGCCGACTTTCCGGCACTTTCTCTTTCGACGTGAGGTTGGGTTCGACCCGTGCTTCTGGCTGGCATCACTCTTCTCGCTGGCATCAATCCGATCAACCCCGAGCCGCTCGTACAGAGCGCCGGGCCGTGGGCGCTGCTCGTCGTCTGCGCCATCATCTTCGCCGAAACCGGCCTGCTGATCGGGTTCATTCTGCCCGGCGACACCCTGTTGTTCTTCACCGGGCTGCTCACCTTCACGGGAGCGATTCCGGCGCCGCTCTGGCTGGTGTTGATCTCGATCTCGCTGGCGGCGGTGCTCGGCGACCAACTCGGGTATTACATCGGCTACCGCACGGGCCCCCGAATATTCGAGCGCAAAGACTCGGGGTTCTTCTCCACCAAGAACGTTGCGCGCACGCAGGGCTTCTTCACAAAATACGGCGGAGCCGCCGTTATTCTCGCTCGCTTCATCGCTGTGGTTCGCACGTTCGCGCCCGTCGCCGCGGGTGTCGGCAAGATGCACTACCGAAAGTTCTTGTTCTTCAACGCCATCGGTGCCGTGGCGTGGACCTTCCTGCTCGTGCTGCTCGGCTTCTTCTTGGGCCACATTCCGGGCGTCGCCGACCTCGTGACGCAGTACCTCGGGTACGTCATCGTGGGCATCCTGCTGTTCACCGTCATCGCTGCGCTCGTCTCTTTTCTGCGCTCCAAGCGCGAGGCCAAGCGCGAGGCGTCCGCCGCGCACGGTCACGCGGCCGCCGAGTCGGACACAGCCACGAAACAGTCATAACCTAAGCTCGACGGTATGGTTTCTGCACCCTTCACCGTCACCCAAGAACGCAAGATCGTCACCGAACTGCCTGGCCCGAAGTCACGCGAGCTGCACGAATTGCGCCGCAAGGTCGTGTCCCGCGGCGCGGGCACCCTGGCCGACATCTACATGGATCACGGGTCAGGCGCGATTCTGGTCGACGTCGATGGCAACCAGATCATCGACCTGGGCTGCGGCATCGGGGTCACGACCATCGGCCACGCGCATCCGGCCGTCGCCGCGGCAGCCGCGGCGCAGGCGAGCAAGCTCACCCACACGCTGTTCACCGTCACGCCGTACGAGAACTACCTGCGCGTCGCCGAGAAACTCGCCGAGCACACGCCGGGCGACTTCGAAAAGCACTCCATTCTGGTGAACTCGGGGGCGGAGGCGGTGGAGAACGCGGTGAAGATCGCCCGCAAGTACACCGGCCGCCGAGCCATCGCCGCCCTCGACCACGCCTTTCACGGCCGCACCAACCTCACCATGGCGATGACCTACCGCCCCTTTCCCGAGCGCGCGGGCATGGGCCCGTTTCCGGGCGAGATCTACAGCGTGCCGACGAGCTACCCGTTCCGCGACCCCGAAGGCATGACCGGTGTCGAGGCGGCAGAACGAACCATCGACTACATCAACACGCACATCGGGGCGACCGAATTGGCGGCGTTGTTCGTCGAGCCCATCCAGGGCGACGGCGGCATCGTCATTCCCGCCGAGGGCTTCTTCGAGACGCTCAGCGCGTTCTGCACCGAGAACGGCATCGTTTTCGTCGCCGACGAGATTCAGGCCGGCATCGCTCGTTCGGGTGCCTGGTACTCCATCGAACACTCGGGTGTCGTTCCCGACCTCATCACTAGCGCCAAGGGCATCGCGGGCGGCTTTCCGCTCGCGGCGGTCACCGGCCGGGCAGAGATCATGGATGCCGTACAACCCGGTGGCATCGGCGGCACGTTCGGCGGCAACCCGGTCTCTACCGCGGCTGCGCTCGCGGTGTTTAAGCTCATCGAAGAAGAGAACCTCATTGCCGAAGCACAGCGGGTCGAGAAGGCGTTCTTCGCGCGAATCGGCGACTGGGCCTCGAAGTACTCGGTCGTCGGCGAGGTGCGCGGCAAAGGCTGCATGATCGGGGTCGAGCTCGTGCATCCGGGAACCCGTACGCCGTACCCCGAAGCGCTCACCGCGGTGATCAAGCACGCCACCTCGAACGGCGTCATCGTGCTCGATGCCGGAAGCTGGGACAGCGTGCTGCGCTTCTTGCCGAGCGTGGTCATCAGCGACGAACTCATCGACGACGCCGCCACCGTGATCGAAGAGGCGTTGCAGGCGCTCGAAAGCTGACCAGGCTTTTAACGACGTAACTCCCTGCGAAAGCGTCGGCTGCACCGTGCAAATGCTAGGTTGTGCGAAAGTGAAAGCTGGCGAGTACCAACCTCAATGGGTCTGACTCGCTCTGCACTGCCCGAGGGAGGCAAGCAGTACATGTCGACACCGCAGGGGAGCACAGCGAAAGCATCGGCATCGCTGCCGCCCGCCGCGACCGTGCAGTTGCGCTCCGCGGCCGCGCTTCCCTTCCTCGTCTTCATCGTTCTCGTCTTTCTGGCGCTCGCTCTCATGCCGTTCGAGATCGCGCTGGTCGATCTCATCGCGCCGGCCGCCGTCATGCTCGTCATCGTGCTGCTCGCCCTGTTGCTGCCGTGGCAGCGGATGCCTCGTTTTACGCAGGCCCTGCCGGTGCTGCTGTTCTTCGTGGTCATCGTGCTGTTGCGCGGGCTCTCTGACGGCGCGGCCGGATTCGACCCCCTCGTGCTGCTGCCCGTGCTCTGGTTCGCACTGTATGGAACGGCGATCGAGCTGGTGCTGTCGGGTCTGGCGACGGCGATCGTTCTGATCGTGCCTCTGCTCTTGCCCTCTGGCGCGGCGTCGGTGCACGCGTCGACGAGCGACTGGGTGCGCGCGACGTCGTGGGTGGCCTGTGTGGTGCTGATCGGTCCGATCATCCACAGCGTGGCGCGGCAATGGCGCGCGCAAGAGCGGGAGAGCGCGATTCGGCTGGCAGAGGTGCGCGAGAGTGAGCTGCGCACGAGGCTGCTGCTCGAGCAGATGCCCGACACGATTCTGTTCATCGTTGACGAAGACTTGCGCTATCAGACGGTCGCGGGCGCGGGTCGGGTCTTTCAGGGAGCGCTCGCCTGGCAGGGCAAGACGGTCTATCAGGTGTCGAACCCCACCAACGTCGCCATTCTCGAGCCGGCCTTTCGCTCGGCGCTGGCCGGTGAGCGTGCGGTGGTGACCATCAACTCCACCGTCACCCAACTCGAGACGGAAGTGACCTGCGTGCCCTTCGTTCAGGGCGATCATCCGCTCGCCCTCGTCGTTGCACGCGATGTCACCGAAGCGCGTGGCCGCGAACTCGCTCTGCGCGAGGTGACCGCGCAGTTCGAACAGCTGGTTCGTGAGTCGCCCACGGGAATGGCGCTCGCCGACGTGACGGGGCGTATCGCTCTGGTCAACGACGCGTTCTGTACGCTCTTCGACAGCGGGCCGGATGCCCTGATCGAGTCGTCGGCAGCGACACTGTTGCCTATGATCGCCCCGCACAGCCCTAATTGGGTCGCCGAACTCATCAGCTCGGGTCGTTCGCGCACCGCCGCGGCCGTCGTGCTGCCGGCGACCGGCGAGGCGGAATCGAAGCGGGCCATGGTCACCGCCGTGGTGCTGCGAGATTCGCACGGCGAGCCGACGTCGGTGCTCATCAACGCCCATGACACTACCGAACAGCACCGCTACCACGAGCATGTCGCGTATCTGGCTTCGCACGACTCGCTCACCGGGCTGGTCAACCGGTCGGAGTTCGAACGCCTCGTGGCTGCGCATCTCGAGGCGTGCCGCTGGGGCGGCGATGCCGGGGCTGTACTGGTGCTCGACCTCGACAACTTCCGCGAGATCAACGACCGCCTCGGGCACAGCGGCGGCGACGAGTTTCTCGTGGCCATGGCCGGCATGCTGTCGCGCTCTATCCACTCCAGCGACGCCGTCGCCCGCATCGGCGGTGACGAGTTCGCCGTACTGCTCACCGAGGGCGACCGCGACGAGGCCGAGGCTGCCGTTCAGACGCTGGTCTCGCTGGTGCGCGACGGATTCCGCGCCAGCGACGGCGAGGTGCTCGGCCGGCGCGTGACGGCGAGCATCGGAGCGGTGGCGGTCGTCAGCGAGGCGACGACGGCGGCCGAGCTGCTGAGTGACGCCGATCTGGCCATGTACCAGGCCAAGAACGCCGGCCGCAACGGATACCGCTTTCTCGGGCCCTCAGACGTGCTCGCCGCTCGGGTGTCGAACCAGATCAACTGGACAGAGAAGATTCTCGCGGCCATCGAGAACGATGCGCTCGTGTTGCACGCCCAGCCGATACTCGACCTCGCGACGAATGCCATTTCGTCGCTCGAGCTGCTGGTGCGTATGGTCGACGACGACGGCAGCCTCATTCCGCCGGCCGTCTTCATCGCCGTGGCAGAGAGTGCCGGGTTGGCCGTCATGATCGACCAGTGGGTCGTCGGCCGTGCACTCGAACACCTCTCAGATCTGCAGCGCTTCGCGCCCGACATCAAGGTGCACGTGAATCTGTCGGGGCGCTCGGTGGGCAACCTCGAGTTCGCTGAGTTCATCGAGCGGCGGCTCGCCGAGACGGGGGTGGATGCCGGGGGCCTTGTGCTCGAGGTCACCGAAACCGCTGCGGTCTCCAGTATCGATGCCGCGCAACTCTTCATGAATCGGCTGACGGCACTGGGCTGTGTGTTCGCGCTCGACGATTTCGGGGTCGGATACGGCTCGTTCTACTACCTCAAACACCTGCCCTTCGGCATCGTGAAGCTCGACGGCGAGTTCGTCTCCGGCAGCGAACGCGACCCGCTCGACCTGCTCGTGATGGCCTCGCTCGTCTCCATCGGCAAGGGTCTCGGAAAGTTCACCGTGGCCGAGTTCGTCGAAGACGAGGCTTCGCTCACCATGTTGCGCGAGCTCGGCGTCGACGGCGCCCAGGGTTACTACATCGGCCGCCCCGCACCGCTCTCCGAGTACTTCCCCCAGCTCGCCTGACCCGTGTGCCTGACCCGTGTGCCTCCGCGCACGAATCGACTTTGCGAATAGGCCCCCAAGAATTGCGTTTTGGGGCCCTTTTCGCAAAGTCGAGCGCGCGCAGGGAGGGGAGAGGGAAGGAGGAGGGAAGGAGGGAGGGAGGGAGGGAGAGGGAGGAGGGAGAGGGAAGGAGGGAGAGGGAAGGAGGGTGGGGTCAGTCGCCGAAGGCGTTGGCGCAGGTCTGCTGCGCGGCGGTCTGGCCCGTGACGCCGTCGATCACGGCGGGGGCCGTCGAGGGGGGAGTGGTGCCCGGGCTCGCCCCGGCATCGGAGGGTGACGGGGGAGGCGAGCCCGAGGCATCCGGAGCCGGCGTAGCGCCATCGGTCGACCCATCGGTCGCACCCGGGGTGGGCGTCGCGGTGCCGCCGTCGACGATGCTCGAGCCCGGGCCGGTCGCATTCGCGTCGAGGGTGAACGGCTCGTCGGCCTTGATCTTGGCGAACAGCTCGTCGGCGACGCTCGTCGTGGGAACCACCTTGCCGGGGTAGTCGGGGTCGTTCGTCGTTCCGGGATACTGCACGAACACGAGCTGGTTCAGATCGACGTCTTTCAGCGCCAGCGCGAGCGACACCATCGAGTCGAGGCTCGCGAGCGAGGTCGAGAGCTTGATGTTCGACGCGGCGGCCTGCGCCAGCCCGTAGAGCTTGGTCACGTCGGTGAGCGTGTTCGCGCTCTTCAGCGTGCGCACGAGCGACGAGAGGTACTGCTGCTGCGACGAGATGCGGGCGAGGTCGCTGCCATCGCCCACGCCGTGCCGGGTGCGCAAGAAGGCCAGGGCGTCTGCGCCCTTCACGACCGTGGTTCCGGCAGGCAGGTCGAGTCCTGAGTCGGTGTCGGTGATGGGCTCGTTGAGGCAGATCGGCACGCCGCCGACGGCATTCGTCATCTCGATGACGCCGTTGAACGAGATCAGCCCCGCGTACGGAATCTCGAGCCCGGTGAGGTTCGCGACGGTCGACGTGATGCAGGCGAGGCCGCCGCGTTCGTACCCGGTGTTGAGCGCCTGGTTGTAGGTCGCGTCGAACACTTCGCCGGTGCCGGGGTCTGCGCACTTCGGATGATCGACGATCAGGTCGCGCGGAAGGCTGACCACCACGCCGCTCTTCTGGTCTGCCGAGATGTGCAGCAGAATGTTCACGTCGTTGAGCGTCGCATCACGCTCGCCGAAGGCGTCACCCTGGCTCGCATCGTTGTCGGTGCCGACGATCAGTACGTTGAAGCCGCCGACGAACGCCCCGACGTGCGGCTGTGACTGACCGCCCGAGATGTCGATGGAGTTCGCGGTGACCTGGTTCGCGATGCTCGTCACGGCGATGGCGGCGACGGATGCCCCGCTCACGAGCACGACGCTCGCCGCGATGGCGACCAGTTTCAGCAGGGTGCCGGCGGTGCCGAAGCGCGGCCGTTCGGCGTGCTTGAGCGGCGGGTCGAGCTTCGAAGGCATCAGAACAGCATACGTAGTGAGCTGGGCTCAACCTGTGAACGCCCGATGCGGATGTCTACGCCACCAACTTGTCTACGCCACGAACTGCGCAGCGGCCGCCTCGTCGGTGATGAGCCGCAGACCGGCCTCGACGAGCGGCTCGAGCCGGGCATCCGTCGCGGGCTCAGCGAGGGAGCGGGAAGCGAGACCCGTCACCAGCGCGGCGAACCGCTCGATGCCGCCGATGTGGCCGAGGTGCACCTGGCCGAGCTTGCTGCGGTCGGCGACGATCACCGCACGAGTCGCCGAGTCGAGCATGAGCTGCTTGAGCTGCGCCTCTGGCAGGTTGACGTTCGTGACGCCACGGTCGGCGTCGACTCCGTTGCAGCCGATGAAGGCGAGGTCGGCGTGCAGCCCGCGCAGCATCGACGACGCCAGCGGCTCGACGAGGGAGTGCTGCAGCGGGCGCAGCGTGCCGCCCGTGACGATCACGGTCAGCCGCGGGATGCCCGGCTCGAGCGCGAGCGCAATGCTGAGCCCGTTCGTGATGACGACCACGTCGCTGAGGTCGGTGCGCGCCACCAGGGCTTTCGCAACCGCAAGGGCAGTCGAGCCTACGTCGAGCAGCACGCTCTGCCCCGGCCGCACCAGGCTCGCGGCAACGGTGCCGATCTGCTGCTTCTCGGCGGCGGAGGCCTCCAGGGCCTGCTCGAAGGTCGGTTCGCGCTCGAGCGAGCGGTGGCGGATGACCGCCCCGCCGTGCACGCGGGTGATCACTTGCTGCTGATCGAGCAGGTCGAGGTCGGAGCGAATCGTGACGTCGGAGACGCCGAACGTCTCGCTGAGTTCGACGACACGAGCGAAGCCGCGCTCGTCGATCACCTCGAGAAGTCGTTCTCGACGGTCGCTCGCCGAGTAAGATACTTTTGATTCTGAAACCACTCGTCGATTCTATTTGCGAAAACGAAAGTGCACCACTTCATGACGCTCGAACAGCCCGCCGCAGATCACTCGGCCGAAGAAGCGGCACATCCGGCCGTCGAACATGCGGCCATCAGCCTCAGCGAGGTCGGCGGCCGGCCCATCGTGAAACGCGAGTATGTGCTGGCCGACGGCCGCGAGCTCATCTACTACGACGATGCCGACACGAATCTCGCGCCCGAGCGGCTGCCCGATGAGCGAGTACTCGACCCGCGGCCAGCTACGGCGTCGATGCGGCAAGACGCACTCACGGGGGAGTGGATCTCGATCGCCGCGGCCCGCAACAACCGCGTGTTCTTGCCGCCCGCGAACCTCGACCCGCTGGCCCCGCAGGCTCCCGACAATCCGTCGGAGGTGCCGAGCCTGTACGACGTCGCCGTGTTTGAGAATCGCTCGCCGTCGTTCGGTCCTGAGCTGGCGGGCGACGGCCGGGAATCGATAACGCCGGGGTCAGCGGGATCAGCAGCGGGGTCAGCGCCGTCGCCGCGGTCTGCGGGGCCCGCGGGGTCGCCGGAGTCGCCGGGAGCCGGCCGCGAGCCGGCCGAGGGCATCGAGCTGGGCCGGGCACGGGCATCCATCGGCCGCTGCGAAGTGGTGTGCTTCAGCCCTGAGCGCGAGGGGTCGTTCGGCTCGCTCGGCACCTCGCGGGCGCGCACGGTGATCGAGGCCTGGGCCGACCGCACCGCGGTGCTGCAGGCGCTGCCCGGGGTCGAGCAGGTGTTTCCGTTCGAGAACCGCGGCGAGCAGGTCGGTGTGACGCTGCACCACCCGCACGGGCAGATCTACTCGTACCCTTTCGTTTCGCCGCGTACCCAGCGGCTGATCGCCTCGATCGAGTCGTACGGGCCGACGCTGTTCGCCGACATTCTGGCGTTCGAGCAGGCGGGCGAGCGGATGATCGTGCAGGGCGAGCACTGGAGCGCCTTCGTTCCGTTCGCGGCGCGCTGGCCGATCGAGGTGCACCTGTTGCCGCACCGGCAGGTTCCCGACCTGGCGTCGACCTCGGGGGCCGAGCGCGACGAGCTCGCCGTGCTCTACCCGCGGGTGCTGCGAGCAATCGACGCGCTGTACCCGACGCCGACGCCGTACATCGCGGGGTGGCACCAGGCGCCGGTGAACACGCACCGGGACGACATTCGGCTCATGCTGCAGGTGACGTCGCCGCGCCGCGCCGCCGATCGCCTCAAGTTCTTGGCCGGGTCGGAGTCGGCCATGGGCGCCTTCATCGGTGACATTCCGCCCGAAACGACGGCCGCGCGGCTGCGCGAGGTGCTGGGCGCATGAGCGACCGTATCGACGAGTCGCGGGGCGACGTGCGCGCGGAGCTGCGCGAGCAGCTGCTGCGGGAATACGCCGAACGCCACGGTGGTGAGGCGCTCGGCGTCTGGTCGGCGCCCGGGCGCGTGAACCTCATCGGCGAGCACACCGACTACAACCTCGGCTTTGTGCTTCCGTTCGCCATCGATCGCCGCGCCTCTGTAGCTCTCGGTGCGCGCGATGACGGTCTTGCGCGGGTCTCGTCGACGTTCTCTGACGAGGTCGTCGAGCTGCCCCTCGCCGACCTGACCCCCGAGGCCCTCAGCGGGTGGTCGGCCTACCCCCTCGGCGTAGCCTGGGCGCTCCTTTCTCGCCCCACACCCTCCTCCCACACCGCCGCCGCTCCCTCTTCCACCCTCGATGAGCCGGCTGCACCAGCGGCGGCGCCAGCGGCGGCACCGGATGCGACACCAGTGGCGGCGGCACGCGGGTTCAGCCTGCACATCCACTCCGACGTGCCCATCGGGGCCGGGCTCTCGTCTTCGGCCGCCATCGAGTGCGCCACCGCGGTCGCGCTGAACGAGTTCTGGCAGCTCGGCAACCCCGCTCAAACGCTGGCCCGCATCGGCCAGATCGCCGAGAACCAGGTCGTCGGCGCCCCGACCGGCATCATGGATCAGAGCGCTTCGATGCTCGGCCGGGTCGACTCCGCGGTGTTCCTCGACTGCCGCAGCATGCAGGCCGAGGTCGTAGCGCTCGGGCTCGCGGCGAACGACTATGAGATTCTCGTCATCGACACCAAGGTCAGCCACGCGCATGCCACCGGCGGCTATGCGGCCCGCCGGGCATCCTGCGAGCTCGCCGCGCGCACCATGGGTGTCGAGTCGCTGCGTGATCTCGGGCCGGCCGATCTGCCGCGCATGCAGCAGCAGCTCGACGACGAGACGTTTCGGCGCGCGCGCCACATCGTCACCGAGAACGATCGTGTCGAACAGACCGTGCGCTTGCTCGAGACCGTTGGCCCGCGAGCGATCGGCCCCCTGCTCGACGCCTCGCACGTGTCGATGCGAGACGATTTCGAGATCTCGGTGCCGCAGCTCGACCTCGCCGTTGAGGTCGCCCAGCGCGGCGGCGCCATCGGCGCGCGGATGACCGGGGGAGGCTTCGGCGGGTCAGCGCTCGCTCTCATTCCCCGCGCACTCCGCGCCCAGCTGGAGGCCGGTATTCTCGAAGCGTTCGCACAACACGCGTTCGACCAGCCCGATCTCTTCGTCGTTCAGCCGTCTGACGGCGCGACCCTGAAAGGCGACGCCCGATGAGCACCCCCACCGCCCCGAGCACCAGCAGCAGCAGCGCCAGCAGCGCCGACGCCCCGACCGGCCAGCAATTCGAGCTGACCGGCAGCGGCGGCCGGCTGCGCGCGGTCGTCACCGAACTCGGCGCGATGCTGCGGCTGCTCGAGGTCGACGGAGTCGCCCTGATCGAAGGCTTCGACGAGAGCGCCTACCCGCAGTTCTGCGCCGGCTGGATGCTCATTCCCTGGCCCAACCGCGTGCGCGACGGCCTCTGGAGCTACGACGGGGTGCAGCGCCGGCTGCCGATCACCGAGCCCGAGCGCGGCAACGCCCTGCACGGCTTTCTCTTCGGCCTCGTGCACACCGTCGTCTCGCAGAGCGACTCGTCGATCACCCTGCGCGCCCTCATCGAGCCGAGCGAGGCTTACCCGTTCGCGCTGACGGTCGACACCACGTTCACGCTCAGCGACACGAGTTCTGCGGCCGCAGCCTCGCCAACCACAGCCTCGCCAACCACAGCCTCGCCAACCGCAGCCTCGCCGGCCACCCCCGTGCTCACCATCACCCACGCCCTCACGAACACCGGCGACCGCGACGCCCCCACCGCGATCGGCGCGCACCCCTACTTTCGCATCGGCGCCGTGCCCACCGAACAGCTCACCGTGACCGTCGATGCCGCAACCCGTGTCACCGTGGATGCCCGGCTCAACCCCCTCGCAACCGCTCCCGTCGCCGGCACCACGTACGACCTCAGGTACGGGGCCGTCGTGGGCGGCTCCGACCTCGACACCGCGTACCTCGACCTCACCCCGGCCGCCGACGGACGCTACCGCCACACCATCGCCGCACCCGACGGCCGCCGCATCGAGCTCTGGGGCGACGAGAACTACAGCCAGGCTCAGGTCTTCACGACCCCGATCTTTCCGACAGCCGCCGGCCCCGGCTGGGCCGTCACCGTCGAACCGACCACCGCGCCACCCGACGCCTTGAACACCGGCGAGAACCTGCGCTGGATCGCCCCCGGCGACACCTGGGTCAGCTCTTGGGGCATCGACTTCGCCGCCGAAACCGCCGCCGAAGTCACAACCGCGGCCGCCGCGAAGGGGGCCACAGCATGACCTGGCTTGTCACCGGCGGCGCCGGGTACATCGGCTCGCACGTCGCCCGCGCCTTTCTCGCGGCGGGCATCGAGACGATCGTGATCGACGACCTCTCGAGCGGCCGGGCGGAGTTCGTACCTGCGGGTGCCGTGCTCGCTCAGGGTTCTCTCGTCGACGCGGAGTTCGTCGAGCGTACCTTCGCCGAGCATCCGGTCACCGGAGTCGTTCACCTGGCCGGCTACAAATACGCCGGAGTGTCAGTGCAACGCCCGATGCACACGTACACCCAGAACATCACTGCCACCGTGAACCTGCTGAATGCTATGCACACGAACGACGTGCCGTCGATCGTGTTCTCGTCGAGCGCGGCCGTCTACGGTAATACCCCGGCCGAGTTCGTCACCGAAGAGACCGCGACGGCGCCCGAGTCGCCGTACGGCGAGACGAAGCTGATCGGCGAGTGGATGATCGCCGACCAGGCCCGCGCGACCGGCCTGCGGCACACGAGTCTGCGGTACTTCAACGTGGTGGGGTCGGGTACGCCCGAGGTGAGCGACACCAGCCCGCACAACCTGTTTCCGTTGGTGTTCCGGGCGTTGCAGAGCGGTGGCACGCCGAAGATCTTCGGAGACCAGTACCCCACCCCCGACGGCACGTGTGTGCGCGACTACGTGCATGTGGCCGATGTCGCGGCGGCGCACGTCGAGGCGGCGCAAAAGCTCGATGCGGGCATCGAGCTCGAGCGGGCGTACAACCTGGGCAGCGGATCGGGCGTCTCGGTGCGACAGATCATGACGGAGATGGCCGAAGTCACGGGCATGCCGTTTACGCCAGAGGTGCTGCCGGCGCGCCCCGGCGACCCCGCGCGCATCGTCGCGTCGGGTGAGCTCGCGGCCCGCGACGTGGGCTGGGCTCCGCGGCACTCGCTGCACGACATGATCGCCTCCGGCTGGGCCGCCGCCACCCACCAGCTCGCCTGACGCAGGTTCAGTTCAGTTCAGTTCAGTTCAGTTCCGCGGAGCTTCGCTGAACGACCCCTGCCACACGGCGTTCGAGCCCGATTCGCCGATCTGCACGACCTTCACGACGGTTCCGGCCGAGATGCCGACTCCGAGCACGATGAGCACGATCGAGACGATCACCGACACGCGCCAGCTCGCTCGATGAGGCAGTGCGGCGGCGGCACCAGGCACGACCGTCGCGCCCGGGGCCGCCGCCGCACTGGATTGCGTCGCGTAGGGGTCCGCGACAGCTCTGCGGCCGGCGCGTCCTGCTGCGCTCGCCGAAGGCTCGGCGCTACCCACCACGATCGGCACGCCGCCAGCAGGAACGGGTACCGACGCATTGCGTGCCGGCGGCTGGGGCACGGTGCGCGGCGCGGCGAAGAACCGGTACCACCCCCAGATCACCACGGCGATCACGAATTGGGCGATCGCCCACGGCAGCAGTGTGTCACCGAGCGCCACGTGCGCCTGCACGAGCGGGGTCGACGCCACCCGCTGCTCGAGCCACTCGCCCGCGTTCGTCGCGAGCGGCACGCTGATCAGGCCGATGAGCGCCACGATCGGCGTGACAATGCCGAGCTTGCGGCGAAACGTCGGCCAAAAAGAGCCTAGCGCCGTCATGATGGCCGCGGCGGGCAGCACGATGACCACCACGTGCACCAGCAGAATGTGCAGCGGCAGTCCGTTGATCTCGTAGGGCAGCATCAGGTTCTTCTCCGTCGGGGTCGAGAGTGAGAGCGGGTCGAGAGTGAGCGGGGTCGAGAGTGAGCAGGTCGAGACGAGTGCCGGTTGTGGCGAGCGCGGCTCAGGCCGCCACGATCGAGTCGCCGTCGACCTTGATGGCCACGGCGGTCAAGCCCTTGGTCGCCGGCCCATGGGTGACGTCGCCGGTCGTGAAGGTGAAGGTCGAGCCGTGGCATGGGCAGGCGAAGTCGCTCGAAGCGATTCCGACGGCGCAGCCCTGATGCGGGCACACCGAGCTGAAGCAGACCACGCTGCCGGCAGCCGGCTGCGAGACGAGCAGGTCTTGCCCGTTGAAGGTCACGCTCTTCGCCCCGCCGACCGGAATGTCGGCCAGCTTGGCGATCTCCGCCCCGCCGGCGGCCGAACCGGATGCCGAACCCGACGTTGCAGCGGCAGACGAAGTTGCACCGGCCGACGGCTGAGCGTTGTTCGCCGCTTGGCCCGATCCCGTCGTCGACGTGGGGGCACACGCGGCCAGGGCCAGTGCGCTCGCGCTCGCGAGGCCGACGCTGCCGGCGGTGAGAACGACACGGCGGGGAATAGCGGATCTCTCGGTCATGATGCTCCTTCGTGGGTGGGCCTGAGGTTCAGCGGCTCTGAGTTCAGCGACTCTGAGTTCAGAGCCACTGAGGTGTTCTACTGGTATCTACGAGAGCACCGCCGTGTTCGTTCACCGACCGCCCACATTTTTTCTCGGCGGCGGACTTGCTACGCTACTGAACTTTTTCGCCCCGGCCGACGTACTACTGAATGGAGGTGTTATTCATGGGCAACGAACAGGCTGACGTGCTGCGTTCGCTGCACGACGAATACGCCCCCGCGCTCTTCCGCTACGTAGTTCGCCTGACCAACGACCGCGAGTGGGCCGAAGACGTAGTGCAAGAGACGCTCTTTCGTGCTTGGCGCAGCCCGAGCATCCAGTCGACCGACGATTCGGCGCAGGCCTGGCTGTTCACCGTGGCACGCAATCTCGTCATCGACGAGTGGCGCAGCGCCCGCTCGCGCAACGAGATCGGCACCGCCACGGTGCCCGAGCGCGCCAATGCCGATCACACCGACGCCGTGCTGCAGGCCTGGCTGGTGTCGGATGCCCTGACCGAACTCACTCGCGAACACCGCGAGGTTCTCGTGCACTCCTACTACGGCGGCAAGACCGTCGCCGAGATCGCCGAACACCTCGGCATTCCCGACGGAACTGTGAAGTCTCGTCTGCACTACGCCTTGCGAGCCCTGCGTCTCGCGCTGCAAGAAAAGGGGGTGACCCGATGAGCCTCGCCGATCGTCACGACGACGGCCGTGAGCGAGCCGATCTGTACCGCGACTGGGACGCCGCCTACGTTCTCGGCTCGCTCGCACCCGCCGAGCGCCTGGAGTATGAAGAGCACCTCGCGCGCTGCCCCGAGTGCGCAGCCTCGCTCGCCGAGCTGGCCGGCATGCCGAGCCTGCTCGCCAGCATCAGCGCCGACGAGGCCTTCGCTATCGACGCTGCCATCGATGCCGGGGTCGGCGCTGCGCCCGATGCCGAGCTCGAGGCAGTGGATGCCCCACCGACCCTTCTGCCGGTGCTCTTGTCGCGCGCTCGCTCTGCGCGCCGCCGCTCGCGGCTGATCTCGGTCGGAGTGGGTGTCGGTTCGGTTGCCGCCGCCGTGGCATTGACCCTCGTCGTGGCCCTGGCCAGCTGGCCGGTCGCAGGGGCGGGAGCTCCGGGAGTTGCGGGCGCCCCGGCGCCCACCTCTTCGGCGGTCGCCTCGCCTGGCACGTCGGCAGGCACATCGGCCAGCACGTCGGCTCCGAGCGATGCCTCCCTCGCCAGCCAGCTGCAGTTCGTTCCCCAGGTTCCCGGCCCGCTGAGCGCCGAAGCGACGCTGCAAGACGAACCGTGGGGCACCCGCATCGAGTGGAAGTGCACGTGGGCCGCCGGCGATTCCACGCCGGGTGCAGCGCAGCCGGGTGCAGCGCCGCCAACCGCGCCAGCGTCGGGCTACCACGACGGGCTTCCGCCGTCGGAAGCGCCGACTTCGGGTAGTGCGGCCGCCGCCGCCGCCACCGCCGCCGGTTCCGGCGCAGGCTCGGGCACCGTCGGTTACGGCATGATCGTCACCGACCGCAGCGGAGCGAGCATTCAGGTCGCGACGTGGACCTCAGACCCGGGAACGGTCGCCACCCCGACGGCCACCACGAGCATCCGGCTCGCTGACATTGCGTCGGTAGCCATCGTCGCGGCTGACAGCGGCCAAGTGCTGTTGAAGTCGACCCTCTGAGCCGGCACCGAGCCGCGGCCTAGCAGCAACCCGAGTGCTCGACGGGCCGGTGTGACGAGTCAGGCGCCGACGGAGGGCCGGTGCGCTTCGCCATTCACGATCGTGACCGACCAGTACGAGGCATCCGGCTCAACGGCCGAGGTCGAGTGCACCAACACGCTATGTGCGGCGTTCGTGATGGTGGGGATCTCTTCACCACTGAGCGCGTTCATGGCGATGCGAATGAGCGTGCCGTGAGCCACCACGATGATGCGGGCACCCGGATGCTCGGCGACCAGTTCGGCGAGCGCCAGGGCGGCACGATCCGCGACCTCGCGCTCGGTTTCGGCGCCCTCGAACCCGCCCGGAATGCGCAGGGCGCGCAGCTGATCGCCGTCTTGCAAGCCCTCGGCGAGACCGTAGTGCCGCTCGACGATACGCGGAATCTCGGCAACGACGGGCACGCCCAGCTCGGCCCCGAGAATCGATGCGCTCTCGCGCGCACGTTCGAGGGGAGAACAGACGATGAAATCCCATTCCGTGTCTCGCAGCAACTCCGCGGTCGCGCGCACCTGGGCTCGGCCGGTGTCGTTCAGCGGAATGTCGGTGCTGCCCTGCAGGCGCCGTTCGGCATTCCAGGCCGTCTCTCCGTGGCGAACAAGGGCGAGGGTGGTCGATGCGGTCACCCCTCCAGTGTGACAGCTTCCGGGTGCGGCCGGCACGGGGCGAGCGGATGAACGGGTGGAGCGCGGGCATCCACTCGCCCTTGTTCATGCCATACGCAGCATGAAATGCGATACCCGTCAACCCCTTAGCTCGCGCACCGCGTAGCATGCTTCATGTGAATATCGTCTATCTGTGGCAGTGCGGGGGAACGCTCTCTGCAGCGTGCCGGGAGGCAAAAACGTGGGCAAGATGATCTACGGCAACGCGGGCACCGAGATCGTCTTCGACGACCGGGTTCTCGCACACCTTCAGATGGTCATCGGCAACAAATTGCGCCGGCGCGAGAGCTTCTTCTTCTCGTGGCAAGACGACGCAGAGCAGGGCTCGGGGCGTAGCAGTCTCTGGCTCGATCCGTCGATTCCGCTCTACTTCAAGTACTTCGGAAGCAAAGTGCCCGTCGTCAACCGCGAGTGGGTAAGGCTGCTGGCCGACTCGGCGAACAGCGGCGCCGGCCTGCACTACATGCCCGAGCCGGAGCTGTCGAACCCTGCGTAGGGAGCGTCTCGTGCAGGCGGAGTTTCGGGCCGTCGAGTCGCGTCGACGTCGGTCTTATCCTGCGTCGTGAAGTCAGTCGGCGTCGGTAGTTCAGCCGGCGGCACCGTCATTCGGCGTCGGTGAATCTGGGGCGTGCGGGTGCGCCGTCGTGTCTTCGTAGGTTGAACACGTCTGGTGGCCGGGTTGTGGTGAGTCGGTCTGATGTTTGTCGGCATCGTTGGGGTCGTTGTTGATGATCGACCCATTCTGGTGGGATCAGGTGCGGCACCCCGTCAACCATGACGAGCCGCCAGTCCGCGGTGTGTAAATGGTTGTGGTGGAACTTGCACAACAACGCACCATTACCCACATCCGTCACACCAGGCAGATAGCTGTTGTCTTTCCAATCGACGACGTGGTGTGATTCGCAGAACTGTGGTGGCCGGTTACAGCCCCGCCACACGCACCCGCCGTCACGGTTCGCCAACGCCCGGTTCTGCGCCGCGCTGAACAGCCGCCGGGTCTTCCCGAGCTGGAGTACTTCACCGTGCTCACCGAACACGGTCGTGATGATGTCGGCGTGGCAGATGGTCTGCTGGACCACGCTCGGCGGGACGGGTTCGTCGATGCCATCGATCCACCCCACACCACGCCCAGAGACGACGTCTTCGAGGGTGGCGTGGATGTTCAGGACCGGCCGGGCACCGTTGATCAGTGGCATCCCGGGCAGACCGGAGGCGAGCCGGATGACCTCGGTGAACACATCCACCCGCCGCTGCGACACCGTACGCGTATCCACCGCTTCCGTCTCGGCCTCGGTCTGCGTGGCGCCGAAGACATCGCGGTCGGACGCGTCGACCGCGTCTGAAGCACAGGTCGCGCCAGCAGCGCCGGGTGTGGTGCCAGCCGTGTCGGGTGTGCCGGGTGTGTCGGGTGTGTCGGGTGCGCCGGCTGTGTTGGGGTCGAAGGGGAGGTGCCCGGAGACTCTCGGGCTGGAGATCGCGTGATCGACGGCCATCCACACCCCACCCTGCTCCGGCGTCAACACGCCGGCGACGCGGATGCATCCCGACCGGGTCGGGGAGAACGTCAAACCGCGTTTCGCTTCGTGATCCTGATACCGGGGCTCTGCACCGTCAGCGTCTAACGACTCCCTGGCCCGGATAGCGAGCCCCCGGATGTCATCGGCACCGAACCCCACTCCACCGATACCGTCGACAGCCCACTGCACGAGTTGCCGTTCCACCGCCCGGATCTCCTCCGTACCGCAGCTCGGTGCCACCTGCCCCAACGGCCGCACGATCGCGTCAGCGGTATCAACCCCGATCAGGCCCGACCGCAAAGCGTCCTCGACCTCCGGGAACTTCGACAGGATCGGCATCCCGACCACGACCGTGGGCAGCACCTGCGAACCCAGCTTGACCCGGGCACGGGCTGTAGTCCGGGCCACCGACGTCGTAGCGACAATCAGTTCGACCGCGTTAGCGAACCCCTGCCGCCTCGCCAACGACTCCTCCCCCAGCTCGGGTCTGCTGCGCTCAGCGACCTCACCGGCCATCTGCGTACGCAACCCGTCCACAAACATGCCGAGCCGTTCCACCGTTACCAGGCCGGCGAGCAGATCATCGTCGGCAAGCCCACAGGGCGCGGCAGCCCGGAACACCCCACCTTCCTGGCACGCAGCAACCGCCTCCGCCAACAACACACCCAACGACACCCGACCATCATCGCGGCAATCATCGCGACCATCGGTGCGACCGTCGGCGCCGTCGGCAGGGCTGCCGGTGGGGTCAGGAGATGTTGTGGTCATAGTCCGATCATACCACTATACCGAGGTAATCTCACTAACTGAGGTGGTTCTGACCGGCCCGCAATTACGGGAATCCGCACCCCGAAACCGCCGCCTCGGGCGTCCCGGGCTGCCGCGCCCTGGCGGGCTTGCCACCCAGCGACCTACCGCACCACCAGAAATGCCAGCACCCACCGACACCGAGAAACGCGACGCCACTCCCTGAGGCGGCCCCCCAGCGAATGCACCTACCGAAAATGCCCGCCCGTATTCTCCGACGATTCACTGAAGGCGGAGTCTGGGCAGCAAGATGTGGCTCGATATTAAAACCACGCACCGCGCACCGCGCCCCACCGCCTCTTGACGCCCAGGCCGAGCAGTGCAACCGCGCGATGTCTTCAGACGAAGTTCTCCGACGATGTTCTCAGACGATGTCTCAGATGACGTCCTCAGATGACGAGGCTGCGGCTCACGACCCGCGCCGCGACCGCACTGAGCGACAGAGCGTTGTTGCGCGCGTAGCTGCGCAGCAACGTGAACGCCGTATCCATGTCGACCGCTCGGGACTGCGCGATGACACCCTTGGCCTGTTCGATGACCACTCGGCTGTCGAGGGCGCGTTGCAATTGTTCCCGCGCCAGCTCGCTTTGGCGCAGCGTGCGCTCGTGCACGATGCCGATGGTTGCGACGTCGGCGAGCGCTTGCGCGGCGGCGGCGTCGGAGTCGTTGAGGGAACCGGGCGCTTCGCTGAAGAGGTTGAGGGCGCCGAGAGTAGATCCGCGCAACCGCAGGGGAACCGCGTGCACCGCGAGAAATCCTTGCTCGAGTGCGCCGTCGCGAAACAGCGCCCAATCGGCGCGCATCGTGCGAATGTCCGGCACCGAGACGACTGCGCCGCCGACATAACACTCCACGCAGGGCCCGAGCCCTTCGCGCAACTGCAGAATCTCGAGCAATCGGCTGCGCTCGCTCGTGGACGCGACGACCTCGAGCACCCCGTCGTCGTCGGCGAGCAGCAGCCCCACCGCCGCGGCGTCGAACACCGTCGCGCAGGTGTCGACCAGGTTCTGCAACAGGTCGACGACGTCGTAACCCACGACGAGCGTGTCGGCGAGTGAGACGAAAGATGCGGCCAGCAGCCCTTCACGCGAATACTCAGGCATGCCGAACCTAGGCCCGCTCGTTGTCGATGGACATGTCGAGCGTGCGTTCGACCACGTCACGAGCGACGTCTCGAACTGGGCGCCCCGAGCTGAAGGCGTGCGCGCGCAAGAGCAGCAGAGCATCCGTCGGGCTCACCTGCAACTGCGCGACGATCATGCCCGTTGCCTGATGTACCTGTCGGCGCGAGAAGCCCGGTGTGGGGTCGGATTCGTCGTCGCTGAGCACACCGCTCGACGCCTCGATGTCGGTGTCGTTTGCCAGCACTCGTCGCACGACCTGCCAGGCGGCGACCCGTGCGAGCGTGGTCACGTCGTTGACCTCGCTCGGCGTGAGGTGCCGTGGTGAGCGCGAGTAGAGATCGACCGACCCGACGCCGAGCGAGCCGAGTGTCAGCGGAAAGGCGTAAAGCGCGCCGATCTCATAACCGCGCAGCGCCTCGGCGAAGACCGGCCACTCGCCGTGATCGCCGCGTTCGAAGTCGCCGCTCAGCACAGGCTTACGTGCCGCAATCGCCTGCCAGCACGGGCCTTCGCCGAGGTCGATCTGCAGCTCGTCGATGCGAGCCGCGCGCTCGTCGCTTGCGCAGAGGGTGGCCACACCGAGCCCGGTACCGATGGTCGACACCGCGGCACCGCTTACCGAGAGAACCCGCAGAAAAGGGGCGCACAGACTTGTTCGACGCCCGTTTTCGTTAGCGGCGCGCATCTCGCGCAGGGCCACCTGCAGCGGGGCGATTGAGGCATCAGGCACAGTCAACCTCCAGACCGATTCGCGTGCTGAAAAGTCTATTATCTGAAGGCGCCGACCGGATGCCCGTGATAGCCGGTTCGCCTGCACAACCCGTCACAACGCCAGCACTGCCTCTGCCGCGCGCACCAGCTCGGCACCGTACGACGGCCCGTGCCCGGCGGCGTGCACGGCGAGAGGATGCAGCTGATGAAGAGGCACCCGCTCGGCCCAGCCGGCCCGCAACGCATGCACCTCCTGGTAGCCCTGGAGTATCTGTTCGAGAAACGGGCAGCCGAACAGCGCGAGCATGGCGAGATCGGTCTCGCGGTGACCGCCGTGCGCCGCGGGGTCGATCAGCACCACTCCGGCCGTCGACCAGAGCACGTTGCCCGACCAGAGGTCGCCGTGGATGCGTGACGGCACGTCGTCGTCGTCGAACTCGCCCGCGGCGATGCGGTCGCAGGCCCGCTCGACTACTGCACGGCCGTCGCGGCTGAGGTACCGGGCGTGTTCGGCGGTGTTCAGATACGGGCGAACTCGGTCTGCGGCGTAGAACGCGCCCCACGTGGAGGAGTGCGCCGTGGGCAACGATCGCCGGCCAATGAAGAGCGGGCCGTCGAAGCCGCGCGGCGGGGCGCCGAATGCCTCGGCACCCGCGTCGTGGGTGAGCGCCAGATCGCGACCGAATGCGCGGGCTGCGGCTGCGGCGGGGCGGGTTTCGTCTACGCGGCGCAGGGTGATGTGCCCCGAGTCGACGCTGAGCACGTCGACGATGCTGACTCCGCGCGCGTCAGCGAGCCAGGCCAGCCCGGCGGCTTCGGCCTCGAAGAAGCCCGGTGGGGCATCCGCTCGCCGTTTTTCGAACGTTCTGGGCAGCACGACGCCCCCACTTCGGCCCGCCAACGAGCGAGCAGTCGAACGAGAGGAGCGGGTCAGCCGCGGTAGGCGCTGTGGGCCATGGCGAGGCCCGCTGCGATGCCGGTGATTCCGACGCCGAGCGTGATGAAACCGAGAATCGCGAACAGAAGTTCTGGCATCGTGGGGCTCCTTGGTGAACGTCGGGTGACCGCGGAGAGACGCCGAGGCCATCGCTGAGACTGCTCTTAACGTATCAAGCACTGGTCGCCTGGGCCAGCCCCCGGTAGCGTGGGGGCGATGACCGACACCGCAACCACCATCGTGAAGCGGCTGCGTGCGGCTGGCTGCGTGTTCGCCGAAGACGAGGCGGCGCTGCTGGTGGCCGAGGCCGAGTCGCCCGACGAGCTCGATGCGATGGTCGACCGCCGCGTCTCCGGGCTGCCGCTCGAGCACATTCTCGGTTGGGCGCAGTTCTGCGGGTTGCGCATCGCGGTCGAACCCGGGGTATTCGTTCCGCGGCACCGCACCGAGTTTCTGGCCCAGCAAACGATCGAGCTGGCGACGGCCGCGCTGGCGACGGCCGCGCTGGTGGGCCGCACGACCTCCGGCGAAGCGCCCGTGGTCGTCGATCTGTGCTGTGGCGCCGGTGCGATCGGCGCGGCGGTGATCGCCCAGGTTCCGGGCGCCGACGTGTTCGCCGCCGACATCGACCCCGCGGCTGTGCACAGCGCGCGGCTGAACATTCCGAACGGGCAGGTGTACGAGGGCGACCTCTTCGAGGCGCTGCCGGCGCACCTCGCCGGCCGCGTCGCGGTGCTGGTGGCGAATACGCCGTACGTTCCGACCGAGGCCATCGCCCTCATGCCGCCCGAGGCGAGGCTGCACGAGCCCCGATTCGCGCTCGACGGAGGGTTCGACGGGCTCGACATTCAGCGCCGCGTCGCTGAGGGCGCATCGGCGTGGCTGCGACCTGGCGGCCACGTGCTGGTCGAGGTCAGTGACGAGCAGGCGCCCTCCTCCGCGGCCGTGTTCGAGAGCTTCGGGCTGCCCGCCCGCATCGTGAGCTCAGAGGAGTTGTACGCCACCGTCGTGATCGCGACCCGCCCGGGCATCCGGTAGCGGGTCGGCGGCCCGCCGATCATCCGTTTCGTCGGTGCTGCTGCGGCCCGATCATCCGTTTCGTCGGAGCCGCTGCGACCCGCTCAACCGTTCGTCGGAGCTGTTGCCGCCGATCATCCGTTTCGGATGAACACCGGGCGAACTGCGTGGGAGTCTGCCCGCCGACCTTGACGCTCTCTCGCCCGCACCAGCACACTGGAGCCACGCCGCGAGTTCGGGCGCAGACGTTCGATCGAAGAAGGCGACCGTGACCACAGAACACTTGATCAAGCCCAGCGAGTCCACTCACGCATTCACTGGAGACTCTGGCCAGAACCAGCTGAATCCGCTGTTCTGCCGCGAAGGCGAAGCGAGCGATTTTCCGCTGAACACGCTGCCGCCGGGGGAGTCGCTGCCTGAAACCGCGTACCAGGTCGTGCACGACGAGGCCATGCTCGACGGTAACTCGCGCCTGAACCTCGCGACCTTCGTCGGCACGTGGATGGACGAGCACGCGCAACGCATCTACGCAGAGTCGGCCGATAAGAACATGGTCGACAAAGACGAGTACCCGCAGACGGCGGCCATCGAGACCCGTTGTTGGCTGATGCTCGCGAACCTCTGGCATGCTCCGAGTGCCGACAATGCCATCGGCACTTCGACCATCGGCTCGTCGGAGGCGTGCATGCTCGGCGGCCTCGCACTCAAACGCCGCTGGCAGCTCGCCCGCCGGGCGAAGGGGCTCGATGCATCGAAACCGAACCTCGTTCTCTCGAGCGCCGTGCAGGTGTGCTGGGAGAAGTTCTGCAACTACTGGGATGTCGAGCCGCGTTACGTGCCCATCACCGATGAGCACAAGATGCTCGACGGTCATGACCTCGAGAAGTACGTCGACGAGAACACCATCGGCGTGGTGGCCATCATGGGCGTCACCTATACCGGGGTCTACGAGCCCGTGGAGGCCATCGCGGCCGCGCTCGACAAGATTCAGGCCGACACTGGGTTCGACGTGCCGATTCACGTCGACGGCGCGTCGGGCGGCATGATCGCGCCCTTCTTGCAGCCCGATCTCAAGTGGGACTTCCGTGTGGAACGTGTCGCCTCCATCAGCACGTCGGCGCACAAGTACGGCCTCGTCTACCCCGGCCTCGGCTGGGTCATCTGGCGCACCGTCGACGACCTGCCGAAAGAGCTGGTGTTCGACGTCACCTACCTCGGCGGTCACATGCCGAGCTTCGCGCTCAACTTCTCGCGCCCCGGCGCCCAGGTGCTGCTGCAGTACTACCTGTTTCTGCGCCTCGGCTTCGACGGGTACCGACGCGTGCAGCAGGCGTCGCAAGATGTCGCGGTGTACCTGGCCACCGAGATCGGCAAGATGCCGGCGTTCGACCTCTGGAACGACGGCACCGATATTCCGGTCTTCGCGTGGCAGCTGAGCAAGGGTTACACGAAGAACTGGACGCTCTACCACCTGTCAGAGCGGCTGCGCCTGAAGGGCTGGCTCATTCCCGCGTACCCGATGCCCGACAACCTCACCGACATCACGGTGCAGCGCATCGTGGTGCGAAACGGCCTCAGCCGTAACCTCGCCGAGAGCCTGATGAGCGACATCCGTGAGGCCGTGGGCTACCTCGACCGGCTCGAGTCGCCCATGCCGACCGAGGGGCTGGTGTCGGGCTTCACGCACTGACGGCGTGGTCGCCTGCGGGCGTGTGGGCCTGCGGCTTGTGCGCGTGCGGCGTGCGTGCCTGCGGCTTGTGTGCCGGCGGCGCCGGCCGGCGCTGCCGGGGGCGGATGCCCGGGGCACAGGTCGTGCGCAGGGCCGGCCCCGGGCATCCGCTCGCCGCGCCCTGCCGCGAAAACGGCGGAGCTTTCGAGAGGGTACCGCCGTATAGCGCCTACCGTGTCGAAATCTCCGCCGTTTTTGCGTCAGCCTGCGGCCGGGTGCGCGCGACGGATGCGGGCTGCCCGCACCGCCTTCAACCCCGGGCGGCTGAGCACGGCCGCCACGAAGAAGCAGGCGGCGCCCGCGAAGGTGCCGAAGTTGGCCCAGAACAGACTCACGAAATCGTCAGTGGCCGGCAGCACGAACGCGCCGATGGCCGACAGGCCGAAGAGCACTGAGCCGGCCATGTTCAGCCAGGTGCAACGCCAGGTGCGGGCCTGCGGATCCCACAGTTTGTCACGCTCGGTCGTCGCGATCACGGCGAACGTGCTCGACACGAGAAACGCGACGGATCCGTAGGCGTCGGGCCGCCAGCCGCCGTCGAGGCGCGACGTCGCGTTCACCGACACGATGAGCGCGGAGACCGTGCTCACGTTGAACAACAGCGTGCCCACGAACTGCACCGCGGCGGCCCACCAGTCGAAGGCGTCGGGCTTCGTGCCGGTGTGCCCGTTGGCGTCGGGTGACGCTTTCGGATGCCACGGCGGGCGCTTTCCGCTCATGCTCAGTTGGATGAACCCCGCCGCGGTGAAGAACACCGACCCGGCGAAGAAGGTGCTGTTGACCGCCACATCGCCCACAGCCTCTTGGTACATCGGTACCGCGCCGAGCATGAACAGCAGTGATCCGACGGCGAACCCCCACGATTCGCGGCGAAGGCGCAGGGCGGCGGGAACAGGCATCGTTTCGTGGTTTCGTGGTTTCGTGGTTTCGTCGTTCGCTAGCCGGCGGCGCAGTTCGTGAAGTGCCTACCCGACTTCTCGACGAAGATGTACGACCGCTCAATGTCAGTGAAGTACCCGCCGACAGACGCGGTCGCCCCCAATTCGCCCCACAGGGCGGGCACGAGGTCGGACTTGACGATGCTCACCTCGACGACGCTCGAAGCGCCGGCCTTGAAGGGCAGCTGTTGTACACGTACACATCGCCCCCGCCGAAGTCGGGATCGGCGGCCACGAAGTCCCAGCCGGGCGATACCCCAATGACTTTCAGCCCGCCGTCGAACGGAAGACAGAAGTCGAGCAACACGCCGTCGCCGACGCTTTCGGGGCTCCCCGCGTCGGTCTTCGGCAGGTTCGACACCGTCGCCCGAAACACCTGCGGCGAGCCGGTATCAGTGTGCTGCACGGGGATGAAAACCGGGTCTCCGGGGTCGGGGCTCGCTGCCGAGGCAGGCGCGGAGGCCACGGCAAGGGCGACGACGGGTGCGCTCCAGGCGGCGCCCTTCACCAAGGCGCGTCGCGAGAAGCCTGTCGCTGCGGCATCGACGGGTTCGTGAGCCCCTTTAACGGCCGTCACGGGCGCGACTGCGTCGAGCGCTGCCGGATGCGTCGGGGTGAGGCCTTCGGGCTCTGCTTCGCTCATCGTGCCGTCAGTCTATGAGGTTGGGAGCCTCTCAGGCTGATCGACCCCGACTGCCGAATATGAGCAAAAGTCGAATAAGCTAATTTGGTGGATACTCGCCCGACCGCTCGCATTTATGTCGACGGATTCAACCTCTATCGGCGCTGTCTGCAGTCGCACAACGACCTGAAGTGGCTTGACCTCTTTCGGCTGGCCGAGGTTCTCATGCCCGACCACATCATCACCCATGTGGACTATTTCACTGCTCATCTGCGCCAGGGCATCCTCGCCGACCCTGTGGCACCAGTTCGCCAGCAGATGTATCTGCGAGCACTCCGAACCGACCCGGGTTGCGTCCCGGTGAGTGGTGGAATTTCCGGCTAGGTGAGCGTCGTGTTGTCGACGTGGTGAGCCATCGTGCGATGGTCGATGAGAACCGATCAAAGTCACTCACAGAAGGACGTATCGCACGAT
>JAODBC010000001.1 GCA_025463765.1 Subtercola sp. | reverse complement strand
GTGTGGGTCGTCTGCCGGGGCCGCCCCGCGTTCGTCACTCATAGGCTCAGCATGCCGCACTTCGCGCGAATGCGGCCGAGGCTAGGCATCCCGCCGGCGCAGCAGGGTGGCGGCGGCCGCCCCGATGACGACGATCCAGCCCACCAGAATCAACAGGCCCTGCCACCATTCGAAGACACCACCCGAGGAGTAGATGTCACGGCCTGCGGTACCCGGCAGCCAGTCGGCGAGCGAGTTCGCCCAGTCGGCCGGAATCAGGGTCAGCACCACGGGAAGCACGAGCAGCAGCCCGAGCGCAGTGGCGATACCGCCTGCGGTGTTACGCAGCACGGCGCCGATGACCAACGCGAGAATGCCGAGCAGCGCGAGGTAGCCCGCGGCGCCGACGAGAGTCAGAAACACGCCGTTGTCGAAGAGGCTCGATGAGATTCCGGCACCAGCCAGAATCGGTGCGGTCACCAGGTAGGTGATGAGTACGCCGACGAACGATACGACGAACGTCACCACGCCGAACACGACGATCTTCGCCCATAGCACCGGCAGCCGCTTGGGAACCGCAACCAGGCTGGAACGGATCTGCCCGGTCGAGTACTCACCGGCGATCACCAGCACTCCGAGCACCGACACCACGAGCTGGGTGAAGCCGATGCCGCTGACGGCGCCGAGGGTTGCAAGACTCGAACCGGCTCGAGCCTCGGCGTTCTGTTCGAAACCGGCCTGGCCGACGCTGATCGACACTACGAGCAGCCCGAAACCGACCTGCAGAATGATCATGATCGCGTACACCCAGAGGGTGGAACGCAGCGTGCGCAGCTTGATCCACTCAGAGCGCAGAATTCCTGCGACAGAGAGGTGCACGTCTTGCGCGGCGTGGTGAACGTGGCCTGCTGGGGCCGAAGCGATGGTCGTCATCGGGAGACCTCCGAGGTCGAAGTGGCGGTAAATGCAGCGGGGGCAGCCGCGGCGACCGGGGCCCCGCCGCTCTGCGTGGGGTCGTAGGCGCCTGTGCGGTACTCGACGGCATCGGCCGTGAGGTTCATATAAGCGTCTTCGAGCGATCCCTTGATGGGTGTGAGCTCGTGCAGCACGATGCCGGCCGTAGCCGCGGCTTCACCGACAGCCGCTGACGTGAGACCGACGATCTGCAGCGTCTGGGCATCCACGCTCGTAATGGTCACGTCGGGCGACACCAGCAGACGAGCGATGTCGGCGGCCTGCGGGCTCACCGCACGCACCGACGAGACGGTCGACGCGCTCACCATCTCTGCGACGGGTGCGTCGGCGAGAATGCGGCCCTTGCCGAGCACGATGATGTGGTCGGCGGTCAGCGCCATCTCGCTCATCAGGTGCGACGAAAGCAGCACGGTGCGGCCTTCTGACGCAAGAAAGCGCACCAGCTCGCGCACCCACACCACGCCCTCAGGGTCGAGACCGTTGACCGGCTCGTCGAGAATCAGTGTTCCGGGGTCGCCGAGCATTGCTGCGGCGATTCCGAGGCGCTGGCCCATGCCGAGCGAAAAGCCGCCGACGCGCTTCTTAGCGACCGACTCGAGGCCGGTCATCTCAATGACCTCCTTGACCCGCTTGGCGCCGATTCCGTGCGTCGCGCCGAGGCCGAGTAGGTGGTTGTAAGCGGAACGGCCGGAGTGCACGGCCTTCGCGTCGAGCAGAACGCCCACCTCGTGCAGCGGCGCGTGGCTGTCTTGGTAGGCCTTGCCGTTGACCGTGACGCTGCCCGCTGTGGGGCGGTCGAGCCCCACGATCATGCGCATCGTGGTTGACTTGCCGGCGCCGTTGGGGCCGAGAAAGCCGGTGACGAGCCCCGGGCGAACGGTGAAGCTCACCCCGTCGACTGCCGTCTTCGGCCCGTACCTCTTGGTCAATGCGTGTGCTTCGATCACTGTCGATGCTCCTCGTGGTCTGCGATTCGTGATGGGTCTGTCGTGATGGTCTGTGGTGGTGTGTCTGACGTGTGCTCTGAGCCTAAGAGGCCAGCGGATGCCCGGGCATCCCCCCAGGGTGTGCACTTTGCCCGGGCGTAACAGGCCCTGTCATACCCGGGTACCAGAGAGATCACAAAAACTCCCTCAAACAGCGGGTTTGAGGGAGTTTTGTGATCTCGGGCGGCAGGAGGGCAGCGAGCCGGGCTAGCGCTTGAGCGCCTTCTCGTCGAGGGGCGCGTTGCCGCTGGCACGGAGGTCGCGGTAGTAGTCGCGGGCCTCGTTCTGGCGCTCGAGCTCGGCTCCCGACGCAATGGGGGCGCGCAGATGCTCGGGGCCGTACCCGAAGGCGGTGACCAGGTCGAGGGCGTGCGGGCGAAGCCGCGCGGTGAGCCGCTCGATGTAATCGCTGACCGATTGTGCGCGCTGGGGCGAGAGGCGCCCGTGGATCAGGTACCACGCGGCGTGCTTCTCGATCAGGCCGAGCCCGAAGAGGTCGCGCACCCAGGTCAGTACGGTCTTCGTACCCGGGTCTTCGACCTTTGCGAGCGCGTCGGTGAACGCCTCCCACTGCAGCAGCTCGGCGTGGGCACGAGCGGCCTCGATCATGGCGTTCTGGTTGGCGTTGAACAGATCGGCGGCCTTCTTCTTCGACGCCTTGTTGGCAGGGCGAAGACGGGTTGCCACCTCGGCGACCATCGTCTCGACACGGTCGGTCAGCAGCGCTCGCTGCACCTTCGGCGAGCGCAACTGGCCCACCGACCGGGCCGTCGACCCGTGGTCGGTGACGTTCTGCGCCAGCCTGCGCAGGCCCGTGCCGTTCACCGTGCGCTCGGCGGCCTGCTCGACCACATAGCGGGCAAGTACCCCGGCGTCGGCCTTCGCGAACTTTCGGCTGTAATCGGTCAGAAGCCGCTTGGCGACGAGCTGCAGCAGCACGTGGTTGTCACCCTCGAACGTCGCATAGACGTCGAGGTCGGCACGCAGGCTGGTGAAACGGTTCTCGGCCAAGAACCCCGCCCCACCGCACGCTTCACGCGCCTCTTGCAGCGTGTCGAGGCCATGCCAGGTCGACAGCGGCTTGAATGCGGCAGCCAGCGTCTCGAGGTCTTGCCGGTCGGCGTCGGTGTCGTGCGCACCAGAGAACACCGCGTCGAACTTCGTCAGCAACACCTCGTGTGCGAACGCCGAGGCGTACGTCGTCGCGATCAGCGGAATCAGGCGACTCTGGTGCTTCTGGTAGTCGAGCAGAACTTCTTCGTTGGTGTCGCTGCCGGCCGTGAATTGGCGGCGCTGGCTGCCGTAGGTGACGGCGATCTGCAGTGCGACCTTCGCTGCGGCAGTGGATGCTCCGTCCAACGAAACGCGGCCCTGAACCAGGGTGCCGAGCATCGTGAAGAACCGGCGCCCCGGGCTCGCGATCGACGAGGTGTACTCGCCCTCGGCCGAGACGTCGCCGTAGCGGTTCAGCAGATTGACTCGGGGAACACGAACATCGCTGAAGTGCAGTCGGCCGTTGTCGATGCCGTTCAGGCCGCCCTTCAGACCATCGTCTTCGCCGCCGATTCCGGGCAAAAAGCTGCCGTCGGCATCGCGCAGCGGCACGTAGAACGCGTGCACGCCGTGGTTCACGCCTTTGGTGACGAGCTGCGCAAACACCACGGCGGCGGTTCCGTGCACGGCCGCGTTGCCGAGGTAATCTTTCCACGCACCGCGGAATGGCGTATTGATGACGAATTCGCCGCTTGCGGCGTCGTACGTGGCCGTGGTGCCGATGCTCGCGACGTCGGAACCGTGCCCGGTCTCGGTCATCGCGAACGCACCCGGAACGTCGAGGTTCATGATGGCCGGAAGGAACGTGTCGTGGTGGTACTCGGTTCCGAGGTGCAGCACGGCCGAACCGAACAACCCCCACTGCACGCCCGACTTGATCTGCAGCGACGGGTCGGCGGTCACGAGCTCTTCGAAGCCGGCGATGTTGCCACCGTGGTCGTCTTGCCCACCGAGCCGTTTCGGAAACGCCTTGTTCACCGCGCCCTCGTCGACGAGCAGCCGAAGCTGCCCGAACACACGCTCGCGGTGCTCTTGCAGCGACAGGCCTTCGATGCGCTGCAGCTCGGGGCGCCCCGCCACGCGCCGGGACTCGAGCCGCGCTTCGGCCCAGGTACCGAGCAGGTAGTGGCCGAGCCACTCGACATCGACGGCAGCCGCGGGAGCGGCCGGCACCACCGGCACTCTTCGCTTGCTCGACGCTGCCGTACGTGCGCCCGCTTTTGCTCGCGATGCGGGGGCAGCTGGGGATGCAGCTGCAGCGCCGCGCTTGCCTGCTTCAACCGTCGATTCGACCGTGGTTTCAACCGTGGTTTCAACCGCACTAGCCATGGATGGCCCTCGTCTTTCGCGCTCTGGTTCTGCGAGCTCATGCGCCCGTGTGAACGTTCGTCGATGTAACAGTACGAGCAGCTTTTTCGCACGCAAAACGGTCAGTGTCGGGGCTACAAATCGCACCCGGCGGAGCGCCTCACCACCTGCTGAAACCTACAACCCACGCGCGATATCGCGTCAGGAGTCACACAAAACCCCAGGGGTGACCGCTACGGCGTCGCGGCGACGACCGCCAGCACTTCTTCGCCGTAGGTGTCGAGCTTCTTCTGACCCATGCCGCTCAGGCCGTCGAGGTCGGCCAGCGCCGCCGGGCGTCGCGACGCGATCTCGCGAAGCGTCGCATCGTGAAAGATGACGTAGGCGGGCACGCCCATGACCTTCGCCGTGGCACCGCGCCACGCCCGCAGCGCTTCGAACAGCGGAATGGCATCGTCGGGCAGGTCGGCGACGGCGGTCTTCGCCCGCGCAGCTCGCGAACCGCCCGCGCCGCCTGCGCTGCCCGAGCCGCCGGCACCGGATGCCCGCTCGGGCTCTGTGCGCATAGACACCGTCAGCGCGCCGCTGAGCACGTCGGCGCTCGTCGGAGACAGCACGAGCGTGCCGAACCCGTCGTCGTTCACGGCCAAGAGCCCTTTCGCGAGCAGCTGCCGCACGACCCCGCGCCACTGCTGTTCGCTGAGATCGGAGCCGACGCCCCACACCGTGAGCTCGTCGTGCCCGTACTGATCGACGCGCGGCGTCTTGTTCGCCCGCAAGATGTCGATGAGATGGCCCGCGCCGAACTTCTGGTTACGCTCGCGCTGCAAGCGCACCACGGTCGAGAGCAGCTTCTGCGCGGCAACCGTGCCATCCCACGACTGCGGCGGCTGCAGGCAGGTGTCGCAGTTGCCGCACGGCAGGCTCTGCTGACCGAAGTAGCCGAGCAGGTTCACGCGCCGGCAGTCGACGGTCTCGCACAGCGCGAGCATCGCGTCGAGGTGCGAAGACAGCTTTCGCCGGTGCGCCAGGTCGCCGGGCGATTGCTCGATCATGCGCCGCTGCTGCACCACGTCTTGCAATCCGTACCCCAGCCAGGCCGTCGACGGCATGCCGTCACGACCGGCGCGACCGGTCTCTTGGTAATAGCCCTCGACCGATTTGGGCAAATCGATGTGCGCGACGAACCGCACATCGGGCTTGTCGATGCCCATGCCGAACGCAATGGTGGCGACGATGACCACGCCGTCTTCGCGCAGAAAGCGCGACTGCGTTCGTGCGCGCAGACCGGCGTCGAGGCCGGCGTGATAGGGCAGCGCATTCACGCCGTTCGCGGCGAGAAACTGCGCGGTCTGCTCGACCGTCTTGCGCGACAGTGCGTAGACGATGCCCGCGTCGCCGTCGTGCTCGCTGCGGATCAACGAGAGCAGCTGCCGCCTGACTTCGCCCTTGTTCTCGATGCGGTACTGGATGTTCGGCCGGTCGAAGCTCGCCACGAAATGCTGCGCGCGGCCGAGCTTCAGCCGCTCGGTGATCTCTTTGTGGGTGGCATCGGTCGCCGTCGCGGTGAGAGCGATGCGCGGAACCTCGGGCCACCGATCGGCCAGCTCAGAAAGCCCGAGGTAGTCGGGGCGAAAGTCGTGCCCCCACTGCGACACGCAGTGCGCCTCGTCGATGGCGAACAGCGCGATGGTGCCATTCTCGAGAAAGCGCTTGGTCGATTCGGAGGCAAGACGTTCTGGGGCGACATAGAGCAGGTCGAGTTCACCGGCGAGATAGGCGTTCTCGACCCGTGACCGTTCGAGCGAGTCTTGAGTGGAGTTGAGAAAGGCCGCACGCACGCCGACGGCCAGCAGAGCATCTACCTGGTCTTGCATGAGCGCGATGAGCGGCGAGACGACGACACCCGTGCCCTCGCGCAGCAGGGAAGGAATCTGGTAGCACAGCGACTTGCCACCACCGGTGGGCATGAGCACGACGGCGTCGCCGCCGGCCGTGACCTGCTCGATGACCGCCGCCTGATCGCCGCGAAAATCGTCGTACCCGAACACGCGCTTGAGCACCGCACGCGCTTCGGCGCCCAGCACGGCGTCGGCCGGGTCGGTCGCGCCCGCGGCTGCCCCACGAAGTGCCGCAGCCGCCTCGACGGGCGACCCAGCCTGCGGCACCCCGGCCTGCATGTTCAAAGTCATGCCTTCAGTTTAGGTTCGCCCACCGACAGAAACGCCGGGTGCGCCGAGGCTGTGGAGAACTCTCCCTCCACAGCCTCCGACCGCGACGGACCCGACCACTGGCAGGCGTCAGGCCGAGCGGCGCGCGCGACGCCGTGCCGCGAGTACCAGCACGAGCACGCCCGAGGCGACCCCGAGCATCCCGAGGCCCGCCCAGGCTGCCGCGTCGGCTCCCGATGCTCCGGTGTTAGCCAGGGCGGCAGCCGACGTAGCCGTAGCCGTAGCCGTAGCCGACGGCACAGGCGTTGCCGTCGGCGAAGGCGTCACGGGCACCACGGCCGCCGCGCTGCCCACCACCAGCAGAGTCGCCTGCGTCGGCGTTCCGGGTACCGACACCAGAATCGGCTGCCCGACCCGCGCGGTGACGGGCACCGTGAACGTGACCGTGGCCCTGCCCACCTCATCGGTGGTGTCGACGACAGCCGGGTCGATGGCCGAGCTGCCGATCACCGCTCCGTCGAACAGCACGTCGACCGTCGAGGCCGTCGGCTCTCCGGCGCTGAACAGCAGCGACGACAGGTTCACCGTCACCGTCTGACCCGCCGCGACACCGTCAGCAGGCAGCGGCGTCTCGTAGACGGCCCCGATCGCGCGCTGCGCATAGTCGGGGCTCGCGACCGGAATGGCCGCGAAGTAATCGACCATCGACTGCAAGTCGATCTTGCCCGTATCGGCGGCACCTGTTCCGTCAGCGAGGGTCAGAAAGTTGTCGCCGCCCGAGGCGAGAAATGAGTTCACGACCACCTTCACGCTCTGATCTGCGGAAAGTGGATGCCCGTTCAGCAGTATCGACGTGACGTGCGCCCCAGCCGCAGCAGTGGGGTCGTACGAATAGACGAGAGACTTCGACACCCCCAGCTTCAGGAACGGTCGCGCGGCAGCAGCCGGCTGCCACTGTTCTTCGAGCACCTGCTTGATCTGCGCTCCCGTCAGGGTCGTCGTCACCAGGGTGTTCGCGAACGGCTGCACGCTCGCGGCCTCTTTGAACGAGACCGCGCCGTCGGTGTCACCCGATCCGCTGGCCGCGTAGGTGAGATCGGTGCGCAACCCGCCGGGGTTCATGAACGCGACCTCGGCGCCAGCGTCTTCGGTCGCCCACAGCTGCACGTCTGCAACAAAGTTGCCGAGGGTCGACTCGCCACCGCGGTTCTCGCTGCCGTCGCTCTGGTGTGCGCGGTTGAAGTCGGCGGTGATGGTTCCGGTCTGAACGCTGCCCAGAACGTCGGCTACCGAGACCGCCTGCGACACGATTGCGGCCACCGCCGGGTCTGCAGCATAGAGCGGGTCGTTCGGCGCGGCCGCGGCCGTCAGCGGCACGACTTCTGACGCGATGCTGAGCAGCGCCTTGGTGTCGGGGTCGACCGAGAGACTCAGGTGCCCGAGATCCATGCTGTACGACGCGGACTGCAGCACCGGCCTGGTAGCCCCGGGAACACCGGGAACCGGCGCCTCATAGTTGTAGAGCTGGTGGGTGTGCCCGCTCACGATGGCGCTGACCTTCGAGTTGACGCCGCTGACGATCTTTCCGAAGACCGAGTCGTCTGGTGCGACGCCTGCGGTCGGGCCGCCCTCGTGCACCAGCAGTACGATCACGTCTGCCTCACCGTTCGACGGATCGCCGTCTTTCAGCTCGTCGGCAACGGCGTTCACGGCAGGCACGATCGGGCCGACCGTCACCGTCGAGAGCCCGGCCGGGCTCACCAGTGAAGGAAGTTCTTCGGTCACCGCGCCGATGAAGCCGATCTTTATGCCGTCGACATTCTTGACGAAATATGGGTCGAGCGCGGGCGCTCCGGTCGCCTTGTCATAGACGTTGGCGGCGAGGTACGGAAAGTCTGCCGCGCTCTCGACGCGCCCCTCGAGGTCTGCAGCGCCCTTGTCGAACTCGTGGTTGCCGACCGACGACACGTCGAGGTGCATCGCGTTCAGGGCGTCGAGGGTCGGTTCATCCTGCTGGATGAACGACGTGAACGTCGACGCACCGATGTTGTCTCCCGCCGAAACGAACAGCGTGTTCGGGTTGGCTGCCCTGAAACTGTCGACGGCACCGGCGAGCACCGCTGCGCCGGCCGTGGTACCGCCGGCCTCGAGTCGACCGTGAAAATCGTTGATCGACAGAATGTCGATGTCGACGGGTGCCGACGCAGCACTGGCGGCGCCGCCCGCTGCGAGGGTCAGCCCGACCGAAAGCGCGCCGGCCGCAACGACGGCGGCCAGCTTCGTGAAACGTGGTGACACGTGGTCTCCTTGATGATCTGTGACGGCGGCACCCCCGAACAAGGGGCACCAGACCAACCTACGGTTTTCTGTGAAATCTCACAGGGTCACGATGCGATCTGTAACGAGCTCTTCACATTCCGGCCACCTCGATGCGGTCTGCGCGACCTCTAAGCTCGGTTGAATGCTTGCAGTCGTGCTCGGAATCGTCGGCGCCTTCATCTACGGCGGCTCCGACTTTCTCGGTGGGCTCGCCGCCAAACGGGTGAGCCCGGTGCTCGTCACCGCCCTGAGCGCGGCGACGGGGTTGCTTGTGCTGCTGGCTCTGTACCCGCTGCTCGGCGGGGTGTGGTCGTGGACGGCCGTTCTGTGGGGCGCAGCGTCTGGGGTCTCGGGCGCCATTGCCCTCTCGCTGTTGTACGCGTGTCTGGCCATCGGGCCGATGAGCATCCTGTCGCCGCTGACGGCCATCATGACCGCGGTTGTTCCGCTCGCGTTCGGCCTTCTGACCGGCTCACGATTCGGTTTCGTCGGCTACGTCGGACTGGGAGTGGCCCTGGTGGCGGTCGTGCTTGTCGGGTTCGTTCCCGAGAAGGCAGCGGTTCGGCCGTCGGTCAAGGCGCTGCTGATGGCGACGGCGTCTGGCGCGCTGCTGGGCCTGTTTCTCGTTTTCATCGACCAGACGCCCGACGACTCCGGCATCGTTCCCCTGCTCTTCAACCGCGGAGTCAACGCCGCGCTGCTCTTCAGCGCGGTGGGGGTGCTGGCGTTGCGCTCTCGCTTGGCGGAGCGCGGGCGCCTTGCGTCGGGCGCTGGCAACGCTGGCCATTCGCACCCGGCGGCACCGGATGCCCGTTCCGAACCCAACTCGCCACCGGATGCCCGGTCCGAACCCAACTCGCCACCGGATGCCCGTTCCGGGCGTGCACGCATCACCCGAGCCGCGCTGCTGCTCGCCATCGGCTGCGGGGTGTTCGATGCGACGGCCAACGTGCTGCTGCTGACGGGCATCCACCTCGGTGACCTCGCCGTAATGTCGGTGCTCACGGCCATGTACCCGGCCGGCACCATCATCTTGGCTGCCGTCGTGCTGCGCGAACGCATCGCACCGGTTCAGATCGTCGGGCTCGTGCTGGCGCTGGTCGCGGCGGGCATGCTCGCTCTCGCGTGAGACGTGAGACGTGAGGCGTGAGGCGCGAGGCGCGAGGCGCGAGGCGCGAGACGTGAGACGTAAGGCGCGCGGAGGCCGGGCGGACCTAGCGGGTTGCGCGGGCCGCGCAGGCTGCGCCGTCGGCCTGAACCCGCAGCGCGAGACGCGATAATGACCCCATGGTGATTAAGCGCGGCTACGACCGACTCGTAAACCTCAGCGACGCCGTCATCGCCATCGCCGTCACGCTGCTGATTCTGCCGCTGGTCGACGATGCCGGCAACATCGGCAGCGCCTCGCCCGCCGAGTTTCTCGCCGACCACACCGAGCAGCTGCTGCTGTTCGTTCTGAGCTTCGTGGTGATCGCGGACTTCTGGCTCATCCACCACCGGCTGTATCGCACCATCGACGGGTACACCGTTCCGCTGGTCTGGATCAACTTCGTCTGGCTGCTGACCATCGTGTTTCTGCCCTTTCCCACCGAATTGCTGGGGCAGAGCGCGTCGGCCAACAAGACCACCGCAGCGCTCTACATCGGCACGATGGTGGTGACGACCTACGCCGGGCTCGCCCAGCAGCTGATCATCGTGCGAACACCCGAGATGCAGCTCGAGAGCGTGCGCGGCAACATTCTGATCTCGCCGGCGCTGATTCCGGCCATCGCCATGACGATGGCGCTCTTGCTGGCCCTCATCGTTCCCGGCCTGGGTTTGTGGTCCCTGCTCACCTTGGTCGCCTCGGGCTGGATCGAGCGCCTCTGGGTTCGCCATCAACGCGCTCAGCTCAAGATCAAGAACCCCGACACCATCGGCTGAGGTCGCACCGCCTCATCGCCGCGGGCGCTGGTACGTCGAGCTACAGGTTTGTGCGGGTCAAGCCGCTCCGTGCCCACACTTTCACGCAGCTCGGTTGGGCTACTCGGCCCCTGCGCACCAGAAGAAGCAAAGGGGCTCCGGATGCCCGCCCGAAGGCAGGGCATCCGGAGCCCTTGTACGCGAAGCGAGGCCGAGCCGACCCGCGAGGTCAGCGGAACGCGGCGACCGTACTCGTCGCGTTCAGCGTCGATAGCGGCCGAACCAGAGCTTCGACTAACCGCTTGCACTCTGCGCCGCAGAAACGGCGGCGCACGAATTTATACAGCGCTTGCGCTCTGCAGCGAATCGATGAGGCGGTCGCCGGGGGCGGCGGGCTCCATGACGGCTTCGATGTCGGCCCGGTCGAGCAGCTCGTCCATGCGACGGCGACGCGACTTCGAGATGAGCGTCACGACCGTACCCTGCTTGCCGGCGCGGCCCGTACGGCCCGAGCGGTGCAGGTAGGTCTTGTACTCGTCGGGAGCATCGGCCTGAATGACCAGGTTGATGTCGTCGACGTGGATGCCGCGGGCCGCAACATCGGTCGCGACGAGCACGTTGACCCGGCCGCTGGTGAGCAGCTGCAGGTTGCGCGTGCGGCGCGACTGGTTGAGGTCACCGTGCAACGACGTTGCGGGAATGCCCGCGTTGTCGAGGTTCTCGGCGAGCTCTTCGGCAAACGCACGGGTGCGGGCGAAGATCAGCGTCTTGCCCTCGCCTGAAGCGAGCTGCTCGATGATGGCGCGCTTGTCGCGCTGCTCGATGAGCAGCACGCGGTGGTCGATGGTCGACGACGCCTGGTCTTCGCCGGCGACTTCGTGCACGGCCGGGTCGACGAGAAACTCGTTGACGAGCTGGGCGACACCCTTGTCGAGGGTGGCCGAGAAGAGCAGTTTCTGGCTCTTGGGGGCGGTCAGACGAAGGATGCGCTGCACCGGCTCCAAGAAGCCGAGGTCGCACATGTGGTCGGCCTCGTCGAGAACGACGATCTTGACCTGCGAGAGGTCGAGACGACCCTGCTCCACGAGGTCTTCGAGGCGCCCGGGGGTCGCGATGATGATGTCGGTTCCGCGCTGCAGGGCTGAGACCTGCTTGAACTGCGGCACACCGCCGAAGATCGGCGTGGTGAACAGGCCGACCGAGCGGGCGATGGGCTGCACGGTGCGGTCGATCTGCATCGCGAGCTCACGGGTCGGAGCCAGGATGAGCGCGCGCGGCAGGCGGCCGGGCTTGCGGCCCTTTGCTCCGTCGTTCTCCATGAGGCGCTCGACGAGCGGGGCGCCGAAGGCGATTGTCTTACCCGATCCGGTCTTGCCGCGGCCGAGAACATCTTTACCGGCGAGAACGTCGGGAATGGTCGCTGCCTGAATCGGGAACGGCGTGGGCGCACCCATACCGGCCAGCTGGCGGGTGATGTTGTCGCCGAGGCCCAGGTCTCCGAAGGTCTTGTCGACCACGTCAGACGCGGTCGTCACTTCGGCTTCGAGGCGCTCGAGAACGATGTCGTCTTGCGCACCGAACCGGCCGGCGGCGGCACCGGCTGCGACGGCACCAGCCGCTGCGTAGCCGTTGCTGTCGCGCTTCGGGTAGAAGTCGCTGCCGCGAGCGGCACGGTCGGTGTTGGAGTCGCGACGGTCATCGAACGAACGCGCGGGGCGGTCGCTGTGACCGGAGGATGCACCGCGGTCGCCGTAGCTGGGGCGCTCGGTTCGCTCATCGCGGGCCGGGCGATCGCCATACGACGGGCGTTCCGTGCGAGCGGGCCGGTCGGAGTACGAAGGGCGCTCGGTGCGAGCCGGGCGGTCGCCGTAAGACGGGCGCTCGTTTGACGTGTTGCGGTCACCGTAGGCGGGGCGCTCGGTGCGAGCCGGGCGATCAGAGTACGACGAGCGCTCGCTTGACGCGTTGCGGTCACCGTAAGCCGGGCGGCCCGTGGATGCACCGCGGTCTCCGTACGACGGACGCTCCGTGCGAGCGGGGCGATCGCTATACGAAGGGCGCTCGCTCGAGGCGCTGCGGTCGCCGTACGACGGGCGGCCGGTCGAGGCACCGCGGTCGTTGCGGTCACCGTACGAGGGGCGGCCGGTGGATGCTCCACGGTCGCCATACGACGAACGGCCCGTTGACGCGCCGCGGTCGTTGCGGTCGTACGAGGGGCGCTCGCTGCGGCCACCGCGGTCGCTCGACGCGTTGCGGTCACCATACGAGGGGCGACCCGTCGAGGCACCACGGTCACCGTACGACGGGCGCTCGGCGCGAGCCGGGCGGTCGTTGTACGAACCGCGCTCGCTCGACGCATTGCGGTCACCGTACGACGGGCGACCCGTCGAGGCACCACGGTCGTTACGGTCATACGAGGGACGCTCGCTGCGGCCACCGCGGTCGCTCGACGCGTTGCGGTCACCATACGACGGGCGACCCGTCGAGGCACCACGGTCACCGTACGAGGGACGCTCGCCGCGGTTGCTGTAGTTGCTCTCCCGCGCCGGGGTCGCCGCGCGCGGCTCCCAGTTGGGGCGCTGGCCGCGGTTCGTGGGCGCAGAGCCGCGCTCGGCGCGCTCGTCGGCGTTCCAGCGAGCCTTCTTGGGCGCGCCTGCCTCGGCGGGCTTGTAGCCGCGGTGACCCGCGCTGCGCGAGCCGGCAGCGGAGGCGCCGTGCGAGGACGCGCCGTGCGAGGCGGAGCCAGACTTGGCGCCGGTGAATTTATTGCCGCCGTTGGCGGGCTTCTTCGAGTATTCGGGCATGGTTCTTTCCGGGTTTTTCAATTTGCATGGCAAAGCGGTCAATACCTTTGCGATTGACATTTGCTGAACCCGGGCAGTCTTTGGCCGGGGCCGTTTCACATACGTGTGATCTCCCCGCAGCACGCCCTGAAACTTCAGGACCTTGCACACCGCATCCATATTGCAGCGCGCCCATCACGTACGTGCGAGAAACCGGCCCACCTGACTTACAAACCCATCCGCACATACTGCGGTGTCAAGAGCCGACCCACCAACATTACACGACCCGCCCCCGAATAGCGAGACCTCCCGCGAGTTACGTGGCGAGGCCCGGCTTCGGCGCGGGCGCGGGGTGCGCGTGCGGGTGATCGGCGTGCTCTGCCTCCGCCCCCTCGCCCGACGACGGATCGTCAGCGGAAGGTGTGCGCGGAGTCGTCGGCCGGGCATCCGCCCCCACCAGCAGCCAGCCCGTACGAATGGGGCTGCGCCTGCGAGCGAGCGCGAAGCCGCACAGCAGCAGACTCACCAGCAGAATCAGCGCCATCACGACGGCACTCGTCCATACCGGGCCCGAGTCTCCTCCTGTGAGAATGCCCTGCAGCCCGGCGACCGCATAGGTCATGGGCGAGATCGCACTCACCACCTGGAACGGCCCCGCAAGAATCTGCACGGGGTAGAGCCCGGCGGTGGTGGCGATCTGCACCGCGAACAGAATGAGCGACACGATGATGCCGACCCGCCCGAAGGCTGTCGTCAAGAACTGGTTGAACGCCATGAAGGCCAGCGACACCAGCACCGAGAATGCGAAGGCCGCCGGCAGCGTCGACCAGCTTCCGCCTGACGTGAGGTAGACGTACAGCATCACCAGCACGACCTGAATGATGCCCAGACCGGATGCCCGGGCGAAGACCCGCGCGACGAGCCGGCCTGTCGAGGCCGAACTCGCCAGCACCGCGCTCTTCAGCGGGCGGAAGAACAAGAACACCGCGAGTGCACCGATCCACAGCCCGGCCGGAATGATGAGAATCGAGATGACCTGACCGATGCCACTCACCGGGTTGAGCGCGGTGACGTTGACCGCGATCGGGTTCGCGGCGATCTTCGCGGCCGCAGCCGGGTCGGTCGCGGTGTTGTTCTTCAGCGAATCCGCGCCGGTCTGCAGACCAGTCTGCAGCGTGGTGATGCCGGTGGCGAGCTGGGCCGACCCGGCTGCCGACTGCTGGGTGCCTGTCGCCAGCTGCGCCAGCCCGCTCGAGAGCCCAGAGGCACCCGAATCGAGCGCAGCCGAATTGTCGGAGAGCTGGTTCGCGCCCGACGAGAGCTGCGAGATGCCCGACTGCAGCTGACTCACGCCCGACGAGGTCGACGACGAGAGCGTCGATCCCGCGCTGGATGCTTGGCTGAGGCCGCCCTGAAGCTGGGTGTATCCGGCGCTGAGCTGCTGTTTGACGCTCGCCGGCAAGGTGGAGCTGGCGATTGCGGCTTGGATGCCGTCAGCCAAACCGTCGGCACCCGTCGAGAGCTGGCTCACGCCGTCGGTGTACTGCGTCACCCCGCTCGAGAGCTGCGACAGACTCCCGGCGTTGTCGTCGAGGGTCGACAGACCACCCGCCAACTGGTCGACGCCGCCCGTGTACGCTGTGACGCCCGAGCTCAGTGATGCGGCTCCGCTCGCCGCGCTGGCGGCTCCGGTCGAGAGCTGGTTGAGCCCATCGGTGAGCGAGTTCGCTCCCGTCGCCAGCTGGCCGGCACCGTTGGCGGCGGTCGAGAGCTGGGTGCCTACGGTGCCGAGGCCGGTGTAGACGCCGGTCAGCACCTGCGCGGTCACGGTCTGGCCGAATCCCGCCTGAATCGAGTTGCCGACAGTGGTCGCAATGACGCTCGACAGGTAGCCGTGCGAGTTGTCGGTGGCGATGTCGATCGACGCCTGCTGAGGCGTCGGCGTGCCGAGGCTGCTCACCTGCTGCGAGAAGCCTTCGGGAATGGTCAGTACGGCGTAGTACTTGCCGCTGGCCAGGCCCGCCGCGGCGTCGGCCGAGTTGGTGACGTTCCAGTCGAATCCGCTCGGGTCGGGCCCGGTGAGCTGGGTGACCAGCCCCCGCCCCGCGTAGACGGTCGACTTAGTGCCATCGGCCGCAGTAGTGGTGATCAGCTTGTCGTTGTTCACCAGGGCCGCCGGAACCTTGTTGATGTTCGTGCTCACGCTCGAGAAGGCGCCCGAGAACAGCCCGGCCGCGGCGAGCGGAATGGCGATGACGGCGAGCAGCCCGATGGCGAACCACAACCCCCTGCGTCGCCGATGCGAGCGCGCCGGGGCTCCGGCGGCGGGCGCAGGCCCGGTCTGGGCGAGCGCGGTCGGGGCGAGCGCTGTCGCGGCGTCGGTCTTCGAAGTGGCGCCGGAACGGGCATCCACTGCCGGTGCAGCCGCCCCGGTGTTGTCGGCGGAATGCGGTGACGTCATCGCAGTGATCCTTCCTGGCGAGCAGGGTGAGAGAGTTCGAGAATGCTGACGGGCCGCGGCGCCGTCTGGTCGGTGGCCGCATGGCCGTGCGCCGTCGGCGTGGCCGCGAGCCCGTCGGGCAGGGATGGCAGCCCCACAACGAGCGTCGTCTGCTGCGGCAACTGAGAAACCAGGGCGCTCAAGAAGACGGTCTCGTCGGTGGGTGAACCGAAGTCACCCGTGTCGACGACGAGCAGATCGGATTTGTCGGCGAGGCCGAGTTCGGTGAAGACGACAGCAGAGGCGACGGGCGAAAGTTCGCCGAGCGTCGTCGACTCGGTCACCGCACGCTCACCCGGCACGAGCTCGAGCGCACGGCAAATGGATGCAACGCGCCTCTCGATCTCGGCCGTCGACACCCACGGGCTGAACCAGTGCTTCGACAAGCTGATGCGCTCGCGAAGAGCTGCGCCCACCGTCGTATCGAGGTCGGGGCGCGCAGACGAGACGTCGACGAGCGAGACCCGCCGGCTGATGGCGCCCGACTCCGACGGCACGCACAGCGACAGAATCTGCAGCTCACCGTGTTCCGGCAGCAGGCGGCCGGCCAGCGTCGCACCGAGCAGGCGGCGCGAGCTCGTGTCGCCGCCTACCACGAGCAGCCCGCCGAACGGTACAGACAGATCGACAGCACCCTCGAGCCCCGCGATGGCCAGATTCTGCGCCGTGATGGCATCGTCGGTGTGCTTGGACGCCCAGGCGCTGCTGGTGATGTGCTCGCGCAGCCCCTCGCCTTCGACGTCGACGTTGGGCAGAATGCGGGCGAGAAACTTCGGCAGGCTCCAGGCGTGCTTGCCGAGCATCGTCATGACGGCCGGAATCAGCGTCATGCGCACCAGGAACGCGTCGACGAAAACACCGACGGCGAGCGCGAGGGCGATCTGCTTGATCGCGCCCGTGCCCTCTGGCACGAAGGCGAAGAAGACGAAGAACATGATGAGTGCGGCAGCGGTCACCACCCGGGCGCCGTGCACGAAGCCGACCCGCACCGATCTTCGCGCATCCCCTGTCTTCACCCACTCTTCGCGCATTCCCGACACCAAGAACACCTGGTAGTCCATGGCGAGGCCGAACAGAATGGCCATCAGCAGAATGGGTAAGAAGCTCAGCAACGGCCCGGTCGTATCCATGTTGAGCAGGCTGCCACCCCAGCCCCACTGGAATACGGCGACCGAGACGCCGAAGCTCGCCCCCACCGAGAGCAAGAAGCCGAGTGCGGCGGTCAGCGGCACCGCGAGGGAGCGGAACACCATGGCCAGAAGGATGATCGACAACCCCACCACGAGAATTCCGAACGGCAGCAGAGCATCGGTCAGCACGTTCGAGACGTCGACCGCAACGGCCGTCGCCCCGGTCACCGCGATCGGCGTGCCGAGATCGGCGGTGATTTTCGCGTTCATGTCACGAATGTCGTGCACCACGACCTTCGTCTCGGGCGAGTCGGGCGCGGCATCTGGAATCACCCGGAAGATGGCCGTGTCGAGGGTCGAGTCGGGCACGCCCTGGCTCACGTAGGTGACACCCTTCACGGTGCCGAGCTCGTCGTGAATCTTGGTGAGCACGCCCTGAATGTCGGTGGACTGCGTGATGTCGGCCACCACGATCAGCGGCCCGTTGTAGCCGGGGCCGAAGCCCTTGGCGAGAATGTCGTAGGCCTGCCGGTTGGTCGTGTTCAGCGGCTGCTGCCCCGACGTCGGCAGGTTCAGGTCGAGGCTGAGCGCCGGAATCGACGCGACGCCGACGATTCCGAGCACGACGATGACGAACACGATCGGCGCCTTCATCACGAGGCCCACCCAGCGCGCCCCCATCGATTTGCCGACGGGCTTGGCGGCGGCGGCACGCGCGGCGCGTTTGGCGGCCTTCGAGCCGGGCTTCGGAGCATCCATCGCCCCCTCGTCTGAGAGCGACCATTCGGTCGTCGACGCGGCGCCTGTCGAAGCGCCCGCGCCCGCCGATGTCGCCGCACCCTCGGGCGCACCATGGCCCGCCAGGTCGGCGAGCGCGCGCCGCTGAACGCGGCCGCCCGCTTTCGGCGCGAGGCGGTGCTTGAACAGGCCCATGATGGCAGGCAGCAGCGTCATCGCAATGAGCACGGAGACGAACACGGCGAAGGCCGCGGCCACGCCCATCACGCTCAAGAACGGAATGCCCACGACGAGCAGCCCCAACAGAGCGATGATCACGGTCGTACCGGCGAAGGCCACCGCGCTTCCCGCAGTGGCGACCGCCTGGGCGGCAGACTCCTCCGGTGGTATGCCTTGCGCCAGCTGGGTTCGGTGGCGCGACAGAATGAACAGGGCGTAGTCGATTCCCACCGCAAGGCCGATCATCGCGGCCAGCGTGGGTGCGGTGCTCGACACCTCGGCGAACGCCGAGACGAGAATGACGGCTCCGAGCGAGACGCCGACACCCAGAATCGCCGAGAGCAGCGGCAGCCCGGCGGCAAGTATCGAGCCGAAGGTGAAGAACAGCACGATGGCGGCGAAGACCACACCGAGACCCTCAGACGGGCTGATCGCCACCGATCCGGACTGAAATATGTCCCCGCCGAATTCGACACGGATGCCGGCATCGGTCGCCGGAGTCTTCGCGTCTTCGACGGCCTGAACGGTCGACTGCGGAATGCTCGTTGTCGGCCCGTCGAATTGCACAGTCGCGTAGGCGATCGTGGCGTCTTTCGAGATGGCGTTGGCGGCGTACTGCGAGTACGGGTCGATGACAGAGGAGACGTGCGCAATCTTGGCGATCGCATCGGTCGTCGCCGTGATAGCGGTCTTGTCCGCCGCATCGTTCACGGTCTGGCCGTCGGGAACCTCGAAGACGACCTGAGCGCTCGCCCCCGCGGCGGAGGGAAAGACCGCGGTCAGCTTGTCGAGCGCCTGCTGCGATTCGGTGCCCGGAATCGAGAAGGTGTTCACCGTGGTGCCGCCGAGGGCGAGCCCACCGCCCAGAATTCCCACCAGAATCACGAACCACGCGACGAGAATCTGCCACGAGTGGCGGTACGAGAAACGCCCGATGCGATAGAGCAGAGTTGCCATGGTCGTGGCTCCTAGGTGGTGAGTCGGTTCGGCGTGGCAGTGACAGAAATGGTGGAGACAGAAGACGGTGAGACGAGTTCTGAGACAACTTCGATGAGGGCCGCTCTGACCTCATCGATCGAATCGTGCACGGTGGTATCACCGGCACTGGTCGCCAGCACGTAGGCGGCACCGGCGAGGCCGACACCGATTCTGATGCGCTGGTTCACGCTCGACATCTCGCTGCCGAATGAGCCGGCCAGGCGAGTGATCCACTCGCGAGCCCGACCTATCGTGGGGATGCCGGCGAGCGACTGCCCCTGATTGATGATGATGTGCGCTTCGAGCTTGTATTCAAGCAGAAAGTCGATGAACTCCTCGACGAACGCGGCTCGCTGCGCCTCGTCGGCGATTCGGCCGACGCTGCCGCCCAGCAGGAGACCGAGCTTGTCGACCGCCGGAGTCAGCGCCGACTCGAGCAGGGCTTCTTTCGAAGCGAAGTGATAGAGCACGCTCGACTTCGAGTAGCCGGCCGCGTCAGCGATCTGCTGCAGCGAGGCCCCCGCGTAGCTTGTCTCGACGAACAGACGCAGTGCCACGGCCCGCAGTTCTTCTGCTGGCTCGGTTCTCGGGGCGGCGTGACTCACGGTGCCACCGTAGCTGACCGTTCGGTCAGGATTTGGGCGATTGCCAGAATCCAAGGTCGACTCCCAGTCTGAATGCTGGCTTTCTCAGACAGAAGTCTCTCAAACGGAATCGGCGTCGACTCCCGCTGCCGGCGACCCGGCCGACAACGCGAGAATCGGCCTCGGGCCCGACGCGTCGGCCTGGCGGTCGGCGAAACGCTGCTCGCGCCGTACTCGGCGGCGCTCGCGCGCTCCTTCGACGAGGTTGTACAGAACGGGCAGCACGATGAGCGTCAAGATGGTCGACGAGATCAGGCCGCCGATCACCACAATGGCGAGGGGCTGCGAGATGAACCCGCCGTGACCGGTCAGGCCGATCGCCATCGGCACCAGAGCGAAGATGGTCGCGAGGGCGGTCATCAGAATCGGCCGCAGCCTGCGACTGGCGCCCTGCACGAGCGCCTCGCGAACAGAGAGCCCTCTCGTACGGTACTGGTTCACGAGGTCGACGAGCACGATGGCGTTCGTCACCACGATTCCAATGAGCATCAGCACGCCGATGATCGAGGCGACGCCGAGCGGGATGCCCGAGATGACCTGCAGGGCAATGGCGCCGGTGGCCGCGAACGGCACCGACACCAACAGCAACAGCGGCTGCAGCAGGCTCTTGAAGGTGGCGACCATGACCACGTACACGATCAGAATCGCGACGAGCAGCGCGATGCCGAGCTGGCTGAAGGCGTCGCTCTGGTCAGAGGTCGCACCACCCAGAGTGGCTTCGGCGCCCGCAGGGAGCGTCGTGTCGGCGACGGCCTTCGAGACCTCCGCGCTGGCGCCACCGAGGTTGTCGCTCGACGGCGTGGCGGTGATCGCCGCGGTGCGCAGGCCCTTCGACTCGGTGATCGTGTCGGGCCCGTTCTGCTGCGACACCGTGGCGAGCGAGTCGAGCCTGACCGGGCCGGCGACTGTAGGAATCTGCAGCGCCGCGAGGTCGGCCTGGGTGGCAGGCGTCGAGTCGCTCTGAATGTAGATGGTCAGCTGGGTACCGTCGATGCCGATCGTGCCCACGGTCTGCGGCTGCATCGCATTCGACACCAGCGTTCCGACCGCGACCTCGCTCAGCCCCGCTGCGGCGGCCTTGTCACGATCGACCGCGACGGCGATGTAGGGCCGGGTCGCCGCCAGGTTCGACGTCGCCTGGGTGATTCCCGACAGCTTCGAGATCGACGCGAGCAGCGCGTCTGAGGCGGTCTGCAGATCGGCCTGGTTCGAGGCGGTGATGTCGACCTCGATGTCAGACGAGCCGCCGAACCCGGCCGAGGCGCCTACGGTGATCTGGCCGACGTCGGGAATCGCGGCGAGGTCGGTGCGCACCGTGTTCTGCAGGTCATCCTGATTCACGTTCTCGTCGGTCGTGATCGAGTACGTGACCGCGTTGGCCCCACCGCCCGCGAACGCGTCGCGAAGACTCGAGCCGCTCGACCCGATCGAAACCTGAACGGTCTGGATGCCCGAGACGCCCTTGAGCGCCGCCTCGACCTTCTGCGCCGAGGCGTTCTGGGCGTCGAGACTCGTGCCCACAGGTACGGTCTGGGTGACCGTGAGAGTGTTCTGCCCGCTCGAGCCGAGAAAGTTCGTTTTCATGAACGGCACCAGCGCGAACGTGCCGGCGAGCACGAAGACGGCGATGAGCATCGTGGCGACCGAGTGCTTGAGAGTCCAGCCGATGATGGGCAGGTAGCGGCGCTGCAGCGCGCTCGGCTTCTCGTCGTCGACCACGGCAGTGGGCTGCCGGCGGCTGCGGCGAGGGAGCGCGGCCGTGGCGACCGCGAGCGAGTCGCGCACGGGGCGCCCCGCCACGAGGTCGACGGGTGCCGCCTCGGAGCTGGAAGCGTCTGAGGTGTTCGCGAGCGCAGGCGTCGGCTGGGCATCCGGTGTCGCCAGACCCGACTTCGTGGCCTTCTTGGCCTTCTTCGGCTTGTGCGAACTGCCGAGAAACCAGTACGCCAGAACGGGCACGATGGTCAGCGCCACGAGCAGCGACGACAGCAGCGCGATGGTGACCGTGAGCGAGAACGGCTTGAACAGCTCGCCGGTGGTGCCCTGCACGAACAGCGCGATGGGCAAGAACACCGCGACGGTCGTCACGGTCGATGCGGTGACCGCGGTGGCCACCTCGCGAACGGCCTCCACGATGACGGCCGAGCGCTGGGTGCCGCTGATGGGCCCGCCGACTTCGGCGAAGGTCAGATGCCTCTTGATGTTCTCGATGACCACGATCGAGTCGTCGACAACCCGCCCGATGGCGATGGTCAGGGCGCCCAGAGTGATGATATTGAGCGAGTAGTCGGCCGCCTGCATGGCGATGAAGGTGATGAGCACCGACGTCGGAATCGAGATGGCGGTCACCAAGGTCGACCTGATCGACATCAAGAAGATGAGAATGATCACCACGGCGAAGAACAGGCCGAGCAAGCCCTCTTCGGCGAGCGAATTGATGGACTGCTGAATGAACGGGGCCTGGTCGAAGACGACCGTGAACGTCGCTCCGGGCAGAGCGGTCTCAAGCGACGGAATGAGGTCGCGCACGCCCTTGGATACATCGACGGTGTTGGCCGAAGGCAGTTTCGTCACGGCGATGGTCAGCGCCGGCTGGCCGTTGACGCGCGAGATCGACGTGACCGGATTGTCGACGAGGGCGACGGTCGCCACGTCGCCGATGGTCTTGACCGTTGCTCCTTGTGCAGAGGCCGCGGCTGCGGCAGCGGCAGCCCCTGCCTCACCTGAGCCCGTCGAGCTCGCCGGAGTCACCGGCAGCGCGCTGATGTCGGCCACGCCCGCCAACGTCGACCCGGCCTGCACCGAGTACGTCAGCCCGTTCTCGGTGAGCGATCCGGCCGGAATCAGCTGGCCGTTCGTCGCCACCGCGTTCTTGATCGAGGTGTCGGTCAGCCCCGCTGCCGTCATCTTGGCCGGGTCGGGCGTGATCGTCACCCGTTTGCCCACGTCGCCCAGCAATGACGCGGCACGCACCCCCGGCACCTGCTCGATGTCGGTGAGTGTCGACGCATTGATCTGCGCCGCCATCTTCTCGGTGTCGCCGCCGGTGACGGCGATCTGGATGACCGGCAGATCGCCGATGCTTCCGCTCAGCACCTGCGGAGTGATGCCGTCGGGCAGCGTCGACTGAATGCGGCTGATGGCCTGGCTGATCTTCTGCTCGGCGTTGGCCAGATTGGTGCCGTACACGAACGTCGCGTTGACGATCGAGAGGTTGGTGCTCGAGGTGGCCGAGGTCGTGTCGATGCCCTCGACACCCTGCACCGCCTGTTCGACCGGCACGCTCACGTCTTGGTTCACCACCTCCGGAGCGGCGCCCGGGTAGTTGGTCAGAACGACCAGCTGCGGAAAGTCGATCGACGGAATGAGCTCTTGCTTCAGGCTCGTCAGCGCAATGCTGCCGAAAATGGCGACGACAATCGTCACGAGCGCGATGAGCGCGCGGTTCTTCATGCTGAAGACGGCGAGAAAGTGCACGTTTCCCTCTCGGGGCCGGCGAAGCTGTTTGCTGTGGGGTTTCAGTCTCCCATTTCACGGGCCGCTGGTTCGCATCTCCGTCTAGCCTTGACGTGATCGCTCTCTACGAAAGGACTCTCGGTGGCACGCATCGGACTCAGTGAACTCGACGTCTTTCCGCTCTGCCTCGGCGGCAACGTCTTCGGCTGGACGGCCGACACGGCCGCGTCATTCGACATTCTCGACGCGTACGCCTCTGGCGGCGGCGACTTCATCGACACGGCCGACTCGTACTCGGCGTTCGTTCCGGGAAATCACGGCGGCGAGTCCGAGACGATCATCGGCGAGTGGATCGCGCAGCGCGGCAGCCACGACGACCTCGTGATCGCCACGAAGGTCAGCCGGCACCCCGACTTTCTGGGGCTGAAGGGTGCGAACATCCTCGCCGCCGCCGACGCCTCGCTCGGCCGTCTCGGCGTCGACACGATCGACCTGTACTGGGCGCACTACGACGATCCCGACACTCCGCTCGAAGAGTCGGCGGCGGCATTCGATTCGCTCGTGAAGAGCGGAAAGGTGCGCTACTACGCGCTCTCGAACTTCACGGCCGAACGCATCCAGCAGTGGCTCGATGTCGCCGACGCGAACGGATTCGCCCGCCCCGTGGCGTTGCAGCCGCACTACAACCTCGTGCACCGCAACGACTTCGAAGAGACGCTCGCCCCGCTCGCCACCGCCAACGACCTCGGCGTGCTGCCCTACTACTCGCTCGCCAGCGGCTTCCTGACCGGAAAATACCGCACCGCCGACGACAACGCCGGCACCGCGCGGGCGAAAGGTGCCGCTCGCTACGCGACCCCCGCCGGCCTCGCCATCATCGACGCTCTCGACGAGATCGGCCAGGCCCACGAGGCGAGCATCACCACCACCGCCCTCGCCTGGCTGCTCGCCAAGCCCACCGTCACGGCCCCCATCGCCAGCGCCTCCCGCCCCTCCCAGGTGGCCGACCTCCTGGCCGTCGCCGCCGTCACCCTCACCCCCGACGAGGTAGCTCGCCTAGACGCCGTCAGCACCTGGAAGCCCTAAACCGGGCTAATCCTCCAGCAGGCCGTGCACGGTGGCCTCGTCGACGATGAGGTCGGTGATGAGGTGGGCCGCGAGCGCGCCACGGAGGGCGGGCATGCGCGACTTGCCCGACACGACGCAGACCCGGCGCGAGACACGAGCCAGCTGGTCGAGGGGCGGTCCGCTCGAGCGCAGGTTCATGGGAACGTCGGCCGACGAACCGTCGGCGCGGTAGAACACCGTCGCCACGTCGCCCACCACGTTCGAGGCCGAGAGAGAGGCAAAGTCGTTCTCGTCGAGGTAACCGCTGGTGTAGACGTGGCCCGGCACCTCTGAGTTGGGGGTTCCGAGGCCGAAGAGTGCAACATCCATTCGCTTCTGAATGTCGAGCACACGCCGGATGCTGCGCTCACGCCAGAGCACCTGCTTCGTGGCCGGGTCGTCGAAGAACGCCGGCACCGGAAACTGCTGCACGTATGCGCCGTAGGCCGAGCCGAACCGGCTCATGATCTCGCTGGCGTAGACGATGCCCGTCGTGCGCGTGTTCGCCGCGCCGTTGAGCTGCACGATCTGCGAGTTGTGGGTGACCTTGGGCTGCAGGTGCCGCGACACCGCGCTCATCGTGCTGCCCCAGGCGATGCCCATGGTCATGTTCGAGTCGAAGAACTGGTTGAGAATTCGTGCGGCCGACATCGCCACGCGCTCGAGCCGATCGACCTCGTTGGCAGAATCGGGCACCGGAACGACGTGCACCGTCACGTGATGCTTCTCTTGAACGCGTTGCAAAGCGGTCGAGATGCGCTCGGCCGGCGTCTTCACCTGAATCTCGACGAGCCCCGCCTCACGCGCGAAACTGATCAGCCGCGAAACGGACGATCGTGACGTGTGCAGCTCGGCCGCGATCGCCTCCATCGTGAGGTCTTGCATGTAGTACAGATGCGCAGCCCTGAGCGCGTCGCGCACTCGTTCACTGGCCGCCCCATGCTCGACGGGACGCTCTGCCACGGGTGCTTTCATCGCACGCCTCCAACGCTTTTCACTACGGACTACCTGCCCAATCAATGCACACTCTGCACGTATGTGCAAGAGCCTTGACCAAACGTGACGGCGTTCCCATTATGTATTGAGTCACACGATTGCGCGGACGCAACCGGCGACTTACACGAAGGCGAGTACACAGTGACTGACAACAACACTGACACCGCTGCGACGACTGACATCCGCAGCGACGTTCAAGCAATCCTCGACCGCCCCACCGCCCAGGTTCTGGTCATCGGTGGCGGTATCAACGGCGTCGGCACTTTTCGCGACCTCGCACTGCAGGGCGTCGACGTGATCCTGGTCGAACGCAACGACTTCATCTCGGGCGCCTCGGCGGCGTCGAGCCACATGATCCACGGCGGCGTGCGCTACCTCGAGAACGGCGAGTTCCGGCTCGTGCGCGAATCGGTGCAGGAACGCAACCGGCTGATGAAGCTGGCACCTCACTATGTGAAGCCGTTGCCCACGACCATCCCGATCTTCTCCACCTTCTCGGGAATCTTGAGCGCACCCCTTCGCCTGCTCACCCACAAGCAGGGTGGCAAGACGAAAGAGCGCGGCGCTCTGCTCATCAAGCTCGGCCTGACCGGCTACGACTCGTTCTCACGCGACGGCGGCACGGTTCCTCGCCACGAGTTCAAGGGCCACAAGAAGTCGATGCAGAAGTTTCCGAAGCTGCGCGACTCGGTCAAGTACACCGCGCGCTACTTCGACGCGGCGGTCGAGAACCCCGAGCGCCTCGCGCTCGACATCGTGGGCGACGGCCGCGCGGCCGGCAAGACCGGCGTCGACGGCAAGGCGCGCAGCGCCAACTATGTGGAGGCCATCGGCGACAGCGAGGGTGGCGTGCTGCTGCGCGACACCGTGAGCGGCACCGAGTTCACCGTGAAGGCCGACGTCATCGTCAACACCTCCGGCCCCTGGACCGACCTCACCAACAAGGCACTCGGCAAGCAGACCAGCTACATGGGCGGCACCAAGGGCTCGCACATCGTGCTCGACAACCCCGAGCTCTACAAGGCCTGCGCTGGCGGCGAGATCTTCTTCGAGAACAACGACGGCCGCATCGTGCTGATCTACCCGCTCAACGGTCGTGTTCTTGTCGGAACCACCGACATCGACGCCGACCCGAGCGAGCCGAGCGTGTGCACCGAAGAAGAGGTCGATTACTTCTTCAAGCTGGTGTCGCACGTTTTCCCAACGATTGCGGTCGATCGTTCTCAGATCGTCTACCGCTATTCGGGCATCCGCCCTCTGCCGAAGCACGATGACACCGCCCCCGGCTTCGTGTCGCGCGACTACCGCATCGAGCAGACGGTGTTCTCGGGTGACGAGAATACCCCCGTACTCTCCCTCGTCGGCGGCAAGTGGACCACCTGGCGCGCTCTCAGCGAGCACCTCACCAACGAGACGCTCGCCCTGCTCAAGAAGACGCGCTCGGTCAGCACCGAGACCCTGCAGATCGGCGGCGGCGTCGGGTTTCCGCAGACCGACTCGGCCACGAAGGCCTGGGTCTCCGAGCACTCGGCCGGCCTCACCCCGCAGCGCACCGCCCAGCTGCTGAAGCGCTACGGAACCAAGGCTTCCGCGGTGATCGCCTACATCAACGAGCGCCCCGACGACGCCCCGATGGTCTCGCTGCCCGACTACAGCACCGCCGAGATCGACTACCTCGTCGCCAACGAATACGTCGTACACCTCACCGACGTCGTGTTGCGCCGCACCATCGTCGCCTTCGTGGGCGGCCTCACGCAGCCCGTCTTCGACGAGCTGAGCACCATCATCGGCACGCAACTCGGATGGTCGGCAGAAGCACTGGCCGACGAACGCAGCCGTGCCGTGAAAGACCTCGACTTCTTCCACGGGCTGAAGCTCGAGGCGAAGGCACCGACTCCGGCCAAGCAGAAAGCCTGACCGCAGCAGTAGTACCGCTCCAAAGTAGTACCGCACCAAATATGCACGAACGTGCAACTCGCGAGCCTTGTTGAGGGTTGCGGTGCAGGACTAGGTTTCAAACTGGTTCCGCACCGCAGCTCTCGCGAGCACCGCAGCGAGGGTTCAATAACCGTGACGTAGCAGTCACAGAAGAAAGGTCAACGTGGACAATCTAGGTATTGATTTCGTATCGGAGCTGGTGGGCACCGCCCTGCTTGTGCTCCTCGGCTGTGGCGTTGTCGCCAACGTCGCACTGACGAAAACAAAGGGTTTCAACGGGGGCACGCTGATGGTCAACATCGGTTGGGGCCTCGCGGTCTTCGCCGGTGTCATCGTCTCGTACGCTTCGGGCGCTCACCTCAACCCTGCGGTGACTCTCGGCCTCGTCGCGAACGGCGCCACCCACTTCGGCGGAGCATCCACCCAGGTCGACGTGAACTTTCTCACGATCATCGCCTACATCGGTGCGCAGCTCATCGGCGCCATCATCGGTGCCGTGTTCGTGTGGCTGGCCTACAAGCAGCACTTCGACGAAGAGCCCGAGCCGGCCAACAAGCTGGGCGTGTTCTCGACCGGTCCGTCGATCCGTTCGTACGGCTGGAACCTCATCACTGAGATCATCGGCACCTTCGTTCTGGTCTTCGTCATCATCGGTTTCTCGCGCAACTCGGGCGGCGGTGGCCTCGACGCTCTCGCAGCCCTGCCCGTAGCCCTTCTGGTTATCGGCATCGGCGCCTCCCTCGGTGGCCCGACCGGCTACGCCATCAACCCGGCCCGTGACCTCGGCCCGCGTATCGCCCACTTCATTCTGCCCATCAAGGGCAAGGGCGGCTCGGACTGGAGCTACTCGTGGGTTCCGGTCGTCGGCCCGATCATCGGCGGCGTTCTCGCCGGCTTCCTCGCCATCCCCCTGCTGCCCATCCTGACCTGACACTGACGTCGGCAACGGTTCAGCACAGCAGCGCAACGCAACAACAAAGGAGTTAGTAAAAATGAGCGAGCAATACGTCATCGCCATCGACCAGGGAACCACGTCTTCCCGGGCGATCATCTTCACTCACGAGGGCACGATCGTCGCGAGTGGCCAGAAGGAGCACGAGCAGATCTTCCCGAGGGCGGGCTGGGTCGAGCACGACCCGATCGAGATCTGGAACAACGTTCGTGAGGTCATCGGCCAGGCCCTCTCCAAGGCCAACCTGACCCGCCACGACATCGCGGCCATCGGTATCACCAACCAGCGCGAAACCGCTGTGGTGTGGAACAAGAAGACCGGCCAGCCGGTCTACAACGCGATCGTCTGGCAAGACACGCGCACCCAGTCGATCGTCGACCGCCTCGCGGCCGACGGCGGCGTCGAGCGGTTCAAGCAGATCGTCGGCCTGCCGCTGGCGACCTACTTCTCGGGCACGAAGATCGTCTGGATTCTCGAGAACGTCGACGGTGCACGCGAAGCCGCCGACGCCGGCGACCTGATCTTCGGTACCACCGACAGCTGGGTTCTCTGGAACCTCACCGGCGGAGTCGACGGCGGCGTTCACGCGACCGACGTCACCAACGCCTCTCGCACGCTCTTCATGGATCTCGAGACGCTCGAATGGCGCGACGACATTCTCGAGGCGTTCAACGTGCCGAAGTCGATGCTTCCCGAGATCCGCTCTTCCTCCGAGGTCTACGGCGTGGCCAGCGACAACAGCCTGCTGCGCGAGGTGCCGATTGCGGGCATCCTCGGCGACCAGCAAGCGGCGACCTTCGGCCAGGCGGCGTTCGACGCCGGCGAGTCGAAGAACACCTACGGCACCGGTAACTTCTTGATCTTCAACACCGACACCGAGATCGTTCACTCCAAGAACGGCCTGCTCACCACGCTCGGCTACAAGCTCGGCGACGCTCCGGCGCACTATGCGCTCGAGGGATCGATCGCTGTGACCGGTTCGCTCATTCAGTGGCTGCGTGACAACCTCGGCATCATCTCCTCGGCTCCCGAGGTCGAAGAGCTCGCCAAGACGGTCGACGACAACGGTGGCGCGTACTTCGTGCCGGCGTTCTCGGGTCTGTTCGCTCCGTACTGGCGATCGGATGCCCGTGGCGCCCTGGTGGGCCTCACCCGCTACGTCAACAAGGGTCACATCGCGCGTGCCGCTCTCGAAGCGACCGCGTTCCAGACCCGCGAGGTGCTCGACGCGGTCAACGCCGACTCGGGTGTCGACCTCACCGAGCTCAAGGTCGACGGCGGCATGATCGCCAACAACCTGCTCATGCAGTTCCAGGCCGACATTCTGGGCGTGCCCGTGGTTCGACCCGTCGTCGCAGAGACCACCGCCCTGGGCGCCGCCTACGCGGCCGGCCTCGCGACGGGCTTCTGGGCGAACCTCGACGACCTGCGAGCCAACTGGCAGGAAGACAGCCGCTGGACCCCGAACATGGAGCCCGAAGAGCGCGACCGCCAGATGCGCAACTGGAAGAAGGCCGTCTCGAAGACCCTCGACTGGGTTGACGGTGATACCAAGGAGTAACTCGTAACAACTAGAAGAGGCGATCATCCACTCTCGGATGATCGCCTCTTCTGTCTCTTGAGCGGCGGCTTTGCGCGGCTCTATGCGCGCTTGCGCCTCCGCATCACAACCAGCAATCCGCCGACAGTGGCCAGCAGCAGAGCAGCAGCACCCGCCGTCACGGCTACCGCCACGGGCTGGCCGGTACTCGCCAGTTCGCTGCCTTCCGACCCCGTAGTACGGCCCGGAGCCCGCGTCAGACGGGCCCTCCGTGGCAGCCGCCGTGGGGGTCGCCGTGGCCAGCGGGTCGACGGGCGGCGCGGTCGCAGTGGCCGTCGGGGTCGGGGTTGGGGTTGGGGTTGGGGTGGGGGTTGGGGTCGGAGTTGGCGTCCAGGCGGCCCCTATGAGGAGCGTGTAGTCGTCCCCATTCCGACGACGTCAATGTCATAACCTTCCGAGTTGGTCACCCGGATGTAGAACTCGTAGACCGACTTCGTCGTCGGCGTCGGAATTCCGCCGATCACTCCCGTAGACGGATCGAGACTGAG
>JAODBC010000057.1 GCA_025463765.1 Subtercola sp. | reverse complement strand
ACCGGCGGCGCGGCGGCGCCCGGCGACGCGGCGACTCCCGCTCGCACCGCGGCACCCGGCGACACGGAGGCGCCCGGCGACACGGCGACTCCCGCTCGCACCGCGGCACCCGGCGCCACGGAGGCGCCCGGCGACACGGCGACTCCCGCTGGCACCGCGGAATCCGGCGAGGTGGCGCCAAGTGGCTCAGCGGCTGGTGGCGTACGGGTTGCGCGGGTGATGCTCGAGTCGCCGTTGCCGCAACTCGACAGATTGTTCGACTATCGCATTCCCGACGCGCTGGTTGCGCAAGCGCACCCCGGAGTGCGCGTGAAGGTGCCTTTGCGCACCGCCGGACGAGTCTCGCGCGGCTACATCGTCGACATCACCGACCACGCCGACTTCGCCGGCAACCTCAGCGACATCGAAGAGGTCGTCTCTGCGGCGCGCGTGCTCACTCCCGACGTCTGGGCCCTCGCTCGCCGTGCCGCCGACCGTGCTGCCGGAACCGCCAGCGACATTGTGCGCCTCGCGGTTCCTCCGCGCCAGGTACGCGTCGAAAAGGCCTGGCTCGCCCGCCGCGCGAAGGCGACAGCTGCCACGACAGTGACAGCGGACTCGACTGCAGGAGCCACTTCACCCGACCCCAAGAGCCAGCCAGCCGCCGCCGGGAGCCGGTCACCCACCCCCCAGGGCCAGTCAGCCGCCGCTGGGAGCCAGTCACCCGCCCCGCAAGGCCAGTCAGCCGCCGCTGGGAGCCAGTCACCCGACCCCCAGGGCCAGTCACCCGCCCCGCAGAGCCGCACGACCACCATCGAAGGCTTTGGTGCCGGCGTGGTCGAGCGCGCCATCGCGCGCGGTGGTCGCCTCGCGCTCGCAGCGATTCCCACTGTGCGCGGCGTTGCCGATGTCGTTGCCGAGTCGGCCGCGCCGGCGCCGAATGGCACCGCCTGGGTCGGAGCGTGGGCCGCCACGATGGCCGAGATGGCGGTTTATACGCTCGGGCTCGGCCGATCATCCATTCTGGTGGTGCCCGACTATCGCGACCAGGAGCAGCTCGAGACCGCTCTGCGCGCCGCCCTCGCAACACAAACGGTCGCCAGCGAAGGCTCAGGCGGCGGCGAGAACGTGACGAACTCCGTCGCGAGCACCGGCCCGCGGGCCACCGGCGAGATCGGCGTCATCGCCCGGCTCGACGCCCACCAGACCAACCCCGAGCGGTACGCGAACTTTCTGGCCTGCCTCGACGAGCAACCGCGCATCGTCGTCGGAACACGCTCGGCCGTCTACGCGCCGGCCCACAACCTCGGGCTCATCGCTCTGTGGGACGAAGCCGATCCCCTGCACGAAGAACCGCTCAGCCCGTACGTCTCGTCGCGCGACGTAGCGCTCATCCGGCAAGAGCAGTCGGGCTGCGCCCTGGCATTCGTGTCGCACTCGCGCAGCACCGAGGTGCAACGGCTCGTTGAGCTCGGCTTCGTCGACGACGTTCCGCAGAGTCCGCGCTACCTGCCCAAGGTCGTGCCGACGTCGGCCCAAGGCGCCACAGACGCGCACTCCCAGAACGCACGCATCCCGTCATCCGCCTGGAACATCGCCCGCACGGGCCTTGAAACCGGGCCCGTGCTCATTCAGGTCGCCCGACCGGGGTACTCGCCCGTTTTAGCCTGCGCCAGCTGCACCAACCCAGCCCATTGCCTGGTCTGCGACGGCCCTCTGCGAGCGACCAGTCGAAAAGCCCCTCCCTCCTGCGCCTGGTGCGGAGCGATAGCCGTGCAGTGGCAGTGCAGGCACTGCGAAGGCACGACGTTCACCTACATCGGGCAGGGCAGCACCCGCACCGCCGAAGAGCTCGGGCGGGCGTTTCCCTCCACCCGCATCATCGTCTCTGACGGATCACGGTCGCTGGGCGTGGTCGGCTCCGCACCCGCGCTTGTCGTCGCCACCCGAGGAGCCGAGCCTGTCGCGGCCGGCGGCTACAGCGCCATACTGCTTCTCGACGGCGAACGGATGCTCGCCCGCGAGTCGCTCACGGTCGCCGAAGACTGCCTGCGGTGGTGGTCGAACGCCATCGCCCTCGCCGCTCCGCGAGCCCCGACGGTCATCGTCGGCGTCGGCGGTGAACTCGCGCGCACCCTCGTCACCTGGCAGCAACCACGGTTCGCCAGCGAAGAACTCGCCGATCGGCGCCGCCTCAGGTTTCCACCGGCGGTTCGTGTCGCGACTGTGCGCGGCACTCCCGAAGCCCTAGCAAGTGCTGTGAGAGAGCTTCAGGATTCGGTGCACGGCGAAGACAGCGCGAAGATAGATGTGCTCGGTCCCGTTCCCGACGCCGCATCACCCGACGAGAGCGGCTTCGTCAGATCCATCGTTCGTTTCGACTACTCGGTCGGTGCGATCGTGTCGAGCACGCTGAGGTCTGTCGTCATCAAGAACGCGACGAGCAGACGCAAGACCCCGGGCAGACCAACGAACTACCGCACCCCGCCGACCCTCCGGGTCCACTTCGACGACAGAGAGATCCTCGATTGAGAATTGTCTTCGCCGGCACTCCCGCCGTTGCCGAACCGACGCTGCGCGCCCTCGCCGCGGCTCACGACATCGTGGCGGTGATCACCCGAGCAGATGCCCCGCAGGGCCGTAAGCGCGTACTGACCCCGTCGCCCGTCGCCGACGTCGCCACGGCTCTCGGTCTGCCCGTCATCAAGGCCAACAAACTCGACGCCGACGTGACGGCGCAGATCGAGGCTCTGCACCCCGACCTCGGTGTGATCGTGGCCTACGGCGGTTTTGTGCGCGAACCCCTGCTGCACACGCCTCGCCTCGGCTGGATCAACCTGCACTTCTCCCTGCTGCCGCGCTGGCGCGGTGCGGCCCCGGTGCAGCACGCACTCATCGCGGGCGACCCCGTCACCGGCGCGAGCGTCTTTCAGCTCGTTCCGGCGATGGATGCCGGGCCCGTCTTCGCCACGACGAGCGTCACGATCGGCGCTCACCAGACCGCCGGCAACCTGCTCGAGAACCTCGCCGTCGACGGCGCCGCGCTGACCCTTCGCGTGGTCGACGATCTGGCCGCCGGGAGGGCGGTGTCTGCACCGCAACAGGGCGAGCCGACTCTCGCCCCGAAACTGAGTCTCGACGACGCGCATCTCGACTTCACCAGGCCACGCGCCGAGGTGTATCAGCGGCTGCGGGGCGTGACTCCCGAGCCCGGCGCCTTCGCTCTGCTGGGCGGTGCGGATGACCGGCTCAAGCTGCTCGAAGCCGAACCCGCGCACGACGCCGCCCCGCTGCCGGCCGGGCGCATCCAGTCGGTTTCGGGCTCGGTGCTGGTCGGCACGGCAGATCTTCCGCTACGCCTCATCACCGTGCAGCCGGCAGGCAAGAAGTCGATGGCCGCAGCCGACTGGTGGCGCGGGCTCGCTAACCAGAACGAGGTGGTCGCCTCATGACCGATTCGAATTCGAAGCGCCCACAGGGGTCTTCCTCGGCGAACGGCGAACGCCCGAAGCACCGTCGGCCAGGCGCCAACCAAGGCCGCGGCTCCGTGCCCACCCGGCAAGGCGCAACAATCGTTCAGCCGGCTCGGCGCATCGCCTTCGAGGTAATTCGGGCCGTTCGCGAAGACGACGCATATGCCAACCTGCTGCTGCCCACCAAGATCCAGCGCGCCAAGCTGAATCACGCCGACGCCGGGCTCGCGACAGAGCTCACATACGGCACCCTTCGCATGCGCGGCTATTACGACCGGGTCATCGAGCTCGCCGCGGCCAGGCCCGTGTCAGAGATCGACGGAGTGGTGCTCGACGTGCTGGAGCTCGCCGCCCACCAGCTGTTGTCGCTTCGCGTAGCCAGCCATGCAGCTGTCAACGAGGCCGTCGAACAGGCTCGGGTGGTGGCGAGCCGATCATCCACTGGTTTCGTGAACGGCGTGCTGCGCACCATCACCCGCTCGAAGCCGGAGGAGTGGCAGCAGCGTGTGCTCGACTCGGCGCGCAACGACGACGAGCGACTCGAGGTGCTGTACTCGCACCCGGCGTGGATCATCCGGGCCTTCCGCCGCGCACTGCTCACCGACGGGGGCAGTGCGGCAGAGGCCGAGGTCGACCTCGTCGAGCTGCTTGAAGCCGACAACGAGGCCGCGCGGCTCGGGCTGGTCGCCCTGCCCGGGCTGGCGGCTCGCAATGAGATCGCTGCCGACGGGCATCCTGCGGCCTACTCGCCGTTCGGCTTCATCACCGATGCGGGTGACCCGCGCCAGATCGCGCAGGTGCGCGCCGGAACCGTGCGCGTGCAAGACGAAGGGTCGCAGCTGGCCGCGCTCGCGCTGGTGAATGCGGCTCCCATCGTGGCGGGGGAGCAGTGGCTCGACCTGTGCGCCGGCCCGGGTGGCAAGTCGGCGCTGCTCGGCGCCTCGGCGTCGCTTTCGGGCGCGACCCTCACCGCGAACGAGCCGGTCGCGGCGCGCGCCGAACTCGTTCGTAACGCCGTCGCTGCGCTGGCCGCGCCGCCTGAGGTCTGGCAGCTCGACGGCACCCGCCTCGGTTCAGAGCACGACGAACAGTTCGACCGCATTCTGGTAGATGCGCCGTGCACGGGTCTCGGCGCCCTGCGTCGCCGGCCCGAGGCGCGCTGGCGCAAGTCGCCCGCCGACGTCTCGGCGCTCGGTCACCTGCAGTCCCGGCTCATCGACTCGGCAGTGGCAGCCCTCAAGCCCGGCGGCATTCTGGCCTACGTTACGTGCTCGCCGCACGTCGCCGAGACGCGCGGGCAGGTGGTGGATGCTCTGAAGCGCCACTCCGGAGCGCTCGAGCCTTTGCCCACCCAGTCGGTGCTGCAGTCGTTCGTCTCGTCGCCCTTGGCGCTCGGCCGCGACGAAACCCAGGCGCAGCTCTGGCCGCACGCTCACGGCACCGACGCGATGTTCATCGCGCTGCTGCGCAAGGTGGGCTGAGGCTGCGATTTCAGTGACTATTGCTCATTACACCGTTATCCTTCTGTAAACGAAGGAGTTACGAATTGGTCAAGTGCATTTTCACCGTTGTCTTCCGACCCGATCTCGAAGAGGGGGCCGCGCTGCATCACTGGCGCAACCCACACGCGGCACTCATCAAAGCCCTGCCCGGTGTTGTTCGCTTCACCCAGAATGTCGTCACTGAAACCATGGTCGGGGGATGGGACGGTGTAGCCGAAATCTGGTTCGAGTCCCGGTCCGCATATGATGCGGCGCTGACGACAGTGGAATGGCACACGGTGCTCGCCGACGGACCGAACTTCATGCAGGTGAGTGCGCTGAGCGCTGCAGTTGTCGAAGAATTCGTCGTCGTTGGGGACTCGCGTCAGTGATTGGCGCGCAACGCCCTGCTCGACGACGCTCTGATTGTGCGCACCTCAGTTATTCACACCTCGTGATGCTCGGACTTATGCACAGTTACGGCCCCATGGCCACCGATGTCAGAGGGTGGTGATTGAATCGAAGCATGAATCGAGCAAACCTCACCGCGAATGACCCGCAGTCGCGGCAACTGCTCCGCGAGCGCTACGCCGCAGCGGTCAGCGAGGTGGTCGACGGCGCGCACGCGGTCGCACGTGTGCAGGCCGAGCAGGCTGCGCGAATCGAGAAAGCGCGTCGGGCATGCGAGGCGATGGGGTTTGCCGATCAGTCGACGGGCGGCCCCGGCTGGTCTCCCGAGGTCGTCACGCAGCGTGTGCTGGTGACCGAGCTCGCTGTCGCATTACATCTCAGCGAGACAGATGCCCGGCGACAGGTCGACACGGCCGAAGGCCTTGCGGGCGCATTCGCCGCGACTCGACTCGCACTCGAGGCCGGCCGCATCTCGTATCGGCATGCCGAGAAGATCGTCGAACACAGTCGCGCGGTACCACCCGAGTCTCTGGCTGGTTACGAGGCCAGGCTTTTGCCTGTCGCAACTCGTGTCAGCGTTAAGCGGCTCGTGCGCCATGCGCGGGCTGCCGCAGAAGAGGCGCAAGCCTCCACCTCGATCGAGCGGCATCTGACGGCAACCGCTGATCGCCGCATCACCCTCGACCCCGCCGCCGACGGAATGGCTTTTCTGACTCATTATCTACCGGCCGTCGAGTCGGTCGCCATCTACAACCGCGCCACCGACCTTGCGCGTGGGCTGAAGTCGTCGGGTGATCCGCGCACGCTGGTTCAGCTACGGGCCGACGTTCTCACAGACCTGATGGTCAATGGCGAGACGAGCATTCCGGGCGCGACGAAAGGGGTGCGGGCACACGTGCTCGTGACGGTCCCTGCGCTCACCCTGGTCAAGCACGAGCTCGAAGTGACTCGAGACCTCGGCAGCAATCCGGCCCCCGACGGCCATCACTCGCTTGGCGCAGACGCCGACATCGGAGACACCGACATCGCAGACACCGGAGTCGCCAACAGGGGGCTTTCCGAAACCGGAGCCGCTGACACCGGAGCCGCTGACAACGGGGCGGCCAACATCGAAGCCGCTAATACCGGGGCCGCCAACCTCGACGGCTACGGTCCCATCGATCGGCTCACAGCCCTCGAACTGACGCGCGAGGCGCCGGGCTTCTATCGAGTGCTGACCGACGCCGTCACGGGAGTTGCGCTCACTTACGGGCGCACACGATACCGACCGCCGGCCGACCTTGATCAACTCATTCGCACGGTTCACAGAGAGTGCACTTTTCCACTCGATTGTTCGCCTTCGATCACCGCAGACCTCGACCACACCGATCCGTGGGAAGACGGCGCCAACACCGCCTTCGCCAACCTGAGCCCCCTATGTTCGAGTCACCACAAAGTGAAACACCACACCGAATGGCAGGTCGTCCAAGACCCGGCGGGCTCGGGCGCCATCATCTGGACGTCGCCGGCAGGCTTCGAGTACGTCGCCGAATCGACGCCGATCGCGCGACCCGCCACGAAGACCGTTCCCCGATTCGCCGAGGCCCCACCGCCTTACCGATACGACGCACCCCGATTCTGATGAGTCTGCGCCGAAGCTGGTTCGCCACGTACCGCCGCCACGTACACCGCCGCCACATGCACCGCCTCCACCTGCAGCGCCTCCACCGACGGTGCCTCCACCTACAGATCATCCACCGACGGTGCCTCCACCTACAGCGTCCACACCTACAGCGCCCCGAACGACGGTGCCTCCACCCACAGATCCTCCAACTACGCCGCCCCGGAGTATGCGCTCACCGCGCAGCCGTTCACTTCCTCACGGCGCCCGTGTCGCTCGAATAGGCTGACAGGTATGCCCGTGAGAATTGACCCCAGCATCCTGGCCGCCGATTTTGCGAACCTCGAGTCGGAGCTGGGGCGCATCCGCACCGCCGATCTTGTGCATGTCGACGTGATGGACAACCATTTCGTGCCGAACCTCACACTCGGGCTGCCGGTGGTGGAGAGTCTGCAGCGGGTGTCGACGCTGCCGCTCGATCTGCACCTGATGATCAGCGACGCCGACCGTTGGGCGCCGGTCTATGCAGAGACGGGCGCGTTTTCGGTGACGTTTCACGCAGAAGCGGCTGACGACGTCGTGGGTACGGCACGTCAACTCCGCGATCGGGGCGCGCGGGCCGGGCTGGCGGTGAAGCCGGGCACCGATATCGATTCGTACCTCGAGCTGCTGCCCGAGTTCGACATGCTGCTGATCATGACCGTCGAGCCGGGCTTCGGTGGGCAGTCGTTCATGGCCGAGATGATGCCGAAGCTGCGCCGGGCATCCGCTGCGGTGGCGAAGAGCGGGCTCGACGTGTGGCTGCAGGTCGACGGCGGCATATCTGCGCAGACCATCGAGATCGCGGCAGAGGCCGGCGCTGACACCTTCGTGGCCGGGTCTGCGGTGTTCGGTGCTGAAAACGCGGCCGAGCAGATCACGCTGCTGCGCGAGCTCGCAGCGAAGCACACGCACTGACGCCCACGCACCGAGCCCAGGCACCGAGCCCAGGCACCGAGCACACGCCCAGGCACCGAGCACATACCTCGACCCGATACCCTAGAAGCGTGAAGACCTTCGACGATCTGTTCTCCGAGCTCAGCGAGAAGCAGTCGCTGCGCCCCGAGGGCTCCGGCACCGTGCGCGAACTCGACGCGGGCGTGCATGCCATCGGCAAGAAGATCGTCGAAGAGGCAGCAGAAGTGTGGATGGCCGCTGAATTCCAGAGCGACATCGAAACCGCCGAAGAGATGTCTCAGCTGATCTACCACCTGCAGGTGATGATGCTCGCCAAGGGCCTGACCCTGGCCGACGTATACCGACATTTGTAAGCCTCGAAACCACGTATTCGAGCCGATCTCGGCACACACTCCTTCCGAAAGAAACACAATGCTGAAAATCGCGGTGCCCAACAAGGGCTCCCTGTCAGAAACCGCCGCCCAGATGCTCGCCGAAGCGGGTTACAACGGCCGGCGCGACCCGCGCGAACTGGTCATCCAAGACCCGAAGAACGACGTCGAATTCTTCTACCTGCGGCCGCGCGACATCGCCACCTACGTGGGATCCGGCGCGCTCGACGTCGGCATCACCGGCCGCGACCTGCTGCTGGATTCCGAGTCGCCCGCGGTCGAGGTCGCCGAACTGAACTTCGGCGAGTCGACGTTCCGCTTCGCTGGTCCCGGCGGTGCGTTCGACAGCCTCGAACAGTTGCAGGGCCGCCGCGTGGCGACGAGCTATCCCGGCCTCGTCGGCGCATTCCTGGCCGAAAGCAACGTCACCGCCACACTGGTGAAGCTCGACGGTGCCGTCGAATCGGCCGTGCGGCTTGGCGTTGCGGATGCCGTCGCCGACGTCGTCTCGACCGGAAGCACCCTGCGCAAAGCCGGCCTCGAGATCTTCGGGCCGGTCATTCTGCAGTCGACCGCGGTGCTCATCAGCTCGGTTTCGCTCACATCAGGGTCGCTCGGCGAAGGTGCTCAGACACCCGGCGCACTCACCCTCTTGCGGCGCCTTCAGGGCGTCTTGCTCGCCCGCCAGTATGTGCTGATGGATTACGATGTGCCGCGCATCCACCTCGACGCCGCCTCGGCGCTCACGCCCGGCATCGAGTCGCCCACGATCTCGCCGCTGGCCGATCCCGACTGGGTGGCCGTGCGGGCGATGGTGCCGCGGCTCGAGACGAACCTCATCATGGATGCCCTATGGGAGGTCGGCGCGCGCGCCATTCTGGTGAGCCCGATTCACGCCGTGAGAATGTAGCGGGCGGGTCGAGAAGTGAGCCTCGCCGTACGCGTCATTCCCTGCCTCGACGTGGCCGCCGGCCGCGTGGTCAAGGGCGTCAATTTCGAGAACCTGCGCGACGCGGGTGACCCCGTCGAGCTCGCTCGGCTGTACGCCGAGCAGGGCGCCGACGAGGTGACCTTTCTCGACGTCACTGCCACCGTCGACGAGCGAGCGACCATGTACGACATCGTTCGGCAGACGGCCGAACAGGTGTTCATTCCGCTGACCGTCGGCGGGGGAGTGCGCAGCACCGAAGACGTGTCGCGCCTGCTCGCCAGCGGAGCCGACAAGGTGGGTGTGAACAGCGCCGCCATCGCCCGGCCCGCCCTCATCGGAGAGATCGCCGACCGCTTCGGCGCGCAAGTGCTCGTGCTCTCGCTCGACATCAAGCGCGGCCCCACGTTGTCGGGCGGTCGCACCGAGTCGGGCTTTGTCGTCACGACCCACGGCGGTCGCCGCGCCACGGAACTGGATGCCCTGGCCTGGGCCCAGACGGCCATCGACCTCGGCGCGGGCGAACTGCTCGTCAACTCCATCGACGCCGACGGCACCAAAGACGGGTACGACCTCGAGCTGATCCGCCTCATGCGCGGCATCAGCACGGTGCCGGTGATCGCCTCTGGCGGAGCCGGAAAGACGAGCGACTTTCCCGAGGCGATCGCCGCCGGGGCCGACGCCGTGCTGGCCGCGTCGGTGTTCCACAATCGTGAATTGACCATCGCCGACGTGAAGTCGGCCCTCTCAGAAAGCGGGGTGGTGGTGCGATGAGCGACACAGCATCTGTTGACGCAGCATCTCTTGGGATCGACGCGGTGCTCAGCCGCGCGACCTTCAACGACAAAGGGCTGCTGCCGGCGATCATCCAGCAGTTCGACAGCCACGAAGTGCTGATGCTGGGCTGGATGGATGCCGAGGCCCTGCGCCGCACGTACACCAGCGGTCGCGTCACCTTCTGGTCGCGCTCACGCCAAGAGTACTGGCGCAAGGGCGACACCTCGGGGCACGCCCAGTACGTTCGCGCTGCCGCGCTGGACTGCGATGGAGATACGCTCTTGGTACAGGTCGAGCAGATCGGCGCCGCCTGCCACACCGGCAATCACACCTGTTTCGACGGTGACGAACTGGCGCCGGTGCAGGGTTTTGCGCCGGTGCAGGGTTTCGCGCAGGCGCAAGGTCTCAGCGGGAACAATGACGAGAAGTAGATGGTGACAACGGGCAGATGGTGACAACGGGAACATGGTGACAACAGAGAGCAGGGCGGGCTCGACCTCGCGGCAGGAGTTCGATGAGCTGCTCGCCACGCATCGGGTCATTCCGGTCATCCGCACGCTCTTCGCCGACGGAGAGACGCCCATCGGCATCTACCGCAAGCTGAGCGACAACCGGCCGGGTACCTTCTTGCTCGAGTCGGCAGGGCAAGGCGGCGTCTGGTCGCGGTTCTCGTTCATCGGCGTTTCGAGCTATGGCGTGTTGAGCGCCGACGGCGACCGCGCCGTGTGGATGGGGTCGGGCCTCAGCACCTCCCGCGCATTTCCGAACGGCATGCCCGGCGGCCCCCTCGAGGCTCTCGCGGCCCTCTACGAAGAGTGGAAGACCCCCGTCATCACCGGCCACCCGCCGCTCACCGGCGGGCTCGTCGGCTTCATCGGCTGGGAGACGGTTCGCCAAATAGAGCATCTGCCCGACGCACCGCCGGCCGACTACGACATGCCGAGCCAGGCGCTCTCGTTCGTCTCCGACCTCATCGCCGTCGATCACCTGCTCGGCACCGTGACGCTGGTGTCGACCGTGCTCGCCGACCGCAAGAACCGCGCAGACTTCGCCAACAAAGAGGTTGCCGGCGAGCTGTGGGCAGATGCGGTCGCCCGGCTGGATTCGATGCAGCACCGACTCTCGCGCCCGGCAGAGGCGTGGCTGGCTCAGGCCGACTTCGACGTGGCAGCCGTGCCGACGCCGCGAACACTGCGCGAAGACTTTCTCGCCTCGATCGACGTCGCGAAAGAGCACATCAGGCAGGGCGACATCTTTCAGGTCGTCATCGCTCAGCGATTCGATCTCGAGTGCACGGCCGAGCCCATCGAGGTGTATCGCGTTCTGCGCACGCTGAACCCGAGCCCGTACATGTACCTGCTCAACCTCGAGTCCCCGAGCCGGCGCCCCTACGCCATCGTGGGGTCGAGCCCCGAAGCGCTCGTCAAGGTCGAAAGCGGCCGGGCGTACACGCATCCGATCGCCGGATCGCGGCCGCGCGGGCATTCGATCGACGAAGACAACCGGTTCGAGGCCGACCTGCTGGCCGACCCCAAAGAGAAGGCCGAGCACCTCATGCTCGTCGACCTCGCCCGAAACGATCTGCTGAAGGTGTGCGCCGCGGGTTCGGTCGAGGTCACCGAGTTCATGCGCATCGAGCGTTTCAGCCACATCATGCACATCGTGTCGTCGGTCGAAGGCGAGCTCGCGCCCGATGTCACCGCGATCGACGTGTTCCGCGCGACATTCCCGGCCGGCACGCTCTCGGGCGCGCCGAAACCCCGTGCCATGCAGATCATCGACGACCTCGAACCGGCTCAGCGCGGTGTCTACGGCGGAGTGGTCGGTTACTTCGACTTCGCCGGTGACGCCGATGTGGCCATCGCCATCCGCACTGCGGTGATCACCGACGGCATCGCCCGCGTGCAGGCGGGCGGCGGTCTGGTGGCCGACTCCGACCCGAACTCGGAGTTCATCGAGTCGCAGAACAAGGCGGCGGCACCCCTGCGCGCCGTCGCCATCGCGAACGCCATGACGAGGGTCGGATGACCGGCAGCAGCTCTGAGAACACCACTCCCGAACGGGCCGGCACCGTGGGCGGCTCGACCGTCGACGACAGCGGCGACTCGACTGCGGCCAAGGCCAAGGCCAGCCAATCGCGTCGCCTCAAGTCGCTGACCATCTTCGCCGTGCTCATCTGGAGTGCGCTCGTTTTTCTGGCCTGGTCGCAGCCCTGGTTCACTCTCAGCGCCCAGGGCCGCGCCGGCGACACGATCTCGGTCACCGTTCAGGGTGACGCTGCGGCCCCCGCGCTCTCGGCTCTCGCTCTCGCCGGCCTCGCCCTGGCAGCAGCCCTGGCCATCGCCGGGCCGGTGGTGCGCATCGTGCTCGGAGTGCTCGAATTCGTTCTCGGCGCCTCCATTCTGGCCTCGACGCTCGGTGCACTCTCCAACCCTGTGCTGGCCGGGCAATCCGCCGTGACGACAGCGACCGGGGTCACGGGCACCTCGTCGGTGCAGGCGATCGCCACGACCTCGAGCTCGTCGCTCTGGCCCTACCTCGCGCTGGTCGCGGGCACCCTCATGGCGCTCACGGGCATCCTGATAGTCATCACGATGCGCCGGTGGCCGGTGTCGGGCCGCAGGTACCAGCCCGTGCAGTTCGCGGCGGCAGATGGTCGTACCGCCGGTAATCCGGTCGACCTGATTGCCGATGAAGCCGAGTTCGACGAGGCCGAGCTCGCAGATACAGATACAGATACAGATACAGATACAGACCGCGCGACCGACACAACCGTGGCCGAGCATTCCGACCAGATGACCGGCATCGACGAAGTGGCGCGCGCCGCCGCCGTCGACAAGTGGGACAGCCTCAGCCGGGGCCAAGACCCGACGGCGTGAGCTACGGCCCGATACACTTATTTTCGACCCGCGCACACACTTTTGAGGAGCACCATGAGCATTGAGTCAGCAGAACCGGGCCACGGCAGTTCAACCGCTTCGTGGACGGCGGTGGTCATCATGCTCGTGGCGTTCGCCATCGGCACGGTCGCGTTCTTCTTCACCATCGTCTGGCTCGTCTGGGCCAGTGTCGGCCTCCTGATCGTCGGTCTCATCGTCGGCTACGTGCTCGCCAAGCTGGGTTACGGCGTCGACGGAGCCAAAACAACCGCCAAGGGGCATTAGTACCAGTGCTCGATTCTCTTACCGCCGGTGCCGCTGAAGATGCGGCGGCCCGGCGAGAACTCGTCAGTCACGACGAGGTCGAACGTGCCGCGCTCGAGCAGGAGCCGGCACTGGATGCCCTTGCCTTTCTCGCACCGGCCGAACGTGTCAAGATCATCGCCGAAGTGAAACGGGCCAGCCCGTCTCGCGGTGCGCTTGCGCCGATCACCGACCCGGCAGCGCTGGCGTCGACCTACCAGTCCGCCGGTGCCAGCGCCATCAGCGTGCTCACCGAGGGCCGCAAGTTCAAGGGGTCGCTCGAAGATCTCGAGCTGGTACGCGACACGGTGTCGGTGCCTGTGCTGCGTAAAGACTTCATCACCCTCGAATACCAGGTGCTCGAGGCCCGCGCGGCCGGGGCCGACCTCGCGCTGCTCATAGTCGCCGCCCTCGACCAGCCCACCCTCGAACGCCTGCACGGCTTCATCGGCGAGTTGGGTATGACTGCGCTGGTCGAAACCCATTCGGCCGACGAGGTGGAACGTGCGCTCGACCTGGGCGCCTCGCTGATCGGCGTCAACGCCCGCAACCTCAGCACGTTCGAGCTCGACCGCGACCTGTTCGCCACCCTGGCCGACCGCATTCCGGCCGGCGTCATCCGCGTTGCCGAGTCGGCCGTGAAAACGGCCGCCGACGTCAGCCACTACCGATCGAGCGGCGCCGACGTCGTGCTCGTCGGCGAAGCGCTTGTGACCGGCGACCCGGCTCGCACGCTCGAAGAGTTTTTAGGAGTGCAATGAGTACCGAGAGCGCCACCCACCTCCGCGATGAGAGCGGCCCGTTCTTCGGCGAGTTCGGCGGCCGCTTCATGCCGGAGTCGCTGATCGCCGCTCTCGACGAAATCTCTGCGGTCTACGAAGAAGCGAAGGCCGATCCGACCTTCGCGGCCGAACTGGCCGAGCTGCACCGCACGTACACCGGCCGCCCCTCGATCATCACCGAGGCCCCCCGGTTCGGCGAGTACGCCGGCGGCGCACGCATCATTCTCAAGCGTGAAGACCTGAACCACACCGGCTCGCACAAGATCAACAACGTGCTCGGCCAGGCCCTGCTCGCCCGCCGCCTCGGCAAGACGAGACTCATCGCCGAGACCGGCGCCGGCCAGCACGGCGTCGCCACCGCGACCGCCGCCGCGCTGTTCGGCATGAGCTGCGTCGTCTACATGGGCGAGGTCGACACCGAGCGCCAGGCTCTGAACGTGGCGCGCATGCGCCTTCTCGGGGCCGAGGTCATCTCGGTGACGACGGGCACGCGCACGCTGAAAGATGCTCTCAACGAGGCGTTTCGAGACTGGGTCGCCAACGTCTCCGACACCCACTATGTTCTCGGCACGGTCGCCGGGCCACACCCTTTTCCGGTCATGGTTCGCGACTTCCACAAGATCATCGGCGAAGAGGCCCGCGCCCAGGTTCTCGAACTCACCGGCGCGCTGCCCGACGCCGTGGTGGCCTGCGTCGGTGGCGGATCGAACGCCATCGGCATCTTCCACGCTTTTCTCGACGATCCGGATGTTCGGCTGTACGGCTACGAAGCAGCCGGCGACGGCGTCGAGACTCTGCGCCACGCGGCCACCATCACGAAGGGCCGCCCCGGCGTGCTGCACGGCTCGCGCAGCTTCATGCTGCAAGACGCCGACGGGCAGACGCTCGACTCGCACTCGATCTCCGCTGGGCTCGACTACCCGGGCGTCGGCCCGGAGCACGCCTGGCTGTCGTCCATCGGCCGGGCCACGTACCTGCCGATCACCGACGCCGAGGCTATGAACGCGTTCCGCATCCTGTGCCAGACCGAGGGCATCATTCCGGCCATCGAGTCGGCGCACGCGCTGGCCGGCGCCATCGAGCTGGGCCGTGAGCTCGGCCCCGACGCGACCATTCTGGTCAGCCTGAGCGGTCGCGGTGACAAAGACGTCGAGACCGCAGGGCGGTACTTCGGCGTGCTCGACGAGGCGGCACTCGCCGCGAGTGCTCTCGAACAGAACGCGCTCGATGCGAACGAGCTCACCGACGGCGAAGCCGAAGCCGGCGAACTCGACCACGATGCCGCCCTCACCGCAGCCGCGCGCCAGGCGCTCGACGAGGCCTCCTCGCGGGTCGACGACCTCAGCGCCGCCACCGGAAACGGGGTGGAGCGATGAGCGCGCAGTCCACACCGACGTTCCGGGCCGTTTCACCGGTCGGAACAGCCATCCAGCGCGCCAACTCCGCCCGCAAGGGTGCGCTCATCGGCTACCTGCCCGTGGGGTTTCCGAACCTCGCCGAAAGCATCGACGCGGCCGTCGCGCTGGTCGAGAACGGCGTCGACATTCTCGAGCTGGGGCTGCCGTACTCCGATCCCGTGATGGACGGCCCGGTCATCCAGAAGGCCACGCAGACTTCGCTCGACAACGGCTTTCGCCTCAGCGACGCCTTCACGGCCGTCGAGGCCATCCGCGCGCGAGTGGATGCCCCGATTCTGCTCATGACGTACTACAACCCCGTGGTGCAATACGGCATCGATCGCTTCGCCGACGACCTCGTTTCGGCGGGCGGAGCCGGGCTCATCACGCCCGACCTGACGGTCGACTCCGGCGCCCACTGGATCGCCGCGAGCGACCGCACCGGCCTCGACCGCGTCTTTCTCGCCGCGCCCACCTCGACGGATGAACGGCTGCGCCTCGCCGTCGACAACAGCCGGGGCTTCGTCTACGTGGTCTCGACGATGGGCGTCACCGGCGCCCGGGGCGATGTGGATGCCGCCGCCCGCACTCTGGTCGAGCGCCTGCGGGCGAACGGGCTCGCCGAGGGTTCGCCCGCCGCATCCACCACCGGCGCCTGTGTCGGCATCGGCATCTCGACTGGCGACCAGGTCGCCGAGGTGCTCGAGTACGCCGACGGCGCCATCGTCGGATCGGCGCTCGTGCGTGCCCTGGCCGACGGGGGCGTCAGCGAGGTCGCGCGCGTCGCCGCCGGTCTCGCCGTGGGCACCGCCCGCTGACAGCCGGCGCTGAGAGATCTCGCAGACGCCAGGTGTGCGTCTCAAGGTTTACGGCGTCACACCCTAGAATTACCTTTGCCGTGTGCCCGCAGACGGCATTACCTACGTATGGAAGGTTTACCACCAGGTGTTTCTGCCGCAAAGCATTCCCAGCCCGCAAGTCGACTCGCTTGACATCACTGGCTGGCTCCGCACCCTGGGTATCGACCTGCCCTTCACGATCGACATCAAGATTTACGCGCTGTGTATTCTGTTCGGCATCGTCGTCGCGACCATCATGACCTCACGTCGACTCACGAAGCGTGGCGCAGAGCCGGGCATCGTTCTCGACATCATTCTCTGGGCCGTGCCGCTCGGCATCATCGGCGCCCGCGTCTTTCACGTCTTCACGCACACCGGCGACTATTTCGGGGCCGGAATCGAGTGGTGGAAGCCCTTCGCAATCTGGGAGGGTGGAATTGCGATCTTCGGCGGTCTCATCGGTGGCGCGATCGGTGCGTACATCGGCTGCCGTCTGACCGGCATCCGATTCTGGACTTTCGCAGATGCGCTCGCCCCCGGCCTGCTGTTGGCCCAGGCGTTCGGACGATTCGGAAACTACTTCAACCAGGAACTCTTCGGCCAGCCCACAGACGGTTGGTGGGGACTGCAGATCGACGCAATCAACCCGAATACGGGTCAGGTCAACCCTGCGATCCCCATCGGTTTAGCACCGGGCACCCTGTTCCAGCCCACCTTTCTCTACGAAGTCATCTGGAACGCACTAGGGGTGCTCTTTCTGATCTGGATCGGCCGACGCCTCGGTTTGCAATGGGGCAAGCTGTTCGGCGTCTACCTCATCTGGTACGGGGCGGGGCGCACGGTGTGGGAAACCATCCGGATCGACCCGAGCGAGCTCGTCTTGGGCGTGCGCATCAACGTGTGGGCGGCCTGGCTCGCCATCGCGATCGGCATCGTGATCATCGTCGTGCAGTCGCGACGGCACAGGGGTGTAGAGCGCAGTGCCTACGTTTCGGGCATTGCGTGGTCACCGGCAACGCCTGAGGTAGACTCGACTGACCGGTACACAGACGAAGAACTCCGCGGCGACGGCGCCGCTGACGACGAGGCTGAGCCGAAAGATCTCGAGCCGAGCGCCACAAGCACTGCCGGAGCGAAGCCCTAGGTTCCACCCACCGCACGGCACACATCACACCTTCCACCACATTCGGGCCACCGGCGTCCCAGTCAGAACAACCCGGTAGTGCGATATTGCCGGGGGGATGGATTCTCATGGTTGCTTTTTCGACATTCCCTGCCCCGCAGGGAATTGGTGCTTTTTCGACATTCCCTGCTTCGCAGGGAATGTACTCACCCGAAAACGAGAAAGACGCCTGTGGCCTGGCCATGGTCGCCACCCTGCGCGGCACCGCCGGCCACGACATCATCGACACCGCCCTCGAAGCGCTGCGTAACCTCGAGCACCGCGGTGCCGTGGGTTCCGACGCGGGCACCGGCGACGGCGCGGGCATCTTGACGCAGATTCCCGACGAGTTCTTGCGGGCGGTCTCCGGGCTCGAGCTGCCCGAGGTCGGCCACTACGCGGTCGGCAACGCTTTTCTGCCGCTCGACCACGACGAGCGCGAAAAGGTCGTCGCCCGCATCGCCGAGATCGCCGACGAAGAAGGCCTGCGTGTGCTCGGCTGGCGTGAGGTTCCCGTGCGCCCCGACGAGCTGGGGCGGCTTGCGCGCGAGGCGATGCCGGCCATCCGCCAGCTGTACGTGGAGGCGAAACACCACGACGCCACGGGCGAGAAGGCCACGGGCATCCACCTCGACCGGCTGACCTACCGGCTGCGCAAGCGCATCGAGCACGAGCATGAGGTCTACTTCATGTCGCTGTCGAGCCGCACGCTCACCTACAAGGGCATGGTCACGACGCTGCAGCTCGAGCCCTTCTACCCCGACCTCTCTGACGAGCGGTTCGCGTCGAAGCTCGCTCTGGTGCACTCGCGCTATTCCACCAACACGTTCCCGTCGTGGCCGCTCGCGCAGCCGCTGCGCATGATGGCGCACAACGGTGAGATCAACACGGTGCAAGGAAACCGCAACTGGATGCGCGCGCGCCAGTCCCAGCTGAAGAGCGCCGTGATGGGCGAAATCGCCCCGCTGCTGCCGATCGTCACGCCCGGCGCGAGCGACTCGGCGTCGTTCGACGAGGTCGTAGAGCTCTTGACGCTCGCGGGCCGCCCGCTGCCGCACGCCATCATGATGATGGTGCCGGAGGCGTGGGAGAACAACGCCTCGTTCGACCCGGCCCGTCGCGCGTTCTACGAGTTCCATGCCACGCTGATGGAGCCGTGGGACGGCCCCGCCGCGCTCGTCTTCACCGACGGGTCGCTCGTCGGCGCCACGCTCGACCGCAACGGCCTGCGCCCGGGGCGCTACCTCGTCACCGACGACGGCCTCGTCGTGCTCGCCAGCGAGATCGGCGTGCTCGACGTCGACCCCGCGAAGGTCGTGCGCAAGGGCCGGCTGCGCCCGGGAAAGATGTTTCTCGTCGACACCGAGGCCGGCCGCATCATCGAAGACGACGAGATCAAAGACGACCTGGCCGCGAGCGAGCCCTACGCGGAATGGCTCGAACAGGGCCGCATCAACCTGCGTGACCTGCCCGAGCGTGAGCACATCGTGCACACCCCGGCGTCGGTTACGCGCCGGCAGCGCACCTTCGGCTTCACCGAAGAAGAGATCCGCATCTTGTTGACCCCGATGGCCAAGAACGGAGCTGAGCCCCTCGGCGCCATGGGATCCGACACGCCTATCGCCGTGCTCTCGAACCGGCCGCGCCTGCTGTTCGACTACTTCACCCAGCAGTTCGCGCAGGTGACGAACCCGCCGCTCGACTCGATTCGCGAAGAAGTCGTCACCTCGCTGCGCCTCGGGCTCGGCCCCGAGCGCAACCTGCTCGACGCCACTCC
>JAODBC010000111.1 GCA_025463765.1 Subtercola sp. | reverse complement strand
GGTTACACCACCGGTTAAAATATTTTTGCCTTGTTCTTGTTTCAATTTAAGTATTTCGTCGTGAAGGTTCGTACGAACGATTCTCGTTTTTTCTTCGGGGTTGTCTAATGATTGTGAGAAAACAATGATTTTGTCGACGGCATCAAATGCCTGGGCAAATTCGATATCTACGTCTCGATCCCCGGAAGGGGTTTTCGCCAAATCGGGCCAATAAGGAACCATCAACTCGTAGGTTTTACGGCCGTAAACGAATGTGTCAGCATTCAGCGTGAGGCGCGTAAAATATTCCATCACTTCTTCATCGGGATAGAATTTGTCATGGTCGCAATAGCCATCTAAGGTGATGTTGATCGCGTAAATTAGATTTCTCATCGGATTGGTTCTTTTATGTTTTTGATCTGTTTGAACAAGATCAAAAATAAAATATTGCATCTATAGCACAGAGGGCGATCCGCGACAAAAAAAAGGGACGTTTAAGCCAAAGCTACAGCCTCAACTTAAGTAATAAAACGGTTTCAATCGCTAATGCGGATCTTCTCATAGTCATCCATCGTATCAATGTCAACCGCACCCAACGGAAAGTCGATTGTAGCTATATCCCCCGGATGAGCAGCTAATATCTTTTTAGCGCCTTCCTGTCCGGTCAACGAAAGTAATTCCGGGAAATGTTTTTTATCGAATAATACCGGAACGCCTGTTGTATTGTTGTACGCACAAGCCACAATGTTTTTACCGCTTTGCTTTTTCATACGCACCATATCGGTCAGCAATTTTGAGTTAACGTGCGGCTGATCGCAAAGCATGATCAGCGCGTTGCCGATATCAGGTGTTTTTTGAAGGTAATCGATACCGGCGCGAATGGAGGACGACATGCCTTCTTCCCATTGAGTGTTGATGATAACATCGATGGGTTTAGGTGCGATGGTAGGTACAATATCGTCGGCGAAAGCGCCTAAAACAACGATTACCGGCCGGTAAGGCGATTGCAGGGCTATATTAACCGTATGCTGCAAAAGGCTGTTGCCCTGATATTGCAGCTGTTGTTTGGGCTGGCCCATGCGGGAGGATTGACCCGCGGCGAGGATGATAATGCCGGTCATGAATTACGATGCTTTAACCCCTGCATGAATAGAAACCGGTTTGTATTTTAACGAATACCCTTCGCGGCCGGAGAGTACGGCTTTTATTTCGGAAATGATAGATAAAGCAATCTCTTCCGAACCTTCGGAACCTATGTCTAAGCCAACGGGCCCGTAGAGTTTTTCGAGTTGTGCTGATGTGATCTTTAGGCCATTATCTTCCAGTTCGCCTAATATACGCTCGAGTTTCTTTTTGGGTCCGAGCATACCGATGTAGGGTATATCGAGTAGTAATATTTCGCGCAGCAGTGCCATTTCGTAGTTGTAATTATGCGTCATTAGCACCATTACGCTACGCTCATCCAAACTAACCTGCGATAGTACCTGTTCAGGTTTGGCGCAGATCACCTGTTTGGCCGATGGGAATCTATCCGTTTTAGCGTAATTGGCACGCCCATCGACAATGGTCACATCCCAACCTAAAATAGCTGCCAATTGCGTAAGCGGGATAGCATCATTACCGGCTCCGATAATGATAACCGATATCACAGGTTTAATATGCTCAACAAAGCCGGTGTATTCAATAGTATCGACGTAGATCCTGGTTGCGGATATACCTGTTCGTAAAACATCCAGTGCATCGCTGATCAAAGTATCTTTTAGTGTGGAATCGGTTAAGGCTTCTTTAACAGAACCATCCCCGGTTAACAATAAGCAGGTGCCGGGTTGAACGGCTTTCCGATCCTGTAAAGAGAAAAGAGTTACTAAAACCGCATTTTGCCTTTTGCTGCTTATGCTTTTTAATAGCTGGATGGGATTATTGTTGTTTTCGGGATGAATGGGTTCTATCAGGATATGGATAATACCGTTGCAGCCCAGGCCAACGCCTAATTTGGCATCGTCATCGTCTGTAGTATCATAGGTAACCAGCATGGGTTGCTGCTGCGCCATAGCCAAACGGGCCTTGCGCAAGGCATCGCCTTCGAGGCAGCCGCCGCTTATCGCGCCGGTCAATTCGCCGTCTTCGGTAACCAGCATACGGGCACCGGCACGACGGTATGCCGAACCCTCCACCAATACCACAGTAGCCAAAGCCGTTTGCTTTGCCTGTTTTACGGCAACATCATAAGCTTTTATAATATCCTTGATCTCTTTCATCAGATCAGCTTATCGGGTGTTATCGGCATTTCGCGCACGCGTTTGCCGGTGGCGTTATAAACCGCGTTAGCAATAGCAGGAGCAAAGCCGATGATCGATATTTCGCCGATACCTTTGGTTCCCATCGGGTTTAAAACAGGATCGGGCTTATCGATAAATATCACGTCTACATCCGGGACATCGGCGTGTACCGGTACATGGTAATCGGCAAAATTACCATTGATGTAACGGCCGTAACGATCGTCGAACAAAACCTCTTCGGTTAAAGCCATGCCTATACCGCCAACTACACCACCTATCATCTGGCTACTGGCCGTTTTGTGGTTGATGATGGTTCCGGCATCTACAGCTGCTACCGCCTTAACCACTTTAACCTGCCCGGTTATGGCATGCACGTGCACCTTGCAAAAGTGTGCTGAGAAAGAGTACATGGAATATTTAGAACCTTCGTCGCCGCCTTGCGAGCCTTGTGTGATCTCAAGATAAGGCAGGTTTTGTTGTTTTAAAATATCGGTATAGCTGCCCGGAGAAACGTCGTTTTCGGTTTTGCCGGATAGCTCCATCAGTTTCTTTTTAAGCGCCAGGCTCACATCGTGCACAGCCGAACCTACAGAAGAGACGGTAGACGAACCGCCTTGCTGGCCTGCCTGCGGGAATGCCGAATTACCTAATTCGAACGTGATTTTGTTGGTAGGGATACCCAAAGCATCGGATGCGATCAATACCATTGAAGTTGCCGTACCCGGGCCGATATCGGCGGTAGCGCATTGAATATTGATAGTGCCGTCGGCAGATATTTTAATTTTTGCAGTTGCCCTGCCGCGATGTGCGCCGAAAACGCCGCAGCCAATGCCATAACCTACTAGCCAGTCGCCTTCTTTAACAGCGCCGGGAGTTTGACTGCGGTTGCTCCAACCGATCTTTTCGGAACCAAGACTATAGCACTCTTTTAAGTATTTGCTGGAGTAGGGCAGGTTCCTTTCGGGATCATTCTCCGAGTAGTTTTTTAAGCGCAGGGCTATCGGATCCATGTTAAGCTTGTACGATAACTCATCCAATGCCGATTCGATAGCGTAAGCCCCTGTAGCTTCGCCGGGGCCGCGCATAGGGGCGGGGGCACCAACGTTCAGCGGAATTATTTTATAGCGCGTGGTTACATTCGGACTGGCGTACAAAAAGCGCGATACGTTGTTGGATCCCTCAGTAAATTCTTCGTAAACAGATGATTGCGAATAGGATTCGTGTGTGATGCCGACCAATTGACCATCCGCTGTAGCACCTAAACCGATCTTTTGAATGGTTTTTGGGCGATAGCCTACCATGGTGAACTGCTGCTCGCGGGTAAGTAGCAACTTAACCGGGCGGCCTACTTTTTTTGCTGCCATCACAGTCGCAATTTCGTGTGGCCAGGTACGTAAGGCCGAACCAAAAGCACCGCCCACAAAGCGGGAGTTTACCTGAACCTTGTCCTCGGTAAGCTTAAAGGTATTCATGATACTTTGTTGTGTGGCTTTAACACCTTGCGATTTGGTGTAGACGATTACTTTATCGCCATCCCAAAACGCGGTGGTATTGTGCAGTTCCATCGGGTTATGTACCTCGGTAGGCAGCATATATGTTTCTTCAACTTTAACCGGCGCGGTTTTATAAGCATCAACTATGCCGCGTTGATAATCTTTACCACGGCTGGGCGATATGGCGTTAACGAGGTTATCTTCCAAACTGGTTTTATGTTCGTCCTTTTGGTACGAAGTTTTTACCAGCGATGCCGCATAGGTGGCCCGTTCGAAGGTATCGGCAACAACAATTGCGACTGGCTGACCGTTAAAAAATATCTTATCGCCGCCAAAAACGCGGTAATTTGGTTTGCCGTTCGCGGCTATGGTACTGGCCTGGTAACCTACGAGTTGTGAGGCGTTTAAGTGCGTTATGACCGTTAATACGCCGGGCGCGCGCTCTGCAGCAGCGGTATCGATACCGGTAATGGTTCCGCTGGCTATGGTGCCCGACACCAATACCGCGTACGATAGGTTAGGGATATTGTATTCGGCCGAGTAGGTAGCAGCGCCGGTAACTTTCAGGCGGCCGTCAACGCGATCCATGGGTTCGCCGATGACAGATTTTTTCAATTGCTTTTCCATAATTATGCTACTCCCGCTGCTGTTTTTAACGCCTGGACAATTGTATTGGGTCCCAATTTTAATTTAAACTGGTTGTATTTGTATGCTTTTGCTCCCTGCATGGCAATTTGAGCAGCTTGTTTAAAGTTATCGACCGTGGCTTGCTTGCCGATCAATGAAGCTTCGGCGTTTTGTAAGCGCCATGGTTTGTGCGCTACGCCGCCCATAGCCAAACGAGCGCTTTTAATGATGCCTCCTTCGATATTTAGAACAGCAGCTACAGATACCAGTGCGAACGCGTAGGATGTACGATCGCGTACCTTTAAGTAAGCCACATTTTTTGTAGCCGGAGCATCGGGGATATCGATACCTAAGATCAATTCGCCTTTTTGCAAGGTATTATCGTGTTCGGGGTGATCTCCCGGCAAACGGTGAAAATCAGCAAAAGGGATACGGCGTTCGCCTTTTAAACCGAGTACGGTAACTGTTGCATCCAAAGCAGCCAGGGCCACGCACATATCGCTCGGGTGTACGGCTATACAGCTTTCGCTCGCGCCAAAAATGGCGTGCATACGGTTAACGCCGTCAATAGCACCGCAACCGCTGCCGGGCTCGCGCTTATTGCAAGGCATGTTGGTATCAAAAAAGTAACCGCAGCGGGTGCGTTGCAGCATATTACCACCAACGGTTGCCATATTGCGCAACTGTTGAGTAGCGCCGGCGTTTAGCGCCAACGCCAATACCGGATGATGCTGTAAGATCAGACTATTTTCGGCAACCTGGCTGTTTAATGCCAGCGCGCCGATGTGTATGCCGGTAACTGTTTTTTTAATATCTTTAAGTGGGAGGCGGTTAATATCGACGAGCTTGTCAGGTTTTACCACACCCATTTTCATGAGATCGATGAGGTTAGTGCCGCCCGCTATAAATTGGGTGTTGGCATCTTTAACAAAAGCTTTGACGGCCGAGGCCTGCTCTACAGGGCGGACATATTGGAACTGGTTCACACTTTTTGCCCTCCTTTACTTACTTCCTGTATGGCGTTTACAATGTTAGGGTAAGCGCCACAGCGGCAAATGTTACCGCTCATATATTCACGGATCTCGTGTTCATTATTGGCATGCCCCTCGCGGATACAGGCTACGCCCGACATGATCTGCCCAGGCGTACAATAGCCGCACTGAAAGCCATCATGCTTAATGAATGCCTCCTGTAAAGGGTGTAGTTGATCGCCGTTGGCCAGGCCTTCGATGGTAGTTACCTGGTGGCCATCGTGCATGGCGGCAAGGCTTAAACAGGAGTTGACGCGTTTGCCGTTGACATGCACAGTGCATGCGCCGCACTGGCCACGATCGCAACCCTTTTTGGTACCAGTAAGGTGCAGCTGTTCGCGCAACAGATCGAGCAGGGTTACCCGCGGCTCGACCGATAGATCGTGTTTTATACCGTTGACGGTAATATTTAAGGGAACTTTTTCGAAAACGGCGGCTATTTTTTCGTCCAGACCGCTTTCGGCGGCTTTAACGAGGGTAGTAGGCGCTAAAGCAATGGCGGTAAGTACCGACGATTGTTTGATGAAATCGCGCCTGGTGCCGTTAAGCAGATCTTCGCTTTCCGGCGCTATATCGGGCTTTTTTGAGGCCATAAGGTTAGTTTATATTAACGTGAAATTACAAAAATATTCTGGCAACAAAGGGGATGTAACTACAATATTATACAATGGTTTTGGCTAATTGTTTAGCGATATTGGCGGGGGCAGCTGAAAGCAAGAGGCGTTATGGATAAGGCGGGTTTTATTAGGATAGGTTGGAGTTTTTTTGTATATTTACGTGAACGCAAGGGTGTCGGAGCAGGTGTATAGTTAATTTGGGGCGTTTCCCTGCGGGCCGGGTTATACGCCCATACTGCGCAGGCCTTAGCCAGAGGCCGGTATCCGCTTTTATCCCTAACGCGTTTTTGAGCACCGTACCTACTTTATACCTACCTGAAACCTACCAGTTTTGGTTTAAAAAGTGCGAAATAACGCAACGAGGGCACATCCGGTACCAAAAAAAAGCAAAATACCTACTTTTTCCTACTTTTTTGATGTAAGTTATTGATTATTATGTTATTGAGTTATTTTATTTGGAAGCTTAACCTTTGTCCCATTACACTATCTATCAGTTTACCATCATACACCAAATTGCCCGATACGATGGTATGCGTGATTTTTGATTGGAA
>JAODBC010000103.1 GCA_025463765.1 Subtercola sp. | reverse complement strand
CAGGCGCTCGCGGCTTGATCACCCCACCCGATAGTCAACCGGAGTGGGGGCAGTCCCCCCCATTGTTCGGTCACCTCTGAGCGCGCTTAGCAGTGGCTGCAGGTGCGAGAGGAGTGGGCCTCAGATGACAACCGCAGGTCAACGGGTCATAGTTGATCTCGGGCGACCGGCCATCACATCAAGATCGCGATCTGTTCACACGCGGCCCCACTCGGGACTTCATCGGCGTCCTGGTCGAGCGACATGCCGCCGATGTCCTCCGGGGCCGCGTGCCACGACCGAGAGTCCCTAGAACCCAGCCGCTTCCCGAGCCTCCGCTGGCGTTGACCCGCCACGGCGCCGCTATCTGCATTGGCGGCGGGGTGATGTTGCGACGACCGCCGCGCTTCAGCGCGGACCCTGGTGGGATGCGGATTTCGTCCTGTCTGTGCCCGGCCCCGGAGGTAGCGTTGGTCCGTGCGCAAGTGAGACGAAACGGCCGATCCGTAGGGGTCGGAGGGGCGTCCACATGAAGGTTGTCGTAGATCTCACGCGGTGCCAGGGATACGCGCAGTGCGCCTTTGCCGCGCCGGATGTGTTCACCATGCGGGGGGACGAGGCGCTGCTGTACGACCCCGACCCGGACGACGCGGAGCGGGAGAGGGTCGTGCGGGCCGCGGCGGCCTGCCCGGTGCAGGCCATCGCCCTCGAAGAGCAGATCGCCCGGCATCGGGAGCCAGGGGCCGGGGCACACGTCGCCGGCTCGGGCTCTGAGGAGGCGTTCAAGCGCACCGGACGGATCGTCATCGTCGGGGCGTCTCTGGCGGGGCTGCGGGCCGGTCTGATGCTGCGGGGGGAGGGCTTCACCGGCTCGCTGACCGTGATCGGGGACGAGCCCTACCCCCCGTACGACCGGCCGCCGCTGTGCCGCCGGAGACGAGCACGTTCAGCCCGGACGCGACCGCCGCCTCCAGGAAACGGGCGGCCTGGGCGGTCACGGTGCCGAGCGCGACGAGCTCGTCGAGGTGGTGCGCCTGCAGTACGAACTTCCGGATGTTGATCGCCATGTGCCGTCGGGTGACATAACGGCGGCCGTGCAACTCCAGGGGCCTCGAGTCGACGCTGGCCCGGCGGTTCACGGCCAGGCGGTGGATCTGACCACTGACAGCATGGCGAGGAAGGTCCTTTCCCCGTCGCTGCGGCCCGACCACCCCGGCCGGCGCACGTACGAGCCGGCACTGAGCCGCTGACTCACTGCTACCCGTTCGTGGCCACGGCCGACGGGTTCTGCGTTGGTGCTGTCCAGGCTGCCGGTCGACTCATCGGCGAACACGATTGGCTGCTTGCCGACCGGGGCCCGCGCGATCGCCACGCGCTGCTGCTGACCGCCAGAGAGCTGGTGCGGAAAGGTAGGTCACTGACCTGCCTATCGCCCTTGAGCAGACGCCTCCTCGCCCTTGAGCAGGCGCGCCAGCCCACCCACACGGCCTCCCCCGCACCATCGGCGTCACGCGCTGTCTCGAAGTCGGCGCACAGCAGCGAAGGGCGGTCAGTGCCAGTTCGGGTCGAGAGTCAGCGTGGCGAACGGATCGCGCATCCATGCGTCGAACTCGGCCATGGTGCAGAACACCGGGTGGCCGGCGAACTGCCGGGTCACCTCGGCCAAGCGGCCGAGAGCGTCGTCGGTGCGGGCGGCCGCCAGCGACGTGAGCGCTCCCGACAGCTGCGGAAGCACGGTCGCGGTCACGAACGCGTTGCGCTCCGCGCCGAGTGCCTCGACCGCGTCACCGAGCGCTGCCGCGGTCATCACCGCCGCGGCGGTCTCGGCCTCCAGAATGGCGATGCGCTCCTCGGCCAGCCGGTCCGCTCGGGCCGCCGCGAGCGCGAACTGCGTCCCCTGAACGATGACCGTGGCTGAGATCCTCCCGACCACGCCGCCGACGAGCGCGCCGACCACCGGCACCGGGATCACCGTCTGTCCCACGGCGCCGCAGGCCCAGACCAGCCCCACCGTCAGCGTCGACTCGCAGCTGCGGCCGGCGAACTGGGCTGCGTCGATGTCGCCGCGGGCGAACGAGACCCCCGCCTCGGCCACCCCGTACACCGCACGGGCCAAAGCCAACGGCAGCGTGCCCCCACCCAGCGCGTCCGGCAGCAGATCGGCACCGGCAGCGACCCGCACTGCCTCACCCAGTCCAGTCACCGCTCCGGCTTGAGCAGCTCCGCGCGCGGCAGCTGCGGCCGCCGTGGCAGCCGCCCCCGCCGCCGAGGTCTCCCCCGCCCGGACCTGTGCAACCGAACGCGCAGCCGAGAGCACCGCCGCGACCGCAGCACCACCGGCCGCGCCCAGCCCCGCCGCGGTGAGGGCCTGCCGCCCCGCAGCCCCGAAGACCTGTCCGTCGGCCCAGCCGACCGGATTCTCGGCGGCCCGCTGCACCGCCTCGCTCGTCAGCGACTGGCTGTGGATGTCCCCGGCGTGCAGCTGGTCGGTCAGATGAGCGCGGGCATCCTCGTAGTCGGCGTAGCGCAGCCCGTCGGCGTTCAGCGTCAGCCGCCGGTCCAGTAGGTCGGAGACCGCCTGCAGCTTGTCCGCGGCCACCAGGCGCTGCATGCCGTCGTAGGACCCGCGAGCCACCTCGTGCGCCAGCGTCGTGGTCCGTTCGACCAGCTTCGCCTGCGCCTCACCCACCAGATGGCCGTGGTCGACCAGCCGAATGTCCGCGGCCGCGGCCTGCGATCCGCCGGACATCCACCCGGTGACCTGGGCCCGGATGCCGGCACCGTGCGCGATCGCGTCGCGGTTGAAGGAGGACGCGTGCATCACCTCGAACAGGTGACCGGCCCGATGGGCGGTGCCGACGTTGGCGTACCGGGCTGCCAGGTCCACCACGATCTCGCGGGTGCGCAGCGTCTCCACTGTCTCCGCGGCCAGGCGCCGGGTTCCCTCGTCGGCGAGCTCCCACAGCGCCGCATCGGCCCCGCCGGGAAGCAGCGGGCGCCGCCGGGCGTCTGCGGCGAGGCGCGGCGTCGGGATGCTCACGCGGCCAGCCGGGTGAGACGGTGCTGCGCGTCCTCCACCATCCGCGCCGACAGATCGGTGACCAGGCCGTCCTTGTCGATCACCGGGGTGCGGAGCACCGCGACGGTGGTCGTGACGAGGCCGACCATCGCCGCCAGCTGCTCGCGCTGCGTGACGGTGTAGCTCGCGTAGTCGTCGTTGCCGTCGATGAGTGCGACGAAGCCGGGCAGCCGCCGGTTGATCTCCCGCTGCAGCTTCCGCAGCACCCCGCGCACCTGCTCACTGCGGCCGCGCACCGCGGCGCTGCGCTTCTCTGCGGCTCCCAACTCGGCCTCGTACAGGTCAAGGCCGGCGGCGACCTCTCGTTGCTCACGCAGCATCCCGCGGCCCTTCCACTCCACGAACACCCCGACCGCGATCAGGGCCGGCACCGCCACCAGGCCGGTGAGCACCGCCGTTCCGGCCGCGACGCCACCGCCGCCGGCGGCGATCGACCCGCCACCCAGCCAGGCAAGAGTGGCGCTGGTTGCCGCGGCGCCGGAGAGGGACGAGATCGCCGTACCGGTCGATGCCGCGGCGAACGTGCCCACGGCGGCGAACGTCGCCGCCCCCGCGCCGGCCCCGGCGGTCAGTCCGCCGGCCATCGATCCCACGACACCGAGCGCCTCGATGCGCACTTCCCGCAGTTCCACGCTCGGCTTGTCCGCCGCGACGGGCGGCTCGATGCCTGCCAGTTCGGCCAGGTCCACGTTCTTCAGCCGGGCGAACGCATCCCGGAAAGGCACCAGCGCGAACTGGTAGATCTGGGTGCGGCACTTGTCGTGTCGTGCGAACTCAACCTCGTTCAGGCGCTCCAACTTGGGCGCCCGAAATGACAGCTGCTCGTGGCGGCGCTGGTTCTCCTTCGCCAGCCCCACCGCGTCGAAGATCGCGATCCCCACCCAGACCTCCCCCGTGTCCCCGTTCCGGGGCCCGAGTCTCACTGTCCGCCCCGACAGGTATCGGCATCACGAGGGCGCGCTTCACTCGATGGGGCTGCCGGCCCGGAACCGCAGGCCGGTCTTCAGCGCGGCGCCGCGGTGGCCCGGTAGTGGAACCACGTCCGCCCGCGGGCATCGACGGACTCGACGGGGCCGGTGACCTCGAGGGTGTCCCAGTCGGGCAGCTCCCCGGCAGCCATCTGCAGCCGCAGCTGAACTCGCAGCCCGGCCGTGGCGCGCTGCAGGGTCGCGTACGGCAAGGCTGTCATCGCCACATTGCGGCTCACCCCATGATCGTCGGCCGCAGACGGGCCCCAGGCGGCTGGTTCTGTTGGTCTCCCTGCCCGGACGGGTGACTCCTGGTAGGAGAAACAGTGCGCTCCGAGCGCTGTGGCCGCGCCGATTGGGTACGGGCCACAGCGCCTTGGTGACGGCATGTCAGGCCGGCGGGGGCGTGAAGCCGGGGGACTCGCGGACGAGCGCCCGGTCGGCGGCGCACGTCTCGCAGGTCTCCACCGCGCCGGTGTGGGCCTCCGCGTGGGCCCGCTCGATGGCCCGGCTGGCAACGTCGGCCAGGTTCAGCCGGCTCTGCAACTCCCGGAAGTGCTGCTCCACGAGACGGGCGCGCTGCTCCGCCAGCACGAGCACCTGGCGCCGCGCCTCCTGCAGCTCCTGGGCTGCGGCCGCGGCGACCCACGTGAGTCAGGGACCTTCGGAACTCGTGCGCCTCGTCGTGAGAACGGTGGGTCCCTCGCCTGCGCGGCGTGTCGAAATCGCTCGTTTCGGATGGGGTTCCAGGGGTGGCGCCGCTGTGTCACCGTGCCGGGCAGCAGATGGGGTGGCGCTGTGGGGAATGACGACGGCCGGGTGCCGATCGCGGAGTTCGTGACCGCGCTGCGCGCGGAACTCAAAGCCGCGCAGGCGACCCGGGACCCAGGGCTGCAGTTCGCGGTCGGGCCGGTGGCCGTGGAGTTCACCGTGGTGACCGGCCGGGAGGGCGGCCCGGAGGGCAAGGTGCGGTTCTGGGTGATCGAGGCCGGCGCCTCCACGAAGTGGTCGAAGGCCGAGACGCAGAAGGTGAGCCTGACCCTGACCCCGGTCGACGAGCACGGCCGGCCTGTGTACATCAGCAACCAGGTGGTCGGCCCACCACCGTGACCGGCCGCACGTCCACGGCACAGCGCCAGGTAGCGGCCTGCAGGGGGACCACATGGACGTCGCGCGGGTGGTCGAGCTGTACGTCCCGGACCTATCCGGCGGCGGGCAGATCGGGTCCGGGTACCGGCTGACCGACGAGCTGGTGCTCACCGCCGCCCACGTGGTCACCGACCTGCCGACGCACCCGCCCGACGCGCCCGTCCCGGACGACGTGCACGCGGCCGGGGTGGGCCAGGCCCGGCCCCTCGGCGAACAGGCCTGGACCGCGGCGGCGGTCGCCTGGCGCGACAACGCTGCCGACGTCGCCATGCTGCGGCAGGCCGCCGGTGCGCCGCCGCTGCCGCCGGGCAGCCCGACACCCCGATGGGGCCGGCTCGAGGGCGGCGAGCCGATCGCGGTCAGCGCGGTCGGCTTCCCCTGGGCCCAGGAGCGCCCCGACCGGGTCCGCGACACCGAGCACCTGTTCGGCTTCCTCGCCCCCGCCACCCAGCTGAAGGCCGCCCAGCTGGCGATCAGCGTACTGAGCTCTGCGCCAGCCGCCCGAGACGGCGGGTCGCCGTGGGCTGGGATGTCCGGGGCGGCCCTGTTCACCGGGCCGTTCCTGGTAGGCGTGCTCGTCGTCGATCCCGCCGGGTTTGCCCCGGACCGGGTGGTCGCCGCGCCGATCGCACCGCTGCTGGCCGACCCGACGCTGGCCAGGCTGCTCGGCGAGCCGCCCCTGACCGCGGTCGGGCCGCGGCCCCGGCTGGCCATCACCGCCGACACCTCCATCGCCGTCGCCCCGCCGTACCGCGCGGCCTCGGGCCGGTTGGGCCGGGAGCCGTCCCGGTTGCTGCTTCCCGAGTACGGCGTCGTCCCCTTCCTCGGCCGCGATACCGAGCTGCAAACCCTCGAGGGCTGGTGCCTGACCGGTGGCGGGGCGGCGCTGCGGTTGCTGCTGGGCGCCGGCGGGGCGGGCAAGACCCGGCTGGCCGCCGAGGCCTGCGTGCGCCTGGCCGCCCACGGCTGGCAAGCCGGCCTCGCCGACCCCAATGTCCCCGGCGGCCACGCCGAACTCGCATTCGACCGGGCCACCCTGCTCGTCGTCGACGACGCCGACCTCAACATCCCCTTACTCGAGGAACTCATCCGCGTCCTTAGCTACTGGCCGCCCGACGCCTCCCCGGTGCGGCTGCTGCTCGTCGCCCGCCACCGCACCGGTTGGTGGGACACCCTCAACCAGCGCACCGACCACCTCGCCGACGAACTCGCCGACGATCGGCTCGTCCTCCGCGACGGCGAGCTGACGGTCACCGACCGGGCCACTCACCACACCGCGGCGCTCGCCGCCTTCACGCCACATCTGCAAGACCCGTCGCCTGCCACTCGAACCAGCCCCGACCTTGAGGATGCGGCCTTCACCAACCCCCTGCTGGTACACATGCACGCCTTGCTCGCCGCCACCGGCGGCCAGGTGTCCACCACCGGCACGGACGTGCGAGAACGGGTGCTGGACGCGGTCCTGGACCGCGAGCGACGCCGCTGGGCCGACACCTTCCCAGCCGACGTGCCTACCGGCGGAACCCGCACCCACCAGAAAGCGGTCACCGTCACCACCCTGCTCGCCCCGCCTACAGAGCAGACCACCACCGCCCTGCTCACCCTCCTCGGCGACCTCAGCGACGCCCCCACCGGCGCACGAGCAGCCGTCACCACCTGGCTGCACGAGCGGCATCCTGGCGCGGAGCCACCGTGGGTGGCCCCGCTGCGCCCGGACCTGCTCACCGAACAGCTGCTGGCCACCTGCCCCGACCTGACCGACCTGGTCCTCACCGGCTACCAGCAGATCAGCGGTGATGTCCCCGGCAGCGGGCAGGTCGAGCAGCTTCTCACCGAACTCACCCGCGCCGCCGCCCGCGTCCCCGTTCAACAAGCGCTGGGCCGACTGCTCGCCGACCGGCTGCCCGACCTGCTCGAGGCCGCCCTCGCGGGTCCCGCCGGCCGACTCCCTGACCTGCTCGACCGCGCCATCGCCCTGTGCCCGCAGTCGCAGGTTGCCGCCGACTTGATTGACAGGCTGCCCGAGCACAGCACCGGCCTCGCCGGCCTTGCTGCCACCCTCACCGCCCAGGCCGTCGACCACCATCGCCACCTAGTCGACACCGACCCCGAGGTGCACACCATCGCCCTGGCCATGTCACTGAACAACCTGTCGAACCGGCTGGGCGACCTGGGCCGGCGCGAGGACGCCCTGACCGCGATCGAGGAGGCGGTCACCCTGCGCCGGGCGCTGGCCACCGCCCGCCCCGACGCCTTCACCCCCGACCTCGCCATGTCACTGAACAACCT
>JAODBC010000010.1 GCA_025463765.1 Subtercola sp. | reverse complement strand
ACTTCAGTGTCTTCTCGACCGCGGCAAGAAAGTCTTCAGCAGACCCGATGTCGTTAACGGCTACCTGCTTGGGTGCCCTGTCGGTCGTTACGATTGTCATGTAGTAGTTGCTCCAGTATGGACATATCTCGGGCCGCACAGCAGAAAGCTCACACTTTTCGATGGTGGGAGTTTCGTCACCGCACGGCGATGGATGAATCGATGTCGACGCAAATTGCGCCAATCAATCTTAGCCCCTGGAATCAGGTCGCAGCAACCGCGACGATCTGCCGCATCTCGGCTTGTTCGGTGTCGTAGATGTGGGCGGACTTCACGATGAACCGCAGTGTTCCGACGGGGAGCTGCAGGGCATCCGCCACCTGACGCTGGATGATCGCCAGTTCAGTGAGGTTGCCATAGCCCTTGGCGCCGAAGTCGATGCTGTGCGCGTAGACCACCAGCTCGACGCCCTGCTCGGCCCCGCGCCCGCGCAGCCAGAAGTCGAGCATGCTCACGCACGGGATGTACGTGGTATCGATGAGCGGTTCGAACGTCGTGATCGCTGCCGACCGGCTGGCGGGGTCGTTGCGCAGGCGGTCGATGACCCAGGCGATCTGGTCACGGCCTGTGGCTGCGTAGTCGAAGAAGCGGCTGGCGTAGCTGCGCGCACCGCCGAGCGCGTCGACCCGCTCGTGGTCGATGAAGTTGGCGCGCATCCAGGCCAGGCGCGCCGGGTCGCCGAAGCGCGTGATGAGCTCGTCATCGGGGTCTGGTGCCTCGACGACGAGCGTCGCGTGCTCGATCTCGAGAATCGGCCGGCCGTCGTAGTGCTCTGGTGCGCCCTCGTCGAGGATGAGCCGCGCGACCGCGAGCCAGGCTTCGCCGATGGTGTGCTGGTGGAGGGTGTGTTCGGTGCTCGTTGCGGTGCTCATTTTCTGCTCATCTCACTGACCTTCTTCTGGTGCCGACGATGTCGCGCTTCTGGTGTCGACGATGTCGCGCAGGGCGGGCTCGAGCCGGGCGAAGCGAAAGGTGTAACCGGCGTCGAGCAGACGTTCGGGAAGCACCCAACGGCTTTTCAGCACGAGTTCGGTCTCGGTCTTGATGACGTGGGAGCCGAGTTCGAGCATCCACCGGCTGGCTGCCATCGCGAAACGAACCCCGAGCACACGTCGCAATGTACGCATGAAACCGCGGTTGTCGGTGGAAAAAGGCGCAGCCGCGTTGATGACGCCGTCAAGGGATTCGTGCTGTTCGAGAAAGCGGATGATCTGCAGAACATCATCGATGTGCACCCAGCTGAACTTCTGCCGGCCGTTCTTCGAGCGGGGGCGGTATTCGTGGAAGGTGCCGGCGGCACGCCGCGCCCGTGTCGAAAACCACCGCCCGTCGAGTTGCGGGCCGCCGAGGCCGGCGCGCGTGAGCCCGATGAGCGGTGCGAGCGCGCTGCCATCGCCCAGCACGATGGCCATGCGCAGGGCGACTCGGCGCGTGCCGGGCAGGTCGGCGGCGAAGAACGCCTTCTCCCATTGCGTGGCGATACTCACCGAGAAGCCCGCGCCGATCTCACCGGTCGACTCCGTCATGGGGCGGTCGTCGGCATGCCGATAGATCGTGGCCGTCGAAGAATTGATCCAGAGTCTCGGTGGCGCCGCGGCAGCTGTGACCGCGCGGGCGAGTTCATTGGTCGTTTCGATGCGGGAACGCAGAATCTCAGCGCGGTTCGCCGGCGTGTAGCGGCAGTTCACGCTCTTGCCGGCAAGGTTGATGAGCAGATCGGCATCGTCTAGGAGGGCGGCGATGGCGGCGGTGTCGCCCCACGTGGCGTCGGCTCGACCGCCGGGCCGGCCGATCAGCGCGACATCGGAACCGGCCGCGCGATAGGCCTCGGTCAGGTAGTGCCCGATGAAACCGGATGCTCCGGCGATGACGACTCGATGGGTCATGTCAGGCAGGCTCCTGTGTCGATGGGCTCTTTGGGTTCAACGGTTTCGTCGGGCTCGACAGAGTAGACGAAGGTACCCGAGTATTCGTACACCGTACCGAGGAGCGGAGCGACGATGCGCACGGAGACGTGCTGCCGTTCATCCGTGTCGTCGAAACGCTCGACCAGCTCGACGTGCGGTGCGACGACGCGAGGAACGGCGATGGTCACGTAGCCGAAGTGAACGTGCAGGCCGGTCGAGCGCAGGTGCAATGCGCCGTCTACGACCGTTGCGGCAAGTCGGGCTTCTAAGCGGTGGTGCCAGCCGAGGTAGTCGACGAGACCGTGCTCGGTGGCGGTGATGGCGTCGGTCATGACGCGTGGGGCGGGAACGCCTGCTGGAAGGCCTGCAGGGAGTCGGCTGCGAAACTCGAACGTTCGCCGCGCCGCAACCGCGACGTTGCCGTGGGCATCGACGGTCGGCCGGTTCTCGACAGAGAACGGAACCGCCGTTTGCCACACAGCGAAAGCGATGCCTTCGGATTGCAGGATGCGCAGCAGGGGCCGAATTCGTCGCCGGGGAGTGCCGACGACATCGAACACTCCCCTGCCGCGCCCGACCGAGCCTGCCGGTATCGCTGCGAAATAGGGCCGGAGCCGTGGATGCAGTTCGAGGAGCAGATCGCCGAGCGCGATTTCGTACGGCGAACGGGTGGACATGGTCAGGCGAGGGCTGAGACGAGGGTGTCGAGGCCCACGCCGCCGAGGTCGAGGGCGCGGCGGTGGAATTCGCGCATGTCGAAGGCGGCACCCTGCTTGGTGCGGTAGTCGGCGCGCAGCTGCTCCCAGATGCGCTGGCCGACCTTGTAGGAGGGGGCCTGGCCAGGCCAGCCGAGGTAGCGGTTGACCTCGAATCGCACAAAACCGTCGTTCATGTTGACGTTCTGGCGGAGAAAGTCGAGGGCGTACGCCGCATCCCACACGCCGGTGCCGTCAAGGCGCGGTTTGCCGAGGTGAACGCCGATGTCGAGCACGACGCGGGCCGCCCGCAAACGCTGGCCGTCGAGCATGCCGAGCCGGTCAGCGGGGTCGTCGAGGTAGCCGAGTTCTTGCATGAGTCGCTCTGCATAGAGCGCCCAGCCCTCGGCGTGGCCTGACGTGCCGGCCAGCTGACGCCGCCAGGTGTTCAGTTTGTCGCGGTTCACCACCGCTTGACCGATCTGCAGGTGGTGGCCGGGAACACCCTCGTGAAAGACGGTGGTCAGCTCACGCCAGGTGTCGAACTCGGTGACGCCTTCGGGCACCGACCACCACATGCGGCCGGGGCGCGAGAAGTCGTCGGTGGGGCCGGTGTAGTAGATGCCGCCCTCGTTGGTGGGTGCGATGAGGCACTCGAGAGTCTTGATCTCGTCGGGGATGTCGAACTGGCTCACAGAGAGCTCGGCGACCGCACGGTTGCTGGTCTCCTGCATCCAACCCTGCAGGGCCTCGGTGCCATGAAGTTTGCGGGAGATGTCGGCGTCGAGGTGCGCGATGGCCTCGAGCACTGTTGCGCCGGGGAGGATCTCGCGGGCGATCGACTCTTGCTCAGCCACCATTCTGGCGAGCTCGTCGACACCCCACTCGTAGGTCTCGTCGAGGTCGATGGTGGCGCCGAGGAACTTGCGCGATTCGAGGGCGTAGATCTCGCGGCCGACGCCGTCGTGCTCGGTGGCGGCGGGCATCAACTCCGTGGTCAAGAACTCGGCGAAGCGATCGTAGGCCGCGGAGGCGACCTGAGCCCCGTGGGTGAGCTGGCGGGCGAGCGACTCTGGCAGGGCATCCGGTGCCTGCGACTCGCGCGCGGCACCAGGGTCGAGAGGCTGCGCAGACCAGTCGGGGTCGGCGGCCGAACGCACCAGGTTGTAGAAGAAGCCGTCTTCGCCGACGTTCTTCTTCGCCTGCGCCAGCACTTCGCGCACCTGTCGCCTGGCGGGCGTGATGCCCTCTCTGATGCCCTCGCGCAGGGTGTCGATGTAGCCGTCGAGGGCGATTCCGACGTTCGAGAGACGGGTCGCCGCGACCTCCCAGTCGTCGACGGTCTCGGTGGGCATGAGGTCGTAGACCTCGCGGATCTCTTGCGACGGTGACTCGATGACGTTCAGGTCGCGCAGCTGCAGCCGGGCGTCTGCACTCTCGAGGGTGAGGCGCAGCGAGCTGCCGAGGTCGGCCAGAGTGACGGCATCGACATCGTCGAACGGTTTTTCGCTCTCGAGGTCACGCAGGGTGGTGCGCACCTCGCTTAACAGCTGTTCGTGGCCCGCCGGTGAGTAGTCGGCGTAACGGTCGTTCGCCTCGTTGTGCCCGATGTACGTGCCCACCGCGGGTTGCAGGCGCACCAGCGTGTCGACCCAGCGCTCGGCGATGGCGTCGATGGGGGTCGGGGTGCGGGGGGCTGAGGTTTCAGAGCGGGTGGAGTCGATCATCCGTTCAGCTTATGCCTGCCTCTAATTACGATGCGTGACCGGCTAACCGGCAACCCCAGGCAGGTGAATCGAGGGCGAGGGGGTGACTGCTGGTTCCGGCGAGGTAGGCGTTGGGGTTGGGGCGGGGAGTGTCGGCGTCGGTGTAGATGTCGAGGCGGGGATCACGGTTAGCGTGACCTGTTGCGACGCGACCGGATCGGTTCCATTGTTCGCGAAAACGGCGAACCTGTACATTCCCGGCGCTGCAGTGATGGTGCCCCCGAGCAGCCCGGTTGTGGAATTGATCTGCAATCCATCGGGAATTGAAGAGCCGATGACCGTCACCAGTTTGTATGTCGGCGTCGGCGTTCCATCTGCCTGAACTTGGTATGAAAACGCATCGCCTTGGACGACGCGTTGATCGGGGATTGGAGCGAGTGTTGGGGCTACAGACGCGTCGACCGGAATCGCGTATTGGTGCGACGCGAACGGTCCGAGCACACGCGGGTCAAACGCAGAAACTGTGAAGAATGCACCCTTCTCGATGGTCGAGGGGGCAATGCCAGATATCTCACCAGTACTTGCGTTCAGAGTTAGTCCGATAGGCAGATTTCCCGTAGTTACCTGATAACTCAGTGCGGGATTGCTACCGGAGGCACGGACAACGAACGAGTATGGATGGCCCGCTATTGCATCCGGCGCATTGTGTTGATTGAAAATCGGTGGTACTTGAGCTGCAATGTGGAGCATGTAAGAAGCGACCGCGTTGGGCGTGGTTCCGTTGCTGACAGTGAGAGTGAAGGGGAAATCCCCTACTTCGCGGGGAAGACCGTTTATCAGGCCGGTACTGTCGATTCCGATGCCGGCCGGCAGTGGTGTGGTGCTGAAATCAACGGGATCGGCTGAATCGGTCGTGACTTGGAAGTGGTATCGGCCATCAAGAATCCCATCGGCTGGATTTCCCGATGTGATGTGGGGGGCCGTCGCTGCCTGCGCGGTCAAGGGAGCCGCGAATAGCCCGGCAGCAAGGATAAGAGCGGCAGCACCGAGAGTGACGCTCCGCCTAAGCAAATTGTGGGTCGACATATCCTCATGATAGCCGAGAATTGCTCAGTGAGTCGATTGTGCGTCGGGGATTTTCAGTGCGGGTGCGATGCGGGCTTCGGATGCCCGGGAATCGAGTCGCCGCTCATGTTGAGTTCGGCGGGGTCGACCTCGACATCGCCGTCGTCATCGGGGCCGCCGGTGCCGGGCAGAACGAGGATGTCGGCCTGGTCGATGTCGGAATCGATGGCCGCGCTCTCGGAGACGTCTTGCAGCGCTTCGGTCTCGTCTTCGCTCGCCGGATCGTAGGCGCGGTCGAGAGCCGTAAGATCGCGGTCGCTCAGACCGTGCTTCGAGTGGTGCTTGGCGGCGTCATGCTCGGCATGGCGGGTCTCGCGGGCTTCTCTGTCGAAGGTCATGGGGTAACGCTACGCGATGTGAGGGTGCGATTCCAGCGGTGTCAGTGGATGTTCGTAGCGTGTGTCATGGAGTGGTATGGCTTGTCTTTGCCATTACCGCGAGCCGAAGCGTAGCGTTATGGCGACACGCCGAATGGGGCGATATCCGGTCGATTTTCAGCCCATTTCACATTGACTTATTCGAACATATATTCGAACATTGGGTGGTGTCTGAACCAGCCGTTCTCCTCGCCGAAGCCACCCCGGGCCGTGCCCCGGTGGCGGTTTCTGCTGCCCCGGGCACGGGTGTGTCGGGTACAGGTGCGTCGGGCACAGCTGTGTCAGGTACAGCTGCATCGGGCACCGTACGGGAACTGCAAGAACGCATCAAGCAGATGCAGAGCACGAAGCTGTCGACCCGCAGCCTGCAGACCGTGCCGGCCTTGGCGCCGCTGTTGCCTGGTGGCGCGCTGCAGGCTGGCGCGTCGTATTCCGTCGAGGGGTCTCACGCACTGCTGATGGCGCTGATGGCCGGCCCGTCGGCCGCCGGGGCCTGGTGCGCCGTGGTGGGCATTCCCGACTTCGGGGCAGAGGCGGCGGCACGAGCCGGAGTGGAGCTCGAGCGGTTGGTGCTGGTGCCGCATCCGGGCGACCAGTGGTTGGCGGTCGCCTCGGCCGTCATCGACGTGGTGACGGTGGTGGTCACGGCGACTCCCCCGCGCCTCAGCGATGCGGTTGCCGCGCGGCTGGCGGCGCGCATCCGGCAGCGTGAGGCGACGCTCATCGTGCTGGGCCCGTGGGCGGCCAGCGAGGCGACCCTGCGCATCACCGAGAGCACGTGGGGCGGCCTCGGGCAGGGGCACGGGCACCTGGCGAGCAGGCAGGTGGTGGTCAGTTCGGCGGGCAAGGGCTTCTCCGGCCAGAAACGGCAGGCGAGGCTGTGGCTGCCGGATGCCCGTGAGCAGGTTCGCCCGGTGAATCCCGGTTTCGGGGCGGGTGCCGATGCGGGCTGGGCGGGTGCCGATGGTGGCTGGGCCGGTGCCGATGCAGGCCGGGCGGGTGCCGATGGTGGCTGGGTGGATGCCAATGCAGGCCGTGCCGACGAGTGGGCGGCTTTCGAGCGCGAGAAGTTGGCGGGGTGAACGAATGAACGATGTCACCCGCATGATGGTCGTCTGGGTGCCCGACTGGCCGGTTCGGGCCCACGCCCTTGCCGAAGAGATCTCGCCCGACTCCCCCATCGCCGTGGTCGATCGTGGGCTTGTGTTCGCCTGCTCGGCAGCAGCCAGGGCCGAAGGGGTGCGCCGGGGTCAGCGCGTGCGTGAAGCGCAGGCGAGATGCCCGGGGCTGCTTGTTCTCGACTACGACGAGGCGCTCGATCACCGCAGCTTCGACCCGATCGTGTCGGCGCTGGAGGCGCTGATGCCGGGGGTGCAAGTGCTGCGGCCGGGTATGTGCGCCCTTCGGGCACGTGGGCCCAGCCGGTATTACGGCGGCGAGCAACAGGCGGCTCAGGTGGTGCTCAATACGCTCGCCTCGTTGTATGCGCTGACGACTGAGGGTGCTGCCATACCGGCGGCCCGCATCGCCATCGCCGACGGGCGGTTCGCAGCCGAGCAGGCCACGCGGATGACCGGTTCTTCTGAGGCCCCGGCCCCGATCATCCGCATCATCCCGCCGGGTGATTCGCCCGCGTTTCTGGCGCCGCAGCCCATCGAGGCCATCGGCGACCCCGGCCTGGCCACGCTACTGCGCCGGCTCGGTCTGCCGACCCTCGGCGACTTCGCCGCGCTCGACTTTCGCGACGTGCGGGCCCGATTCGCCGAAGCCGGGGTGCATGCGCACACCCTCGCGAGTGGCAGGGACGTGCGGCGGGTCGTTCCGCGTCTGCCGCCTCAGCTGCGCGACGTAGAGCTGTCGTTCGAACCTCCGCTCGAACTGGTCGACCAGATCACGTTCGCCTTTCGTACGGCGGCCGAGAGGTTCGTCACTGAACTCACCCAGTCGCTGCTTGTCTGCACGAGCATCCTGGTCGAGCTGCACACCGAGAACGGTGCCATGCATGAGCGCAGCTGGGGGCATCCGCGCTGGTTCAGCGCGGCCGATGTGGTAGATCGCATCCGCTGGCAGGTGCAGGGGCGAACCGGCTCGGGCAATGGCGCGCTGGGCTCGGCAATTACCAAGGTGCGGGTGGTGCCGCAGGAGTTCGACTCGATCGGCAACTACGAGGCGGGTCTCTGGGGCAGCACCCCCGACGACCGCGTGCATCATGGGCTGTCGCGGGTGCAGAGTCTGCTGGGGCACGAGGGGGTGGTGACGGCGAGCATCGGCGGCGGCCGCGGGCTGGCCGAGCGCCAGGTGCTGGTCGCGTGGGGCGATCCCACAGAGCCCGCGCCGAAAGTGCCGCCGCCATGGCCGGGGGCGGTGCCGCTGCCTGCGCCCTCGACGGTGTTTGAGCGCCCGCAGGCTGTTACGGTGCGGGCGGCCGACGGCGAGCCGATCACGGTCAGCCAACGGGGGGTGCTGTCGGGCATCCCGAGCCGGTTTCTACCGGTGGCCGACGAACCGGGCGCGCCGGTCGAGAGGCTGCGGCCGCTGCAGGGCTGGGCGGGTCCGTGGCCCGTACAGGAGCGCTGGTGGGATGCGGAGAAAGCCCGCGCGTTCCACCGCTTTCAGGTGGTGGACGCTTCGGGAACAGCGTGGCTGCTGGCGCTGCACGATCGCCGCTGGTGGGCGGAGGCGCGTTATGACTGAGCGCTGGATGCTCGCGCGCGCAGCCGACACGGGGAGGTACGCCGATGGGGTTTAATAACCCGCCCATCAAGTGGGCCGAACTCGAGCGCGCGCTTTCTGATCGGCGACCCGGCACCAGCCCCGACAAAGACGGAGGCGACGGGCCTGCTTTCTCGCGCAAACGCCAGCCCTACGTGCCACCGGCCGTCACGATCGCTGCGCCGCCCGATGAACCACTCGTGCCGTACGCCGAGTTGCACGCGCACTCGAACTTCAGTTTTCTCGACGGCGCATCGTCGCCCGAAGACCTGCTCGAAGAGGCAGCCAGGCTGCGGATGCACGGCCTAGCTCTCACCGACCACGACGGGTTCTACGGGGTGGTGCATCTCGCTGAAGCGGCTGAGGCTCATCCGCAGGTGGCGACCATTTTCGGGGCCGAGCTTTCGTTCGGGCTGAGTAAACCGCAGAATGGCACGGCCGACCCCGAGGGCTCACATCTGGTCGTGCTGGCGCGCAAACAGGAGGGCTATCACCGGCTCGCAGGAGCGATCACCTCGGCGCAACTGGCCGCCGATGCGGAGAAGGGGCGCCCGATCTTCGACCTCGAGCAGCTGGCCGAAGCGGCGCGGCGCCCCAGCCACGCGGGCAACAAGGGGCCGCCGCAGGCTGCCGGCATGCTCGGCGACTCCGCGTGGATCGTGCTCACCGGCTGCCGTAAGGGTGCCGTGCGCCAGGCCCTCGTCACCGAGGGCCGCGCCGCCGCCTCCCGCGAACTCGACCGTCTCGTCGCCTTGTTCGGGCGCAGCAACGTACTCGTCGAGCTGTTCGATCACGGCGATCCTCTGGCGAGCGACCTCAACGACGCGCTGGCCGAGTTGGCGGCGAAACAGCGGCTCGACACTGTGGCGACGGGAAACGTGCACTACGCCACCCCGCAGCAGTTCGAGCTCTCGCAGAGCCTTGCCGCAGTTCGCGCTCGACGCAGTCTCACCGACCTCGAGGGGTGGTTGCCGGCATCCGCTGGGTCGCATCTGCGCTCGGGGGCGGAGATGACGGCACGTTTCGCGCGCTACCCGGGGGCGGTCGAACGCACGGTGGAGGTGGCGGATGACCTTTCGTTTCAGCTGCGAACGGCGAAGCCACGCCTCCCCCGCCAAGAGATGCCCGATGGGCATACACCGATGAGTTATCTACGCGAACTGGTCGAGAAGGGCATGTCCGACCACTACCCCGACGCCACCGATGCCGTGCGCGAGCGCATCGAGAGCGAGCTCGCGGTTATCGAGCAGAAAGATTTTCCGGGCTACTTTCTGATCGTGTGGGATATGGTGCGCTACGCGCGCAGCCAGGGCATTCTCTGCCAGGGGCGCGGGTCGGCGGCGAATTCGGCGGTCTGCTACATTCTCGACATCACGGCCGTCGATTCGATCAAGTTCGACCTGCCGTTTCAACGATTCTTGTCGCACCTGCGCGACGAAGAACCCGACATCGATGTGGATTTCGATTCGGATCGACGGGAGGAGGTCATCCAGTACGTCTATACGAAGTACGGTCGTCGCAATGCCGCTCAGGTCGCGAACGTCATCAGTTACCGCCCCAAGTTCGCGGTGCGCGATATGGCGAAGGCGCTCGGCTACAGTGCTGGGCAGCAAGATGCCTGGGCGAAGCAGATCGAGCGCTGGGGGCCTGCGATCGAAACCCAAGATCACGACATTCCTGCCGACGTGATGGGGCTGGTGGAGCAGGTGCTGAAGTTTCCGCGGCATCTCGGCATTCATTCGGGAGGAATGGTGCTCACCGACGGCCCGGTCGGTGAGGTCTGCCCCATCGAGAACGGGCGAATGGATGATCGCACCGTTCTGCAGTGGGACAAAGACGATTGCGCCTGGATGGGCCTCGTGAAGTTCGACATGCTCGGGCTCGGCATGCTCTCGGCCCTGCAGCACAGCTTCGACCTCGTGAAGGAGCATCTGGGCGAAGAGTGGTCGCTGAAGTCGATTCCGAAAGAAGAGCAGGGCGTGTACGACATGCTCTGCCGGGCCGACTCGATCGGGGTGTTCCAGGTGGAGAGCCGGGCGCAGATGGGCACGCTGCCGCGGCTGCAACCGCGCAAGATGTACGACCTGGTGGTCGAGATCGCGCTCATCCGGCCCGGGCCGATTCAGGGCGGGGCCGTGCATCCGTACATCCGGCGCAAGCTGAAGCTCGAACCCGTCACGTACCTGCACCCGAAACTCAAGGCTCCGCTGGAGCGCACTCTCGGGGTGCCGTTGTTTCAAGAGCAGCTCATGCAGATGGCCGTGGCGGTGGGCAACTGTACGGCCGAAGATGCCGACCTGCTGCGGCGGGCAATGGGCTCCAAGCGCGGCATCGAGAAGATCTCGTCGCTGCGGGCGAAGCTCTTCGAGGGCATGGCGGCCAACGGCATCGAGACAGATGTAGCCGAGCAGATCTACCAGAAGATCGAGGCGTTCGCGAACTTCGGGTTCGCCGAAAGTCACTCGCAGAGCTTCGCGCTGCTGGTTTATGCCAGCTCGTGGTTCAAGCTGCACTACCCCGCGGCGTTTCTCGCGTCGCTGCTGCGGGCCCAGCCCATGGGGTTCTACTCGCCGCAGACTCTGGTGGCGGATGCCCGGCGGCACGGTGTCGTGGTGCACCGCCCCGACATCCAGCGTTCGGGTGTGCTGGCAGGGCTCGAGCCGCACTCCATGGAGGGTGTCGAGCGTACCGCCGCGACCGGCATGCCCGCGTGCGCCGTGTTCGAGCAGGCGACGCCGAGCGAGGTGTTCGACAGGGAGGTGCCGCCCGACCACGCGCAACACCGGCGCGACGCAAACCTCGACGTGAGACTCGGGCTGGCCGAGATCAAGTCCATCGGGAAGAAGATGGCCGAGCGCATCGTGACCGAGCGCGACCGCGGCGGCGAGTACCTCAGCATGGCCGACGTTGCCCGGCGCAACGACCTCAACACCGTGCAGATGGAGGCGCTCGCGTCGTCGGGAGCCTTCACCAGCCTCAAGCTCACCCGCCGGGAGGCGCTGTGGGAGGCCGGTAACGCGGCTCAAGACAAGTCCGAATACCTGCCCGGCACGTTCGTGAGCGTTCAGCCGCCCCTGCTGCCGATGCTCAACCCCACCGAGCAGGTGATCTACGACCTCTGGAGCACCGGCATCTCGCCCGACGATCATCCGGTCGCCCACTCGCGTGTGCTACTGGATGCCCGGGGTGCCCTCTCGATCGCCGCCTGCTCCACCACAGAGAACGGCCGCCGCATCGAGGTCGGCGGAGTCGTGACGCATCGGCAACGCCCCGCGACCGCCAGCGGAATCACCTTCGTGAACCTCGAAGACGAGACGGGCATCCTGAACGTGATCTGCAGTGTCGGCGTGTGGAACCGCTACCGTCGCATCGCGCGGGAGGCTCCCGCGATGATCGTGCGCGGCATCATCGAGCGCTCCCCCGAGGGCATTCTCAACCTGATCGCCGACCGCTTCGAGCTGCTGCCCCTCGGTGCCCCCACCCGCTCCCGCGACTTTCGCTGAGCCGCCCGCCCTGACAACATGTGCGACAGCGACGTTTGCGGTCGAGCTGAGCCGCCGGGGCCGTCGCTCTCGTCCGAAAACGGCGCTGTGAAGGTAGGGAGGGCGCAGGGACGAGGGTGGCGCAGGGCGGCGTCGCTAGTGCGCCGCCTCGTTCCAGTTCTGGCCGCGACCGAGCTGCACGTCGAGCGGCACCTTCAGCTCTGCGGCGGTCGACATGCGGGTTTCGACGATGGCGGCCAGAGAATCCCACTCGCCCGGATACACCTCGAAGACGAGCTCGTCGTGCACCTGCAAGAGCATGCGTGACTGCAGCGAGTGCGCCGCGAGGTCGAGAGAGATGTTGACCATCGCGATCTTCAGAATGTCGGCGGCCGTGCCCTGGATGGGCGCGTTCAGGGCCTGGCGTTCGGCGTTGTCGCGCAGAACGCGGTTCGGGCTCGAGAGGTCGGGAAAGAGACGGCGGCGACCGAAGATGGTCTCGGTGTAGCCGTCTTCTCGGGCTTGCACGACGACGTTGCGCAGGTAGTCGCGCACAGCGCCGAAGCGCTCGAAGTAGTCGGTCATCAGCTGCTTGGCCTCTGAAGTGGGGATGCGCAGCTGCTTCGACAGGCCGAAGGCCGAGAGACCGTAGGCGAGGCCGTACGACATGGCCTTGACCTTCGACCGCATGGCAGATGTCACGTCGGAAGGCTCGACGCCGAAGATGCGCGCACCCACGAACCGGTGCAGGTCTTCACCTGACTGGAACGCGGTGATGAGACCCTCGTCTTCTGACAGGTGCGCCATGATGCGCATCTCGATCTGCGAGTAGTCGGTGGTCAGCAGCGTTTCGTACGACTCCCCCACCATGAAGGCCTTGCGGATGCGCCGGCCCTCTTCGGTGCGAACCGGAATGTTCTGCAGGTTCGGGTCAGTCGACGAGATGCGGCCGGTGGAACTGCCGGTCTGGATGTACGTGGTGTGGATGCGCCGGTCGGTGCTGATCGACTTGTCGAGTGTTTCGACGATCTGGTTGAGCTTCGTGGCGTCGCGGTGCAGCAGCAGCAGGTCGAGAAACGGATGCGGCGAACTCGCCTGCAGGTCGGCCAGGGAGACCGCATCGGTCGAGTAGCCGGTCTTGGTGGCGCGGGTCTTCGGCATGCCGAGCTGCTCGAACAGCACCTCTTGGATCTGCTTCGGCGAACCCAGGTTGATCTCGCGCTCGATGATGCCGAAGGCGTCGCTCGCGATCTGGGCCGAGCGTGTGGTGAGCTCATTCGACAGCTCAGAAAGCTGCGTGTGGCTGACGGCCACGCCGTCGAGTTCCATCTGGGCCAGAACGGCGAGAACGGGCATCTCGATGTCGACGAGCACCGAGCGCGACCCGTCGTCGAGCTTCTCATTGATCGCCCGAGCGACTCGCGCCACGTACCAAGCGGTGCCCGCCGGGCCGACCACCGAGTCGTCGTCGGGCACGAGCTGGTTGGGATCGGGCGTCGGCAACGTTTCGTTGAGGTAACGATCGACCAGATCGGTCAACGCCGGCGACGCGCTGTCTGACTTCAGCAGCCACGCCGCGACCGACGTGTCGAAGGCGAGTCCGTCGACCGTGAGGCCGGCCGTCAGAAGAGTCTTGAGCTGGTACTTCGCGCCGTGCAGGAGCTTCGGTGCGGGGCTCGCCAGCCAGTTCTCGAACGGCAGGTAGTCGGGGCTGTCTGGAATCCACGGCAGAAAGAGGGTCGACTCGGCGGTGGCGAGGCCGAACCCGATGGGCTTGCCGTCGAGCAGCTCGACTTCGAGCCCCAGACCGAACGGTTCGGCCGCAACTGCCCGCGTCAGCCACCCCTGCAACTCTTCGTCGAGCAGTGTTGTCGGGGCCGGGGCCACAGCAGCCTTCTCGTCGACGAGCCGGCTGCCGCCCGCGCCGGCACCACCGGAACCACCTGAGCCGTTGCTGTTGCCGAGGCCGCCGCCGAAGGCGCTGCTGCCGGTACCGTCGTCGCCGACTCCCTCGAGCTTGAACACCCGTTCGAGCAGCGTGCGAAACTCCAGCCGAGCGAATAGATCGCGCACGGCTTGCTCGTCGATGGGCCGTTTGCCGAAGTCGGCCGGCCCGAGCGGCAACTCGACGTCGGTCAGCAGGCGGTTCAGTTTGCGATTGCGCACCGCATTCTCTTGGAACTCGCGCAGGCTCTCGCCGACCTTGCCGCCGATCTCGTCTGAGCGCCGCAGAATCTCGTCGAGGCTGCCGAACTGGTTCAGCCACTTCACCGCGGTCTTCTCGCCGACCTTCGGGATGCCCGGCAGATTGTCGCTCGTCTCGCCGACCAGCGCCGCGACCTCGGGGTACTGATGCGGCTCGATGCCGTACCGTTCGAACACCTTGTCGCGGTCGTATCGGGTGAGTTCAGTGACGCCCTGCCGTGACGGGTAGAGCAGCGTGACGTTGTCGTTCACAAGCTGAATGGCGTCACGATCGCCCGACACGACCAGCACGCGGTACCCCTGCTCTGTGCCCTGTCGGGCGAGCGTGGCGAGAATGTCGTCGGCCTCGAAGTCTTCTTTCTCGAGCGTCTCGATGTTCATGGCCCTGAGGGCGTCTTTCAGCAGCGGAACCTGGCCCGAGAACTCGGGCGGCGTCTCATTGCGCGTGCCCTTGTATTCGGGGTATTCACGCGTGCGGAACGACTGCCGCGACATGTCGAATGCCACAGCCAGATGTGTCGGCTTCTCGTTCTTCAGCAACAGCAGCAGCATCGACAAAAAGCCGTGAATGGCGTTGGTGTGCTGCCCGTCTTTGGTTTGAAAGCTGTCGACGGGAAGCGCGTAGAACGCCCGGAAGGCGAGCGAATGCCCGTCGATTATGAGAAGGGTAGGCTGTTCGATGTCTGACACAGGCCAAGCCTACACAGGCCCTCCGACAGCCGAACCGGCGATGCGGATGCCCGTGCCGCCGGTCTGCGCACGCCCTTCTCGGCACAGCAAACCGAACCAGCACAACAGAGGTGACCACTATGACGACCACCGCAGAAACCACCCACGGCCAGCCGAGCGAACTCGCACTTCAGCAGGCTGCAGCCGCGAACCGGGGCCGCGGCGCCCTCGCCGAGACGATGAGAATCGAGTTTCTCGAGGTCACCCCCGAGTATCCCGTGGCGACCATGCCCGTCGAAGGGAACACGCAGCCGTTCGGCGTCGTGCACGGCGGCGCCTACGTGGTGCTGGCCGAGAGCATGGGGTCATTCGCCGCGTACCTGCATGCAGGCGAAGGGTTCATCGCCATGGGAATCGAGGTGAACGCAAGTCACACCGGCTCAGCCACCGAAGGCATGGTTACCGGAGTATGCACCGCTATCAAGCTCGGTCGAACGCTCACGGTTCACGAAGTCGCCCTCTCAGACGAGAAGGGCCGCCGGTTGTCGACGGTTCGCATCACGAATCTCATTCGCAAAGTCTGACGCCAGCACAGCCTGAGGCCCGCACAGCCTGACGCCGGGCATCCAGATGCCGGGCATGCGGATGCCCGTACCGAACTGAAGCGAGCCTAGCTCTTTTTGACGCTCAACTGCTCGATGATGGCCTGTGCGACGTCGTGCATCGTGAGGCGGCGATCCATCGAGGCCTTCTGAATCCAGCGGAACGCCTCGGGCTCGGTGAGCCCCATCTTCTCGTTGAGCAGACCCTTGGCGCGGTCGACGAGCTTGCGGGTCTCGAAGCGCTCGACCAGGTCGGCGACCTCGGCCTCGAGCGTGATGATCTGGGCGTAACGCGAGAGGGCGATCTCGATGGCGGGAAGCAAGTCGTTCGGCGTGAACGGCTTGACCACATAGGCCAGGGCGCCGGCTTCGGTAGCGCGCTCGACGAGCTCTTTCTGGCTGAAGGCTGTGAGCAGCACGACGGGCGCGATGTGGCCCTTGCTGAGGCGTTCGGCGGCTGAGATTCCGTCGAGAAGCGGCATCTTGACATCCATGATGACCAGGTCGGGGCGCAACTCGGTTGCCAGAGCCACGGCGGTCTCGCCGTCACCGGCCTCGCCGACGACCTCGAACCCCGCGTCACGCAGAATCTCGACGATGTCGAGGCGGATGAGGGATTCGTCTTCGGCGACGACAACGCGGCGTGGCGCAGTCGTTGGAGTATCTTGGTCAGTCACACCTCAACCCTACGGTATTCTGATCACTGTTGATGCGAGCCGGTGTGGCGGAATGGTAGACGCGGCGCACTCAAAATGCGTTGTCGCAAGACGTGTGGGTTCGAGTCCCATCACCGGTACGAATACACGAAAAGACCCGAGAGCGTGAATCTCTCGGGTCTTTTTCGTGCGCTATCGCGCTAGTGGTCGAACTCGCCTAGTGGTCCAACTCGTCGGGCGACGGTTTCTGCGGGTTGTGGCCCTCGCCGACGATGTGCACGCGCATGTCGTTGGTCGTGCCAGCTTTTCCGGGAGGGGAACCCGAGATCACCACGACCTTGTCGCCGAGCTGGGCCATGTTCTCGCCGAGCAGCACGTCGTCGGCCTGCACCATGAGCTGGTCGGTGTGCTTGACCCGATCGACCAGGTACGGGTCGACACCCCACGACAGGGCCATGCGGCGCCGGATGCCCGGCTCAGGTGTGAGCCCGATGATCGGTATCGACGACCGCAGCCGCGCCATGCGCCGCACGGAGTCACCCGACTCGGTGAATACCACGAGGTACTTCGCCTCGACGAAGTCGGCGACTTCGGCTGCGGCAAGGGTGACCGCGCCGGCCTGGGTGCGCGGCTTCGTGCCGAGCGCGGGGATGCGCTCGAGGCCGTGCACCTCGGTCGATTCCACGATGCGCGCCATGGTCTGAACGGTGATGACGGGATATTCGCCCACCGAGGTCTCGCCAGAGAGCATGACAGCGTCGGCGCCGTCGAGCACGGCATTGGCCACGTCGGAGGTCTCGGCGCGCGTCGGGATCGGTGAGGAGATCATCGATTCGAGCATCTGCGTTGCGACGATGACCGGCTTGGCCATACGGCGTGAGAGCTCGATGGCCCGCTTCTGCACGATCGGCACGGCCTCGAGCGGCAGCTCGACGCCCAGGTCACCGCGGGCGACCATGATGCTGTCGAAGGCGTCGATGATCTCTTCGAGGTTGTCGACGGCCTGCGGCTTCTCGATCTTGGCGCAGACGGGAATCTTGCGACCCTCTTCGGCCATGATCTCGTGTACACGATTGATGTCGGCCGCATCGCGAACGAACGAAAGCGCGATGAGGTCAGCGCCGAGACGCAGCCCCCAGCGCAGGTCGGCCTCGTCTTTTTCAGACAGGGCGGGCACGTTCACGGCGACGCCGGGCAGATTGATGCCCTTGTTGTTCGACACGTTGCCGGCCACGATGACCTCGGTGGTCACGACGGTGCCGTCGGTCTCGAGAACCTTGACCTTGACCTTGCCGTCGTCGATCAGCAGAAAGTCGCCGGGGGCGACGTCTTGCGGAAGACCCTTGAAGGTGGTGCCGGAGAGTTCGCGAGTGCCCACGACGTCTTCGGTGGTGATCTTGAAGATGTCACCTTGCTCGAGGTAATAGGGGCCCGCCTCGAACTTGCCGAGACGGATTTTCGGGCCCTGCAGGTCGACGAGCACGGCTACCGCGCGGCCGGAGTCTTCTGCGGCCTGGCGCACGGTGGCGTAGATGCCTTCGTGCACGTCATACGAGCCGTGGCTCAGGTTCATGCGGCAGACGTCGACACCGGCATCGATGATGGCCCGGATGTTCTCGTACGACGAGGTGGCCGGCCCCAGCGTGGCGACGATTTTTGCGCGTCTCATTCTTTGGTGTGCTCCATGCTTCTGCGCGGGTGCGCATTGGTGAAATAGTCCACTGCACTCACAGGCCCATTATGGCCTTCGAAGGTGACGTGGTGGTGAACGGTGTGGTGGATGCCCGGCAAATCTCAGATCGAGATCGCCCGGTCGCTCGGCGCGACGGGGAAGGGTAACTCGGTGTCGCCCTCGAGGTAGCGGTCGACCGAAGCAGCGGCGGCGCGCCCCTCGGCGATGGCCCAGACGATGAGCGACTGACCGCGACCGGCATCGCCCGCCACGAAGACGCCGGGGATGCTCGTCTCGTAGTCGTCGTTACGCTCGACGTTTCCGCGGCCGTCGAACTGTGCCCCGACCTGGTTCGAGAGGTCGGCGGATTCTGGGCCGGTGAAGCCCAGCGCCAGAAGCACGAGGTCGGCGGGGATCTCCCGCTCGGTGCCCGCCTTCGGCACGCGCCGGCCATCGAGATATTCGGTCTCGGCGACGCGAATCGCCCGCACTTCGCCTGCGTCGTTCGAGAGGAACTCGACGGTCGAGGCGAGATACATGCGCTCTCCGCCCTCTTCGTGGGCGCTGGAGACCTCGAACAGGTTCGGCACCATCGGCCAGGGCTGGGCCTCGGGGCGCTCGGTCGGCGGCTGTGTTCCGATGGCGAGGTTCGTCACAGAAAGGGCCTGCTGCCGGTGCGCTGTGCCGATGCAGTCCGCGCCGGTGTCACCGCCGCCCAGAACGACGACGTGTTTGCCCTCGGCGGTGATCTGGTCGATGACGGTGTCGCCGGCGCCAACCTTGTTGCCCTGAACGAGGAACTCCATGGCGTAGTGCACGCCGTCGAGGTCGCGACCCGGAATCGGCAGATCGCGCGGAACGGTTGCGCCCGTGCACACGATCACGGCGTCGTACCGCGAGCGGAGGTCGGCCCAGGTGATGTCGACGCCGATGTTGATTCCAGCGCGAAAGCGGGTGCCCTCGGCCATCATCTGGCTGAGGCGCGACTCGAGGTGGCGCTTCTCCATCTTGAAGTCGGGAATGCCGTAACGCAGCAGGCCGCCGATGCGGTCGTCGCGCTCGTAAACGGCCACGGTGTGGCCGGCGCGAGTGAGCTGCTGGGCGGCGGCGAGGCCCGCCGGCCCCGATCCGACGACCGCGACCGTTTTTCCTGTCAGGCGCTCCGGCGGGTGCGGCTGCACCCAGCCGTTCGCGAACGCCTGGTCGATGATAGAAACCTCGACCTGCTTGATGGTGACGGCCGGCTGGTTGATGCCGAGCACACACGAACTCTCGCACGGTGCAGGGCAGAGCCGACCCGTGAACTCGGGAAAGTTGTTCGTGGCGTGCAGCCGCTCGATGGCCTGCCGGCCTTCGCCGCGCCAGGTGAGGTCGTTCCACTCCGGTATGAGGTTGCCCAGCGGGCATCCTTGGTGGCAGAACGGAATGCCGCAGTCCATGCAGCGGCCGGCCTGACGCCGGGTCTCGCTCGGGTTGGCCGGCTCGTAGACCTCTTTCCAGTCCATGAGCCGAATCGGAACGGGCCGCCGCTTGGGCAGCTCACGCTCAGTGACCTTCAGGAATCCCTTGGGATCAGCCACCGGTTACCTCCAGAATTCTTTCCCAGACCACGTCTCCGTCGGGGTCAAGCCCCTCGTCGACCGCCGTCTGGCGAGTAGCGAGAACCGCGGCGTAGTCGCGCGGCAGCACCTTGACGAACTCGCCGGCCACAGTGTCGAAATCGGCGAGCATCGACGCCGCCAGCGTCGACCCGGTTTCGGCTTCGTGTTCGGTGAGCAGCGCACGCACCAGTTCGGTGTCGTTGGCGTCGAGAGGCGAGAGTTGCAGCTCACCGGAGGCGAGCGAATCGGTGTTCACCAGGTCGGTACTGAGCTTGTACACGTACGCCGTGCCGCCCGACATGCCGGCGCCGAGGTTGCGGCCCGTGGTGCCCAGAATGAGCGCTATGCCGCCCGTCATGTACTCGAGGGCGTGGTCTCCCACGCCTTCGGCGACAGCCGTGGCACCCGAGTTGCGCACCAAGAAGCGCTCGCCCACGATGCCGCGGATGAACATGCTGCCCCGGGTTGCGCCGTAGCCGATCACGTTGCCGGCGATGACGTTGCGCGCGGCGTCGAACGTTGCCGCACGAGAGGGCCGCACGATGATGCGCCCGCCCGAGAGCCCCTTGCCGACGTAGTCGTTCGAGTCGCCTTCGAGCCGAAGGGTGATGCCCGCCGGCATGAACGCTCCGAGCGACTGCCCGGCCGAGCCCTGCAGACTGATCTGAATGGTGTCGTCTGGCAGGCCCTTTTCGCCGTGCCGAACGGTCACCTCGTGCCCGAGCATCGTTCCGACGGCCCGTTCGGTGTTGCGAATGGGCAGCGAAATGACCACCGGCTCGCCGAACTCGAGGGCTTCGGATGCATCGCGGATGAGCCGCTTGTCGAAGTGCTTCTCCAGCTCATGCTCTTGCGGCCTGCGGTTGACGCGCGGTTCGTCGTCGGCGAACGTCGGGCCGACCAGAATAGGCGAGAGGTCGAGACCGTCGGCCTTCCAGTGCTCGAGGGCGTGGTCGACGTTCAGCAGCTCGTGGTGGCCGATGGCCTCTTCGAGCGTGCGAAAGCCGAGTTCGGCGAGGTACTCGCGCACCTCTTGTGCCAAGAACTCGAAGAAGTTGACCACGAACTCGGGCTTGCCGCTGAAGCGTGCGCGGAGTTCGGGGTTCTGCGTGGCGACACCCACCGGGCAGGTGTCGAGGTGGCAGACCCGCATCATGACGCAGCCCGAGACGACGAGCGGCGCGGTCGCGAAACCGAACTCCTCTGCGCCGAGCAGAGCACCGACGATCACGTCGCGGCCGGTCTTCATCTGCCCGTCGACCTGCACCACCACGCGGTCGCGCATGCCGTTCAGCATGAGCGTCTGCTGGGTCTCGGCCAGGCCGAGCTCCCACGGGGTACCGGCGTGCTTCAGCGAGTTGAGCGGGCTGGCGCCCGTTCCGCCGTCGTGGCCGGAGACCAGCACGACGTCGGCCAGCGCCTTCGTGACACCCGCCGCAACCGCGCCGATGCCGTTCTGGCTCACCAGCTTGACGTGCACGCGGGCCTCGGGGTTGGCGCGCTTGAGGTCGAAGATGAGCTGCTTGAGGTCTTCGATCGAGTAGATGTCGTGGTGCGGCGGCGGCGAGATGAGCCCGACACC
>JAODBC010000100.1 GCA_025463765.1 Subtercola sp. | reverse complement strand
GACATTGACCACGACATTACCCTTGTCATCGTAATAGCCGACGTGCGCAAGATAGCCGTCTTTCGTGCGCACCTTATCGCCCTCTTCGAACGCGCGCGCCTCTTCGGCCACGCCCGGCGCGGGCTCGTCGCCCGGCTTGAACTGCGAGCCGAAGAGCGCGAGTGCGGTCGTGAAGCGCACGCCCTTGGCTTCATTTATCAAGCGTTCAAGGCGGTCCATCAGTGCGCCTTGGTCCGTGGCGCTGTCTATGGCGGCGCGTAGCTCGCGCTCGATGGTGTCAAAGTGCTTGTGCATCACCATGCTCCGACGCCATGACGGCTGTACGAGCTTGACGCAATGATGAAAGCCTGACGTTTCGCCGCGCCCCCGTCACAGTCGCCGCGCATCGCGTGAATGCCGCCGTCCGCCTCAAAGAAAACCTCGGCCTGCTCGCCAAACTGGGCCTTCAAATCGGCGTCAAGCCGATTCACCATGAGAGCGATTTTTTCTAGCCGGTCCGTAATCTGCTCCGTTGTCATCTTTGCCATGTCAGTAATCATCCGGCAACGCGCCGCCCGGCACGAAATCATCTTCGCCCGGCAAATGCGACACGCTATTGTTCGCGCTGCGATTGCCCACGCCCTCGATAGCGTTCGGATGCGCGGTACGCGCCTCTGCCTCGTTCGCGTAGCACTCGATGAACTGTTTGCTCGCCTGCCCTTCCAAGACTGAGCCACGCGGGTATCGGCTCCAACCGTATGCCGCAAAGGGCATCACGTCGCCGCCCTTGTCCTCAATCGTGACGTAATCGTATTTACTCGGCATAGCCACGTTCTCCCGGTTTTGCGTTGGCTCGGTAGTCTGCAATGACCTCGCCTCGCGTGTTGAAATACCGCGTTTCCCACGTCGGATGGCAGTTCGAGCGGAAATGCTGACCCTTGAACACAACGGCGAGATTCCCGCCGTGCGTTCCCCGGATCGTGCCCGGCTTGCCATCAACCTCGACCTGCATCCCAAGGCGCACCCAGTCCATACCGCGCATGCGCACCATGTCTTCGATAAACTTCTGCCCCGCCGTGAGCGGCCTTTCGCTGGCTGGCATCATAGCGAGTCTCCTTCCAGTGCGGCGGCGGTCATAACAATGGCGCGCCGCCAAGCTGCTCGCGGGTCGCCTTCAAACAGAACTTCAGCGTCAATGTGCCCCTTGCCTTTAACACTCACGATTACACGATCAACCGGCTTTAACATTGGCCCGGCTGGCTCGATGCGAAAATTCAGAGTAGCTGCCAAACGAAAAGCGTCGCCATCGTCATGCAGTGGATTGAACTCGCCCGGCGTTCCCGTGCGCATTGGAATGCCTGCGGCGAGTGCAGCCTTTTCAGTCAGTTCTAAGTCGTTCATTGCGGCCACTTCGCTTTAGGCGCGAGCACAGTGCGGAAAGGTCTTTCCACTACGGGCAGGGCCGGGGTTACAGTCGTGGTGCTTTTCGCTTCATGCGATGCGGCCAGCACGACCTTATGACGCGCAACGATGCAAAGCGCGGGCGCTTTCTTTCGTGCCATTCTTAACCTCTCCTTTTTTCACGTTCGGCTGTCCGGGCGTCGTATTCGGCGTGCTTCGCACGGAACGCTTTGACGTCTTCCATCGTTAGGTAGGACTTATCCGATAACTCACAATCGCCCTTTAGCAACCGCTCACTAAGCCATTCGGTCGCGCGGTATTTGTCGCAACCGAATTCGATTTTATTGACGCCCTCGAAACAATTCCAGTTACCCCATATGTTGCACATGACTTTGACTTTCATATCAGCCCCCGAAGTAGTTAGCTGCGCAAATCGGGCCGATGCTGTTAGCGATGCTTACCGGGTCCGTCAGTTCGCGACCGCAGCATGAGCAACGGCCCGTTTCCTGACCGAATGCTTTTGCCGCCTTTTCCGGGTCCGCGCATACTTCCACGATGGCCGCTTTCTGCGCTTCCGTGCAATCGCGCGCCGACTGAAACTTGCCGTCGGCGATTTTGCCAAGGTACTCACCCTCTTCCGTGACGTAGATCGCGCCAGCGTTGCGGCCCGTCTTCGGCGCGAGCTTGAAGAGGAAATCACCAAGGTACATTTTGGGACGCTTCAAACCGGCCTCAGTGGCGTGCGCGAACGCATCGACTACCTTGGACACGCCCATGACCTCAACAGCGGCGGCAATCGGGCGCAAGCTGCGTTGAATCGCGTTGAACATCGGATCGGTGAGCGTGCCGGTGCGCAGAAGGTACGCGTCACATGAGCGCGCGAAATCGTTCCCCGCTTTATTAGCAAAAATCCATTTGATTTCCGGGGCGTTCGATTTGAGGTACATGGCGCGCTCACTACGTTTGTTGAACATGACTAATAGTATGCGCTCACGAATGTTTGTGCAAGCCCCTTATGCGGGCGTTGCTGCGCGTTCCTTCTCGATACTACGCAGCAAGGCGGACCACGCTGAATTACGCCCGAAAAACGGCTTCTTTTCCTCGTCGGTCTTGCACTCGGCAAGCTTCAGTTCCAACTCTGCGAGAGCGAGCTTGCCGTGTTCGGTGAGGATATGCGCCTCGGCATCCGTAATCGCGATGACGCACGATCCGTCTTTAGCGAGACTGCCAGCGGCCCACGCGGTGCGCAGGGTGTCGCGGATCGTGTCGCAACCCGATAGGCCCGCCCACGGCGCACCGTCCTGCTCGCCGGGCATGATGATGGTCTGCATCTTTTTGCTGAACTTCAGTTTCATCAGTTTCATGGTTCACCTATGTAAAAAGCCCGGCGAGTGCCGGGCTTAGATAAAACGAATAGCCAAGGAAAGTACGGCTTCAAGTGCTGAGCGGGGGATTATCGATCAAAGATTCTTGCCGATCTACGGCTTGATGCGCTGGCTTTGCAGGAGTGTGGGACTCGATAGACGGTTTTGGATAGGTCACGCGATCCCATTCTGTGTAACCTGTGCGTACCAAAGGTGCCGGATCGGTAGTCCATGCGGCACCGCAGTGAGTACAGCGGCGTTCAAACTCAGTTACAAGCGTTTTGGAATGCATACCGATTTTGCAGCGAAACGGTTTTCTAGTTCTATTCATTTGTGGTCCCTTTTATATCGACGTTTTGATTTTTCTTGTGAAGATAAAATGCAAGGCCGTACCAACGTACTGCTACACCAACAGCAAGTGGAAAGAACAAGCTCTATCAGTCTGGAAGCAAGGACGGTGTAACAGGCTTGTAATTATCCGGTAAGCACATATAAAAAGCGTGGGGTAGCGCACAGAACTTGATATAAGGCCCGGCTCATGCCGGGCGGGTTCTTTACAGTGCGATCACTTGCACATCGACGTGCCATTTTTGCCACTTCCCAACCGCGCCAAGTGCTGCGCGATGCGTCATCGACCATTGCAAGACACGTTGCGGGCCTGCGTCCGCGTCACCGATGCGGGTAAGGTGCTCCGCGATCTTCGCCTTCACGTACTCGTCAACAGTCGAGTATTGCGCCATGCAAGCGGTGGCGCTGGCGTGCATGGCGGCGTCTACCTCGTATGAGCGGCCCGGATACTTCTCGCCCACATTGACCGAAGCGCAATTTTTGCGAAACGTGTACTCGTCTTTCAGGCTCGCGACGCTTGCTGCGTTCTGCGCTTGTGCGCGTAACGCAGCAAGGTTATCCCGCCCAACAACGATATGCGTGTACACGCGCTCGCTCGTGCGAGTCTCGACTTTGCCTTCAGCCGTCGTGAACGTGAATTTCGTACCTTTCGCCATTTCCTACCCCTTAAGAAAATTAAACCAATACACGAATAGTATGCGCTCACAATTGAAAGTGCAAGCAGTAATTATTCGATAGGAAAACGCACGCCGGACAAGTGCGGGGCGCACTCGACAATGGCGGCATGGATTCCTTTACCCGACTCTTTCAAGCTGCCCATACAGGCGCTTACGGCATGAACACCCTGCCGGAACCCTCACGCGCGCAACGCGAGGCGGGCGAGTATGCCAAGGGCACGGCGACCGTGCAGGGAATCCCTGTCGTCATTGAGAACCCGCGCGGCACGCTGCGCAAGTGGGCGGCGGACGACGGCACGAGCGGCGAAAACCTGCAAACGGCGCACTACGGCTATTTCGAAGGCGTGACTGGCGCAGACGGTGACGAACTCGATTGCTACCTAGGTCCCTACCCTGAGTCGCGCGCGGTGTTCGTCATCAACCAGTTCGTGCGCGGCGCGTGGGATGAACATAAGGTCATGGTTGGATTTCCAGACCGCCGCACGGCAGAAGCCGCATATCTCTCGAATTTCAAGCACGACTGGAAGGGCCTCGATAGCTGCGTGGCCTGCACGGTCGATCAACTGAAGTGGTGGATGGCAAACGGCGACCTGTCGAAGCCCCTCACGCCGAATCAACTCCCTCACGAGGAAAGCAAGATGGAAAAGGTACTTTGGGATAGCGCTAATCAACCGATGGGCGCGACCCTCGCACAAGTGCTGTACGCCATTCGCGCGCACGACAAGGACGACTCCCTGATTTTTGAAGCGGTGACGCTCGCCGACATTCTCGAAGACTCAGACGGCGTGCTGCAACTCGACGCGCTAGTGCTGCCCTATCGCAAGCTCGAACAGCAGATGACGATTTTGCAAAAGCTGCTCTCGCGCGCGGGCGGCAACCTGTCCGTGCTCGCGATGCAGGTCACGGACCCGTTCAAGCGCAACGGAACGACCAACGTCGCGGCGATTTTCGAGCTGTCCGACGGGCAAACCCTGAGCATCTTTTTTCATAACCCGGACGTGACGCCCGGCAAAATCATGCCGTCTGACGAGCTTGTCTCGTGGAAATGGATGCTCAACAAAAAGGACGTGACGATTGTTGTCGCGCCGGAACGCGGTCGCGACCTCAACGTGCGCAACGTCGCCGCGCGCGTCATGATGCTGGCAGGCAAGAACAGCGCACGTTTCCAGACGGCCAACGCCAAGCGGGCCGACGTCATGGGCGCGATTGAATCGCTGAAGGGCGAATTCGAGACGAAGACCGAAGTGCTCAATGGCCTGCTCGTGGAAATCGCAGACCTCGAAGTGCAGGTCGCCGCCAAGCCGCCGAAGGTCATCGACCCGACGCCGGAACCGGAACCGGTCGCGCCGGAACCAACGCTCGCCGAACAGGTGGGAGAAACTATCGATCCGGACGCTACCGACGTAACGGATACGACCGGCGCAGAGACGACGCCTGACGCTGCTGCTGAAGCTGCTGCCGCTGAAGCTGCTGCCGCTGAAGCGCAAGCTGCCGCCGACGCCCAAGCTGCCGCTGAAGCGCAGGCCGCTGCCGATGCTCAAGCTGCTGCCGATGCCGACGCCGCGCGTCTTGCTGCCGAAGCCGAAGATGACGCTGCGCGCGCCGCCGCTGAAGCCCAAGCCACTGCAGATGCGCAAGCTGCCGCAGACGTCG
>JAODBC010000078.1 GCA_025463765.1 Subtercola sp. | reverse complement strand
GGCGCTGTCGGCGCTCGGCGTCGACCGAGTGTTCGGCGGGCATATCTACGATGCGGCGAACGGCGGCGTGCTGCTCTGGCAGCATTTGTTCTGGTTCTTCGGGCATCCGGAGGTCTACATCATCGCGTTGCCGTTCTTCGGCATCATCTCCGAGGTTCTGCCGGTGTTTAGCCGCAAGCCGATCTTCGGGTACAAGACGCTGATCTACGCGACCATCTCCATCGGTGCGCTGTCGGTCACCGTATGGGCTCACCACATGTACGTCACCGGATCGGTGCTGCTGCCGTTCTTCGCTCTGATGACCATGCTCATCGCCGTGCCCACAGGCGTGAAGATCTTCAACTGGGTCGGCACCATGTGGCGTGGCTCCGTGACGTTCGAGACACCCATGATGTGGGCCATCGGCTTCTTGATCACCTTCACGTTCGGTGGTCTGACCGGCGTCATCCTGGCCTCGCCGCCGCTCGACTTCCACGTCTCAGACTCGTACTTCGTCGTCGCCCACTTCCATTACGTGGTGTTCGGTACGGTCGTGTTCGCCATGTTCTCGGGTTTCTACTTCTGGTGGCCCAAGTGGACCGGCAAGATGCTGAACGAGAAGCTCGGCCAGTGGCACTTCTGGCTGCTGTTCATCGGCTTCCACACCACGTTCCTCATTCAGCACTGGCTCGGCGTGATCGGAATGCCTCGTCGGTACGCGACGTATGCTCCCGACGACGGCTTCACCTGGATGAACCAGATCTCGACCGTGGGTGCATTCCTGCTGGCTTCGTCGATGATTCCGTTCTTCTTGAACGTGTACATCACGGCCCGCAAGGCGCCGCGAGTGACGGTGAACGACCCGTGGGGCTACGGCCGCTCGCTCGAGTGGGCCACCTCGTGCCCGCCGCCTCGGCACAACTTCACCTCGATTCCGCGTATTCGCAGCGAGTCTCCGGCGTTCGACTTGAACCACCCAGAAGCTGGCGTGCCGGTCGGCGTGGGTCCGGCGAAAGACGCTCCGGATGCCCCGACGTATGACATCCAGACCGAGAAGGTGAAGTAGGGTGCGCGCCAATAGAAACGTCTTCTGGATTCTAGCCGGCTTCTTTCTGCTCGCCGACGCGATCTACATCTTCTGGTCGCTCGTCTCGTACGGCGAGGTCGAGTGGGTAGGAACCATCGGTATCGCTCTTGCGGCGATTCTGGGTGGGTTCATCGCCTTCTACCTGGGTCGTGTGCACTCGGCCCAGGGCGGCGAACTGCCCGAAGACGTACTGACGTCGAACATCGACGACGGAGACCCGGAGATGGGCTTCTACAGCCCCTGGAGCTGGTGGCCGATCATCCTCGGCGGCTCGCTGGCGATCTTCGTCACGGGCCTCGCTGTGGGCACCTGGATCTGCTTCATCGCAGTGGGCCTCATTCTCATCGCCATCGTCGGTTGGGTCTATGAGTACTACCGGGGCTTCTTCGCCCGCTAGAGCCCCCTCTGAGTCGTTCCAGAAGGTCCCTCCGCTTCGCTCCGGCGTTTGCGGGGGGATCTTTTTGGTACCGGTCCTCCCGCTAAGGCAGTGTTGTGGTCATACTCGGGAGCACCCGAACATTTGGTAGCGAGGTTGCAGCGTGGTGGGGTGACTGACGACGAGCCTGCGGCGAAATCGACGCCGCAGCAGAAGGCCGAGGCCGCCCTGCAGGGCATCGCCGACGACGCGAACCCCACCCGCAAGGCATTCTCCCTCGCCCACGACTTCACCGACTCCCAAACCGAACGCCTCAGGCGCGCCCTGAAGCGTCTCACCCGCCGTCACTGAACGGCGCCCTACTGCGCTGCGCCGTCCGTTGCGACCCCGTCTCGCTCGTCCGGCGGCGGTACGCGCCGCACGGCCGTCTCGTGAGACACGTGCGCCGTAGAGGGTGCGGTACACCCGCCTCACTACGGCGCCGCTGTCTCGCGAAGGCAGACACGAGAGTGTCTCGCGAAAGCAGAAAGGAGAAAGCGGATGCGCTCCCCGGCAGAGAGTGGCGGTGCGAGCTTCACGAGCCGGTGCCCGAGCCAGACTTGCACGGCCGTCTCGTGAGACACGTGCGCCGTAGAGAGGGCAGTACACCCGCCTCACTGCGGCGCAGCTGTCCCGCGAAGGCAGAAACGAAACGGTCCCGCGAAGGCAGCCACGAAAAAGCGGATGCCCTCCCCGACAGTGGGGGAGGGCATCCGGTTCGGTGAGCGTGCCACCTAGCGGCGGTCGTGCACCTAGGGGCGGCTGTTCGCCTAGTGGTGGTCGTGCGTCTGGCGCGCCACGTCGCTCTTGGTGATGGGGGCGATGCGGTCTTCGAAGAACCAGCGCGACATACGAGCACGCAGGCGCTGTGTGCCGGTGATCTTGCCCTTGGCATTCGGGCGGATCATCAGCGGCTTGTACTCGTTGAAGGTCACCAGGCGCCAGCGTTCGTATTCGTCGACCTGCTGGTGCACTTCGATGTACTCGCCGCCCGGCAGACGCACGATACGACCCGATTCGAAGCCGTGCAGGGCGATCTCACGGTCTTTCTTCTGCAACGCGAGGCACACGCGCTTCGCGATGAAGTAGGCGATGATCGGCCCGAGAATCGCCGTGGCCTGGATGGCATGGATGACCGCTTCGATCGACAGCTCAAAGTGAGTGGCGATGAGGTCGGAACTGGCCGCGGCCCAGAGCGCAGCGTAGAACGTGACACCCGCGGCACCGATGGCGGTACGAGTCGGCGCGTTTCGAGGACGATCGAGAATGTGGTGCTCTCGCTTGTCGCCCGTGACCCAGCCCTCGACGAGCGGGTACAGCGCCACCGTGGCGATGAACAACCCGAGCACGACGATGGGAATCAGGATGTTCCACGAGTACGTGTGACCCCAGATGACCGACTCGAGCCCCGGTGGAATGAGGCGCAGTGCACCGTCGGCGAAACCGATGTACCAGTCGGGCTGAGTACCGGCCGAAACAGGCGAGGGGTCGTATGGCCCGTAGTTCCAGATCGGGTTGATCGTGAAGAACGACGCGATGAGCGCGATCACACCGAACACGATGAAGAAGAAGCCGCCGGCCTTCGCCGCATACACCGGCAGAACCGGGTAGCCGATGACGTTCTGGTTCGTCTTGCCGGGCCCCGCGTACTGAGTGTGCTTGTGCACCACGACGAAGACGAGATGCAGGGCGATCATCGCCACCAATATGGCAGGCAAGAGCAAGATGTGCAGCGTATAGAGCCTTCCCACGATCTGCTCACCCGGGAACTCACCGCCGAAGATGAGATACGAGATCCAGGTGCCGACGAACGGAACACCCTTCACCATGCCGTCGATGATGCGCAGGCCATTGCCCGAAAGCAGATCGTCGGGCAACGAGTAGCCGGTGAAGCCTTCGGCCAGAGCCAGGATGAACAGCAAGAACCCGATCGTCCAGTTCAGCTCACGCGGCTTGCGGAATGCGCCCGTGAAGAAGATGCGCAGCATGTGCAGGCCGATGGAGGCGATGAACAGCAGAGCCGCCCAGTGGTGGATCTGGCGAACCAGCAGCCCGCCACGCACCTCGAACGAGATCTTGAGGGCCGAATCCATGGCCGACGACATCTCGACGCCCTTCAGCGGCACGAACGGACCGCTGTAGGTGACGGGAGCCATCGAGGCCTGAAAGAAGAACGTCAGAAACGTGCCGGTGAGCAGAATGACGACGAAGCTGTACAGCGCCACTTCGCCGAGCATGAACGACCAGTGATCGGGAAAGATCTTGCGGCCGAATTCTTTCACGACGGCCGAGATGCTGGTGCGCTCGTCGATGTAATTCGCTGCGGCGGCGGTGAAACGCGAGGCGTTGGTGTTTGCCGCCTTCGGAACATCGGAGAAGACGGGATCGACGATCTCGTGAGGTGCGTCTGATCGTTCGATGGTGCTCATGAGCGCTCCCAGAAGCTTGGGCCGACTGGCTCGGTGAAGTCGCTCTGCGCGACGAGGTAGCCTTCGCTGTCGACCGTGATCGGCAGCTGGGGCAGAGGACGCTTTGCCGGGCCGAAGATGACCTGGCATTCGTTGTTCACGTCGAACGTGGACTGGTGGCACGGGCACAGCAGGTGATGCGTCTGCTGCTCGAAGAGTGCCACCGGGCATCCGACGTGCGTGCAGATCTTGGAGTAGGCGACGATGCCGTCGTAGTTCCAGGTCTCACGGCCCGGGCTGACGTTGAGGTCTGCCGGGTTGATTCGCATGAGCAGAACGGCCGCTTTGGCCTTCTGCTCGAGGCGGTCGGGCTGGTCGTTGAGGCCCTCGGGAATGATGTGGAAGGCCGAGCCGATGGTCACGTCTGCTGCCTTCACAGGCAGGCCCGAGGGGTCGAGCGTGAGGCGGGTGCCCGTCTTCCACATGGTGGTCTCGAGCAGCGCTGCCGGGTTGCTGTATTCCGGCGCCAACCCGCGGAACAGAATGACTGCGGGAAGCGGAAAGGCGACGAGTGCACCGATCAGGCTGTTACGAATCAGGGTACGGCGGCCGAAGCCCGACTCCTTGTTCGCCTCGTCGAAGATCTGCACGGCCCGCAGGCGGGTCTCGTCGGTTCCGCGAACGGGGTGGCGAATGTCTTCGCCTTCTTCTTCGCTCATCAGCGACTTGGCCCAGTGCACGGCACCGAGCCCGATGCCGAACAATGCCAAGGTGATGCCGATTCCCAGGAAGACCGTGTTGAGCCGCACAGAGTTCAGGTCGTCGTTGATAGGAAAGGCCATGTAAGCGGCAAGCGCGAAGATGCTGCCCGCGATAGAGATGTAGAAGAGGGTGTAGACCGCGCGCTGAGCGTGGCGGGCCTTCTTCGGGTCGATGTCGGTGACGCGCGGGCGGGTCGGCGGATGACCGGGGTTCTCGAACCCGTCGGTCGTGATGACTGCCAGACCGCCGTCGGCTTCGGCGTGGGCGCTTGCGGGTACGACCGCTGTGCCAGCACCTGCGTCTAACCCAGACGAGGTAGCGGCTATGTCCTTACCGCTGCTGTCGTCGTGTGCCATGGTGTTCCCTTTCGAGCCTCAAAATGTACGTGCAGAACGCTGACGCTGATCTTCGGTGACGTTCGGTGTCAGTTCGACTTTGCTGTCAGCCAGACCGTCAGCGCTACGACTGCGCCGATTCCGAAGATCCAGATGAACAGACCTTCGGCGACCGGGCCAAGGTTGCCGAGCTCGAATCCGCCGGGTGACGGGTTGTTCTGCAGGTACTTCAGGTACGTGATGATGTCGCGCTTGTCTTCGGGGGTGATGTTGTGGTCGTTGAAGACCGGCATGTTCTGCGGGCCGGTGAGCATGGCCTCGTAGATGTACTTGGAGTCGACACCCGTCAGATCGGGGGCGAACTTGCCCTCGGTCAGGGCGCCACCGGCACCGGCGACGTTGTGGCACATGGCGCAGTTGATGCGGAACAGTTCGCCACCGTTAGTCGCGTTGCCGTTCGCGGTGAGCTGGTCGGCGGTGGGGATGGCGGGGCCGGGGGAGAGCGAGGCGACGTAGTCAGCGAGTGCTTGAGTCTGCTCGGCGGTGAACTGCGGCGGCTTCTCCATGGCCTGCGGGCCCTGCATGGCCAGCGGCATACGGCCCGTGCCGACCTGGAAGTCGACCGATGCCGCGCCGACGCCGATGAGACTCGGGCCGTTCCCGGTTCCCTCGCTGTTGAGGCCGTGGCAGGTGGCGCAGTTGGCCGCGAAGAGCTTCGAGCCCTCGGCGACGCTCGACGCCGTCGAAGTGGCTGACGTGTCGGTCTGCGCCGTAGCGGTGCTGGTGAAGAGAGCGTACCCGCCGCCGGTGAAGGCAAGCCCGATGGCGATCAGAACGACAGTGGCCAGGGGGTGTCGCCTGTTCGCTTTCGCAGGTTTGCGGGCCATTCTCTCTACTTTCTTTTGTGACACTGTGTGGTGCTGCGCTGTTCGAAGTGACGCGACGGGAGAATCGTCGTTCTTCCGAACTATTTAAGGATGTAGAACTATTTCAGGATGTAGATGACGAGGAAGAGGCCGATCCACACCACGTCGACGAAGTGCCAGTAGTACGACACGACGATGGCGCTGGTGGCCTCACGGTGACCGAAGTTCTTGACCGCGAAGGCACGACCGATCATCAGCAAGAAGGTGAACAGACCCGCGGTCACGTGCAGGGCGTGGAACCCGGTGGTCAGATAGAAGGCCGAACCGTAGGCCGACGAGCTGATGGTGATGCCTTCTTGCACCAGGTTGGAGTATTCCCAGACCTGGCCGGAGACGAACAACGCACCGAGGATGTATGTGAGGAAGAACCACTCGACCATGCCCCACTGCGTCGGCTTCCAGCCTGTGGCTCTGGCCTGCAGTCGCTCGGCGGCGAAGACACCGAACTGGCAGGTGAACGAGCTGGACACCAGGATCAGCGTATTCACGGTTGCGAACGGTACGTTCAGGTGACCGGCTTCGGTGTTCCACAGTTCAGGCGAGGTAGACCTCAGCGTGAAGTAGATCGCGAACAGGCCGGCGAAGAACATGACTTCGCTGCCCAGCCAGACGATAGTGCCGACGGCCACAACATTGGGCCGCTGCACCAGGGGTGCGGTGGAGGTTTGGGTCAGCGATTGGCTCGTCACGGTTCCATTATGTCCGATTTCTTATCGCGCGTTTCGCATTTGCCACAGGTTGTAGAAGTCGGCGTCGGCGTGTCTTGCTGCACACACCCTTTAGGATCGCTGATATGTCGTCTGAACAGAGTTGGCCTCACATAATTTCGTCTCTTCTCGAGCACGAAGACCTCTCTGTCTCTGACGCTACGTGGGCCATGAACGAGGTGATGTCGGGCGAGGCGAGCCCCGCCCAGTTGAGCGGATTCCTGGTCGCATTGCGGGCCAAAGGCGAGACCGTCGATGAGATCGTGGGCTTTCGAGATGCGATTCTCGAACACGCGATCGAGTTGCCCGTCGACCCGATGGCCCTTGACATCGTGGGCACGGGCGGTGACAGATTCGGCACCGTGAACATCTCGACGATGTCGTCGATTGTCGCTGCTTCCACCGGCGTGCCGGTTGTCAAACACGGCAATAAAGCCGCAAGTTCGCTCTCGGGTTCTTCTGACGTCTTGGGTGCGCTCGGTGTCGATCTCGACCTCGACGCCGACCGCGTCGCCGCCGTGCTGGGTGAGGCGGGCATCACTTTCGCGTTCGCCGCCAAGTTCCACCCCGGGTTTCGGCACGCGGCTCTTGTGCGCAGTGAACTCGGCATTCCGACCGTATTCAACTACCTCGGGCCGCTCTGCAACCCGGCCAGGCCGGAGGCGTCGGCCGTCGGTGTCGCGCAACTCGACCGGGTGCCGCTCTTCGTCGGAGTGTTTCAGACCCGTGGCGCAACCGCGCTGGTGCTGCGGGGCGACGACGGTCTCGACGAGCTGACCACCACCGGGCACAGTCACATCTGGGAGGTGTCACGCGGCGCCGTCACCGAACACGACATCGAGCCGCGAGACCTCGGTCTGAAGCGCAGCAGCATCGATGAGCTTCGGGGAGGGGATGCGCGGGCCAATGCCGAAACCGTGCGGCGGGTTCTCGGCGGCGAAACCGGCGCCGTTCGCGACATCGTCGTGCTCAACGCGGCTGCCGGACTGGTGGCCTTCGATCTCGCCCGCGACCCGTCGGAGGTGCAGCGCGGCATCGTCGAACGCTTCACAGAGCGCATGCAAACGGCCGCCCAGGCGATCGATTCCGGGGCGGCCGCAGCAAAACTCGACCAGTGGGTGGCGGCCACTCAGCGCTGACTACTACTCAGCGCTGACTACTACTCAGCGCTGACTACCACTCAGCGCGGGGTGTCGCGACGCCGGTCAGGTCAGAATCGGCAGCAGCGGAATCGCGAGGAAGCCGGCGATGACGCCTCCGACGATCGGGCCGACCACCGGAACCCACGCGTACGACCAGTCCGACGTTCCCTTGCCCTTGATGGGCAAGATGAAGTGGGCGATACGCGGGCCGAGGTCACGTGCCGGGTTGATGGCGTAACCGGTCGGGCCACCGAGTGAAGCACCGATGCCGATGACCAGCAACGCAACCGGAAGAGCGGCCAGAGCATCCAGCCCGCCTCCACCGCTGTTGCGCGAGAACCCGATGACGACGAACACCAGCACGAAGGTGCCGATGATCTCGGTGACGAGGTTCCAGCCGTAGGAACGGATCGCGGGGCCGGTCGAGAAGACGCCCAGCTTGTTGGCCGGTTCAGGCTCTTCGTCGAAGTGCTGCTTGTAGGCCAGCCAGACGACGATCGCCCCGATGATGGCCCCGATCAGCTGTGCACCGATATAGGCGATCACCGTCAGAAAATTCACGTCGACCTGCGAATTCGCCCCGCCGAAGTGCGTCGCGCCGTTGGCGACGAGCCCGAGCGTGACGGCCGGGTTGAGGTGAGCGCCGGAAGCGTACGAGACGATGACACCGGCGAAGACCGCAAGGCCCCAGCCGATGTTCACCATCAAGAAGCCCCCGTTGAACCCCTTTGTCTTTGTCAGGGCGACGTTGGCGACGACGCCACAGCCGAGCAGAACCAGCAGGGCAGTGCCTACTAGTTCCGATACGAAATCAATTCCTAGATTGTCCACGTTGACCTCTCAGATTTGAGCTAGTTCGATCGTGCGATCACTCTACTCGCGAGCATCCAAATGGGCGTAGGTTTGTGCTCGAGCACCGACTGTCGTGTCGGCTCGAAGTACTCGAGATGAAGGATTTTTCAATGAAGAAGCTCATCAACGATCCAAAGAACGTCGTCGACGAGGCGGTGGCCGGTGTGGCGGCAGCCCACGGCGACATTCTCACCGTTTCGACCGATCCGCTCTACATCGTGCGCAATGACGCGCCGGTGTCGGGCAAGGTCGGCCTGGTCAGCGGTGGTGGTGGCGGCCACGAGCCGTTGCACGGTGGTTTTGTCGGTTACGGCATGCTCGATGCCGCCGTTCCCGGCCCCATCTTCACCTCTCCCACACCCGACCCGATTCTCGCGGCGACCAAGGCGGTCGACGGGGGAGCGGGAGTTCTCCACATCGTCAAGAACTACACCGGTGACGTGCTCAACTTCGAGACGGCCGCCGATCTGGCCGGTGCCGATGACATCGAGGTTCGTACCGTCATCGTCGACGACGACGTCGCGGTGAAAGACAGCCTCTACACGGCGGGTCGCCGCGGAGTGGCGGGCACGGTACTGGTCGAGAAGATCGCCGGTGCCGCCGCTCAGCGTGGTGACGACCTCGATACCGTCGCGGCCATCGCCACCAAGGTGAACGCTCAGACCCGCACCCTCGGCATCGCGCTCACCGCACCGACCGTGCCGCACGCCGGCGAGCCCAGCTTCACGCTCGCCGACGACGAGATCGAGATCGGCATCGGCATTCACGGCGAGCCGGGTCGCGAGCGCATCAAGCTCGAGCCGGCCGACGCGATCGTCGACCGTATGCTCGAGCCCATTCTTGAAGACCTGCCGTTCGTTTCGGGCGACGAGGTCTTGCTCTTCGTCAACGGCATGGGGGGCACGCCGCTGGTCGAGCTGTACATTCTCTTTCGCCGGGCCGCCGAGGTGCTGGCCGAGAAGGGCATCACGGTCACCCGCACGCTCGTGGGCAACTTCGTCACGTCGCTCGAGATGCAGGGTGCCTCGATCACCGTTTCGAAGCTCGACAAAGAACTGACCGAGTTGTGGGATGCCCCTGTGCAGACCGCAGCGCTTCGGTGGGGAAGGTAGAAGAAGTGAGTTTGGGCATCACCTGGGTAACGGACTGGATCAGGCAAAGCGCGCGTGTCATCTCTGAGCATCGGGTCGAACTGATCACCCTCGACCGGGAAATCGGCGACGGTGACCACGGCGAGAACCTTGACAGAGG
>JAODBC010000107.1 GCA_025463765.1 Subtercola sp. | reverse complement strand
AGATCTCCGGCGGTTGCCACGTCGTCCTCTTCCCTGTTGAGCGGCAACCCACCGAGTTCCGCGGCGAACTCCAGCAGACTTCGTGCGCCGAGAAGGATGGCGCCGAGGGGGATCGCGGCTGCCGCCCACCACGTGTTTACCGAGAGCGAGCTACCGCTGGTGACTCCGGCATCCTTCAAGGTCGCGGTGTACTCGATACCACTCACCGCCAGAGCGGTGGCGAAGGCGACGATCGCTGCCGTCTGCACGGCCTTGATGAGGATGTGGACGGCTCGCCGGCCGGTCATCTTCGACTCGAGCACCTCCACCCGGATGTGCACCTTGTGCCCGGCCGCGCTGCCCATCGCGGCCATGTATCCGAAGAGGGTCAAGTAGATCGCCGCCGTGCTCCGGCCGGAGGAGCTCGAGTCGAAGCCCTCTCGGGCAACGACCTCCCACGTCATGATCAACGCGGCCGCCACGAAGGCGGCCCCCGCGACAGCGGCGAATAGCCGGTCGTCAGCCAGCCGCAGGATGCGGATAACCCTCACCAGGACGCCTTTCATGGCAAAGACCCTCCGGGTGACGGGGCGCATCAGATCCTCAACGACCGCTGGAATCACGGGCAATCTTTAGAACGTCTTCTCCGACGATCGAGCCCGCGTGGTCCCAGACGGACTTCGTCGCGTCCTTCCAGCGTCGCGTCTCGGAAGAACTCAGCGGCACCAGCTGGTGTCCGCTGGCCTTCAGCGAGTCCTGAGCGTCCTTCTCGGCAGACTCCACCTTCGTCGTCTCGTCCTTGATGATGTCGCTGAGGGCGTCGTTGATGAGTTTCTGGTCCGACGAGCTCAGGCTTTTCCACCAGCTCTCCGAGGCGAGGATGAACTGGCCCGAATTGAAGAGTCCCTGGGTATCCGTCCCGTACTTGGCGATGTCCTTGAGGGAGCCGAGCCAGTAGGGGTAGGTACCGAAAGCCGAGCTCACGAGGCCCTGCTGAAGAGCCGAGGGTGCCTCTTGCGGACTCACTGCCACCGGGGTTGCGCCAAGAGCCTTCATCGTCGCCTCGATGATGGCCGAGCCGCCGGGAGCACGGACCTTCTGCCCCTTGATGTCGTCGAGCGACGCGATCGGCTTTCCGGAGACCACGGGGAACTTGCCGACGTACCAGGAGCCGAGCAACTCGACTCCCTTGCCCTGGAACTGGTCGTGGATCTTGCCCCCCAGCTTCGAATCCGGGTCGACGAGCTTCATCCAGCCATCGGGCGTCCCGGTCGGGTCGAGGTATGGGAGGTCATAGACGCTGACGGCGGGCACGAGTGTCGTCGTCGTCGCGAGCGCGGTCAGCCCCATCTCGACCGGCCCCCCGGAGGACATGAGCTGGAGGGTCTGGCTGTCCTTGTAGAGCTGGCCGTCGGGGTAGACCTTGACCGTGATCCGCCCCTTCGAGCGCTTGTTCAGGAGGTCACCCCATGCCTGGATCTCCTTCGTGAAGAGCAGCCCCGTAGGAGACTCGGTGGACAGCCGGATCGTGATGCTCTTCGCGACCGACTCACTGCCCGCCGCCTTCGATCCACCCTGGCCGCCACAAGCCGCCACCAGCACGACGGCCGCCACGAGGGAACCCATTGCACTCACGCGTCGCCGCCACACCGTTCCCACTCGCGTCGTCCGGTTCTTCGTTCGTTCGCCGATCACTGTGCGTCTCCTTCGTGGTGAACCGTCCGCGCGGGCACGTGCGAGGTCGAGCCGCGACCTGGGTGCGGTCGCGAGCAGTGGATCGGCTCCACCGGGGCCGCCGGTCCTGCTTGCGGATGTTGTTGGCTGTGCTGCTGCGGTCAGGTCCTCACCCGAGGGGGCGGCCCGACCCTGCCGGGCGGAGGGACCGGCTGCCGGGGTGTGGGGGGAGCCGGCGCCGGCCGGGATGATGTACCGACTGAGGCGCTCGACTGTCCCGCCGCACCGAGGCTCCCCTCTCGTCGCCCTACCAAGCGCACGCTCGGGTGGACTCTAGGGTTGGCGCCCCGAATGTGTCAACCATCACTCGTGGTGTCCCGCAGGGCGGATCCGCCCACCGCGGAGCGCGCGGCGATCCGTCCGAAGGACAGGGCTTCGGAGAGGTTGCAACCATCGGCGGGATACAGCTCACCGATCGCCTGCCCCAGTTCTCCCGCGCCGAACAGGCCCGGTATCGGCGCTCCGTACGGGTCGAGAATGCGGGCAGAAGCGTCGCGTCTGGGGCCTCCGGACGTGTTCGATCCACCGGGGTACAGCGGGACGCAGTAATAGGGGGCCTGGTCCAGCGGAACCAACGATTCCCTCGGTCGGCCGAGACGGTCAAGGCCGCTCTCGCACGCGGCGTTGTACTCGGCCACCTCCTGCTCGGCCCGGCCGGGGTCACCGATCCCGGCTCGCTCCGCGGCCTCCCGTACGGTCGCGCCGCGAACGATCCAGCCCCGATCGACTTCGGCCTCGTTGGAATCGCTCCAGTCGTACCGTCCGATGCCGACCAGACCGAGCACCTTCGAGGTGAGTGGTCCGTGGTCCATCCGCCGGCTGTCGAAGATCCAGTACGCCGGGACCCGGGGATAGCGACGCAGCCGACTGTCGTAGTAGAGGAACTCGTTCCAGAAGTCATGCCGCAGCGCTGCCTGGTTCGACTCGTCGGTGAACCGGCGGCCTTCGGAGTCCGTGATCACATAGCCACCGGGCCGCAGGTGCATGATGAAGTCATCGGCTCCCCGTCGAGTTCGAAGTGGCCGACACCGCGCCCCACGAAGGTGTTCATGTGCCAGAGGTCCGCGCCCACCGCCTGCGCCAGGCGAACGCCGTCACCCGTGTTGGCCCGGTTGCCGTAGAAGTGCACCGGTCGGAGCCGGAGGAAGTTCTCCTTCATCCCGTCGTCGAACTCGAAGCCGCCGCAGGCCAGGACGACGCCGTGCCTCGCGTAGGTGCGTGCCCCGTCTCCGAGGCCGTGCTCGACGCCGACCACACGTCCCGTCTCGTCGGTGAGCAGCCGCCGAGCAGGTGACTCCCACCGCACCTCGACAGTCCGACGGTCGGCGACCGCGGCAGCGAGGGCGTCCCAGAGATCCGTACCGCTCCGGGCCAGCGAACGGCCCTGGGCACGAACTGCCTGCGCATCGCCCAGCGCGAGTTGCGCAGCAGAACCCCGGTATTCCTCCGAGACCGGGGAGCCGTCGCGCAGGGTCGCGTGCCGCCAGAACCGGACCGCGTCGTAACCGTCGATCGTCGGATGCTCTCCGAAACCCTCCGGGCGATACGTGACATCGACGCCGGCGCCGCGCAGCCAGTCGAACACCTCATGGGCCCACTGCGCCCAGGCGCGGGTCACGTCGGTCGGGATGAGGCCGCCGGCGCACCGGTCCAGGTACCGCGTCGCCCGTTCGACGTCGTCCACGCCCATGATCACGCCCCCGGACATCCGGGTACTGGGGCTGTGAGCTTCCTGGGCCTGCTTCTCCAGGACCAGCACTCGTGCGCCTACGTCCGCCGCTGTCAATGCGGCGGCGGCCCCGGCTGCGCCGAAGCCGACCACGATGAGGTCGACGGTCTCATCCAATGTCCCGGTCATCCAGTCACCGCTTCCCGACCTCCAGCAGCCCGCACTAGGCCCGCCGCTCCCCTGGTCCCGCGATCACGAGGCCTCCGTCGACGCGCAGGATCTCCCCCGTGATGTAGCGGGCCTGGTCACTGGCGAGAAAGGCCACCGCGTCGGCCACGTCCTCGGGAAGGCCGGTGCGCGGCACCGGCAGCTGAGCCAGGAATCGGTCGCGGGCGCCGTCCACGTAGCTCACCTCGGAGGCGGGCGTCCGGATGAGGCCCGGCGACACCGCATTGACGCGGATGCCCTTCGAGCCCAGCTGGACGGCGAACTGGCGGGTCAGCCCCATGACGGCGCCTTTCGTGGCGGGGTACAGGCCGGCGTTGGCCGGCGGGCAGTCGGCCGCGATGGACGCGAGATTGATGACGGCGCCCCCCGGCGGCATCAGAGGTACCAACTTCTGCGTCATCCGCCAGGTGCCCAGGACGTTCACGTCGAAGATCCGCCGAGCGCCGGCCTCGGTCATCTCGTCGAAGGTCTCGTTTCCCCAGAACCCGGCGTTGTTGACCAGCACGTCGACGCGTCCGAACTGGTCGCGGAGCAGGGTCGCGAGCCTGCTCACCGACGCCTCGTCGCCGATGTCGGCGACGTGCGCGGTCCCCTCGACCGATGCGGCCGCGGCTCGGGCCGGCTCCTCCTGCTGATCGACGATCACCACGTGACCACCGTCCCGGTGGAGTCGTTCGGCGATCGCCAGACCGATTCCGCGGCCGGCGCCAGTCACCACACAGATCCTCATCGGGCTTCGTCTCCTCGCCGGGTGGAGCCCGCGCACCGCGGGCGATTCGGGTTCATCGCGCTCCGTGGCACGTCACGGGGTGCGTGAACCCGAGACTTCGTCACCGCCACTGGAGCGCGAGGTGCACGGAGTCGAATCCCCGCAGGTGGAAGTGCTTCCGCCGGCGTGGCGGTGACGTCCCGAGGGCGATGTCCGAGGTGGCGGCGAGGAGCGCCTGCAGGGCAACCTCCGCCTCGAGCCGGGCCAGGGGCGCCCCGAGACAGAAGTGCGGGCCCAGACCGAAGGCGATGTGTCGTTGGCTCGCCGTGCGGCCGAGCCTGAACTGCTCCGGCTCGTCGTACACGTCGGCATCGTGGTTGGCGTCGCCGAAGTGCAGTTGCACCTTGACGCCGGCCGGCAGTTCGGCATCGCCGACGATCACCGGGGCAGTCGTCACCCGGTAACGCCCCTGCACCGGCGTCCAGTAGCGGAGCGACTCCTCGATGAAGTCGGAGTGCAGGTTCGGGTGGTCACGCAGTTCCCGTTGCAGATCGGGTCGCTCGGCGAGGATGACCGCCATGCCGCCCAGCAAACTCGTCGTCGTCTCCTGTCCCGCTACGACCAACTGCTGGCAGAAGGAGAGCAGCTCCGGGACCGTGAACTCGGGACCGTCGACACCCGGCCCGCGGCTCAGATCGCTCAGGAAGTCGTCCGTCGGCTGCCTGCGCCGCTCGGCGATGGCAGCCATGAAGTACTGCTGGAAGTCGATGAGCGTCCGGGTCGTGAGCACCTGCTCCTCGTCCGTGATGTCGGCGGACAGCGAGAGCGCGAGGTGGTCACCCCACTGCTTGAAACGGTCGTAGAGGTCGTCGGGAACGCCCAGCATCTCCGCGATGACACGGATGGGGAGCGGACTCGCAAACGAGGCGACGAATTCGATCTCGTCCTGCGGCCGGACGGCGGCGAGCAGCGAATCGACGATGTCCTCGATGTGTGGGCGCATGCCCGCCACCCGACTGGACGAGAACGCACGCTGCACGATGCGGCGGTACTGACTCTGACGCGGCGGATCCGAGGACAAGAGGGTGGCAGGGATCGGTTGCGCGTCTACCGCAACGGCGCCCGCCGCCGGGCACAGCGGCCGAGCGCCGGGCCAAGTGTCGCGGGAGGAGTAGGTAGCCGTGTCCTTGACCGCGCGTACCACGTTGTCATAGCCACGGATGACCCACATGCCGTAGTTCCCTTCGAACTCAGCTCCTGCTGACATGGACGGGTCTCCTCTCGTCGGGAAGGCCGGCCCTTCCGCTGCCGCCTGAGGCCGGTCGGATGGAATGACGGCCAGGACCGGTCACAGGGAAGGAACACGGACCTCGCGGGCATCTCATCGGTGAGCTGGAGCGACGCTCGGCCCCGGCATTTCCCAGAGGGCGAGGCCGGACATCAGCTGAGTCGATCGAAGAAGCAGTCAACCAGGCGCTCGGTAGGCCCGGCAATGGGGACCTCCGCTCCAGGGCGATGCGTCTCATACCTCCCCTCGGACGGGAGCCACCGCTCGGCCGCCTATCAGGCCCTCGGGCCGCCCGCGGCGTAGATGACCTGACCGGACACGAAGCCGGCGCCCTCGCTGACGAGGAAGCTCACCAGGTGGGCGATGTCCTCCGGCTGGCCCACGCGGGCGACCGGGATCTGG
>JAODBC010000089.1 GCA_025463765.1 Subtercola sp. | reverse complement strand
CAACGCGGGGTTGCGCTCCGAGTCGGCCGTGCCTGCGCGGGGCGGCGCCGCGGGGTTCGGCACTGTCGCGTCTGGCGCTGTCGCGACCGGCGCTGTCGCGTCTGGCACTGTCGCGAACGGCACTGTCGCACCCACCTTTCGGCCCGACCGCTACCTCGATCCGGATGCCCGCGAATTCGCCGAGGCGGTGGCCGCCCTGCTCGCCCGCACCGGCGCTCCCGGCACGTTCGCCGGTTACCTCGGCGCTCTCGAGCAGCGCCGCCGGTACTTCATCGAGCGCGGAGCCGTCTCTGCCGACCACGGCGTGCTCGAGCCGCATACCGTCGATCTCGATGCCGGTGAGGCCGAGCGCCTGTTTCAGGCTGCCATGGCCGGCACCGCCGATGCCGACGAGCGCCGGGCCTTCCGCGGCCACATGCTGCTGCAGTCGGCCCGGATGAGCGTCGCCGACGGCCTCGTCATGACCGTGCACGCCGGGGTGTTGCGCAACCACAGCACCGCGACCTTCAATCGCTTCGGGCCCGACACCGGGCACGACATCCCCGTCACCACCACGTTCACGCGCGGGCTTCGGCCCCTGCTCGAGAAGTACGGACTCGAGCCGGGCTTGCATCTCGTGCTCTTCACGGTCGACGAGACCACCTACTCGCGCGAGATCGCACCGCTGGCCGGGTTCTATCCGAGCGTATACATCGGGGCTCCGTGGTGGTTTCTCGATGCGCCCGACGCCATGACGCGGTTTCGCGCCGCAACCACCGAGACGGCGGGGTTCTACCGGTCATCCGGTTTCATCGACGACACCCGCGCGTTCTTGTCGATTCCGGCCCGCCACGACACGGCTCGCCGAGTGGATGCCGGGTTCGTAGCCCGGCTCGTGCACGAGGGCCGCATCACCCGTTCTGCGGCGGAGACCATCGTGCGCGACCTGGTGACCACGATTCCGCGGGCGGTGTTCAAGCTGTGAGCGAGGCCGTGCATCCCGTGCCGCCGGCCACCCCGTCAGCCGTGCCGCCCGCTCCGGTCCCGTCGGTCCCGTCGCGCCCGTCAGGCGTGCCGGCCGCTCTGGTCCCGTCGGTCCCGTCGCGCCCGTCGATCCCGTCCGAGGTTGCGCAGAAGCACCTTCCGCGCGACGAGAACGTGCTTCTGCGCAACCCGCACGACCATCCCGACCCGCTCACCCGCGCTGCGCTTACTGCGCGGGGCGAGCACCGGCCGGCCCCGCCCGTGCAGCATCCTGCCCCGCTCACCCGCGCTGCGCTGGCTGTGCTCACTGCGCGGGGCGAGGCCCGGCCGGCCCCACCCGTGCGCATCGTGCACCTCGGCCTCGGAGCCTTTCACCGCGCACACCAGGCCTGGTACACCGCGCGCGCCGACGACGCCGCCGAGTGGGGAATCGCCGCCTTCACCGGACATTCCTCCGCCCTCGCCGACGCACTCGAAGCGCAAGACGGTCTCTACACCCTCATCGTTCGCGGCGCCGAAACCGACCGGTTCGAGGTCGTCGACAGCATCGTCGAGGCCCATCCCGGCGGCGATCTGCTCGCGTTCGTCCGTTTGCTCGCCTCTCCCGCCGTCGCCGTGCTCACCCTCACCGTCACCGAGTCGGCCTACCTCTTTCGCCCGGACTCCCGCCTAGACTTCTCCGCCGAAGACATGCGCCACGACATCGCCGAGCTCTCCCGACTCTTCGCGATCGACTTTGCGAAAAGACCCCCAAACCCCGTCGGGAAGGGCCCTTTTCGCAAAGTCGATGGGCTCGGCGACGTGCGCACGGCGCTGGGGCGCGTTTTGGTGGGGCTCGAGGCGCGGCGGCGTGGGGGTGGGGCGCCGATTGCTGTCGTGCCGTGCGACAACATTCCGGGGAACGGGAGCGTTGTGCGAGCGGCCCTCGACGATCTCGCTGCCGCGATTGCTGCTTCCGCTGCTGCTGCCCCTACTGCTGCTGCCTGCGCCTCTACTGCCCCTGCCCCTGACGCCGCCATCTTTGCCCCTGCCCCTGCCGACTCTGCCCCGGCCGCCCCTGCCGCCTCTACCGCCGCTGCCGCCTCTACTGCTGCTGCCGCCCCTGCTGCCCCTACTGCTGCTGCTCCCCCTACCGTTGTTGCTGCCGCCTCTGCCCCTGACCCTGCCGCAAACGCTGCCCCTGCCTCTACTGCCCCTGCCGCTGCCGCCGCCATCTCTGCCCATGCCCCTGCCGCCGCGGCGGTGCCTCCTGCGGTTGCGCCGCCCGAAGCAGCTGCCGGGAACGACGACCCGCTGCGCGAGTGGATGCGCGAGAACGTCTCGTTCGTCTCCACCTCCGTCGACCGCATCACTCCACGCAGCAGCCCGGCAGACCGCGCCGACGTCACCCGCGCCACCGGCTGGCTCGACGGGGCCCCCGTCGTCACCGAGCCGTTCTCCGACTGGGTGCTGAGCGGCGACTTTCCCGCCGGCCGCCCCGCCTGGCATACGGCCGGCGCGCGCTTCGTCGACGATATCGAGCCGTGGGAGAACCGAAAACTGTGGATGCTCAACGGCGCCCACACGCTGCTCGCCGCCGCAGGCCGCCTGCGCGGTCACGCAACGGTCGCCCAAGCCGTGCTCGACCCGGTCTGCCGTGAAGCGGTCGAAGCGCTCTGGAACGAGGATGCCCGGCAACTCGCGCCCGCTCCCGCGGGGGCCTCGGGCCTCGAACCCGCTCCCGCCGCTCCCGCCCCCGCTGCCTCTGACGCCGCCGACGCTTCGGGCGCCGACCTCGGCCTCGACGACTACCGCGCCGCACTGCTCGAGCGCTTCGAGAACCCGCGCATCGAGCACCAGCTCGAGCAGATCGGCCAGAACGCGGCCACGAAGCTGCAGTTGCGGGTCGTGCCGGTGGCTGTGCGCGAGCGTGCCGCCGGGCATCCTGCAGCGGCCTGTGCGAACGCCGTCGGTGCCTGGCTCGCCTGGTCGCGTTACACCGGCGAGATCGCCGAATCGGTGTCGACCGTCGGCGCGGTGACGGCGCTCGATTCGACGCTCGGCGGCGACTCCTCCTTCATCATTCTGGTCGAACGCAGCGAAGCGACATGGCAGCGCCTGTCGCAGAAGGAGAACCTATGATCGTCGACAAAGCTGAAGTGATCGTCACCAGCCCTGACCGTAACTTCGTCACCCTGAAACTCACCACCGACGACGGCCTCACCGGGCTCGGCGACGCCACGCTGAACGGGCGTGAGCTCGCGGTCGTCACCTACCTCACCGAGTACATCGTGCCGCTGCTGACCGGGCGCGACGCGAGCCGCATCGAAGACACCTGGCAGTTCTTGTACCGCAGCGCCTACTGGCGGCGCGGCCCGGTCACGATGGCCGCCATCGCCGCGGTCGACGTGGCACTGTGGGACATCAAGGCAAAAGCGGCAGGCATGCCCCTGTATCAATTGCTCGGCGGGGCATCCCGAACCGGTTTGCTCGCCTACGGACACGCCTCAGGCAAGACCACCGACGAGCTCTTCGACTCGATTCGTGACCACCAGCAGCAGGGCTACCGCGCCATTCGGGTGCAGACGGGCGTGCCGGGGCTGAAATCGATCTACGGCATCGCCTCGAACGCGACCTACGAGGCGAACTCGGGCGTGCGTTACGACCACGAGCCCGCCCAGCGCGGCGCGCTTCCTGCCGAAGAAGACTGGGACACCCGCAGCTACCTGCGTCACGTTCCCACCGTGTTCGAGGCCGTGCGCAACGAGTTCGGACCCGAGCTGCCGCTGCTGCACGACGGACACCACCGCATGACGCCGATTCAGGCCGCGCAGCTCGGCAAGTCGCTCGAGCCGTACGACCTGTTCTGGCTCGAAGACTGCACCCCCGCCGAGAACCAGGAGGCGCTGCGACTCGTTCGCCAGCACACCACGACGCCTCTGGCCATCGGTGAGATCTTCAACACCATCTGGGACTACCAGTTGATCATTCGCGAGCAGCTCATCGACTACGTTCGCAGTGCGGTCACGCACACCGGCGGCATCACGCACCTCAAAAAGCTGCTCGAATACGCTTCCCAGTACCAGATCAAGTCGGGCATGCACGGGCCGACCGATGTCTCGCCGGTCGGCATGGCGGCCGCGATGCACCTAGGCCTGGCCATCCACAACTTCGGCATTCAGGAGTACATGAAGCACGGGGCCGCGACGGATGCCGTCTTCGAGCAGACGTTCACGTTCACCGACGGCTTCTTGCACCCGGGTGACGAGCCGGGCCTCGGCGTCTCGCTCGATGTGGATGAAGCGGGCAAATACCCCTACGTGAAGGCCTACCTGCCCTACAACCGCCTGGCCGACGGCACCGTGCACGACTGGTAGGGCTTGGCTTCGCCCGCACTTTCGCTCCCACCTGTCGCGGTGGCGGTGACTCGCACCTGTCTCGTGAGCCAAATGCGCCGATATGAGGCCGGTATAGCGGGCTCATATCGGCGCACGGGGCTCACGAGACGCTCGGCGGGCTAGCGAATGGGGAAAGTGTTCGAAGTGGCGAGACATTCTTCTGCCAGGGCCAGTACGGCGGGCTTTACTGCTGTGACGAGAGGTCGATGCGGGTCCCTACACCGCGAGCGACCGCGAGACGCGTCACCGCGGCAGCGACAGCCACGTCGGCCGCCGCGAAGCCGACGCTCTTGAAGACGGTCATCCCGTCGCGCCGGGCGTGGGTGCGAGGTGCCGCAGACTCGCCCGCGCTCGTGGCCCCGCCCGCAGCCGCGCCCGAGCTTGTGGCCGCGGCCGTGCCCGTGCGCACGACCCCGACGCTGCTCATGCCCGCGCCGTCCCCGCCGACGCCACTCCTCGCGCCCGCGCTCGCAACACCGCCGCCGACCGCACCCAGAACAGCCCCGAGTTCCACCACCCGAGCGCGGTCGAGCCCGTGCCGCGCGATGGCGAGCGCGATGTCGCCCGACGTGTCGGCGGCTCCCGCGAGAGTGTCGACCACCACCGTGTCGGCTCTGGCGACTGCGCGAGGGTCGATCTCGGCTGCGGCGATCGTGTGGCTGCCGACGCCGCAGACGAGCACCGGGGCCGCGAGCCAGGCGTTGACGACGACCGGCCGGGTGGAGGTGGTCGCGGCGACCACGATGTCAGCCCCGATGACAGCTTTCGGTGCCGAGTTGGCCGCCGTGACCGTCACCGCGACGGGCCGAGACCCTGCGGCAAATGCCCCGGCGAAGTCGCGAGTGAGCTGCGCCGCGAACTCTTCGCGTCGTTTCGGCGAGCGTGACCACACACTCACCCATTCCAGCGTCGGCACGGCGTGCACCAGCGCGAGCGCCTGACTTCGCGCCTGGCGCCCCGAGCCGATCACGGCGAGCCGGCGCGAATTCTCGGGCGCATAGAGCGCAGCCGCGAGGCCGGACAACGCTCCGGTGCGCCAGTCGGTGATCTGCGAGCCGTCGAGAATCGCCTGCTCGCCTGACTCACCGTCGATCAAGTAGATGAGCGAACCCGTCTGCGCGAGCGTCGAGGCAGAACCCGCGCCCGAACGTGTGCCAGAACCCGCGCCCGAACGTGCGCCAGACTCCGCAACCGGATGCTCGAACGAGTGCCAGGTCTTCACCCCGAACACGCTCTGATCGACGACCTCGGGCATGACGAGGAGTTCCCCACGGGCATCCGGTGTTGCGGGCTGTGCCGCGTTCTCGGCATGACCGCGCGCCAGCAGGTGAAGCGCGGTGCGGGCGATGCGCTGCGTGCGTAACTCGCTGTGTGCGATCGCTGCTTCACGCGTCGCTGCGAAGACGGCATCGAGTGTGAGAAGCTCGGCGACGTCGGCCGCACTCAGTAACAGCACCGGCTGCTCATTCGCTCAGCGAGCAGAGTAGCGACAGCGACATCAGCGTTACCGCCACCGCCAACCGCGCGCGCCACCGCCATCAGACCGTTGCCCGCGGCAGGTAGTTTCCCCGCCCGCGCGCGCCAACGTAGGTTCCGGATGCCGCGATCAGATCCCCTCGCGAGAACACCTGCTCGATTCGGCCCGGCAACACCCAGCCCTCGTATGGCGTGTAATCGAGTCTCTGGTTCTGCGTCGCGGCGCTGATGACGGTCTCGCCGGCCGGATCGAGCACCACGATGTCGGCGTCAGACCCGGCGGCGATGACGCCCTTCTTCGGGTAGAGGCCGAACTGCTTCGCTGGGGCCGCCGCCGTGAGCTCCACGTACTTCTCGAGGCTGATTCGCCCGCCGCGTACGCCCTCGCCGTACAGCAGGCTCATGCGGTGCTCGATGCCGGGGCCGCCGTTGGGAATCTCGCGAAAGTCGTGGGCCCCGAGCCGCTCTTTCTCGGCGAGGCAGTAGGGGCAGTGGTCGGAGCTGACCACGCTCACGTCTCCCGTAGTGAGGCCGCGCCACAGGGCATCCCGATGCACCTTCTCGCGCAGCGGCGGCGTCAGCACCACCTCGCCCGCCTTGAACCCGGGCTGGTCGTACAGCGACGGATCGAGCGTGAGATAGTGCGTGCACGTCTCGCCGGCGACGCTCGCGTTGCGGTGGCGAGCCTCGGCGACCGCCTCTACGGAGCCTTGGGTGGAGAGGTGCACGAAGTAGATGGGTGCGTCGGCCATGTCTGCGATGGCGATGGCCCGAACGACTGCTTCGACTTCGGTCTCTGGCGGCCGGGAAAGAAGGTGTGACTTCGGCCCGGTTCTGCCTTCGGCGACGAGGTCGGAGGCGAGCCGGTCGATCACGTCGCCATTCTCGGCGTGAACGCACACCTGGCCGCCCAGGCGCCCCGCGGTGCGCAGCACATCGAACAGCTCGCCGTCGTTCACCATCAGCGTTCCGCGGTAGGCCATGAACACCTTGAAGCTGCTGACGCCGCTCTGCACCACCTCTGCGAACTCGGCGAGCTTGCCGCTCACGAGGTCGGTGACGCACATGTGAAAGCCGTAGTCGATCACCGCCCTGCCGCGCGCCTTGTCGTGGTGCACTGCGAGCGCGTCGAGCAGCGTCTGGCCCTTCACTTGGGCGGCGAAGTCGACGATGGTGGTGGTTCCACCGCACGCGGCGGCTATGGTACCGGATTCGAAATCGTCAGCCGTCGGCGCCCCGTTCAGCGGCGACTCGAGATGGGTGTGCACGTCGACTCCACCTGGCACGAGAAGCTTGCCGCGCACGTCGATGCGCTCGCAGTTCTCACCGACGATCGCCGCCAGCTCGCCCACAGCAACGACGCGGCCGTTTTCGATGAGTACGTCGGCGGTCTGGGTCGAGGCAGAGTTCACGACCTGCGCGCCGTAAAGGAGTGTTCTGTGCATCAGCGGGTGCCTTTCGGTGCGGGGTCAGCGGTGTGTCGGTGGGGTGATGTCGCGGATGGTGGATGCTCGGGCGGCGGCGGTGCCGGCGCGCCCGTCGCCGATCGGCAGCGGCCGCACGGGGATGCGCGGCGTGAGGCCGCCCGGGTCGACCCCGGCAAGCGTGCTGTGCCCCGGCACCCGGCCGGCGCACAGCTCTCTCAGAAGTGGTTCGCAGAAGGTGCCCTGGCACTCGCCCATTCCGGCGCGGGTCGCGAGCTTCACGTCGCGCAGGTTCCGGATGCCCGGCACGCCCTCGAGGCGAGCATCAAGTTGCGCGAGTGTGATGCCCTCGCACCGGCACACCACGGTCTCGCCCGGCACGGAGTCAGCGCGGCGATGGCGCGCCGACTGCAACCACCCGTGCGTGATGGTTGCGAGCGCACCGCGGCCGAGCGAGCCGCGGCCGAGCACGCTGTGATTGCCGAGCGAGTCTCGGCTGAGCACGCTGCCTCCGCCGAGCGAGCCGCAGCCGAGGACGCTGCCATTGCCGAGCACGCCACCCCGGCCGAGCGAGGCACGCGTTCGACGTTCGGCACTCGTGTGAGCTCGCCCTGTAAGGCTACGTGCGAGGGAGATGGCGGCGAGTCGACCCTGCAGTGCGGCGGCTCGGGGGGTGCGGAGGCCGCAGGCATCGCCGGCCACAGAAATGCCGGCCACCGTGGTGCGCAGGTAGCGATCGTGGGCCACGACCCAACCGCCACGCAGGTCGTCGTATACCGCCGCGCATCCGGTTGCGCGGGCCAGCTGACTCGCGGCGCTTCGCCTCGACGACGCACCGCCCAGCATCGGCACCTCCGTACTCCCCGTCGCAATGAGCACGGCTCTGCACAGGATGACCTCTCGGCCGAACCCCGTTTCGACTCCGCCGCCGGCCCGCGAAACATGCACTCGAAAGGCACCATCGGTGCCCTCGACCGCCCAGGCCGACGCCGCATATCGGACCGGCCGACGTATCGGCGGTCGCATCGGAGGCAGCGCCCGCCGCAGACTCGCCCGCCGCAGATTCGCCCACCGCCAAGGCATCGCCCACCGCCAAGGCATCGCCCACCGCACCGGCATCGCTCTTCGTCGCGGCGTTCGCGCCGGCGCCGCCGACTCGTCGACGACGATCACCCGCAGCCCGCTATTCCACAACCACGACGCCGCCGCACGCCCGGCGTGCCCGGCCCCGATGACGACCACGTCAGCATCCAGGGCCACGCTCATGCTCTCGCCCCCGCGAAACGGCCCGGGGTGAAACGCGCCACGTCGACGTCGGTGCGCTCGCGCAGGGCGAGCTGCGCCGCGGCCCAGCCGCAGCTGGGGCCGAGGGTGTATCCGGTGTGCCCAGCGACCGCCACGATCATCCCGGGCCGCCCCGGCACCTCGCCGATCACGGGGATCTCGTCGACCGGAGAGCCGAGCAGCCCCTGCCACGAGCGGATGACCGACAGCCCCCGCGCGGCCGGAACCACCCGCCCGCAATCGTCGATGCCGCCGACGATGCTCTCGATAGCCGGAGCCGTCGACCAGCCCAGTGGCGACGGGGTTTCGAGCATGTTCGCCCGGCGGCCACCGCCGATCATCACGTTGCCCGACGAGACCTGCTTCAGCGACAGCGGTCGCGACGCGTGCATCACGAGTCGCGACATGATGGGCGGCGACGAGTTCGACACGCTCATCGTGAGCGCGGAGACGTGCATGGGAACGGCGGCGCCGGCGAGCGCCGCGACCTTCTGCGTCCACGCTCCGGCCGCCACGATGACCGTGTCGGCGACGAAGCTCCGATCACCGGCGCGCACCGCCCAGCTGCCGCCTCGGCGCCGGATGCCCGTGACGAACGTGTTCAGAACGAACCGCGCCCCACCGAATTCGGCCCGGCGGGCGAGTTCGTAACACACCGTGCGCGCGTTCACCCAGCCCTCGTCGGCGTGCCAAGACCCGCCCACGATCGTGTCAGAGACCTCGGGAACCCGTTCGGCGACCTCTTCGCGGTCGAGGTAGGTGGTAACAAACCCGGCGCGCCGCTCCAGCTCGCTCTTCTGTCTGAGAGCATCACGATCGGTTTCGGTCTCGGCGACCACCACGCCGCCGTTCTGGGTGATGTCGATCGCACCGGCAAAGTCGGCAGCGAGCTCACGCCAGCGTCGATCGGCGTCGAGGTTGAGTTCGAGTATCTGGGTGTGCTGCTCGAACTGCGCCTGGGTTCCCTTCATCGCCGTGTAGCTGAGCTGAAAGTGCAGGTTGCCGGCCGTCTGGGTCGAGGCCTGCCCGCCTAGGGCGCCCGCGTCGAGCACGGTCACCGAGACACCGCGGGCGGCGAGGTAGTGGGCGGCCGAGCATCCGACGATGCCCGCGCCCACGATCAGCACCGACGTGGTCACAGCAGGTGTTGGGCCACGAGGTTCGCTCGCAGCCCGGCGAGGCCGGCCTCGTCGAGTTCTTGGTAGGGGCGCCGGCTATAGCCGCCGGGCTGACCCAGCATGCGCATGGCCGCCTTGATCTGCGGAATCTGCGAGCCGAAGCGACCGCCGAAGTTGTACCCGATGAACGAAGCGAGTTGTGCCTCGTACACGGTCGCGTGCATCCGCGCCGCCTCGAGGTCGCCGGCCCAGAAGCTGTTGAAGAACGCGATGCCTTCTGCGGCGCAGAGGGCGCCCCCCTCGATGCTGCCGCTGCCGCCGAGTTCGGTCATCACGCCGATGCCGAGCCGGCTGATGTAGTTGGCGAAGAACACGGATTCCGAGCCGAGCGCTGCCAGAGTCTCGAGGTGCCTGCCGTAGTCGGGTGTGCTGTCTTTGATCGACACGACGCCGTCGAGCCGGGCGAGCTTGCCCAGCAATTCCTGAGACATATCGAGCGAAATGCCGCGCGGCCAGTTATATACCATTATCGGAATACTCGTTCGAGCGGCGACCTCTTCATAGAACAGAAAGATCTCGCGTTCGTTCGGCGCCGCGTAGGGCGGAGGCGTGAACAGCACGCCGTCGGCGCCGGCTGCAGCAGCATGATCGGCGAGTTGCACCACAGCGTCAGGGGTGAAGCTGCTGCAGCCGACGACGACCGGATACGCGCCGTTCACCTGCTCTACCGCTATCTCGGCCACTCTCTTGCGCTCGGCGAGAGTCTGCGCGAACCATTCGCCCGAGCTTCCGTTCACCAGCACTCCGTGCACGCCGAACGACGTGTAGAGGTCGATCTGCTCACGCCAGGCGATCTCGTCGAGGGGGCCGGCTTTTTCGAATGGGGTGGTCGCGGCCGGCCAGTAGCCGCGCCACGGGGTGATGTCGCTCACAGCTGAGTCCTTTCGTAGGGGTCGAACACGCTTCCCGACTGGATGACCGTGCGGCCGTCGAGCCTCCAGAGCGCTTCGGGCGCCTCATACGGGTTCTGCTCGAGCAGCACGAGGTCGGCGAGGCTCCCGACCTCGATGCGGCCGAGGTCGGGCCGGTTCAGAAGGTCGGCGTTCACCCGCGTGATCGAGTCGATCGTGTTGCCGACCGTCTCCACCTCGAGGTGCAGGCGCAGCCCGTTGAGCTGTTCTTCTTCGAGGTCGCCGAGCAGGTCGCTGCCCCAGCCGATGGGAACCCCCGCGCTGCGTGCGATCTCGATCGCCCGCTGCCCTGCCTCGAGAACGAGCTTGTTCTTCTCGTAGGCGTAGTCGGGCAGCCCCAGCGAGACTCCGCGACGGGACATGCTGTCGTAGGTGATGAGGGTCGGCACCAGGTACGCGCTGTACTCGACCATCAGCTGCGCAGTCGCTTCGTCGAGCAGATTGCCATGCTCGATCGAGCGCACGCCGTTCGTTATCGAGTGGGTGATGGAGGCGGGCGAGTACGAGTGGGCGGCAACGTAGGTTCCGCGCCGGGTCGCCTCGTCGACGGCGGCTCTGATCTCGTCTGCGCTGAACTGCGCGTTCTCGAGCGGATCGGAGGGCGACAGCACGCCGCCGCTCGTCATGAGCTTGATGGCGGTGGCGCCGGCACGGAACGCTTCGCGCACGGCGAGCCGAACATCCTCGACCCCGTCGACGACACGGCCGACATGCGTGCCGTGCACACAGATGTCGAGGTCACCCGGCCGCTGGTCGCCGTGCCCGCCGGTCTGACTGAGCGCGGGGCCGGTATAGAGGTACCGGGGCGAGGCGAAGAGCTGTGTGCTGATCGCCTTTGCCATACCCATGTCGCCGCCGGCCACGTCACGCACGGTCGTGAAGCCGCGCCGCAGCGCGCGGGTCAGCCGGCGGGCGCCCGCGATTCCCGAGAGACTCAGCGGCTGCGCCGATTGCGCCAGGCCGTCGAGCGTGTCGGCGTAAGCGTGAAAGTGCGCATCGATGAGGCCGGGCATCAGAAAGCGCCCAGCGGCGTTCAGACTCGGGATGCCCGGGTCGGTGCCGCCCGCAGAGAAAGTGCCCGGGCTGATCTCGGTGATCGACCCGTCATCGATGCGAATGCTCGCCTCGTAGGGTTCGGTGTCGGGCCCGCCGTAGACGAGCGCGTCGGTGATGAGCAGTGAAGCGGTCACGGTGTTGTTCCTTAGATCGAGTACAGAAGATCGAGTACAGAAGGGCAGAAGACGACGTGTCAGCTCTTTCGGCGGCGGATGAGCTGGTCGACCGCCACCGCCACCAAGATGAGCAGCCCCTGTACCACCTGCTGAAAGGTGGTCGGCAGGCCGAGCAGATTGAAGCCGTTGGCGATCATCTGCAACAAAAAGACGCCGAGAATGGCCCGCCAGATGGCCCCATGGCCGCCAGCGAAACTGACGCCGCCGATGACTGCGGCGGCGATGGCGGTGAATTCGAGCCCGGTGCCCATGCTCGGTTGCGCCGACACCGAACGCGACGCGAGAACCACGCCGGCGATGGCCGAGAGACCGCCCGAGATCATGAAGGCACTCGTCTGCGCCCAGCCCACGCTGATGCCCGAGATGCGAGCCGCGGCGGGGTTGCCGCCGACCGCATAGAGCGTGCGGCCGTAGACCGAACGCCAGAGCATGATTCCGGTGATCAGAACGACAAGCAGCAGCACCCATGACGCCCAGGTGATGTTGAGTATCGGCCCGCGCTTGGACAGGTCGGCGATGGCCGGGTTGTTGATGGCCACGATCTGCCCGCCGGTGATGACCACGGCGAAGCCGCGGAACATCATGCCGGTCGCCAGCGTGGCGATGAAGGCGTTGACCTTGCCATACGTGACCGCGAGCCCGTTGAAGGCCCCGAGAGCGACGCCCACGAGTATGGCGACCACTACGCCGGGCCCGATGCCGAAGGCGTTCATCGCGGTGGCGCCGATGATGGCGCTGACCGCCGCGATGGCGCTCATCGAGAGGTCGATGACCCCGGCGATCATGGCGATGGTGACCGCGCAGGCCAGAATGCCCACGACCACCATCTGGTCGAAGAGGTTCACGAGGTTCTGCTGGGTGAAGAAGGTCGTGGTGGTGGTCGACAAGATGATCACCAGGGCGATGGCGGTGAACACGATGCCGTAGTCGCGGGCGTTCGCCTTCAGTCTCGTAACGAGGCCGTTCATAGTGTTTCGCCTTCCCCTGCTGGTGCTGGCACGCCGCCGAAGGCGGCTTCGATGACCTGTTGCCGGTCGGCTTCGCCCCAACGGAATTCGTTGACGACGCGCCCGGTGCGCATGACGAGAAGGCGGTGCGAGAGCCCCATGACCTCCTCGATCTCTGACGAGATGACCAGCACGGCGATGCCTTGTGCGGCCAGGTCTCTGATCAGTTGATGAATCTGAGCTTTTGCACCCACGTCGACGCCGCGGGTGGGCTCGTCGACGATCAGCACGCCGGGCTGCTTCATGGTCCAGCGGGTGAAGAGCACCTTCTGCTGGTTTCCCCCCGAGAGGGTCCACACCGGCTGTTCTATCGACGACGCCTTCACCTCGGTGAGCTTCGTGGCGACAGTAACCGCCGCCTTCTCTTTACCCACTGTTCGAAGCCCGGCACGCGAATACTTGCGGCGAACGATGATGGTGGCGTTCTCGCGAATGGACTGGATGAGCGACAATCCATCTTCTTTACGGTTCTCTGTGACCATGGCCATGCCCCGGCGAATGGCTTCGCGCGGAGTGGAGAGCTTCAGCCGCTCGCCGTCGAGCCACACCTCGCCCGCGATTGAATGGTCGACCCCGAAGATCGCCCGCGCGACCTCGGTGCGGCCGGAGCCGATGAGACCTGCCATTCCCACGATCTCACCGGCCCGCACTGAGAGCGATACGGGGCCGATGCCGTCGGAGCGGGTGATGCCCCGAACATCCAGTCGCACTGCTGCGTCGGCAGGCACGGGGGCTGGTTCGCGGTGGTCGGCGTCGACGAAGCGGCCGACCATGTGGCGAGTGAGAGTCTGTGTCGTCTGGCCTTCGGCCGGCCCCGAGAACGTGACCGTGCCGTCACGCAGCACGGTCACCTCGTTCGCCACAGCCAGCACGTCTTCGAGAAAGTGCGAGATGAGCAGAATGACGATTCCGGTCGCCGCGAGCCGGCGGATGAGCGCGAGCAGTTGCTCGGTTTCGACACTCGAGAGAATCGCCGTGGGCTCGTCCATGATGATCAACCGAGAACCGTGGGCGATCGCCCGCAGAATCTCGACTTGCTGGCGGGTCGCGATCGAGAGCGAACGCACCGGAGTGCCGGCCTTGAGCCCGGTGAACCCGACCCGGTCGCGCAGCTCGTCGAACCGCTTGCGCGTGGCCCGTTCGCTGACGAAGCCGAACTTTCGGTCGAGGTGTCCGAGCATCACGTTCTCGGCGACCGACCGGTCGAGCACGAGGGTCTGCTCTTGAGTGATGACCGAGATGCCCCGCGCGAGAGCGTCGCGCGGGGCACCGAAGTGAACCGTCTCGGCGTCGACCGTGATCGTGCCGCTGTCGGCCGACTCGAGTCCCGAGATGATCTTGATCAGAGTCGACTTGCCGGCGCCGTTTTCACCGAGAATGCCGTAGACCTGCCCGGTGCGGAAGGTCAGCGATACTCCGTGCAGCACGGTGTTGCCACCGTACGACTTGGTGATGTTGTCGATGCGCAGAAACTCGTCGTTCATGTCGTTTCTCGTCTCAGAGTGCTCGAGTCGGCCGTCGGGCAGGGTCAGTCGCTGTAGTCGCCGACCACGCCCACCAGGGTGTCTTTCGTGCCGATGCGATGCGCGTCGGTGAGCGTGTCGCCCGTGTCGATTCCGGTGGGCTCGGTGCCCCCGCGCAGAACGCTGAGTCCGACCTTGGCGGCGAGGGCTGCCGCTTCGCCTTCGGGAATGTCGTACGTACCGAACCAGGTGCCGTTCTGCACGGCGGTGATGGCCTGGGTCGAGCTGCCGTTGCCGATCAGCTTGATCGTGCTGCCAGCGGGTAGAACCGACTGCACGCCCGCGATCGCCTGACTCGAACCGATGATCACGTTCACGTTCGGGTCGGCCTGCAGCAGATCCTGTGCTGCCGTACGCCCGGTGTCAGCGGTGTAACCGCCGGTGAAGTTGCTCACCACGGTGGCACCGCCGGCCTGCAAAGCGTTCGCCACTGCTGTGGTGCGGGCGTTGTCGAGCGGAAGCGCCGCGTTGCCCTGCAGGTACGCCACGGTGCACGGGCTGATGCCGGCGCACGCCGAGAGACCCATCTGGCCGAGGGCCGCGCCGTTTTTCGTGATGACATCGCCGACGTAGTACATGCCCGGCACCTGAGACTCAGAGGTGTCGTACTTGGTGCCGACCGGGGTGAATTCGGCGACGACGGTGATGCCCTTGGCGATTGCGGCCTGCACGGCCGGGATGACCGCGGTGCCGTCATTGGCCTGAACGATGAACACGTTGTATTGCCCCGAGGTCGTGGCGTCTTGAATCTGCTGCACCTGGGTGGCCGAATCGAAGTTGCCGTCGAGGAACGTCGCCGAGGCGTTGTTCGCCTTCGCGTAGTTCTGAATGCCCGTGAAGCTGGCCTGTGCGAACGAGTTCGCCGCCGAGAAGCCGAAGAAGGCGATCTTGCCTGCCGTGTCGGCGCTGCCGGTGCTCGAGCTGGTGCTGCTGGCCGAGGTTTCGGGGGTGGAGCAGGCGGCGAGGCCTACAACCGCTCCGAGAGCGATCGCCGTGACGGCGATCTTTTTCAGTGTTCGGGTTCTCATGAGTGCGTCTCTTTCAGTCGGGTGGTGCTGGAGAGGAATGGTGCGAAGGGTGGAGCTATTCAGGGGATGCGGTGTAGCCGTATTTCTCGACGGCGCCGGCAGTAGTCAGCTGTCCGTTGAGAAGGTCGCGTTCGATGAGTGCGCGGCTGCGGTTCTTCGGGTCGCCGTACCCGCCGCCACCTCCCGTTCGAGTGGTGATGACATCGCCGCGCTTGACGCGAAGCGCGTTGACCTTGAGCATCGTGCGCTCGTCGTCGCGGCCCTCGTTCACGACGACCACCGGCGGGGTGGCGTCGTGTCCGCCGTTCAGGCCCCACGCGGGAGTGACCGAACGTTCGAACCACAGCGACAGCAGCGCGCTGTCGACCTCGAGCAGGTACTTGCGCTCGACGCCGTTGCCACCGCGAAACTCGCCGGCGCCGCCTGAGTCGGGGCGAAAGCCGTACTTCAGCATGTGGATCGGGTACTTCGTCTCGATGATCTCGATCGCCATGTCTTTCAGCGATCCGTTCACGCTGTTGATGAGCCCGTCTTGCCCGTCGCCGGTCTCCCAGGCGCCCCAGCCGCCGACGGTCGGCTCGTGGATGAGAAAGGGTGAGCCGGTGCGCGGATCGACCCCGGCGAGGCCGAGAATCATCGAGTCGCCGAACGATGCGGCTGCGGCGCGGTCGGGGATGACGGGCGCTAGGGCCTTGATGGTGAGGTCGATGAGCAGACCGAGCGGGCTGAAGTAGAACTCGCACGGCGCGGGCTCGATGGCCCCGAGCATCGAGCCGTCGCGCACGATCACGTCGAGGGTGCTGAACGAGCCCCCGTCGACCGGGTTGTCGGGGTTGATCAACAGCTTGTAGACGACCCGCGCGGCCGAGATGGCCTGCGAGGCGCCGCAGTTCACGGGTCCGGCGGCCATGTCGTCGCTCTTGGTGAGGTCGATGATCATGTTCTGGCCCTCGACGATGACCTTCACGCGCACCCACTTCGGGTCTGATCCGTTGCCGTCGCTGTCGATCGTGCCTTCGGCGAAGTACTCGCCGTCGGGCACGCTCGCGATCACGGCCTGCTCGAACCGGGCGGTCTGGGCGAAGATCGCGTCGCGGGCCGCCGACACCGTCTCGTGGCCGAACTTCTGAATGATGCGGCCGAGACGGTCTTGCCCGGTCTTCACGCAGGCGATCTGGGCGAAGAGGTCGCCGCGCGCGGGGTAGGAGAAGCGGCTGTTGCGAGTGAGCAGGTCGACTACGTCGGGCACCAACTCTCCCGCCGACATCACCTTGAGGGCACCGACGCGAAGGCCCTCCTGGTAGATATCGACGGAATCCATGGTCGAGCCCACGTCTTTACCGCCGACGTCGAGCCAGTGCGCCCGGCAGGTCGAGAAACCCGAGAGCACGCCGTCGGCGAAGACCGGGCCGAACACGGTCATGTCGTGCAGGTGAGTGCCGGCGATGTAGGAGTCGTTGACGATCCAGACATCGCCCTCTTTCCACACCTCGCGACCGTAGAGAGCCTCGGTGTACTCGGTGACGATCTCGAGATTGCCCAAGAAGATAGGCAGGCCCGCAGACTGGCCGAGCGTCTTGTGGTTCTCGTCGAGCAAGCCGACCGCGCAATCTTTCATTTCATAGATGACCGGCGTGTACGCCGAGCGGATGAGCGTGGAGTTCATCTCGTCGGCGGCCGAATTGAGCGCCGATCTGATGATCTCGGTGGTGATCGGATCGATGGTGCTGGTGGGTGCTGTTGCGATGGTGGTTGACATGACTCAGGCCTCCTTGTCGACGGCGATGACGAGCGAACCGAGGGGGTCGACGCTCAATCTG
>JAODBC010000088.1 GCA_025463765.1 Subtercola sp. | reverse complement strand
CCAATCGCCGTGGACGCGCCAAACTACCGCGGCTCGAAGCGCAAGAGTCAGGCGTCGGCGCGAGCGAACTCGACGCGGTAGGTGAGGCCGATGGCGCCGCTGTCGAACTGGGTCGTCTCGGTGTGGGTGAGGCGCAAGGGAGTGCCGTCGATCGGCAGCAGGGGAGTGCCCGAGCCGAGCACGATGGGCATGACGCTCACGAGCAGCTCCTCGAGCAGGCCCTTCGTGGCGAATTGGGCTGCTACGTTGCCGCCGCCCACGATCCACACGTTCTTGCCCTCGGCCGCAGCCAGTGCCCGGGCAGCGACGAGCTCGACGGGCTCGCTGGAGAACAGGATGTTCGCTCCCTCGGCGGTCGGCAGCTCGCGACTCGTCAGCACCCAGATCGGCATATCGCCGTAGGGCCACGCCTGCAGTTCTTCGTCGAGGATGAACTGGTACGTGCCCGACCCCATCACCAGCGCGCCGACCCCCGCGAGAAACGCGTTGTAGTGCGCCTCGTAGGCCTCGTAGCCGAACTGCAGCAGCCAATCCATCTTGTCGTCGGCGTCGGCGATGAACCCGTCTAGACTCGCCGCCACGTAATACTGCATCTTGGCCATGCACCCCACCCTATTGCGCCCCAACCGCGACACGCACCCGGCACGCACACGAACGAGATCACAAAAACTCCCCCTAACACGAAGTTCTGGGGGAGTTTTTGTGATCTCGAGGCAAGCGGGGCGGGTTAGGCGACGCCGGCGATGCGGGGGTGGTGGAAGGTGTCGCCGAAGACGCGTTCGGAGGCGCCGACCCGGTCGAGGTAGGGCGTGGCGCCGCCCATCTGGAACGGCCATCCGGCGCCCAGAATGAGGCAGAGGTCGATGTCTTCTGCGGCGTGCACCACGTCGTCTTCGAGCATGCGGTGGATTTCGTCGGCGAGGCCGTCTTCGACCCGGCGCAAGATCTCGGTGCCCGTCATGGGCGTGGTACCACCCGCGACGATCGCGACCGCAGTCTTGTCGAATCCCTTGACCTTGCCCTTGGCGTCGCGCTCGAAGATCTTTCCGTGCTCGGCGAGCTTGTGCAGGTTCTCACTCTCGAAGAACCGGTCGGGAAAGGCTGCGTGGTGCGTGTCGAGTACGTGCGCGCCCACCTTGAGCCCGACGAGCTCGAGCAGCTCGAACGACGTCATCGGCAGCCCGAATGGCGCGAGAGCGGTGTCGACGACCTCGAACGGTGTTCCGGTGTCGACCGCGTGCATCGCTTCGCCGAGTAGCTTCGCCAGAATGCGGTTTACGACGAACCCGGGGGTGTCGCGGGTAATGACGGCGTTCTTGCGCAGCTTGGCCGCGACGACCATGGCGGTCGACAGCGTCGCCTCGTCGGTATGCGGCGTGTTGACCACTTCGACCAGCGGCATGACGGCCACCGGATTGAAGAAGTGAAAGCCCACGACCCGTTCGGGGTGCTTCAGCTTCGACGCGATCTGCTCCACCGAAAGCGACGAGGTGTTCGTCGCGAGCACGGCAGTCTCTGAAATGTACTGCTCCACATCGGCGAACACGTCTTGCTTCACGCCGAGCTCTTCGAAGACGGCCTCGATGACCCAGTCGGCGTCAGCGAAATCGGCCTTGTTCGTCGTACCCGAGATGAGCGCGTTCAGCTTGTTCGACTCGTCGGGCGAGATACGGCCCTTCGAAAGCAGCGTGGCGATCTCTCCGCGAATGTAGTCGAGACCCTTGTCGACACGGGCCTGGTCGAGGTCGGTGATGACCACGGGCACCTGCAGGCGCCGCACGAATAGCAGCGCGAACTGCGAGGCCATCAGACCGGCGCCGATGACGCCCACCTTGGTGACCGGTTTCGCGATCTTCTTGTCGGGAGCGCCGGCGGGCCGCTTGGCACGCTTCTGCACGAGGTCGAACGAGTAAATGGATGCCCGGAACTGGTCGCCCGCAACAAGATCGGCCAGCGCCTCGTCTTCCCGCGCGAAGCCCTCTTCGCGCGTGCCCGACTTGGCGGCCCGCAGCAGCTCGAGCGCGGCGTACGGGCTCTTGGCAACCGTGCCGATGCGGCTCTCCAGTTGCTTACGCGCGATGCCGATCGCGGCGTCCCACTTCACCAGACGCTCGATCTTGCCCGGAGCATTCGGCCGTTTGACCGTGATCGCCCCGCTGAGCACGCCGTCGGCCCAGATCAGCGACTCCTCCAAGAAGTTCGCCGAGCTGAACATGGCGTCGGCGATGCCGAGTTGCAGAACCTCGGGAGCCTTCAGCGTCTTGTTGTTGCGAAGCGGGTTCGAGATGATGACGTTGAGCGCGTTCTCGATGCCGATGAGGTTCGGCAGCAGATACGCGCCGCCCCAGCCGGGGATGATGCCCAAGAACACCTCGGGAAACGCCACGGCAGGCGCCGACGCGTCGATCGTGCGGTAGTCCGCGGCGAGAGTGATCTCCACCCCACCACCGAGCGCGAGCCCGTTGATGAAGGCGAACGACGGCACACCGACCTCACCGAGCTTGGTGAGCGTGTAGTGACCGAGCTGCGCCATCTGCAGCGCCATCGCGCGCGACGACACCTCGCCGACCTTGCTGAGGTCGGCACCGGCGGCCAGAATGAACGGCTTTCCCGTGACGGCGACGGCGTCGATCTCGCCTGCTGCCGCACGCTTCTTCAGGGCATCCAGTGTGTTGCCGTATTCGGTCACGGTCACCGGGCCGAGCGTGTTCGGGCGGGTGTGGTCGCGGCCGTTGTCGAGAGTGATGAGGGCGAGCGTCTTGCCGCTCGCGAGCTTCACGTCACGCACGTAGGAGTGGGTCACCACCTCATCGGCAGAGAACGCCAGCAGGTCGGAGAAGTCGATTTCAGAGTAGTTGGTAGGCACAGTGTTCGTCATGGTCGGTCAGCAGCCCTCAGCGGCGTGCCTTCTTCGCCTTTCGGTCGTAGTTCGGGTTCTCCCAGATGACGCTGCCACCCTGGCCGAGGCCCACGCACATTGCGGTGAGGCCGTACTGCACCTCGGGGTGTTCGGCGAATTGCGCAGCGAGCTGATTCATCAGGCGAACGCCCGACGAGGCCAGCGGATGCCCGATGGCAATAGCCCCGCCGTACTCGTTCACCCGCTCGTCGTCGTCGTCGATGCCGAAGTGGTCGAGAAACGACAGCACCTGAACGGCAAAGGCCTCGTTCAGCTCGAACAGGCCGATGTCGGTGATCGACAAGCCCGCCTTCTTCAGTGCCTTCTCGGTCGACGGAACCGGGCCGATGCCCATGATCTCGGGCTCCACGCCGGCGAAAGCGAAGCTCACCATCTTCATCTTGGGCGCGAGACCGAGCTCGCGGGCGACCTCGCCGCTGGCGAGCAGGGCCGCCGTCGCGCCGTCGTTCAGACCCGACGAGTTGCCGGCCGTCACTCGCCCGTGCGGGCGGAACGGCGTGCGCAGATTCGCGAGACCCTCCATTGTGGTCTCGGGGCGGGGCGCCTCGTCGACGGTGGCGAGACCCCAGCCGTTCTCGCTGCGGGTGGCGACGGGAATCAGATCGGGCTGGATCTTGCCGGCAGCGTATGCCGCAGCGACCTTCTGCTGCGACCGCAACGCGTAACGATCTGAACGTTCTTTGGTGAGCTGCGGAAAACGGTCGTGAATGCGCTCTGCAGTGTTACCCATATTCAGCGCTTCGGCGTCGACCAGTCGCTCGGAGAGAAACCGTGGGTTCGGGTCGGCGCCGGCGCCCATCGGGTGGTGGCCCATGTGCTCGACGCCGCCCGCGATGACGAGGTCGTAGGCACCGAAGGCGATGCCGCTGCCGGTGGTCGTCACGGCGGTCATCGCACCCGCGCACATGCGGTCGATCGCGAATCCGGGTACCGACTTCGGCAACCCCGACAGCAAGGCGGCGGTGCGGCCGATGGTCAGGCCCTGGTCACCGGTCTGCGTGGTCGCGGCGATGGCGACCTCGTCGATGCGGTCTTTCGGCACGTTCGGGTTGCGCTCGAGCAGGCCCATGATCGCCTTGACGACCAGGTCGTCGGCGCGGGTCTGCCAGTACATGCCCTTTTCGCCCGCACGCCCGAACGGGGTGCGAACGCCATCAACGAATACGACTTCAGATTTTTCGGCCACTGTGCCTCATGCCTCCTGGAATAACATCTGCTGACGATCCTAGGCACGCCTCTGAACGGCGAAAAATCGTTTGATTCTTCCTACGATTCGCCCTCGGCGGCGTCGAGCAGGCTTTGGTGGGCTTCTACAAAGGCTTGGGCGATTGGCTGTGCGGTTAGCTCAATCTGCCACGGCCGGGCGCCGGACTTCTGCAGAGCATCCGCGACCGTTGCGGGGTCGATCGTGGCCGGCGGTGTCCAGGCGAGTCTGCGCAGCAACTCGGGCGTGAGCAGGTTCTCGAGCGGTATGGCGTGCTCTTCGCCGAGTGCCAGGAGTACTTGCCGCGCGGCCTTGAGCCGGGCATCCGCTTCGGGGTTGCGATCGGCCCACGCGCGCGGTGGCGGCAGCGTGTCGGTCGAGCGAGTCAGTTGCGGCGGGGTGGTGGATGCCCGGCCTACCTCGATGGCAGCCCACCAGCGGTCGAGTTCCGAGCGTGACGCACGCCCGGTGAACTCGCGCATGGCGGCGAGCTCGCGTTTCGACTCCGGCAGAGCCCGCGCCACCGCGGTCAGCGACAGGTCGGGAACGAGCCGGCCCGGCGCGATATCGGTCTCGCGCGCCAGCTGGTCGCGTGCCAGCCACAGCTCACGGGCGACCGAGAGGTTCTTGGCGCCGCGCAGCGAATGCACTCCCGACAGACGCCGCCACGGATCGGCGAGCGGCGCCTTGGCCTCTTTGTCGAGAGTGGCCTGAAACTCCTGCCGCGCGATCTCGGTCTTCTGCTGCTCGTCGAGCAGCCCCACCATCACGTCGCGCAGATCGATCAGCAGTTCGACGTCGAGCGCCGCGTACTCCAGCCACGCCGCCGGCAGCGGGCGCGTCGACCAGTCGGCCGCCGAATGCTCCTTCGCCAAGTGGATGCCCAGCAGCTCTTCGACCACCGTGCCGAGCCCCACGCGGGGCAGCCCGAGAAGCCGCGCGGCCAGTTCGGTATCGAAGATGCGCGTCGGTGTCAGCTCGACCTCGCGCAGGCAGGCGAGGTCTTGGCTCGCCGCATGCAGTACCCATTCCTCATCGCCGATCACCGCAGAGAGTTCCGCGAACGATCCGATGGGGGGCGGGTCGAACAAGAAGGTGCCGGCACCGCGCCGGTAGAGCTGAATGAGGTAGGCGCGTTGTGAGTACTTGAATCCGGATGCCCGTTCCGCATCGATCGCGATCGGCCCGGTGCCGCCGGCGATGACCTGTACGGCGTCGAGGTAGGCCTGCCGGGTGTCGATGACGCTGCGCGGCGAGCCCTCGTTCGCCGGCAGTGCGTCAGTCACGGGCGTTGCGTTTCGCAGAGAGCAGGCTCACGCCTTCGGCGACGGGCGGCAACCCGGCCAGCATGCACAGCAGCTCACCCCAGGCTTCGACGTGGGTCTTCACGTCAGCGTCTTTCGGACTCCACGAGGCGCGCAACTCGATCTGCGCGCCGTCGCCCTGCTTGGCGAGTTCGCCGAACCCGGAAGAGATGATTTTGGTTGCTGTACCCGAAGCATGTGAATAGTTTGCTCCCTGAGCATCCAATGCATCAATCAACCACGACCAGGTTACGTCGGCGAGAAACGGATCGAGGCCGATCTCTGTCTCGAGCGGGGCCTGAACGAAACACACGACACGGAACGGGCCACCCCAGGCCGGCGGCTCTTCGGGGTCGTAGAGCAAGATGAACCGCCCGGTGCCCAGGTCGGAATCCGACCCGTGACGAGCCGGAGAGACGTCTGCTGAGACAGCGATCGAGTACGGAGCGAGGTTGGCCGGTGACGCGATCTCGTTCACCACGAGTTCGGGGCGGGTCACGGCCTTTCGCAGAGAGCCGAGCGCGCCTGCGAATTCCGTGGGCAGCGCGGGGCTGAAAGGAGAATCGGACACGACGCAAGACTAGAGTTTTTTTGTGTGTCTGCTGGGAAGGCACGCCGTTTCGCGGCAGCGCGCGCCCGCGTCACCAATAATCGAGCCTCGCTGGTTGAAGAAGGCACGCGCGGCGAGCCGTAGCGAGACCTTCGCTGCGACGAATTCACCGAGCTATGAAAAGCTGTGCCCATGACCACTCGCGACCCGCACACCTCGATCAAGCGCGACATCGTCGCCCCGTGGCTGATCTCGGCCATCGCTGTCGGAACGGTAGCGACCCTGGCCACGGCGACCGCCGCCTTCGTCACGGCGAAGTTCTCCCGCTCTGTTGTGATTCCCACAGACTCGGCCACCGAGAACCTGCGCATCTACGCGGTCGACCTCGACGCAGGCACCGTGACGCTCGGAATCTCTGCCGACTCGCTCGTGGCCGGCCGCTACAGCCTCTGGTTCGCCGGCGGAACCGGTCACGCCCGCATCGGCGGCATCCTCTCTGTCGCCGACGGCCGCGTCGTTCGCACGCTCGAGAGCGTCGACTACGGTCTGCTGCAGGATGCCCGCTGGTGCCGCCTCGGCAGCTGGTACTTTCTCGACCCCCGTGAGCTCGGCTTCGAGGTGCACGATGTGGTCGTCGAAACCGAGGTGGGCCCCGCCCCGGCCTGGCTCATCCCCGCGGCGGATCTGGCCGATGGCGCAGGCCCAGATGCAGCGGGCTCCGCGGCGTTCTCCGAAGTGCCTGTCGCGAACCGCTGGGCGATCCTGGTGCACGGCAGAGGAGTACGGCGGGCCGAGACGATCCGCGCCCTGCCGCTCTTTCACGAGCTCGGCTACACCACGCTGCAGGTGTCGTATCGCAACGACGGCGAGGCTCCGAAGAGCCCCGATGGGCGGTACGCGCTCGGCGACACCGAATGGCACGACATCGACGCCGCCATGGCCTTTGCGCTCGAACACGGGGCCACCGAGCTGGTGCTGATGGGCTGGTCGATGGGCGGGGCCACCGTGCTGCAGGCGGCGACCCGATCATCCGCTCGCTCCTACCTGAAGGCCGTCGTGCTCGACTCGCCCGTGGTGGCCTGGAGCGACACCATCGTCTTTCAGGGGCATCTCAACCATTTGCCCGAGCCGATTTCACGGGCCGTCATGGCGACGATCGGCTCGGAGGTCGGCCGCACGGTGACCGGTCAGTCGCAGCCGATCGACTTCAAGCGCCTCGACTTCGTCGCGCGCGCCGCCGAAGTCGTGTGGCCCGTCCTCATTCTGCACAGCGACGACGACGGCTTCGTTCCCTCTACTGCGTCGCGCAAACTGGCCGAGGCCCGCCCCGACCTCGTGACGCTCGTGCCCTTCTCCGTAGCCAAGCACGTGCGCCTCTGGAACTACGACCCCGAAAAGTACACCACGGCGATCCGCACCTGGCTCACGGCCAACGTCTAGGCCAACGTCTAGAGAAACGAACGCCTAGAGCTTCTCGCGAATCTGGCGCTTGGTGCGAGCCAGCAGGGCCGTCATGCCGCGGATGCGCAAGGGCGAGACGGCCTGGGTGAGGCCGATCATCGAGGGGTAGTCGTCGGGAACGGCGAGCACTTCGTCGGCAGTCAGGCCGGCGAGGCCCTGGGCGAGAATCGAGGCGAAGCCGCGGGTTGTCGGCGACTCCTTCGGGGCGGTCGCGAAGAGGTGCACGATGCGGTTCTCGTCGACCTCGACAAAGATGAACACGGGCGACTGACACTCGACCACGCGCTCGAAGAGATCGGGATGATCGCGGTACCGCTCGGGCAGCTCGGGCAGCTCGTTCGAGAACTCGAGCAGCAACTGCAGCCGGTCTTTGAGCGACAACTCGAGAAAGTCGTCGCGGATCTCGGCCAGGGCGGGTTGGAGTTCGGTGTCAGCCATGCTGCCTTCAGTTTCTCACGAAAAACGGAGGAGAATCCGGGGGTGTAGCGCGCATACGGCGGTGCACCTGCGGATTCTCCTACGTTCTATTCGGCGTCGGCCGGTTATTTCTTCGCGACGTGCTCGCCGCGGTCTGCGCCCTGCACGATGGGAACGCGTACGGCAGAACCCCACTCGGTCCACGAGCCGTCGTAGTTGCGCACGCCCTCGAAGCCCAGCAGGTGAGTGAGCACGAACCAGGTGTGGCTCGAACGCTCACCGATACGGCAGTAGGCGATGACGTCGTCGCTGTCGTCGAGACCGAGCCCTTCGCGGTAGATCGAGTTCAGGTCGGCGAGCGGCTTGAACGTGCCGTCTTCGGCGGCGGCCTTCGCCCACGGCACGTTGTGCGCGCTCGGAATGTGGCCTGCGCGCAGGGCGCCCTCTTCAGGGTACGCGGGGGCGGTGGTGCGCTCTCCGCTGTACTCCTCGGGCGAGCGCACGTCGATGAGCTTGCCGCCCGTCTCGAGGTGAACGAGCACATCGTCTTTGAAGGCGCGGATCTCGACGTCGCTGCGCTCGGCGATGGGGTACTCGCGCGCAGTGACGTCGGTCTCGTCGGTGGTGATGGCGCGGCCTTCGGCGATCCACTTGTCACGGCCGCCGTCGAGCAGCCGAACATCCTCGTGCCCGAAGAGGCTGAACACCCAGAGCGTGTACGCGGCCCACCAGTTGCTCTTGTCGCCGTAGATGACCACGGTGGAGTTACGGTCGATGCCACGGCTGCCGGCGAGCACCGCGAACTCTTCGCCGAAGATGTAGTCGCGGGTGACCGGGTCGTTGAGGTCGGTGTGCCAGTCGATTTTGACCGAGCCGGGAATGTGGCCGGTCTCGTAGAGCAGCACGTCTTCATCGGATTCCACGACCACCAGATCGGTGTCGTCGAGGTGTTCGGCGAGCCACTCGGTGCTCACCAGACGGTTCGGGTGAGCGTACTCGGCGAACTTGGGTGTGGTGTCGGCTTCGACAGCCATTGTTACCTCCGAATTGTGGCCAGGGGCCAGTGGTTCACAGTGCGCGAAAAGGTGCGCTTTAATTGCTCTGATGACAACCGAGAGCGGCAGTACAACTATTCCATTGCACCTCGTCGATCTTCGCCCCACGCTCAGTGGAGCAGAGATGGCGGCCGTTCTGGTGCCACCGCGCCAGTTTGACACGGCATCGTTCGACTCTTACAGGCCCGATCGCGATTACCCGTCACAAGGCGAAACACTGCACAAGGTGCGCGACTTCGCCAAGACCTGGGGGCCGGCGAAGTCGGGCGGGTTCTTCAGCCGATCTAAGAAGGCCCCGGCAGAAAAACCCGGCATCTACCTCGACGGCGGGTTCGGCGTGGGCAAGACCCACTTGCTGGCCGCGCTCTGGCACGCGGCCCCGAGCCCGAAATACTTCGGCACGTTCATCGAGTTCACCGCCCTCGTCGGTGCGCTGGGCTACCTCGACACCGTCAAGCTGCTCACCGGCGCCAAACTGATCGCCATCGACGAGTTCGAGCTCGACGACCCGGGCGACACCATGATGATGACCCGTCTACTCGGTGACCTCGTGGCCGGCGGAACGAAGATCGCCGCCACCTCGAACACCCCGCCGAACGCACTCGGCGAGGGCCGCTTCGCCGCGCAAGACTTCTTGCGCGAGATTCAGAAGCTGGCCGACCGGTTCGAGATCATCCGCATCGACGGGCTCGACTATCGCCGCCGCAACATCGAAGGGCACGCCCGCGCACTCGATGACGACGCGCTCACCGCCGCCACCGGCACGCTCGATACCGAAGGCCTGCGGTACACCGTCGACTCGTTCACCGACGTCGTCGCCTTTCTCGGCTCGCTGCACCCGTCGAAGTACGTCAAGCTGCTCGACGGTCTCGACGCTCTCGTCATCACCGACGTGAGCCCGCTTGCGAACCAGACGGATGCCCTGCGGTTCGTCGCCTTCATCGACCGCGTCTACGACGCTCAGCTGCCCGTCTTCGCTTCTGGCATCCCGCTCGACGAGGTCTTCGCAGGCGACATGATGAACGGCGGATACCGCAAGAAGTACTTACGCGCCGCCTCCCGCCTCATCGCCTCGACCCAGCGCTGAGCTTCCGGCCACGCCCCGCTTTCGGGCCGGGCACGCGGCTCTCCCGGCCCGCTAACACGCCAATTCAATGACCCCCGAAATGGGGGTCAAGATTTCAATCGAATTGTCGGCGGCTCGAAACACAGTTGTTACAAAGGCATGGATCGCGTTACGAACGCGAAACATAGATTCACCTCAACCGAAACCTCGACCCACGAAGCTAATGGCGTAGCCGAGGCGAGCAGACCCGAACTGTGGGGGAAATCTGCGCACCGGTGCATTTACTCGGTTCGAGAGAGGTAATTTTTCCATGATGTTCCTAGCAGATGATCCAACAGCTGGAGACGTTCAAACCGCTGTCAACGCCCTGTGGCTGCTTGTAGCAGCCGCCCTCGTCCTCATCATGACCCCCGGTGTCGCCTTCTTCTACGGCGGCATGGTCAAGGCGAAGAGCGTTGTCAGCATGATGATGATGAGCTTCGGCGCGATGGGCCTTGTCGGCGTGCTGTGGGTTATCTACGGATACGGCATGTCGTTCGGTACGACGTTGATTCCGGGGCTTCTGGGCAACCCGTTCGACGCATCGAACCCCTTGTTCTTCTTGACCGGCCTTCTCGGCACCGGCGATAGTACCGGGGCGATGAGTCCAGACCTCCCGTCTCTGGCGTTCGTCGGGTTCCAGGCGACGTTCGCCATCATCACCGTCGCTCTGATCTCGGGTGCCATCGCAGACCGCGCGAAGTTCGGCGCGTGGATGGTCTTCGCCGGCTTCTGGGTAACCATCGTGTACTTCCCCGTCGCGTTCTGGGTCTTCAACCTCTCCGAAGGCTGGGCTCCGACCTGGGGCGTCAACGACTTCGCCGGTGGTACTGCGGTGCACATCAACGCCGGTGCGGCGGGCCTCGCACTGGCGCTCGTGCTCGGCAAGCGCATCGGGTTCCAGAAGGGCATTCAGAAACCACACAACGTTCCGCTGACACTGCTCGGCGCCTCGCTGCTCTGGTTCGGCTGGTTCGGCTTCAACTCCGGTTCTGAAGCGGCCGTCGACGGCGTCGCCGCCATCGCCTGGATCAACACGCTCGCCGCTCCCGCCGCTGCGATCATCGGCTGGCTTGTCGTCGAGAAGATCAAAGACGGCAAGGCGACCTCGATCGGTGCCGCATCGGGCGCCGTGACCGGCCTCGTCGCCATCACCCCCGCGTGTAACATCCTCACGCCGGGGTGGGGCCTGCTGCTCGGTCTGCTCGCCGGTGGCCTCTGCTGCCTCACCATCGAGCTGAAGTTCAAGCTCGGCTTCGACGACTCGCTCGACGTGGTGGGCATCCACCTCATCGGTGGTCTGTTCGGTACCCTCTACATCGGTATCTTCGGCGCCGGCATCGGCCTCATCGACACCGGCAGCTTCGCTCAGCTCGGCAAGCAGGCCGGCGCAGCATTCGCTGTCATGGGGTACTCCTTCGTTCTCGCCTGGATCATCGGCACGATCATCCAGAAGACGATGGGCTTCCGCATCACCAGCGAAGACGAGATCGCCGGAGTCGACACGGTGGTTCACGGCGAAGAGAGCTACGCTCTCGACCCGGCGTAACCACCGCCTGCACCAGGCGTAACAGCAGACAAGCTGGGTGCCGCTCCTTCGGGAGTGGCACCCAGCTTTCTTTTGCCTCAAGCGATACGGCGGTCGGCTATTCGGCCTCGGCCAGCAGGTCGTCGCGCACCTTGCGGCGCAGAACCTTGCCGATGAGCGAGGTCGGCAGTTCATCCAGTTCGACCACACGCCGCGGCACCTTGTAGGCCGTGAGGTGGTCGCGGCAGAAGTCGCGAATGGCCTTCTCGTCGAGCGTCGCGCCCGGTTTGAGTACGACCGCCGCGACGACCTCTTCGCCGCCCTTCTCGCCGGGCAGGCCGACTACGGCGACGTCTTTGACACTCGGATGATCGCGTACGGCGTCTTCGACCTCAGAAGGCGACACGTTGAATCCGCCCGTGATGATGAGTTCTTTCATGCGATCGACCACCGAGACGTAGCCGTCTTCGCTCATCGAGACGATGTCGCCGGTGCGAAACCAGCCATCGGGCAGCAGAACGTCACGGGTCTGGTCGGGTTTGCGCCAGTACCCCGCGAAAACCTGCGGACCCCGGATGAGCAGCTCACCGGCCTCGCCGACAGGCCGATCGACATCGACGTTCTCTGGGTCGACGACGCGGATCTCGGTATTCGGAAACGGCAGGCCGATCGATCCGGCGCGCCTGGTGGGCCCGACGGGGTTCGCCAGCGCCACAGGCGACGTCTCGGTGAGGCCGTACCCCTCGACGAGCAGACCGCCCGTCACGCTCTCCCACAGCTCGACCGTCGAGACGGGCAGGTTCATCGCACCCGAGAGCGAGACGCGAATGCTCGTGAGATCGACCTTGCGGTCTTTCGCGCCCTGCGCGAGGCGCTGGTAGATGGGCGGAACCGCCGGTAAAAAGGTCGGCGGGTGCTTCTTCGCCGCCTGCAGCACGAGATCCACGTCGAACCGGGGGAGCAGCACCAGACGAGCGCCTAGCGTCATGGCGAAGGTGAGGCAGAGGGTGAGCCCGTAGGCGTGGAACATCGGCAGCACGCCATAGACGACCTCTGTGCCCTCGGTCATGTCAGGCACCCAGGCGCGCCCCTGCAGCGCATTCACGTGCAGGTTGAGATGGGTGAGCATGGCGCCCTTGGGTGTGCCGGTCGTACCGCTGGTGTACTGCAGCAATGCGAGGTCGGTCACATCGGGCCGCGGCACCGATTTCTTGATGCGACGGTTCTGCAGCAGCGACTCCCACTCGATGGTGTGCCGCGCTTTGGCGTGCAGCGCCTCGCGCGAGTCACGCGCCCGTTTGATCGGCAGACGCAGAGCGACCCGAGTCGACAACGGCATGGCGTGCGTCAGATCGACCGAGATGAGGGTGCTGACGGCGAGGTCGTCGGGCATCTTCTGGATGGTCTCGCAGACCTTGTCCCACACGATGGCCACGGTGGCGCCGTGGTCTTCGAACTGGTGCCGCAGCTCGCGCGGCGTATAGAGCGGGTTGTGTTCGACCACGATTGCGCCCAGGCGCAGCACGGCGTAGAAGGCGGCGATGTGCTGCGGGCAGTTGGGCAGAACGAGAGCGACCCGATCGCCGTGCTTCACGCCGAGCCTGCGCAGGCCTTCGGCGGCCCGGTCGATCTGCTCACCCAGCTCGCTATATGTCGTCTCGCTGCCGAAGAACTCGAGCGCGACTTTGCGGCCGAATTTCGAGACCGACGACTCGATGAGGTCGACCAGCGAACCCGTCGGCAGATCGATGTCGCTCGGTACACCCTCGGCGTAACTCGAAAGCCACGGGCGGGGGGTGCTCACAGGGGTGTCGATACTCATGGGCGTGGGCTGCCTTTCTTGGCCTCGATGCCAGACCCCATTATGAGCACGATCGACAGCCGCCGTTGAAGTCGGCTGTCGGTAACCCACAAATCCACTTCGGTCGAGCCGTTTGTAGTAGCACGATTCGTGAATCGGCGCCATCGGGTAGACGCGCATTTGGGGTCGTGTCTAACCTGAAACACGAGCCGTGCCGTATCAGGCACGCAGGAGAAGGAGCAGAACAATGGGACTTCTTGACAACGCCAAAGAGGCCGCTGAAGCGACCGGCGAGAAGATCAGCCGTACCGTCGACGACGTGAAGGGCCGCGTCAGCGACTCAGCCGACGAGGCCAAAGCCAACGCAGATGTGAAGGCCGCCGAGGCCAACCGTGACGCTACGGAGAAGAAGAACGACTACAAAGAGAGCCTGCGCGACTAGCCAGCGCTTTCTTCACTGACTCGAGGCCCAGCTGCTTCCGCGACTCGCGGGCACTGGGCCTCGTTCGCGCGTGCCCTGGACCGTCGGTCTGCGGCGTTGTCGTCGTCAGCCGCACTATCAGTGCGGCTCTCCTCCTCCGCCTTGCATCCCGTCGGTCCAGGTCCCGCGGACTACTTTGATCTAGGCTGAGCGAGTGGCCGTTGTCTCTCGCATTTTCAGCGTTCTGCGGCGGATGTTCGGCGGCACCACCTCGGTCGCCACCGTGCAGGTCGACCCGCGTTCGCTCGGGCGTGTGAAACTCACCTATTCGCCGCATGCCGACCGCCGGCCCGACCCCGGCGAGGTGGTGTGGACCTGGGTGCCGTACGAAGAGAACGACGGACGCGGCAAAGACCGCCCCGTGCTCATCGTGTCGCGGCTGGCCGCTACCACGTGTCTGGCGGTGGCCCTGACGAGCAAGGCGCACGATCGTGACCGCGGTGCTGTCGCCCTCGGCCCGGGCGCATGGGATCAGAGCGGCCGGCCATCCTGGGCCCGCATCGACCGGTTGTTCGAGGTGCACGACGGCGGTATGCGGCGCGAGGGCGCCGCTCTGGATGCGCGTCGCTACGGCCTCGTCGCCACCGGCCTCAAGGCGCGCTACCGCTGGTAAAAGCGCGACTCCGGCACCAGCGGCCGAGAACTGCCGGCGTGCACGCCGATCTCGGCCGTTGCTGCAAACCTCGCCGCACGAAGCCGGTTTAGGGCCGGTTCAGATGCCGTCGGGCACGACCTCGTTGGCCGCCCGGCCACCACCCGCCCGGTCACCCCGGGTGAGGATGAGGTGCGCGACCAGCGCGGTCCAGCCCGTCTGGTGCGACGCGCCCAGACCCTGGCCGGTGTCTCCGTCGAAGTACTCGTAGAAGAAGATGTTGTCGCGCCAGCGCGGATCGGTCGAGAGCAGGTCGTACCGGGCATCCGAAGGCCGTCGCCCGTCGGCGCCGGGCGTGAAGAGCGAGATGAGCCGGCCCGAGAGCTGGTCGGCGGCCTCGTCGAAGGTGAGAAAGGTGCCGGAGCCGAGCGGGAACTCGACACGCGTGGTCGGAGAACCCGTGGCGCCGTAGTTGCGCAGCGCCTCGACGAAGAGCACGTTGAGCGGAAACCACACCGGCCCGCGCCAGTTCGAGTTGCCGCCGAAGAGCCCCGAGGTGCTCTCGGCCGGTTCGTAGTCGACGACCGCCTCGAGCCCGTTCACCTCGACGCTGAACGGATGGTCTTTGTGGTAGGCCGAGATGCCGCGGATTCCGTGGTCGGAGAGCATGCCCTGCTCGTTGAAGACCTTCGCGAGTATGCGCTTCAGCCGATCGGGCGACACGAGAGCCAGCAGAAAGATTCGTTTGCCGTCTTGGTCGTGCATGTGCAGCGAGGGCCGCATCTCGGGGTGGTTCGATAAGAACCAGATCACCCGATCGCGAAACTCGGGCAGCGCGACGAACTCGGTGTTGTCGAACACCAGCGAAGCGACAACCGGCACGAGCCCGACCAACGACCGCACCTTCATGGGCACGTCGCGGCCGTCGGCCAGATGCAGCATGTCGTAGAAGAAGGCGTCTTCTTCATCCCACATGCCTGTTGCGTTCGCCGAGTTCGCGATCTGCAAGAAATGCTCGATGAACTTGGTGGCGACGTCTTCGTACGACCGCTCATTGCCGGCCAGCCGCAGGGCGATGTTCAGCAGGTCGAGGGCGTACATCGCCATCCAGGCCGTCGAATCCGCCTGCTCGAGAATGCCGACCTCGAGGGGCAGCTTCGAGCGGTCGAGCGGCGCGATGTTGTCGAGGCCCATGAAGCCGCCTTCGAACAGGTTGTTGTCACCGTGGTCTTTGTTGTTGGTCCACCAGGTGAAGTTCATCAGCAGCTTGTGAAAGACCCGCGCCAAGAAGCTGTAGTCGGTTCCGCCGTCGAGTAAGAAGACGTGCAGCGCCGCCCAGGCGTGAGTGGGCGGGTTCACGTCGGAGAAGTTCCACTCGTACGCCGGCAGCTGACCGCTCGGGTGCATGTACCACTCGCGCAGCATCAGAATCAGCTGCGCTTTGGCAAACTCGGGGTCGATGTGCGCGAGCGTCACGCAGTGAAAGGCGAGATCCCACGCCGCGAACCACGGGTACTCCCACGGGTCGGGCATGAGAATGACGTCGTGTGCATCGAGGTGCCGCCACGATCCGTTTCGAATCTTCGCCCGCTCAGGCGGCGGCGGGGGAGTCGCCGGGTCGCCGTCGAGCCACTTCTGCACGTTGAAGTGAAAGAACTGTTTCGACCAGAGCAGGCCGGCGAAGGCCTGCCGCAAGACGCGCGCCTCGTCGGCAGACGCGCCCTCGGGCGTCAGCTCGGCGTAGAACGCGTCTGCCTCGCGGTGTCGCCGCTCGACGACGCCGTCGAAGGCTGAAATGTCGATGCCGTTCTCCGCCGCCGCTTCGAACTCGGCGTCGTCTTCGCCGGTGAGCCGCACCCGAATGACTCGGGTCTCGCCGGGCTGCAGCGTGAGCGAGTAGTGCAGTGCCGCCTTCGTGCCGGCGAGTTCGGGGTTCACGGTGGGGGCGCCGTTCACGATGAAATCGTTGATGCCGTCTTTCGGATAGGCCGACAGCTCGCTCGCGGTCTCGCCGTAGATGCGCGCCGTGTTCGTCTCGTTGTCGCAGAACAACGGATGCCCGGCTCCCGGTTCGCCTGACCCCTCACCCTGCAGATACAGGGTTCCGGTGCTCGCCTGACGCCCGACCACGCGCCCGTCTTCCCACGTCAGGGCCGGCTTCGGGTCTTCGTCGGAATACCCCCAGCTCCACGTGTTCCGGTACCACAGCGTCGGCAGCACGTCGATGGTCGCGGCATCCGGCCCGGCGTTCTCGACGGTGATCTGCATCAGCAGATCGTGTGCACCCTGCTTGGCATAGTCGACGGTCACCACCCAGTAGCGCGAGTCGTCGAAGATGCCGGTGTCGACGAGCTCGTATTCCTGCTCGGTCTTCGACCGGTTCGCGTTCGTCTCGATCAGGTCGTTGTACGGAAACTCGGCCTGCGGGTAGTGATAGCGCCAGGTATTGAAGGAGTGGGTGGGGGTGCCGTCGAGGTACCACCAGTACTCTTTGACGTCTTCACCGTGGTTGCCTTGCGGGCCGGTGAGGCCGAACATCCGCTCTTTCAGAATCGGGTCGACGCCATTGTGCAGGGCCAGGCCGAGGCACCATTTCTGGTCGAGGTCGCAGAAGCCGGCCATGCCGTCTTCGTTCCAGCGGTAGGTGCGGCTGCGGGCATGGTCGTGTGGAAACGACACCCAGGCGTCACCGTCGGCGCTGTAGTCTTCGCGCACCGAGCCCCAGGCGCGTTCGGCCACGTACGGGCCCCAGTCGCGCCAGGCGACTGAGCCGTCGTTCGCTTCGGAGAGCCGCTGCTTTTCTGCGTCGTCGATCGCCATAGTGCTCATTCTGGCCTACGGCGGGTGTGCGCGGTTGGCGCCTACAGGCTCACTTTTCGGTAACCGCTCTCGAGCAGGGTGATCGCGCGCCCGCGGTACAGCTCCTGCACGTGTTCGGGCGCGTCAGGCCACGAATCTGCGGGCTCCATCGTGTGAAAGATCAGACGCGCCAGACGCTCGAGTTCGCGCGGAGTTGCGTCTTGGGCGCGCCATTCGTTCGCGATACGGGTGACGGACTCCATGGTCTCGCCGTACGACTGCGAGTGGTCTGCGATGGTCATACGAATTCGCTCGACGAACGCTTCGTCGGGGGAGTACCGCGGTTCGATCGTCGTGTCGCGTCGCGGGTAGAGGTTCCAGTCGGCACGTGCGTTGCCGTAGGGCGCCATGCGGGTGAAGCCTTTCGCGGGACGAGCAGACGCCGACGCGCGTGTCGGCGCCTGCGAACTTTCACCCTACGAGAAGCTGGCGAAATCTCAATACCCCAATACGGGGTGGACTGGCCCGGCGACGCGGATTCGTGCTTCTTCTGTGGGCGATACCGGACTCGAACCGATGACCTCTTCGGTGTGAACGAAGCGCGCTACCAACTGCGCCAATCGCCCGAGTATTCGACGCAGCCGGGGCAACCGCGAATCTCTTAGCTCGTCGATACTAGCCGACCGCGGGCATCCAGTGCACATCGACGCGACGCTCGAGCGCGTGTGACGACACGCGATCGGTGCGGTTTGGTTTTGTCACTCGCGTTCAGGTAGAGTCTTCCGAGCACGCAGTAATGCGGGCGAGCAACAGCAGAGCGGGCCGAGCGAAAGCGAAGGCCCGTAAATGCGGATGTGGCGCAGTGGTAGCGCACAACCTTGCCAAGGTTGGGGTCGCGAGTTCGAATCTCGTCATCCGCTCGAGTGTAGATGTACCTTTGGGGTTACCCTCCATATGGTGGCGTGGCCGAGAGGCGAGGCAGCGGCCTGCAAAGCCGTCCACACGGGTTCAAATCCCGTCGCCACCTCGCTCAAATTGTCTTCGACGCCCCCGTCGTCGAAGATGAGTAATTTGTGTGCACTGCAAAGTTCACTCACGCGGGGCGCAAGAAAACTGAAAAGCAAGCAAATGTACTTGGGCGGTTGGCGCAGCGGTAGCGCGCTTCCCTGACACGGAAGAGGTCGCTGGTTCGATCCCAGTACCGCCCACAAGCAAAGTCCCCCGGAACTCCGGGGGACTTTTGTGTTTCCCGCGCGTTTTTGCCTGTGACTCTGATCCTCGCCACGTGCGCCTCGGGTCACTATCGTCATCGATGCATATAATGAGCCTAACTCGAATATGCTTGCGGTCAGGTTGCAGGGTCGCAGGAGGGAAAATGACACCGACGCCCATCAATGACCCAGAATTGAGTCATATGTCGTATATTTGGTTCATAGGGAGAGTGACCATGAACCTTTCGCATCCACTGGACGACCTCGTCGGTCGAAACTCTGCACGTCTTCTGGAGCGTTTGGCTAGCGTCGGAGATGGGCTGACCGGTCGCCGACTGGCCGAGCTGTCGGAGACCCCGGTTGGCAGCACTCAACGCGCTCTGACGCATCTCGAGCACGTCGGATTGGTGCGTTCACGCCAAGTCGGGCGCGCTATCCTCTACACACTCAATCGTGATCACCTGCTCTGGGTCGCGCTGAGCCATGCCATGAACTCCCGTGCAACTCTCGAGCAACGCATAGCCGAGCGAGGCAAACAGTTCGGCGGTGCCGGCACGACCGTCGCCCTCTACGGATCTACGGCGCGTAATAGCGCTGACGGCGACAGCGACGTCGATCTGCTGGTTCTGTGGGATGAGTCGCTGAGCCACCAGAAGCGCGACGAGCTGCTGGCCGTGCTGAGTGATGACATCAGCGATCTGACGGGCAATTCGGCGGAGCTCGTCGATATCTCTGCGGCTGACCTCAAGCGCCTCGTGTCTGCCAACGACCCTCTCGTCGCATCATGGAAGCGTGATTCTCGAACCCTCAGCGGGCCCGATTTGAAAACGCAGATCCGATTGGCAGCAGCGTGACGGCGCGAACCACCCCTATGTCGAAGTCTGACGTGCGAGCGAGAGCGGGGCACGCTGTCGCCTTCTTGACTGCGGCCGACTTGGTCGTTCAATTCGGCGAAGATGCGGGCATTGACGAGGCGAGCAATCTGATCGGTTCGCTCGCTGTTCTTGCCGGCATCGCCGCGTCCGATGCGATCTGTGGCACCTTGCTCGGCGAGCGAGCAGCAGGCGAGAATCATGGCGAAGCGATCGCACTCTTGAGGCGTTGTGGTCCGAGAGCGACAAGCGCAACCGCTCAGCTCAAGCGACTCCTCGACGCAAAGACAACGACGCAGTACAGCCCTCTTCTCCTCGGGAAACAAAGGCCGATGCGCTGCTCACGGTAGCGAGACGGCTGATCGATACGATGCGTTCGCTGCACATGGAGCTGCCCTAACCGCCTTCAAACAAATCGCGCCCGGCAGCCCAGGGGGTCAGCGGGATGCCCGTAGCGACTTCAGCGCACCCGTCGACCAGAGGGCCCACGCCACGAGCAGCGGCTGAAACACGAGGCGTACGGCACGCGCGCGGTCGGAGTTGAGGCCGAACGCGTCGGTGTGCGTCACGAGCTGGGAGATGTTTCCGGGAAAGATGCCGGTGAAGAACGCCGCAGCGGCCCAGCCGACGGCCGTGCGCTGCTTCGGTAGGGCGATGAGGGCGGTGCCAAGGGCGATCTCCCCGACTCCGGATGCCACGACCACCGTGTCAGGGTCGAGCGGAACCCACGTGGGCACCTGCGCCTGAAACTCCTTGCGGGCGCGCGTGAGGTGACTGATGCCGGCGAAGGCGAGCACACCGCCGAGCATCAGCCGCGCGGCCAGTTGCGGTTTCGAGACAGGCGTGCGGGTGAGAGCGACGGGAATTTTGGTCATGCTTCATTCTGCAGCAGTCCGCAGCGACCGCGGCGGGCCGCGCGCGGGTCGGTGAGGGATGCCCGCACCGACCCTGCTGCGAAATCAGATGCCGAAGTCGCCGAAGTCGCCCCCGGAGATGTCGCTCGAATAGTCGCCCGAAGCGTAGTCACCGCTGTAATCACCAGCAGAATCGGCACCACCGGAATCAGCACCGGCAGCGTCAGCGTTCGGAGCATCGGCATCGGCATCACCGGTAGACGAACTGTCAGCATCCGTGTTCGCCGAGTCCGTATTCGCCGAGTCCGTATTCGCCGAGTCCGTGCCGGCCTGATCGGCACCTGCCTGATCGGCACCTTCAGACTCAGCATCGGCAGACTCGGCACCGACCGAATCGGGGATGAGCGCCTGCGCAATCGACGAGCCGATGACGTAACCGGCTACCGAACCGAGCAGCGAACTGGCGAACATACCGCCGAATCCGATGCCGCCGCCACCCGCGCCCGCACCTGCGCCGCCACCCGCGCCCGCACCACCCGCACCGACCCGCCCGAACGACTTCTCGAGCAGCCCCGGCTGTCGGAGCTCCGATCGTGTCGCCGAGCGAGCAAGCGCGTCGGCCGAATTGTCTGCCGGGGCGTCGCCGGCCGGAGCATCGGCCGTGAGTTGCTCGAACATGATGTCACGCTGCTTCGGCGTCAGTTTCGAGAAGGCCTCGCGGTGCACCTCTTCGATGGACTCGGGAGGAGCCGTGCGCAACAGATAACGGTAGCGCTCGACCGCGATCTCATCGTCGGTCTTGGCGGCCGTCGCCCCGGCGGCCGTCGCTGGCGCGGGCTCTGCACGAGGCGCAACGCCGGCCTTGGTTGCGGCCGGTTCGCGGCCCAGCAGTCGATCGAGAAATCCCATGGTGCTCCTCACCTGACGGTGAAGCCACGATATTCCGGCCGCGTGCGCGAAGCCTGTGAGAACTGACAGAAACGTCCGAAGCCTGACCACAATATGCTGAACCGGTGCGTAACTTCAGCTGCGAAACCTGCGGCGCCCTGGTCTTTTTCGAGGACTTCATCTGTGGCACCTGCTCGTCGAAACTCGGCTTCCGGCCGGACGAACAGCGGGTCGTCACGCTGCGAAATGGTCTCTCGCCTTCTGAACACGGGCAGTGGATGCCCTGCAGCAACCGCGACTGGGGCTGCAACTGGCTCGTGCACGCAGTCGGGGGCAGCGGCCAGTGCGCCTCCTGCCGCATCACTCGGGAACGCCCGGCGGCCACCGACACCATCGCACTCGAACAGCTCTCAAAGGCGGGGTACCCGAAGCGCCGGCTGATGTTTCAGCTCTACGAGCTGCGACTGCCGATCATCCCGTACTACCAAGTCGCAACGCACGGGCTCGCCTTCGATCTGCTGTCGTCTGCCACGGGCGAGCGGGTCATCACCGGGCATCTGAACGGGGTGATCACCCTCGACCTCGAAGAGGTGAACGACCCGTACCGCGAGGGCCTGCGGGTGGCGCTGAACGAGCCGTATCGCACGATGCTCGGGCATTTTCGGCACGAAATCGGCCATTACTATTGGCAACTGCTCGTGGGCGACACGCCGCGCATCGACAGCTTTCGGGAGATGTTCGGCGACGAGCAGGCGAGTTATCAGGACGCGATCCGCCGGCACTACAGCCAGGGCGCACCCGAGGGCTGGGGCGAGACCTTCATCTCGGAGTACGCCACCATGCATCCGTGGGAAGACTTCGCGGAGTGCTTTGCGCATTACCTGCACATACGCGACACGCTGCAGACGGCCGCGGCGACCGGGCTCGAAGTCGACGCCGCCGACACACACCGCGCGCTCGGCAGCGGGCTCTATCAGCCGAAGCTCGACTACACGGGCGCCGACTTCGCCGAGGTGCTCTCGACCTGGAACGTCTTCACCGTCGCCTTCAACGAGATCAACCGCTCGATGGGAATGCGCGACATCTATCCGTTCACCCTCTCAGAGCCCGTCGTCACGAAGCTGGCGTGGATTCACCAGCTGGTTCTGGATGCCCGGCTGCCGTAACCGCCGAAGCCGCCGTAGCCGCCCTGAGCCGGCCCGTCAGCTCGCCGCCGCCGAGCCCGACAGCTCGGCTGCCGTCAGCGTGGAAACGCCTGGTTCGGCAACTCGCTCCGCCGGCGCAGACGCGAACAGGTTGAGCCCGAGCAGATCGGAGAGAAATTTCGACGCGAGCTGGCCGCGCACACTGTTTCCTGCTTCGTCGAGCGGGGGAGAGTAACTGGCGACGCCGCCTTTTCCGGGAGCGATGGTGATGATTCCGCCGCTCACGCCACTTTTTCCGGGTAGGCCGATGTCGTACATCCACTCGCCGGAATGCTCGTAGAGACCGGCCGTCGCGAGAACGGCGAGCACACGCTTGCAGGTGTCGGCGCTGACGACACGGATGCCCGTGAGGGGGTTCACGCCGCCGTCGGCCAGTGTCGCCGCCATCACCGCCAGATCGGTCACGTTCACGCGAATCGAGCACTGTTTGGTGTACACATCGGTCGCGGCGATCGGATCGAAGTAGATGCGCTCGTAGCTGTCGAGTAATTGGGCGATGCCCTCGTTACGGGTGTTGCTCGCCGACTCCGAGGCGTACACGTCGTCGTCGAGTTCGAGCTGCCGCCCGGCGAATGCAGAGAGACCGGCGAGCACGAAGGCCCACTTCTCGTCTGCCGTCTCGCCCGGTGTCAGGCTCGTGGTGGCAATAGCGCCGGCGTTGACCAGCGGATTCACCGTGCGGTCGTCGTTCAGCTCGATGGCCATGATCGAGTTGAACGGCAGCCCGGAGCTGTTCACCCCGATGCGTTTGCGGGCCTCGTCGTAGCCGATGGCATCGCAGACAAGAGCGAACACGAATGGCTTCGACACGCTCTGAATTGAGAACTCGGCGTCGTGATCGCCGACGGCGAACGTGCGCCCGCGCACCCCGGCCACGGCGAGCCCGAACAGGTCGGGTGACGCCTTGGCAAGCGCAGGAATGTAGTCGGCGACGTGCCCGTCGGTCACCGTGCGGTACCGGGCGTGCGCCTCGATGAGCAGAGTGCGAACGCGCTCACCCGAGGGCAGCTCACCCGTCGAGATGACTGGTTCGTGGTCGCGTTCGTCGTCACTCAGGTCTGCATGCACGGCGTCAGCTTAATGGCGAGGGCGAGCGTTTCACTCAGCCGAAAGGGCCCATCTCTTGTGCGGGTCTGTCTGGGAACTTTCGTCGGAGCTGACGCCGCATCCCCGCAATATGCGGCCGTCGTGCGTCAGCTCCGACCAAACTCACCTGCGCCGTCAGCGCCTCGCCTTCGCCGCCTTCGCGACAGCGCACGCGTTACCGAGCCCGTGAGTACTTCGTGAGCAGCATGCTGCCCGCCAGTAGCACGTGATCGAGGCGCATCGCCTGCAGCTCGATGGTTTCGCCAGGGGAGGTCACGATGCGCGGGCCCGCGCCGCCCTCGAGCAGCGGACTCACTGTGAGGCACAGCTCGTCGAGCAGGTCGGCCGCGACCAGCGAGCCGAGCAACGACGGGCCGCCCTCGCAGTGCACCTGAACGAGCCCCCGCTCGGTCAGCGCCGCCACGAGCTGGTGCGGCTCGACCGTGTTCTCGCCGCAGCTGATCACCTCGGCGACCGCCTCGAGGTGTGCACGCTTCACGGGGTCGGCCGCGGCCGTGGTCAACACGATCGGCCGAACGGGCGCTGCCGCGAAGACATCGCTCGCCGGGTCGAGGTCGAGGCGCCCCGACACGATGGCGAAAGTCGGATGCTCGGCGAACCCCTGCGTGAGCCGCCACGCCGCGGCCACAGCCGACACCCGCATCGCCCCGTACCCCTCGGCCCGAACCGTGCCGGCGCCGACGAGTACCGTGTCGCACACCCAGCGCTGCAGGTCGAAGACGCGCTTGTCGGCGGGGCCGCCGAGGGCGCCCGAGAGCCCGGCCGCAGAGGCCGATCCGTCGACGGAGCTGATGAAGTTCGCCAAGACTCGCGGCTGCCAGCGCTTCTTGGCCGCATACAGCGCGAGCAGATCGTCGTCGGTGAGGGCCGCGGGCTCGGAACGGGCATCCGGAGCTTCTGCCGAATGCAACGGGTCGAGCGTCCGCGACGGGTCGAGCGCCCGCGACGGATCGAGCACCCCCGACGGGTACAGCTGAGTGATGCGCGATTCGGTCACGGAGTCTCCTGCGGGCGAGCGCAACACAAGGTACTCACACGTTGTGAACAGCGTAAACGGGTTCACGCCAGCCCAGTATCGCCTCGACCATGTGCATCGCGTCGACCGCAGCGGTGACGTCGTGCATGCGAACGATGCGGGCACCGAGCAGTGCGCTGACGGTTGCGGCGGCCAGGGAGCCGGCCAGTCTTTCGGGCTTATCGCGACCGAGAGTCTCGCCGACGAAGTCTTTATTCGAGACCGCCGCCAGGGTCGGAAACCCGAGCGCGACGATGTCGCCGAAACGACGCGTCAGCTCGAGCGTCTGACGGGTGTTCTTGTTCAGGTCGTGCCCGGGGTCGACGATGATGCGGTCGTCTGGCACTCCGCGCGAACGGGCCAGGTCGATTCGGTCGGTGAGAAACGCTGTCACCTCACGGGCAACGTCGCTGTACTGCGGTCGCGGGTACGGCTGCCGCGGCGCGGCCAGGCTGTGCGTGATCACGAGGCTCGCGGCACTGTCGGCCACCACGTCTGCCAGCCGGGGGTCGTGGATGCCCGTGGTGTCGTTGATGACCGCAGCACCGGCAGCGATCGCGGCTTCGGCCACCTCGGGCCTGAACGTATCGACAGAGATCACCACATCGCTCTCGGCGGCGAGTGCTTCGATCACCGGAATCACTCTGTCGAGTTCTTCGGCCAGCGGCAGCTCGGGGCCCGGGGCGAATGGAACGCCACCGATGTCGACCCAGTCGGCTCCGTCTGCCGCCGCCTGCACGGCGGCTTCGACCGCCCGGTCGAGTGCGAACGTGCGACCTTCGTCGTAGAACGAATCGGGGGTGCGGTTGACAATCGCCATCACCGCGATCTGCCGCGAGAAGTCGAACGTGCGGCGGCCGATCGTGCGAACCGGGTGAACGATCGGGGGCAGCTGGATGCTCCGCGGTACGTCAGTCTCCACCCAGCTACTCCATTCGCGGTCGGCCCAAGTTTATAGGGCAGCTAAAGTTGGAAGGTCTGAAACCAACTGCAGGGAGTACACGGTACGTGAGTGACATCATTCAGGTCGAGGCCGAATTCACCGGATTCGAACTGTTCACCGACCGAACGATCGTGGCCATGAAGGTCAACGGCGAACTGCGTGACCTCGCGACGACGGTGATTCCCGGCGATTACGTCGAACCAGTTGCGATTTCGTCGCCCGACGGCCTGAACATCCTGCGGCATTCTGCAACCCACGTGATGGCACAGGCTGTGCAGTCGATCAACCCTGAAGCGAAGCTCGGTATCGGGCCGCCCGTCACCGACGGGTTCTACTACGACTTCGACGTGACGACCGCGTTCACCCCCGACGACCTCAAGACCCTTGAAAAGGCGATGGAGCGCATCATCCGCCAGGGGCAGCGGTTCGTGCGCCGGGTGGTCACCGACGACGAGGCGCGCGCTGAGCTGGCGAACGAGCCCTACAAGCTCGAGCTCATCGGCATCAAGGGAGGCTCGACCGCCGAAGACGAGTCGGTCGAGGTCGGCGGCGCCGAACTCACCATCTACGACAACATCGACCCGAAAACGGGCGAGACGGTGTGGAAAGACCTCTGCCGCGGCCCCCACCTGCCCAATACCCGCATGATCGGCAACGGCTTCGCCCTCACCCGTCTCGCAGCCGCGTATTGGCGCGGGTCGGAGAAGAACCCGCAGCTGCAGCGCATCTACGGCACAGCGTGGCCCTCGAAAGATGAACTGCGCGCCTACCAGGCGCGGCAAGAAGAGGCCGCGAAGCGCGACCACCGCAGGCTCGGCGCCGAGCTCGACCTGTTCTCGTTTCCTGAAGAGATCGGTTCGGGGCTCGCGGTGTTCCACCCGAAGGGCGGCATCATTCGCCAGGAGCTCGAGGGTTACTCGCGGCAGCGGCACATCGCCTCCGGCTACGACTTCGTCAACACCCCGCACATCACCAAGGCGAACCTGTTCATGACGAGCGGGCACCTGCAGTGGTATTCGGAGGGCATGTTTCCCCCGATGCACCTCGACGAAGAGCGCGACGCAGAGGGCAACATCACCCGGCAGGGCCAGGATTACTACCTCAAGCCCATGAACTGCCCGTACCACAACCTCATCTTCCGGGCGCGCGGCCGTTCGTACCGCGAGCTGCCGCTGCGGTTGTTCGAGTTCGGGTCGGTGTACCGCTACGAGAAGAGCGGCACCCTGCAGGGCCTCACTCGGGTGCGCGGCATGACGCAAGACGATGCGCACATCTACACCACAGCCGACCAGGTCAAGCCCGAGCTCACCTCGATTCTGAACTTCGTGCTCGCGCTGCTGAAGGATTACGGACTCGACGACTTCTACCTCGAGCTGTCGACACGCGACGCGACCAACCCGAAGTTCTTGGGCCCCGACGATCTCTGGGAGTCGGCAACCGAGACTCTGCGCGAGGTCGCCATCGAGTCCGGCCTCGAGCTCGTTCCCGACCCCGGGGGAGCGGCGTTCTACGGGCCGAAGATCTCGGTGCAGGCGCGCGACGCCATCGGGCGCACCTGGCAGATGTCGACCATCCAGCTCGACTTCAACCAGCCCGAGAGGTTCGAGCTGGAGTACACCGGTCCCGACGGCGAGAAGCACCGCCCGGTGATGATCCACCGCGCGCTGTTCGGCTCGATCGAGCGGTTCTTCGCCATTCTCACCGAGCATTACGCCGGGGCGTTCCCCGTGTGGCTGTCGCCGGTGCAGGTGGTGGGCATCCCCATCGCCGAGCAGTACGTCGACTACCTGCAGCCGGTCATCGACCGCCTCAGGGCGCGCGGTGTGCGGGCTCAGCTCGACTACTCCGACGACCGCATGCAGAAGAAGATCCGCACGCACACCAAAGAGAAGGTGCCGTTCTTGCTCATCGCCGGTGACGAAGACCGCAGCGCGGGCACCGTCAGCTTTCGCTTCCGCGACGGCACGCAAGAGAACGGCGTCTCGATCGACGACGCTGTCGATCGAATCGTCGCCTCCATCGAGAATAAGGTGCAGGTCACCACGGCGGGCCAGATCTAGTGCCGCCCGAACCCGAGAACGGCGCCCCCGGCATCCCCGATTTCGAGGGCGTCGAGATTACCGATTCGAGCCATCTCGTTGGTGTGCCCGACGAGTTCCAGCGACTCTGGACGCCGCACCGCATGGTGTACATCCAGAACGGAACGCAGCCGCACGAAGAGCAGTGCCCGTTCTGCATCGCTCCGTCGATGTCAGACGAGGATGCCCTCATCGTCGCCCGCGGAACGCACGCGTATGTGCTGCTGAACTTGTTCCCCTACAACAGCGGTCACCTTCTGGTATGCCCCTACCGGCATGTTTCGCTCTATGACCAGGCGACCCCCGAAGAGACCGACGAGATCGCTACGCTGACGCAGACCGCGATGCGGGTGGTGCGTCGGGTGTCGAAGAGCGACGGGTTCAACATCGGCATGAACCAGGGTCGCATCGCCGGCGCCGGCATCGCCGATCACCTGCACCAGCACATCGTTCCACGCTGGGCGACCGACGCGAACTTCTTTCCAATCATCGCCAAGACCAAAGCACTTCCGCAGCTGCTGGGTGAGGTTCGGGCGTCCATCGCCGCCGCCTGGCCGCTGGCGCACAACGAATAGAATAGAAATCACTATGACTGACTCCACCCCCACCACCTCCGTCGGCTCGAGCCGAGTCAAGCGCGGCCTCGCCGAAATGCTGAAGGGCGGCGTCATCATGGACGTCGTCAACGCCGAGCAGGCTCGCATCGCCGAAGACGCCGGGGCTGTTGCCGTGATGGCGCTGGAGCGTGTGCCGGCCGACATCCGTTCGCAGGGTGGCGTGGCGCGCATGAGCGACCCCGACCTCATCGAGGGCATCCAGAAGGCTGTATCCATCCCGGTCATGGCCAAGGCCCGCATCGGGCATTTCGTCGAGGCGCAGATTCTGCAGGCGCTCGACGTCGACTACATCGACGAGTCCGAGGTGCTCTCGCCCGCCGACTACGTGAACCACATCGACAAGTGGAACTTCACCATTCCGTTCGTATGCGGTGCGACCAACCTCGGCGAGGCGCTGCGGCGCATCAACGAGGGTGCGGCCATGATCCGTTCCAAGGGTGAGGCCGGCACCGGTGACGTCTCTGAGGCGACGAAGCACATTCGCAAGATTCTCGGCGAGATCCGCGCGCTGAGCTCGATGGCGCCTGACGAGCTGTATGTCGCCGCGAAAGAGCTGCAGGCGCCCTACGAGCTGGTCGTCGAGATCGCCGAAACCGGCAAGCTGCCCGTCGTGCTGTTCACTGCGGGTGGCGTGGCCACGCCGGCCGACGCAGCCATGATGATGCAGCTCGGCGCCGACGGCGTATTCGTCGGCTCGGGCGTGTTCAAGTCTGGCGACCCGGCGAAACGCGCGGCGGCCATCGTGAAGGCGACCACGTTCTACGACGACCCCTCGGTCATCGCCGAGGCGTCGCGCGGGCTCGGCGAGGCGATGGTCGGCATCAACGTCTCTGATCTGGCTGCGCCGCACCGTCTCTCTGAGCGTGGCTGGTAAACGCACCGCCCCTGTTGGAGTGCTTGCCCTTCAAGGGGATTTTCGGGAGCACGTCGCCGTACTGCGTTCGTTCGGCGCCGACGTCATCACGGTGCGCCGGCCATCCGAGTTGGCCCAAGTCTCAGGGCTGGTCATCCCCGGCGGCGAGTCGAGCGTCATCGACAAGCTGTCGCGTATGTTCGGGCTCGCCGACCCGCTGAAAGAGGCCATTGCCGCCGGCCTGCCGGTGTACGGTACGTGCGCGGGGCTCATCATGCTGGCTGACACCGTGCTCGACGCAATCCAGGGCCAGCAGAGCTTCGGCGGCCTCGACATCGCCGTGCGCCGCAACGCGTTCGGCACCCAGAAAGAGTCGTTCGAGGTCGAGATCGACATCGCCGAGCTCGGCGAGCTGCCCGTGCACGCCGTGTTCATCAGGGCCCCGGTGGTCGAGCGGGTGGGGGAGCGGGCATCCGTTCTCGGAGCGCTGGATGACGGGCGAGTGATCGCTGTCGAGCAAGGAAACCTGCTCGGTACCTCGTTTCACCCCGAGATGACCGACGATTACCGTTTTCATCGCCGTTTCTACGACCGGGTGCTGAGCGCTCAGTTCGCTTAGACAGGGCGGTCGGTTAGGCTAGGCGGAGAATTTTTCAAGGAGATCACCATGTCAGGTCATTCCAAATGGGCCACCACGAAGCACCAGAAGGCCGTCACCGACGCCCGTCGTGCGAAGTCGTTCGCCAAGCTCATCAAGAACATCGAGGTGGCTGCGAAGCTCGGCGGTGCTGACCTCTCGGGTAACCCCACCCTCGTCGACGCCATTCAGAAGGCGAAGAAGACGTCTGTGCCGAAAGACCTGATCGACCGCGCGGTGAAGCGCGGCGCGGGCGTGGGCTCAGAGGCCATCGACTACCAGACCATCATGTACGAGGGTTACGCGGCCAACGGCGTGGCCATGCTCATCGAGTGCCTCACCGACAACAAGAACCGCGCGGCTGCAGATGTTCGGGCGATCGTTTCGCGTAACGGCGGCACCATGGGCGACCCCGGCAGCGTTGCGTACAACTTTCATCGCAAGGGTGTCATCAAGGTCGAGCACACCCCCACGCTGAGCGAAGACGACGTGATGCTCGCCGTGCTCGACTCGGGCGCCGAAGAGGTCATCGACCACGGCCCGGAGTTCGAGGTACTCACAGACCCCTCCGACCTGGTGGCCAACCGCACCGCTTTACAAGACGCCGGAATCGACTACGAGTCGGCCGACATCGAGTTCGTGCCGACCCTCAAGATCGAGGTCGACGCTGAGACGGCGCGCAAGGTGTTCCGCCTCATCGACGCCCTCGAAGACAACGACGACGTGCAGAACGTCTACTCCAACTTCGACCTCACCCCCGAGGTGCAGGCCGAGCTCGAAGAAGACTAGCCCGGCGGCGCGTGCGCGACGTCCGCGACCTCCGCGCCCTTTTGGCAAGACCGCACCCGTTCGAATGGGCGCGCATTCGCTGAAAGGGCGCGTTCTTGCGCGGGCTTAGGAGGCCACTGCCCGAGGCGGGTTCGGGCCGCGCGGCGCGGGTGACCGGGCGGCAACGAGGGCTGGGGTAGGTTTGCGGCGTGCGCGTTTTAGGGATCGACCCGGGCCTGACCCGGTGTGGAGTCGGCATCGTCGATGTGTCGCAGAACCGACGCGCCACGCTCGTGCACGTCACGGTCATCCGCACTCCCGCCGGTGAACAGCACGAAACGCGCCTGCTGACCATCAGCGACGGCCTCGAACGACTGCTCGACGAGTTCAAGCCGCAACGCGTCGCGCTCGAGAGGGTGTTCGCTGACACCAACGTGAGTACTGTGATGGGTACGGCGCAGGTGAGCGGAATCGCCATGCTCGCGGCTGTCAAACGAAGTCTGCCGATCGGCATGCACACTCCGACCGAGGTCAAGGCAGCCGTGACCGGCTACGGCCAGGCCGACAAGAAGCAAGTCGGAACGATGGTCGCGAAGATTCTCCGTCTCGAGGTCATCCCCAAACCGGCCGACGCAGCGGATGCCCTGGCCCTCGCCATCTGCCACGCCTGGCGTTCACCGCTCGGAGCTCTGGCCGCGGCCGCCCCCTCCAGCGACCTGCATGGTGGCGCCGCCTCCCGCCAACAGCCCGTCGCTCGTCTCACCGGTGCCCAGGCCGCCTGGTTCGCCGCCGAACAGGCCGCCAAAGCGGCGAGCCCCGAACGCAGCGGGCTGCGAAGGTAGCACTCCGGCTTCGTGAGTCACCCGCGCGGTATTGAGGCGGCTGCACGGGCCTCAATACGGCGCAAAGGTCTCGCGAGACAAGGCGGCGGCGCACCCAACGTGGTCGGCGGAACGCGGCGACCGCGCTCGTCGCGTTCCGCGTCGGTAGCGGCCAACACTTCGACACGAGCACCCTCCCGCAC
>JAODBC010000012.1 GCA_025463765.1 Subtercola sp. | reverse complement strand
GTCGTCTCTGGGCGTGCGGTGGGGTGGATCGATGGCATCGAAGAACCCGTGCCGCCGAGCGTGGTCGAGCAGACCATCTGCCACGCCGACATCATCTCCACACTGTTCGGTGACCACGGCGAGGTGTTGCAACTCGGGAAGACTCGGCGGCTGTTCAGGTCGGCGCAGAACCGGGCGTTGGCGATTCGTGACGGCGGGTGTGTGTGGCGGGGCTGTAACAGGCCACCGCAGTTCTGCGAGAGCCACCACGTCGTGGAATGGAAAGACGACACGTACTTGCCCGGCAGAACTGATGTAGGTAATGGTGCGTTGTTGTGCAAGTTCCACCACAACCATTTACACACCTCAGACTGGCGGCTCGTCATGGTGGACGGGGTGCCGCATCTGATCCCACCCGCATGGGTCGACCATCAGCAACGACCTCAACGATGCCGACAAACATCAGACCGACTCACCACAACCCGGCCACCAGACGTGTTCAACCCTCGAAGACGCGACGGCACACCACTGCGCCCCAGATTCACCGACGCCGAATAGCCGGCTGACACCGGCCTGAGCATGCCCGCCGCCCGGCTTCGCATGCTCGGCTTCGCACGCTCGGCTTCGCATGTCCGGCTTCGCACGCCCGACGCCGAATGCCCGTACACCCGGCACCCGTACATCCGGCACCGGTACATCCGGCACCCGCACATCTGGCACCCGTACATCTGGCACCCGTACATCTGGCTCCCGGACTCCCGCACCCGAACGCCGACGAGCTACAGCGCGCGCACCGAGTTGTTGCGCGGGGTATGCGTGAGTTCGGCGCGACCCAAGTGCTCCAGCAGGGGCGGCAGGTACATGCCGAATCGGCCGCGGTATCCCTTGCGAAGGCCGTACCAGCCGCCGACGGGGTTGGCTTCTGATCGGCCCCACGCCTCGACGGTGCCGTCGGCCGCGGGCTTCTGCTCATCTGCCGCGCCCAGCGGAACCCAGTCTGCTTGCTCGACGAGCCAAGCGTGCAGATCGTCGATTGCGCGTGCCTGGTACTTCAGCTGTGTCGAGCCGACCTGGCAGACGAGTTCGTCGCCCGCGATGTACATGACGTAGTTCGACGAGCCGGGAGCCGTGGTGAGCTGCCAGGGATCGTCTTTGGTTCCTGCGGCCACGAGAGAGCCTCCTCTAGGTGATGGTTGCACCCTATCGCTCGCGCGTCAGCCCCGCAGAAAATTCTTCTCCACTACCGTTAGGTGCATGACGAGAACTCAGACACGGCGAACGCAGACCGGCCGCGTCTGGTTCGGGGCGATCGCCGTGATCGTCGCGTTCTCGCTGGCCGTGCAACTCATTTTGATCTTCACGGGCGGCCAAGACGCGAACTCCGGGTCGAGCGGCACGGGCGAGAGTCTCGCCACGCGACTGGTGCGTCTGTTCAGCTACTTCACTATTCAGAGCAACCTGTTCGTGCTCGGCACGTCGATCGTGCTGGCACTCAACCCGGCGCGCAATGGTCGGGTGTGGCGGGTGCTGCGAGTGGATGCTCTGCTCGGCATCATCATCACCGGGCTCGTCTACGAGACCATCCTCGCGCCGCTGGTGCACCTCACCGGGTGGGCGCTTGTGGCCACGATCGGTTTCCATTACATCTCACCGTGGGCGACGCTGATCGGCTGGCTGCTGTTCGGGCCGCGCCCGCGCATTCCGTGGGCGACCGCGGCGTGGGCCTTCGTGTGGCCGGTGCTCTGGCTGGTCTACACGTTCGTGCATGGAGCGGTGACGGGGTGGTACCCGTATCCGTTTCTCGACGTCGATACGATCGGGTTCGGTGATTCGGCGCGCAATTCCGCGGTCATCGTGCTGATCGGTGTTCTGATCGCCGCGCTGCTCACGGTGATCGACCACCGGCTGCACGCACTGCCGACCGAACCCGCGACCGAGACCGTTGCCGACCCAGCCCGCTGAAACTGCCTAAGCGGGCGCGATCGGATTCGCCAGGCCCTCGACGACCTGCACACCGGGCAGGTGCTCGAGCAGACGACCGGGCAGCAGAATCTTCGAGCGCCGAACGCCCGACCCGATGATGACGGCCGGCTCGTCGGCGACGCGACTGTCGACGTAGACCGGCCAGGCGGCGGGCAGGCCGATGGGGGTGATGCCGCCGTATTCCATGCCGGTCAGCTCGACGGCCTGCTCCATGGCGAGAAACGATGCCTTGCGAACATCGAGCAGCCGTTTCACCGAGCCGTTCACGTCGGCGCGAGTGCTCGCCAGAATGACGCAGGCGGCGATCTTTTCGAGACCTTCGCGTCGGCCGCCCACGATGACGCAGTTGGCGAGCCAGTTCTGTTCGAGATCGAAGGCCTCGCGAGTGGCGGCGGTGTCGGAGATGGCGGGATCGATCTCCACCACGGCGACATCGTCGAGCAGACCGAGGTCGGTCAGTGCCGCCAGGGTCGGTGCAGCGAGAAGGTCGGGGCGAGTCGAAGCGGGGAGGCCGGTCAGGGTGCCGAGGGTGATCACGAATCCAGCGTAATCGGCGAAGACGTGCCGCCGGTCATCCTGCAGCCGACGTCGTAGCCACGCCGAGCGGATGCATCGTGTAACCGCTCAGTGCTCGACGAACAACCACACCGCCAGAGCGAGACCGCACGCCGCGATCAGCACGCGCAGAACGGCGGCCGGTACACGTCTCGCGACCGACGGCCCGATCAGCCCGCCGATGACCGCACCGATGCCGAGCGGCCAGACCGCGGGCCACACCACCGTTCCGACGACGGCGAAGAGAATGGCTGGCAGAATGTCGGAGGCGACAAGAATGACGTTCTTCAGGGCGTTGGCCCGGTGCAGCACCGGTTCTCTGCTGAGCAAGAGCACCGCGATCATCAGAATGCCCGATCCTGCGCCGAAGTACCCGTTGTACACCGCCACACCGGCGCCGGCCGCACCGATCGCCGCGCGATTCACGGGTGCGCCGCGCCGTGCCTGCCAGCGTGAGATCGCGGGCTGCAGCAGCAGAATGACTGATCCCGCTGCGACGAGAAACGGCACGACACTGTCGAACACGCTGCTCGGTGTGACGACCAGCAGAATCGCGCCGCCGAGCGAGAACAGCACCGTTGGCGGCAGCCACGTTCGAAGCGTGCCGGAGTGCCCCGCGATGTCGGGCCCGGCACGCAGTGCTGAGCTGAACCCGCTGCCGAGCAAGGCGACCGAGTTGGTGACATTCGCGGCGAGGGGTGGGATGCCCACCGCCAGCAGTGCCGGATACGCGACCAGCGACGTGATACCCCCGGCAGTGCCGATGACGCCGGCGACGACTCCGGCCCCCAGAAGAAAGAACCACTCGGTCGCCGTCTGCATACCCCCACCCTGTCAGACCTGCGTTACCGTGGAGGCGTGAGCAGCAGGGAGGCATCGCCGTGACCGACGGCCTGCTCGTGCGCGCCGTGAGCGTGCTGCGTGTGTTCAGTTCGACGCGGCCGAGCCTCACCCTCACCGAGATCTGCGCTCTGGCGGGCCTGCCCCGCTCGACGACCCAGCGACTGCTGATGCAGCTGCTCGACGTGGAGCTGCTGACGCGAGTGGATGATCGTTACACCATCTCGACCGCCCTGTGGGAGATCGGCGAGCTCGCCCCGGTCAGCCTGAGGCTGCGCGAACGGGCGCTGCCGTATCTGAATCGTCTCTACGAAGCCACGGGCGAGAACGTACATCTCGCGGTGCTCGACGGATTCGACGCGCTCTACGTCGCGCGTGTGGTGGGGCCGAATGCCGTACCGACGCTGAGTCGCATGGGTGGCCGGCATCCACTGCACACGACGGGCGTCGGAAAAGCGCTGCTCGCGCTGCAGAACGAGGAGTTCTTGACGGCGTTCTTCGCGCGCCAGCTCGAAGCGCCGACCATGTACTCGATCACCTCGCAGAGTGCTCTGCGTGAAGAGCTGACGGCCATCGCCCGCGACGGCTACAGCCGAACGAGTCAAGAGATGACGCTCGGCAATGTGTCGTTGGCGGTGCCCATCGTGACGGGGCCGAATCTGCCGCTGGCGGCCGTGGGTGTCGTCACGCACCTCGCCCGGTCGAATCCGAGCCGAACCATTCCGCTGCTGAAGAAGATGGCCGAAGAGATCTCGGCTCAGCTGCGCGAGCTCGAGTGAGTCGCGGCGATCCCACTCAGCGGGATTAATTCATTGTCAGTCAGCGATGCGCCTGACAGCCTGACGGTATCAACCGTCAAAGGGGACCGATGCCAAACGAAACTCCCACGGCGCCGCACATCGCGAGCCAATCCACCATCTCGGCCGAGATCGCCGCGATCAGTGCGCAGGCGAAAGCCGCCACCGCCGCGGGTGCACCGCCTGAGCTGCAGGCCCGGCGCGACTACCCGCCGTACCGCAGTTCGACGCTGCGCCACCCGACGCACGCTCTGGTGAAAGCCGATCCCGAAGAGATCGAGCGCACCTCGCCCGCGTTCGGGCACACCGATGTCGACGACTACGAGGCCGACCTGACAGTTCAGCACTCCGGCGAACCGCTCGGTGAGCGCATCATCGTGACCGGCAAGGTGCTCGACGGCGAGGGTCGCCCTGTGCGCAACCAGCTGCTCGAGATCTGGCAGGCCAATGCCTCGGGTAGGTACGTGCATAAACGCGACCAGCACCCGGCTCCGCTGGATCCGAACTTCACCGGCGTCGGCCGCGTGATCACGGGTGACGACGGCAGCTATCGGCTGGTCACCATCAAGCCGGGCGCCTACCCGTGGAAGAACCACACGAACGCCTGGCGACCGGCGCACATCCACTTCTCTCTCTTCGGTACCGCATTCACTCAGCGGCTGGTGACGCAGATGTACTTTCCGGGCGACCCGCTGTTCGCGCTCGACCCGATCTACCAGTCCGTGGTCGACCCCGCGGCCCAGCAGCGCATGGTCTCGCAGTACGACCACGACGTCAGTGTGCCCGAATGGGCCATCGGTTATCGCTGGAACATCGTGCTGACCGGCCCGAAACAGACGTGGATGGAGCAAGATGATGACCATGAGTGAGCAGACCCCCGAAACCACGGCGGTGGCTGGGTCGGTGGCAGAGACAGCCCCCGCCGAGTTCGTGCAGACTCCCTCGCAGACCGTCGGCCCGTTCTTCGGCTACGCCCTGCCTTACGACGACGGCGGCGACATCGTGAACCGCGTTCATCCGGTCGCCATCAGAGTGCACGGGCGAGTGTTCGACGGCGCCGGCGTCGGGGTTCCGGATGCCCTCATCGAACTCTGGCAGCCCGATGAGTTCGGGCGCATCAGCGACGAACTCGGCAGCCGGGAGCGCGACGGCTACACCTTCACCGGGTTCGGCCGCACGCCGACCACGCGCGCCGGCGACTACACCTTCACGACCGTGAAGCCGGGCGCGGTCGGCGGAGCCGACTCGAGTGCCCCCGCGTACGCGCTGGTCACCGTTTTCGCGCGCGGGTTGCTCTACCACCTGTTCACCCGTGTCTATTTCATCGACGAGGCGACGCTGAGCGACCAGGCCGCGTTCGACGAGCTCGTCGAGGCCGACGCGCTGCTGAAGTCGGTCGACCCCGGCCGCCGCGCGACACTCATCGCGGTCGCCGACGGAGCCGACTCGTACCGATTCGATATTCACCTGCAAGGAGAGAGCGAAACGGTGTTTCTTGACTTCGACTGACCTGCTCGATCCACTCGGGGTCGACGGCGCCGCCGACAAGATCACCGGCGACGAAGCCTGGCTGCAGGCCCTCGTCGCCGCCGAGGTCGCGTTGAGCCGGGCGCTGGTCGCGGCCGACCTGGCCCCCGAGTGGATGCTCGGGGTCGCGGCCGCCCTGAACGACACGTCGTTTCTCGACCTGCCGGCGCTCGCCTCGGCCGGCCGCTCCGGCGGAAACCCGGTCATCCCCCTCGTGAAGTCGTTGCAGGCACGAGCCGAAGGGCTGCACGCCGGTGCGGGCGAGTACGTGCATGTCGGCGCGACCAGCCAAGACATCGTCGATACGGCCGCGATGCTGGTCTCGGCGCGAACCCTCGAGGCTGTTCGCGAGCACCTGCTCGCCCTCGGCGGCGGTCTTGCGGCCCTCGCTGAAACGCATCGGCACACGCCGCAGGCCGGCAGAACGCTCGGCCAGCACGCCTCACCCACTAGCTTCGGTTTTGTCGTGGCCGGCTGGCTCGACGCCGTCTCGACGCTCATCGAGCGGGTCACGGATGCCCGTGCCGGGCTTGCGGCCTCGCTCGCCGGTGCCGTCGGAACCCTGTCTGTTCTGAGTCAGGTCGCCGCCGAACGCCGACCCGAGCATCCATCGGTCGACACCGTCGTGTCGACGTACGCGCGCGAGCTCGGGCTGGCCGCGCCGCGCATCAGTTGGCATTCCGACCGGTTGCCTATCGTCGAAGTCGGCTCCGTGCTTGCCGCGGCGACGGGCGTGGCCGGTTCGATCGGTGCCGCGGTGGCCGAGCTGTCGCGCACGGAGATCGGCGAGCTCGGCGAAGGGCTGGCTGAGGGGCAGGGCGGTTCGTCGGCCATGCCGCACAAACGCAATCCGGTCGGTTCGGTGCTGATCGTGGCGGCCGCGCGGCAGACCCCGGGGCTGCTCTCGACGCTCTACGGCAGTCTGCTCGTCGAAGACCAGCGCGCTATCGGCGGCTGGCACGCGGAATGGCAGACGCTTCGCGCGCTGCAGCGGCACGCGATCTCGAGCGTCGCCGCCGCGGATGCTCTGATCGGCGGCCTGCACGTCGACGCCCCGCGCATGCGCGCCAACCTCGACCTGACACACGGGCTGCTGTACTCCGAGCGGGTGTCGGCCCTGCTCGCCGAGCGCATCGGGCGTGCGCGCGCGTTCGAACTCGTTCGGCAGGCGTCGGCTGCGGTGTCGGCTTCAGCACCCTTGAGCGAGGTGCTCGACCAGCAGCTCGCCGCCGAGGGTTTTGCGCACGATGATTCGGTGCGTGCTGCGGTGCGGGGTGCCTTCGACCCCGACTCGTTCGTCGACCAGACCTCGCCGGCCATCGATCGTGTGCTCGCGCGGTTCGCGAAGGTCGCGGCGACCTCACCCGTCAAGGAGACCCTGTCATGACCGTTCCCGTTCTGCGTTGTTCCGTGCATCCGGTCGCCAGCGGTGCGCCGAACGCCGAGTTGCTCGTGCTCGGCCCGTCGCTGGGTACGACCACGTCGCTATGGTCGCCCGCGCTGGCCGAACTGTCGCAGCACTATCGGGTGCTTCGGTACGACCTGCCGGGGCACGGCGACAGCCCGGCTGCGACCGATCCGTTCTCATTCGCTGAGCTCGCCGAGGCTGTTCTGGCGCTGGTCGACGCGGTCGGTGGTGGATCGTTCCACTATGCCGGGGTCTCGATGGGCGGTGCCATCGGCCTGCAGCTGGCGGTCGATCATGCCGAACGTCTGCGCAGCCTGAGCGTGATCTGCTCGGGTGCGAAGATCGGCACGGCCGACGGCTGGGCGGCTCGCGCGGCGCAAGCTCGCGCCAGTGGTACCGCCTCGCTTGTGGGAACGAGCGCCGAGCGCTGGTTCGCTCCCGGGTTTCTGCAGCGCGACCCCGGGCGGGGAACACGCGCCCTGAACGAGCTGCTCGACATCGACGACGAGTCGTACGCGTCGTGCTGCGGTGCGCTGGGAGCGTTCGACGTGCGCGATCGGCTGGCCGACATTACGGTGCCCGCCCTCGGCGTCGCCGGCGAGTTCGACGTCGCTACGCCGCCCGAGGGCGTACAAGATCTAGCGGCCGAACTGGGTGCTGCGTTTGTGCTCGTGGCCGATGCGGGGCACCTGCCGGCCCTCGAGCGACCCGCCGAGGTGGCGGCGGCGGTGCTCGGCCTGGTCGATGCGGTGGTGGCCGGCGGCACAGTCGCCGGTAGCGCGGGCGCGGTCGTCCCCGGGGCTTTTGCCACTTCGCCCGCCGGCACCTCGCCCAGTGCCACGGCCACCTCGCCCAGTGCCACGGGTGCCGAGATCTACGACGCGGGCATGATCGTGCGGCGTGAGGTGCTCGGCGACAGGCACGTCGATGCCGCCAACGCCAAGATCACGCCCGAGACCGCCGACTTCCAGAACTTCATCACGCGGTACGCCTGGGGCGAGATCTGGACGCGCCCGGGCCTTGACCGCCGCACCCGCAGCTTTCTCACGCTCGCCTGCCTCGTCACCGGCGGCCACGAATCCGAGCTGCGGATGCACGTGCGGGCCGCCCTGACGAACGGACTCACCCGCGCCGAAATCGCCGAGGCGCTGCTGCACACCGCCATCTACGCGGGCGTTCCCGCCGCGAACTCGGCGCTTGCCGCCGCCCGCGAGACCTTCGCCGCCCTCGACGCCGAGTAGCCCCGCCCGCGCCCCTACCCGCCGACGCATCCGGCGAGAGAAGCCCGTGTGGACGAGAGAAGCCTGCCCACGGGCTTCTCTCGTCCGCAACGGCATCTCTCGCTGGCGCCCGCGCGGGAGGGAGAGTAGGATCGAGATACGAACTTCGGTTCGAATGGCGAACATGCGAAGAACAAATGCGAGATGGCCGCAGGCGGGCATCCGCACACGGGCATCCGGTGGTGGTATGCACTGACGGGCAGAGGGCGAAGGAGCGCGATGATCTCGAAGATCAGCGAGAGTGCGGCGGCGGCGCTCGCCGACATTGCCGACGGGTCGACCATCATGATCGGCGGGTTCGGCCTCGCCGGCCAGCCCGTTCAGCTCATCGACGCCCTGCTCGAGCAGGGGGCGAGCGACCTCACTGTGGTGAGCAATAACGCCGGCAACGGCGATACGGGCCTTGCCGCGCTGATCGGGTCGAAGCGCGTGAAGAAGATCATCTGCTCGTTTCCCCGGCAGGTCGACTCGTACATCTTCGACGCGCTGTACCGCGCCGGCGAGATCGAGCTCGAGCTGGTGCCGCAGGGCAACCTCGCCGAGCGCATCCGGGCTGCGGGCGCCGGAATCGGCGCATTCTTCACGCCGACCGGTTTCGGCACCACGCTCGCCGAAGGTAAAGAGACGCGGGTCATCAATGGGCGCGACTATGTACTCGAGCATCCGATCTTCGCCGACTTCGCGCTCATCAGTGCCTACCGCGCCGACCGGCTCGGCAATCTGACCTACCGCAAGACGTCGCGAAACTTCGGCCCCATCATGGCCAGCGCCGCTGCCGTGAGCGTGGCGCAGGTCGACCGTATCGTGCCGCTGGGCGACCTCGACCCCGAAGCCGTCGTCACGCCCGGCATCTTCGTGAACCGCGTCGTCGAAACGGGCGACCGCTTCGAGAAAGAGGAATGGGCCGATGTCAGGTAATTCGTGGAGTCGCGCTGAGATCGCGGAACGCCTCGCCCAAGACATTCCCGACGGGGCATATATGAATCTCGGCATCGGTCTGCCCACACTGGTCTCGAACTATCTGCCGAGCGACCGCGAGATCATTTTGCACACCGAGAACGGCATGCTCGGCATGGGCCCAGAGGCATCCGCGGGCCACATCGACCCCGACCTCATCAACGCGGGCAAGATTCCCGTGACCGAACTGCCTGGAGCCTCGTACTTTCACCACGGCGACTCCTTCGGCATGATGCGCGGCGGGCACCTCGACGTGTGTGTGCTCGGAGCGTTCCAGGTGTCTCAGACGGGCGACCTCGCCAACTGGAGTACGGGCGCCCCCGATGCCATTCCGGCGGTCGGCGGCGCGATGGATCTCGCTATCGGCGCCAAAAGCGTCTACGTCATGATGGAGCTCGCGTCGAAAAGCGGCGTCTCGAAGCTCGTCGACGTCTGCACCTACCCGGTGACCGGCATCGGCTGCGTCACGCGGCTGTATACCGACCGCGCCATCTTCGACCTCGGGCCAGCCGGCGCGACGGTGATCGAACTGGTCGGCGACACCACGGTCGACGAATTGCGTGAGCTCACGGGCCTCACGTTGCACACTTCGAACGAGAGACTCTGAAAGGCGCATCATGACAGGCAGCTTCATCTACGACGGAATCCGCACCCCCATCGGCCGCTTCGGTAAGTCCCTGGCCGGTGTGCGACCGGATGATCTGGCCGCACACGTGGTGAAATCGCTCGTCGAGCGCCACGCCGACCTTGACCCGGCGAAGATCGACGACGTCATCTTCGGCGACGCGAACGCGGCCGGTGAAGACAACCGCAACGTGGCGCGCATGGCGTCACTGCTCGCCGGGCTGCCCACATCAGTTCCCGGTGTCACCGTGAACCGGCTGTGCGGTTCGGGTCTCGAGTCGGCCATTCAGGCCTCGCGGGCGGTCGAGGTCGGCGACGCCGACCTGATTCTGGCCGGTGGAGTCGAGTCGATGAGTCGCGCCCCTTGGGTGCTGCTGAAGCCAGAGCGTGTCTACCCTGCGGGCTCAGAGACGCTGCACTCGACCACGCTGGGCTGGCGCATGGTCAACCCGAAGATGCCCGCCGAATGGACCGTGCCGCTCGGTGAGACGGCCGAGATTCTGGCCGACCGCTACAACATCAGTCGCGAGCAGCAAGACGCGTTCGCGGTGCGTTCGCATCAGCGTGCCGCGGCGGCGTGGGATGCCGGCGTGTACGACGACGAGATCGTCACCGTGCCCGGCACCACCCTCACCCGCGACGAGGGCATCCGCGCCGACACGTCGCTCGAGGCGCTCGCCGGGCTGAAGCCGGCGTTCCGGCCGGCCGACGTGGGCACGGTGACGGCCGGTAACTCCTCGCCGCTGAACGACGGCGCCGCGGCGATGTTCATCGGCGCCGAGGGCGCGCTCGAAGGTGAACCCCTGGCGCGTATCGTTTCGCGTGCGGTGGCCGGCAACGACCCGAACATCTTCGGCATCGCTCCCGTCGAGGCCGCGAACAAGGCGCTCGCCCGGGCCGGCAAGACCTGGGCCGACGTCGACGTGGTCGAGCTGAATGAGGCCTTCGCCGCGCAGTCGCTGGCGTGCCTTCAGCTGTGGCCGGAACTCGACCCCGAAATCGTGAACATCGACGGCGGGGCGATCGCCATCGGGCATCCGCTCGGCGCGTCGGGAGCACGCATTCTGCTGCACCTCGCCCGCGCGCTCGAGCGGCGGGGCGGCGGGGTCGGGGTCGCCGCGATCTGCATCGGTGTGGGCCAGGGCCTCGCTGTGGTGCTCGAGCGCTGAGCGCTGCACAAGCTGAGTTCGGGCATCCACCCCTCCCGCTAGCATGAAGCAGTGACGCCTCCGACGAGCGACGGCCCGCCGGAGCCGAGCGACCAGTACGTGCAGTCGCTGGTGCGTGGGCTCAGCGTGATTCGTGTCTTCGATGCCGAGCACGCGCAGATGACCTTGTCAGAGATAGCGACGCTCACGAATCTCACCCGCGCCACCGCGCGGCGCTTTCTGTTGACACTGGTCGAGGTCGGCTACATGCAGACCGATGGCCGGCTTTTCTCGTTGACTCCGAGAGTGCTCGAGCTGGGGTTCAGCTACCTCTCGGCGCTCGGGCTGCCCGAGATCGCGCAGCCCTCGCTCGAGCAGCTCTCGCGCACGACCGGCGAATCGAGTTCGGCGTCGGTGCTCGACGGCAACGACATCGTGTACGTCGCACGCGTCGCCGTGCGGCGCATCATGAGCGTCTCGATCAGCGTCGGCACCCGGTTTCCGGCCTATACGACCTCGATGGGGCGCGTGCTTCTGGCCGGTCTGGCACCGGATGCCCTGCAGCAGCACCTCGACTCTCTGGTGTTCGAGGCGAAGACCCCGCACTCCGTTCGCGACCGATCTACCCTCGAGGCGCTACTCGCCGAGGTGCGCTCGCAGGGTCATGCCGTCATCGACCAGGAACTCGAACTCGGGCTGCGCTCCATTGCGGTGCCGGTGACCTCGGCCGGAGTCACGGTGGCGGCGGTGAACGTGTCGGTCTCGGCGGGAACGTTCACGGTCGACCAGATGCGTTCGCTACTGCTGCCGCCGCTGCTGCGAGCGGCGGGCGATATCTCGACGGCACTCGGTTCGCATTCATAACATTCGCCAAGCGGGTACCAATACCTCACCGATGCCGATGAGGTTTCTTAGAACAAGTGATTCTGAGAAGAGGTACAGAAATGTTCGAAGAGAAACCTGGCGGCGAGGGGCGCGATACCGAGGGGCGCGACGGCGAATGGCGCGACGCCGACGGCAACGAGATCGACGAAGACGACCGGGGTCTCGTCTACGACATCCGCACCCTCGTCAATCGGCGACGGGCCCTCGGGCTGTTCGGCGGAGTCGCGATGGTGTCGCTGCTCGCGGCGTGTGCAACCGATTCGTCGTCGGCGAGCTTGACGGGCGCCGCCACCGCCGCCTCCACAGCCACGGGCACGGCAACGGCGACCCCGACGCCGAGCGCGTCGAGTTCGGCAAGCGCGAGCGCCACCACCGATCTCACCGAGGTGCCCGACGAGACGGCTGGTCCGTACCCCGGTGACGGGTCGAACGGCGTGAACGTGCTCGACGATTCCGGCATCGTGCGCAGCGACATCCGCTCGAGCTTCGGGTCGTCGACGACGACCGCGGCGGGGGTGCCGCTGAGCATCCAGCTGACCGTGCGCGACGTCTCGACCGGAAACGCCCTCGCGGGTGCGGCCGTGTATCTCTGGCACTGCAATCGTGACGGGGAGTATTCGCTCTACGGCTCAGGAGTCACGAACGAGAACTATCTGCGCGGCGTGCAACAGGTCGATGCGAACGGAACCGTGAGCTTCACCTCGATCTACCCGGCCGCCTACTCGGGGCGCTGGCCGCACATCCACTTCGAGGTGTACAAAGACGTGGCGACGGCGGTGGCCTCGGGGCCGATCGTCAAGACCTCGCAGATCGCGATGCCCAAGGAGGCCTGCGATCTGGTCTACGCGACGAGCGGCTACGAGCAGAGCGTGCGCAACCTGGCTTCGACCAGTCTGGCGAGCGACAACGTCTTCGGCAACGACAGCGGCATCCACCAGATCGCGAGCATGTCGGGTTCGGTTGCGGCGGGTTACACGGCGGCGCTCACTATCGGGGTGTGACGGAGCTTTCGTGAGAGCGACTCGCTCGCGGTCGACTCGGTAGAGTCGGGTGCGTGACAGCAGAACAGGGTGAAGCGGTTCTCGCAATCGATCTCGGCGGAACGAAGGTCGAGGCGGCAGTCGTCTGGGCCGACGGAAGCATCGCCGAGGGCACGCGGCACCGGGCGCCGACCGGCGCCGACCGTACCCGTGAGCAGGTCGGCGACTCGATCGCCCAGGTCGTCGCTCGCGCTCTCGCCGCTTCGCCGGCACCGGTCATCGGTGTCGGCATCGGTTCGGCCGGCCCGGTGTCGCTCGCTCACGGCACCATCGCTCCGGTGAACATGCTCGTCCTGCACGGCTTCGACCTGGTTGGTTTCGTGCGCGAACGGGTACGCCTCGGCCGAGCGGATGATCTGCCCATCGTTCTGCGCCTCGACGGCACCTGCATCGCCCTCGCCGAGCACTGGCTGGGCGCCAACGCAGGCATCGACGACTGCATGGCCATGGTGGTGTCGACCGGCGTCGGCGGCGGAATCGTTTCGGGCGGCCGCCTCGTGGCGGGTAACAGCGGCAATGCGGGGCACATCGGCCAGCTGCAGGTCGCGCGCTTCAGCGGAGTGCACGGTGACGCATCGCACACGCTCGAGGCGCTGGCCTCCGGTCCGCGGTCGGTGCTCTGGGCGCAGGCCCAGGGCTGGGGCGGGTCCACGGGCGAAGATCTCGCTCGCGACTATGCTGCCGGCAACGACGTGGCGGTGGCGGCGGTGCGCCGCTCGGCGGCGGCGGTCGGTGAGGCGATTGCCAGTGCATCCACTTTTCTCGACCTCAAACAGGTCGCCATCGGCGGCGGCTTCTCGCGCGTTTCGGCCGACTACATCGAGCTCGTGGCGGCTGCCGCGCGCGCGGCGGCGTTTCTCGGTTACGCCGCCGACGTCAGCGTGGTTCGGGCGGCCCTCGGCGACGACTCCCCGCTCATCGGTGCGGCGGCCCTCGTCTTTCGCGCCGACGTCGTAGCCCCCGCACCCGCCGCGTAAAACGGCGGAGATTTCGACAGGGAAACCGCTATAGCCCGGCACAGTGCCGAAATCTCCGCCGTTTTCACCCGGCGAGCTGCGGCAGGAGTCAGGCGGTGCCGATGAAGGAGCGCAGCTCGCCGGCGACTTCGGCGACGTCGGTCTGGCGTGCCTCGGCGAGGCGGCTGATGAGCCACGAGGTGAGTACGATCGAGGCGCCCACGAGGTCGCTGGCATCGATGATCGAGTCGGGGTGGCGCTCGCCGTCGTCGGTTTCGAGGTCGTCGGGCTCGACGAGCAGGGCGAGCGCGAGGTCGAGGGCGAGCCGGTTCTCGTCTTCGCTCTTCTCGGGGCTTTGCGACACGACGGCGTCGAGCAGTACAGAGGCCGCCAGGCGTCCGGATTCGGGCATCGCAGCCATGTGTTCCCCTTCACAGAGTTGCATTTTGTTCGAGTCGGTGCTCGCGCTGCCCCCTATTATGTCACCACAACAGGGGCCGCCCGGGCCCGAAACTGGCGCAGATTGCGTCAGTCGACGCGATTCGTGAGGGCGGAACCTGCTCGCAACGCCTGCACGTTCTCGAGCACGAGCGCGCCGGCTCCCTGAGGGCGGCCGCCCGCGATGTGCGGGGTGAGAATGACGCCCGGCGTGTTCCACAGCGCGGAGTCGCCCGGCAGCGGTTCGGCCTGTGTGACATCGAGTGCGGCGACACGAAGGCGGCCATCCGTCAGCGCAGCGATCAGGGCGTTCTCGTCGACCGTGGCGCCTCGCCCCGCGTTCACGAAGACGGCGCCCGGCTTCAGGTGCGCGAAGAACGCGGCGTCGTACGTGTTGCGCGTTTCGGGCGAGCCGGGCAACAACGACACGAGCACGTCGGTTCTGCCGAGCAGATCGCCCAGATCATCCGCGGCGACCACGTCGAAGCCGTAGCGGACGCCCGCGGTGTGCGCCACTCCGGTGACCTCGGCCCCGAGCATCCGCAGCAGCGGCGCGAGCCGGCCCGCGATGGAGCCGAAGCCCCACACTACGACGGTGGCGCCGTCGAGCGTGAAGTTCGCACGCGTGCCCGGGTCGGCCTGCGCCGCGGAGTAGTCGGAGAGCCAGGTGTGCTGCTGCTGCGCCCGAAAGAGCTCGTCGAGTCGGCGCACCGCGGCGAGGATGAGCGTGAGCGTGTGTTCGGCGACGGGCCCGTCGTGCAGCGAACGGCCCGAGGTGATGGCGACGTCGTCGCCGAATCCTGCCGCCACGACCGCGTCGGGCCCGGCGGCGAGCGTCTGCACGAGCCGCAGGTTGTGCAACCGTGCCACGGCGTCGGCGAGGTTGTCGGCGCTGTTGTTCCAGGCGATGAGCACCTCGGCGTCGAGCTGCCCGGCGCCGAACGGCTCGCTCGGGTCGTAGCCGACCACTTCGAGGTCGGGGTCGGCAGAGAGGTCGAGGGGCGCGGAGGTGGGCACGAGAATCTTCATCGCGTTCAGCCTAGCTACTCGGGGATGACGGCGCGGGGGATGCCGATGCCCTGCGCCGCGCGCAGGTGCTGCCCATTTGCTTTAATGAGAGTTCCTCGACTAATGTCATCTTTTGGGGGTCGGCCGTGTCATCGGCAGGTTGTTTCGAGTGCGGGGTTCTGTGTCGGTGTTGTCGGTGTTTGGCGTGTCTCGGTCTGTGTTTTCTGCGCTGCTGTCTGCTGTTGTGGCGACGAGCTTGATCGTCGGTATGGCGGCGCCGGCGCAGGCCGACGACGACTTGACGGGTGGTGCAGATGCGTCGTCGCAGCCGGTCGCGCCCGTCGAAGATTCGGCGGCTCCTGTTGCGGTGCCCGCGCAAGTGCCATCGACTGAGGTGTCGGATTCGCCGACAGATTCCCCGGCTCAAGAGGTGACGCCGGCTCCAGCGCCTGACTCGTCTGATGTTGCCGATGCGTCTCCGCTCGACGGTGGCAGTTTCGATCCGAGCGGCAGATCCGTGGTGAGCTCGGATGAGTTCTCGACGACGTATGCGGCGGGTCCGGCTGGCTCGAGGGTGACGGCGGTGTCGCCGACACCGGTGAATGTGCAAGACGATTCGGGTGCGTGGGTGCCGATTCAGACGGATCTGCAGAGCACGGGGCCAGTGGCGTGGTTGGGTCAGGGTGGTGCGCGGGTGGTCGAGCATCCGTTGCATCCGGTGTTCTCGCAGTACGCGTCTGATCAGAACGTGCTCAGCGTCACGAAGGACGGCCGCACGATTGGTTTCACGTTGGCGGGCGCCAGTCAGAGTGTGTTGCAGCGAGATCTGTCGCCGTGGTCTGAAACGAAGAACCATCTTGAGTACGAGAAGGTGTTCCCGAACACCGATCTGACGTATGACGTGACGGCTTCGGCGGTGAAGGAGGTCATGCGGCTGGATGCCCGGCCTGTGTCGACGCCGACGTGGACGTGGGTTGTCGACGCCCCGGGGTTGACGGCGTCGAACGGCGCTGATGGCGGCATCACGTTCTCCGACTCGGAGGGGTCCGCTGCGTTTTCGATTCCTGCGCCGATGATGTGGGATTCGTCGGGTGTTGACGGGGTGAAGGGCGACGCCTATGCGAGTGCTCACCTGGCGCTGCTTCAGGAGGGCGATCACTATTTGGTGAGCATGCAACCGGATGCTGCGTGGTTGAGCGATCCGGCGCGTGTGTTTCCGGTGTCGGTGGATCCGACGCTGGGTACGGGCGACAGCGATTCCGAGTTGGCGTACAAGAGCAACGGGCTCACGAATACGAACAATCATGTGTGGGTGGGTAACTCGAATAACGGCGGTGTGTGGCGCACGATCGTGCACTACAACTACGAGCAGTTCTTCGGTAAGCAGGTGCTCCAGGCGCAGGTCGGAGTCACTGGCGTCAGCACGGCGTACAGCAGCGACGCGTATACCGGCGGCATCAACACGGTGAAGTGTCACGGCTTCGATTGTGCGGGCGACAGTGTCGGCGCGCTGAATGTCGGAGCCACCGGTGGGGCGACGGATCCGTCGGACTCTCGCCTCTCGAGCACGATCGCGGGGTGGGTGCGTAACCATAACTCGGGCTATGAGTTGATGCTCGGCGGCGACGAGACCCCCGACACCTTCACCCTGAAGGTCATGGATACGGCCTTGTATGTGTGGTGGAAGGATTACCCCACGACCGGCTCCACGCCGTCGCCGGGGAATGGTGCGACGAATCAGTCGTTCATTCCGACGCTGCAGGTCTCGGGCGCGACAGACCCTGAGGGCACGGGGCTGGCGTATTACTACCGGCTGGGAACGAATCCGAACCCGGAGGTCTCGCCGATTATCGACACCGGCTGGGTCTCGAACTCGTCGTTCCAGGTGCCGAATAGCTACCTGCAGCCGAACACGACGTATTACTGGAAAGACTATGTTCACGACGGGTATGACGGCTGGTTAGGCGGCTCCGGGCTAGCGTGGTCGCCGGTTTACAGTTTCACGACCGCGAATCCGGCGGTGCCGTCGAAGGCGTCGGCGATGCCTGCCGATAAGGCGATCGTGACGACGACGCAGCCGACGTTCAGCGTCGCTGCTGCCGTGCATCCGAATGGTCTGGCGTTCACGTACGCGTTCCGGGTCACGACATCGGCTGATGCGTCGTCGGGTCAGGTGCTGCAGTCGGGGTGGCAGTCGGGCACGTCGTGGACTCCGCCAGACGCGACGTCGTTGCAAGACGGGTCGACGTATTGGTGGTCGGTACTCACGAAAGACAGTGCCGGGCAGTGGGGCCCGCAGTGGGTGAACAGTTTCACGATCAATAAACGCGTCGGCTCTGGCGGCCCGTCGCCTGTCGATAGTGCGGGGCCGGTGTCGGTGAATCTGGCGAACGGTAACGTGAACATGCAGTTCACTTCCCCGACGGTTTCAACGGTCGGCGGGCCGATGGGCATGTCGTTCAGTTACAACTCGCAGGCCCCATCGAACGCGGGACTCACGGGTAAGTACTACAACGCGAACTTCACCGGGGCCGCGACGGCCACGTCATTCGATATGACGGGTAAGCAGCCGGTGCTCACCCGCACCGATCCGGCGATCAATTTCAACTGGGGTACCGGTTCGCCGTCTGCGGGAATGGTCGATAACGACCATTTCATGGTCGATTGGTCAGGATTCATCAAATCGCCTGACACCTCGGGTGTCGCGTACCAGATCGGGTTCCTGCGTGACGACGGCGTGAAGGTGTGGGTGAACTCCGGCCTGCTCATCGACTCCTGGAACGATGCCTCGGAGACGAGCTGGGGTGCGGGCACGTGGTTGTCGACAACGCCGGTACCGATTCACGTGCAGTACTTCGAAGACACCGGCGGCGCGGCCCTGAACCTCACCGCCCGCCCGGTAGGCAGTACCGGGTCGGGGTTCGTGATCCCGTCGTCGTGGTACCAGAAGAGCATCAACACCCTGCCCACGGGGTGGTCGTCATCGACCCCGCTCGCAGGACCTTCCGGGTTCTACTCGTCCGCGCAGATCGACGAGGGTTCCGTGGTGCTCACTGACGCCGGCGGGGCGAAGCATTCGTACGCGAAGAAGACCGCTGGCGGGTACACGCCCCCGGCGGGGGAGAACGGCATCCTCACCGTCGACGGCAGTGGCCACGTGTCGCTGACCGACGAGGCAGGCACCGTCTATCTGTTCAACACAGACGGCAAGGTTTCGCAAGTCTCGTCGCCTGAGGATGTGAAGCATCCGGCCGCGCCCGTGGTGTCGTTCCGATCATCCACGGGCGCGGTCGACAGGATCAGCGACCGGCTCTCCGCCGTCTCTGGGTCGTCGCCGACAACGTATTCGCGGCAGGTGCAGTTCGTGTACACCACCGACACCCCAGCTTCGGTGGGCATGACGACCGCTGATCAGGTCTCTGGACGGGTGTGCAAGACCGATCCGACGAAGTTCACGACCACAACGGCGCTGATCACCGGGCCGTTGTTATGCCGCATCATCTACCCCGGCCATGTTGCCGGCAGCGCGGATATGACCGATATCGAGTACGACACCAGCGGCAACCTCATCCGCATCACGAACCCGGGTAACGCGCAGACGTCGTTCTCGTACGACGCCGCCGGCCGGGTCGTCACGGTCAGGAACGTGCTCGGCAACGACTGGCTTCTCGCCGACACCAGCCGCATCCCGACGAACGCGAACCGCACCGACGTCACTTACGACGCGAAAGGACGGGCGATCCAAGTCGCCCTGCCCGCGGCCGATGGTGTGACGACGGCGAACAAGCCGACGAAGAAGTACACCTACGGCGACTCCCTGCCCACACCAGTCGCGAACACAACATACGTCGATGTCGTGAACTACACGACCGCCGCGACCGGAACGCCGCTAACCGGCTCGGTAGTCGGCTCCGGTCATGCGCAAACGGTGACGTATGACGCCGCATACCGCACGCTGACGTCGACCTCGGCGTCGGGCCTCGTCTCGTCGGCGGTGTGGAACGCGAAAGACGAAACCCTGTCGGCGACAAACGCGCAGGGCCTCGAGTCGACGACCTTGTATGACTCGCAGGATCGTGTCACAGACACATTCGGGCCGGCGCCAGCTTCATGTTTCGCTGGCGACCGCACCCCCACGAGCACGTGCGCGTCAGCGACCGCGCACACTCACACCGGTATCGATGAAGGGCTGAACAGCCTGAACACCGCGTATTACCGCAACGGGTCGTTCTCTGGTGCGCCGGTAGCGTACGGTCTCGGGGTCGGCGGTGCTGGTGGCATGATCGTCCGTAACTGGGGAACGACCCTGCCCGATCCTGCGATCACCACTGATGTGTGGTCGGCCAGGATGACCGGCACGATCACGTTCCCCGTCGCGGGCACCTACGCGTTCCAGACCTACGCCGACGACGGCACCAGGGTGTGGATCGATAACACCCTGCTGGTCGATAATCTCGTGCTCTCCGGCGATCACTGGTCACCCGTCGGCTGGATCACCGCAACCGCAGGGCAGACCCTCCCGATTCGAGTGGACTACGAAAACGCCGGCGGTCTCTCGGCCGACCTCCAACTGCTCTGGGCAACCCCCACCGCCTCGCTCGGGCCGATCCCCGGGTCGGCGATGAAACCGAACTACGGCCTCGCAACATCGGCCACAACCTCCGACGCGGCGCCAACAGGAATAACCGGCATCAGCAACGCCCAAGTTCCGTCGGTGACGACGTCCACGAATTACGGATCGTCACCGTGGCTGGGCCAGGCCGCATCGACCAGTGTCGACCCGACAGGTCTGAACCTGACCACCCAGACGACGTACGAGACATCGACGGCCGGGTATCAGCGCAGGGTGAGTTCGAAGCTTCCCGCAGCGGTGTCGTCGGGGGCTGCGAACGCTGCGTCGACGTACGGGTATTACTCCGACCAATCGGGTTACGAGAGCTCTTACAGCCCCGCCCTGACCGCCCCGGTATGCGGCGTACCACTCGGCACCAAGCAATGGGGCATGCCCAGAACCACCGTCACACCGACCCCGGGCACAGGCGCGGCCATCGTCTCCGCTGTCGTGTACGACACTCTCGGTCGAGTCGCCGGGAGCCGGGCATCGACCGACACCGGCTGGCAATGCACCACCTACGACGCCAGATCACGCGTGACATCCATCGCCTACCCCGCATACGGCGGCCAGCCCGCCCGAACCGTCACCACCAGCTACGCCGTCGGCGGCAATCCGCTCGCCGGTTCAGTGACAGACAGTACGATCGCGGCGACGACAAACGCAGGCACCATCAGCACCACGATTGACCTCCTCGGTCGGCAAGTGACCTACACCGACGTGTGGAACACGTTGACGACGCCGACGTACAACGCCCTCGGCCAGGTCACGAAAACCGTGATCGTGGCGAACGCTTCGTCCGCGACGACGACGGAGGAGTTCTCCTATGACGTCGAAGGCAGGGTCACGCAACAGACAGACAACGGCGCCGTCATCGCCACCCCGGCCTACGGCACCACCGCCGGCGTCAACCTCGGCCAAGTCACCGCGGTCTCCTATCCGGCCGGTGCTGGCAACGCAGGTAACGGTTCCAGCGTTGCGACCACCAGAGATCCGAACACGGGCGCCACGACGGGCGAGGCGTGGGCGTTCCCAACCGGGCAGCCCAGCGTCACCGATACGGTGATCCGTTCGCAATCGGGCCGCGTCCTCCGTGACAGCACGACGGATGGCACTGCGGCGGCGCAAGACAACACGTACTCTTACGACGCCGCGGGCCGCCTGGTCACGGCCCTCCTTCCCGGGCACAGGCTGACTTACGGGTATGCGGCATCGGGCGGTTGTGGTGTGAACGTGAAGGCGGGCATGGACGGCAACCGCACCTCCAGCACAGGTGTCACAGCTGGCGTGACCACGGCGAGCACGTACTGTTACGACAACGCCGACCGGCTCACCTCCTCAACCGTCACCTCACCCGCCGCCGGGGCGAACCCGGTGAGCGCGGGCCTGACTGCTGCGCAGCTCAGCTATGACAGTCACGGCAACACCACGACACTGTCGGATCAGACCCTCGGTTATGACGCCACGAACCGGCACATGACGACCACCCTCGCCTCGGGCACGACGATCACGTATGCCAGAGATGCTACCGACCGGGTCATCTCCCGCACCACTTACGTTCCCGGCACCGGCCCAGGCACCGGAACCTCCACCGTCTACTACCTCTACGGCGCGGGCGGCTCTCCGATCATGGTCAAAGATGGAGCACCCGCGCCGTCACGGATGCTCGCCCTCCCCGGTGGCGTCAGTGTGGTGGTTCCCCCGGCGGGTGATCAGTCGTGGTCGTACCCGAACATCCACGGCGACATCATCGTCACGGCCAACCAGTCCGGCACCCGCTCGGCGCAATACCGCTACGACCCCTTCGGCCAACCCATCACCCCCGCTGGTGTGATCGGCACCACCACGGCGGACGACACGGTACCGACGAACCTGCCCGGCACCGCCGACTACGGCTGGCTCGGCAGCGCCGACAAGCTCTACGAGCACGAAGGCAGCATCGCGACCATCGAAATGGGCGCCCGCCAATACGTCCCATCCCTCGGCAGGTTCCTGGGCGTGGATGCCGTCGAGGGCGGCAACTCCAACGCGTACAACTACCCCAACGACCCCATCAACAAATTCGATCTGTCTGGCAAAATGCAGGATTGCGGAAATTGTCAGCATGGTTGGTACGGCTACAGACCCTCGGGTCCGACGCCTGTTCAAGCCGACCATCGAGACGATGCGGGCAATATTCAACCGTTCTCAGGGACTCTCGGGGCTCCTGGTGTGCGCAACATCGGCCGCGCGAATCCGCAAGAAGTCCAGGTGGCCAAAGTGGCGTTCACTAATACTCTTACCCACCTCAACGTGAATTTCAGCGGCTGCTTCTTCGTGTGCGGTCAGGTTGGAATTGCGGGCGATGGAGCATTGTCCGTCAGTGTGGGGGTCGGACCCCGCCTCGGAGGCGCGGTATCGGTTGAGTACAGCAACGCCCCTAAGGGCCCGGTAACGTCCACTACCTGCGGAGGAGAGGTCGGCCCCGTCGGGGTCACCGGTACGGCAGGAGTCGGTGCGGGCAATCAACAGTATTTAGGTGGCGGTTACGCTGTTGGGGGTGGTATTGGATGCAGTCTAAATGTCGGTTGGAACTTCTGAGAAGCGCCAAGCCATTCGGCTCGCCGAAACGGAGGATGCCGTGGTTCTAATCGGGATCATAAAAGTCGCCATTGGTATCGTTGCGCTTGCTATCAGCATCGCGGTCTACCGACATCGGAAGTCCGTAGCGAACGCAAACGCAACCGCTCTCACCAACTTTTTCGGCAAGCTCGGAACTGCACCCGCGAAGGGCTCGACGCCAAAATGGATCGGATTTACCTCGATCGGTGCAATGATCGTTGGCTCAATATTCATCATCCAAGGAATATTCAACCTTGTCTCCTAACCACGGATTTCTGTCGTCGTGTAGCTGGAGCTGTAGTCGACACACAGCAACTGAGATCGCAGAATTAGTGGGTTTATGATCATCTCGCTTGTTACCGGGCTTAGCGCGATCGCAATCATGCTTTGGCTTGCGTTTAGTCGAGTGAGGGCCGCAAGAACGGTGGCACTCGTGCTTTCTGGTGTGAACGGCCCTGTTGCGGAGGCAATTGCGAAAATCGCGACGCCGACCCTCTTTCTGCTGATCGCAATAGCTGGAGCGTTGTTCGGAGTCTGGCTCTGCATCGCCGCGATTGTCTAGATTTCGTTTGGACGCTGATCTCAAGGATTGGAAGCAATTCAAGAGAGCATTGCGCGTGGTGTCGACAACTGAATCGCATAGATTCATCCGGGGCCCGCAAGTAGGCTTGCCGGGGCACAGCAACACCTCGAGTGAAAGTCAGGCGATGAGCGACGAGAAGGCGGGCAAGCGCGAAAAGGCTGCCCGGCAGGCCGCCGACAAGGCCGCGAAGAAGAAGGCCGAGCGCCAGAAGGCCAAACGCGCAAAAGCGGCGCGCTCGGCTTCGAAGAGCGCCTCGAAAGGCGCGTCGAAGAAGGGCGCCGGCAAGCGCGCGCGGCGCTCGTACTTCCCGGTGGATGCAGCCACCGTCGCACGAGCCGTCGAAGAGGGCGTGCTCATGTCGCGCACTGCCCTGACCATGGCCACGATGAATCACATCATCATCGGAGCCGTTCGAGACAAGGTCGACTACGACTCCCACGAGGTGCGGCGGTTCGTGGAGGCCGAATTGCGGTCGCTTGCGCTCGAGCAGGCCGGGCTGGCCGAGCACATGAAGAACCTGCAGCTGGAGTTTCCGCCCATGCCGAAGAAGTCGCGCACAGTCGCCGACTACCAGTGGCTCACGCAGCGGAGAGTCACGTACTCGGCGCTCTCGTCTGAACTCGCTCAGCTGCAGAACGACGACGCATTTCTCGATGAAGCGGTCGACGCGTCGCAGAAGTGGGCATGGTCAGAATTGAGCCGCGCCATCGAGGGCCAGCTCGACGTGACGGCTGACCTGCGGTCGTCGCCCGACTACGCCGCCGAGCGTGAAGAGCGTCTGCGCCAGCTGCGTGAGGTCGACCTTGCCGCGCTGATTGCTGCCGCCGAACTGGATGCCGCTGCCGGCCCGCTCAGCGTTACGCCGGAGCCGAAGCGCAAACGCAATTGAATTGCCTCTCGACCTGAGTGTGAGCTAAGCGTTAGTTTAGATTTACTCACCCGCTCCCGTTGTAACAGTTTCGAGCTGATAGGCGAGACACATGACCGCAGCACCGTCGGGCCCTGACGCGCCTGCGCGCCGTGGCGCCTGGCCGGTGCTCCATAATATTCTGCGCGGCCTGGTCGGTGCGCTGCTCGTGGTGCTGCTGGTGCTGATCATCGTTCGCCAGGTTAATGCTCCGAAGGCGACCGCGGCAGGCGCGACGACGGCACCCACGGCATCGGCCACTGCCACGGCGACCCCCACCCCGACGCCGACCGCGACATCGACGGGCACCGCGGAGCCGTTCCCGACGAGCGGCTCCGGCTCGGGCAGCGGTAGCGGTAGCGGCAGCGGATCCGGATCCGGATCCGGCAGTGGCAGCGGCAGCGGATCCGGCTCGGGTTCCGGCACACAGACGCAGAAGCCCGTCATTTCCTCCTTCACCGGCACCTCCTCGGTGAAATGTCTGCCGCCGGCCGAGGCGCCCGACTCGCAGACCACCGTCGAGCCGCCCACCGTGAGCCTGAATTGGACGGGTTCCGGCGCCGACACGGCGTACTTCGGCATCTCGACCCGCGACGCCGAGGCCGAGCCGTACTCGTCGGTGGGCGTCAACGATTCGATCGCCGTCGATTTTCAGTGCTCGAACGACAGCGAGATCTACACCATCACGCTCGTCGGCGCCGGCGGCAAGACGAGCCAGACGGTCACTGTCACGAATACGGGGTACGTCGGATGACCGGCGGATGCCCGGCCCCGACCCGCGCGGAGGCGCTTCGATGAGCGCAACCACGCCGGCCGACGTGTCGCCCAGCCTGCCCGGCTTCGACTACCTCGAGACCATCGGATCGGGCGGCTTCTCGACCGTCTACCTCTACGAACAACGTCTGCCGCGCCGCCCGGTCGCCGTCAAGGCCCTCACCGGCGACGGCGCAATCACCGGCGACGGAGTGAGCGGGTTCGATGAACGAGCCCTCGACCGCTTTCGCGACGAGGCGAACCTCATGGCGCGGCTCTCGGCGCACCCGAACATCTTGTCGATCTACCAGGCCGGAATCGCCGAGGGCGGCGAGCCTTACCTCGTCATGGAGTACTGCGCCCAGCCCGGATACGGCGCGCGTTACCGCAGCGAGTCGATTGCCGTTCCCGAGGTGCTGGCTGTCGGCGTGCAGCTCGCCGGAGCGGTCGAAACGGCGCATCGGGCGGGCATCCTGCACCGCGACATCAAACCGTCGAACGTGCTCGTCACCGACTTTCGCCGGCCCGTGCTCGCCGACTTCGGCATCTCGGGTGCACTCGGGGCAATACACCACACCGACGCACTTTCGGCGCCCTGGGCAGCGCCCGAAGTGATGAACGACGACGCCGTACTGCGCACCTCGTCTGACATCTACTCGCTGGGCGCCACGGTCTACAGCCTTCTCGCCTGGCGGGCGCCGTTCGAGGTGCCGGGCGGCGACAACTCGTTCGAGACGCTGCGGTCGCGTGCGCAGACCTATCCGGTTGCTGCCACCGGGCGACCGGATGCACCGCAGAGCCTCGAGGCAGTGCTCGCCACCGCGATGGCGACATCGCCGTCGGCGCGCTACACCTCGGCGCTCGCGTTCGGGCGCGCGCTGCAGCAGGTGCAGCACGAACTCGGGCTGCCGGTCACCGAGCTGGAGTACTCCGAAACCAGCGCCGAGCGCGCCTCGTTCGAAGACAGCCGGGCGCGAACGCTGCCGCCGACCGAGCCACTCGCGGCGACAGTGATCCCCGGTGCCGCGGCAGGGTTCGACGGACTGATCGCAGCGCCGCCACCCGCCCCCGCCACGCCACCCGCCCCACCACCGGCCGCCGCTACCCCGCCGCCACCTGCCACCACTACCCCGCCGCAGGCCGCCCCCGCCCCGACGGCCGCGTACGGAGCGCAACCGTACACGTCACCAGCCTCGGCCGGCCCGCTCGAATCGACGGTGCGCCGCGACACCGCAACGCACCCCGTCTATACCGCGCCCGTGAAGAAGAAGGCCGTCTGGCCGGGCATCGTGATCGACGTCGTGCTGGTCGTCGTCACCGCGGGCGCTGCCGCCTTCTACTTGTTCGGCGGCTGAGATGCGGCTCAAGTTCACGCTGCAAAGACCGGATGCCCCGGCCACCGACATCGTCGTGACCACTGATGCAACCGCCACCGTCGGCGACATCGCGGCCGCGATAGCGGGGTCTGACCCCGCGGGCTCCAGCGGGCATCCACTCGCCGGCACCCCTGCCGACCCGGTCACGCTCGTCGTCTCACCGCCCGCGTTCTCGAAAGAGACCGCCCTGTCGCCCCTCACGCCCATCGGTGACGCCGAGATCGGGTCGGGGTTCACCGTGCGAGTCGTGAACGCCGCGGCGAACGCAACGACAGCGTCGACGCATATCGCCGCTATCGCCCGAGTGCTCACCGGCCCCGACGCCGGGCGCGAATTCGAGCTGCCCGCCGGCGAGAGCACCCTCGGGCGCGACCCGTCGAACAGGATCGTGCTCACCGACCCGCTGGCATCGAAAGTGCACGCCAAAGTCATCGTGGCCGACTTCATCGAGATCGCCGACCTCAACTCCGCCAACGGGCTGCTGATCGACGGCGGCGTCGTGACCCGGGTACAGGTCGACGACCATCAGACCGTCACCATCGGCAACTCCGAACTCGGCTTTCGGCGGGTGGGAGCCGTTGCGGCGCAGACCATTGCCGAGCGGGGCGGCAGCCTGCCGTTCAACCGGCCCCCGCGCGTCGAGAGCCGCTACCCGGGTCGCACGTTCACCGCCCCGATGCCGCCCGCTGCCGGGGAGAAGATGCGTTTTCCGTGGATCTCGCTCGTTGCCCCTCTGCTCACCGGCGTCGCCATGTACGCGTTTTTTCAGAGCCCGTTCGCCCTGCTCTTCGTGGCGCTGGCACCGGTGCTCGTGCTCGGCAGCTACATCGACGGTGGAATGAACCGCCGGCGCACGCTGAGCCGTGACACCGAGCGCTTCGACGAAGAGTTGCACGACCTCTCGGCCGAGCTCGCGGCCACGGTTCCGCTCGAACACGCTGCACGCAACGCCGAAGCGCCGAGCACGGCCGAGGTCTACGCCGACGCGATGCAACTGGGCACGCTGCTCTGGACCAGGCGCCCCGAACACTGGTCGTTTCTCAACCTGCGGCTCGGCACGGCGCGGCTGCCCTCGCGCAACACTGTCGAGGCCACCCGGGCCGACGGCCGGGCGATCCCCGAGCTGGCGCAGCGCGTCGGCGAGGTCGTGGAGCCCTACGCCCAGATCGACGCGGTGCCCATCGTCGAGAACCCGAACTCCAGCGGCACCATCGGGGTTGTCGGCGGTGAGGCGACCGCCGATGTGGTGCGCGGTCTGCTCGTGCAGTTCGTCGGGCTGCACTCACCGGCAGAGCTCGTGGTCGCCGCCATTGTGAGTCCGCGGTGGTCACCCGAGTTCGCCTGGCTCGGCTGGCTGCCGCACACGTCGTCGCCGCAGTCGCCGCTCGGCGAGAACGTGCATCTGGCCGACAGCGCTGCAACGGGCGATGCCCTGCTCGCGTCGCTCGAGGCGCTTGTGGATGCCCGTTCCGCAAGCCGCCGCGAACGCGGGCCGGTCGCAGCCGACGAGGGCGTCACGGCAGCAGGTCAGCGGGTGGGGGAGCCGGGGCTTTCGCCCTCGACCGACCGAGACGTCTTGCCCGCGTTGGCACTCGTCGTCTCTGACGACGCCCCCGTCGACCGGGCTCGGCTCGTGCAGGTGGCCGAGCGTGCTGCCGATGCGGGCGTCTACGTGATCTGGGCGGCCGCGGCGGCGCGCGACCTGCCGGCGGTGTGCCGAACCTGGATAGACGTGCGCGAGGGGGCGGAACGGGCATCCGTCTCGCTGGTGCGGCTGGGGCGCACCGAGACTCCGGTGCAGTGCGAGCGGGTGAATCTGGCTCAGGCGACGGCGCTCGCGCGACGACTGGCGCCGCTGCTCGACTCGGGAGCGCTTGTCACCGACGCGACCGACCTGCCGCCCTCGATCTCGTTTCTGACCCTGGTGGGCGAGGAGTTCGCCGAGGCGCCGATCGCCGTGGTCGACAGGTGGCGGCAGAACGACTCGCTGGTGCTCGATGGGGGTGGTGCGTCAGCCGTCACCGGGGCCGACCGGGCAGATGCCGGTGCGACCGTGCCGACACCGCCCGCCCGGCCGCGCCGCGCCGGAAGCCTGCGTGCGCTTGTCGGCGTCTCGGGAGTCGACGCGATGCACCTCGACCTCAGGCTGCAGGGCCCGCACGCCCTGGTCGGCGGCACCACCGGGTCGGGCAAGTCGGAGTTTCTGCAGGCCTGGGTGCTCGGCATGGCCACCGAGTACAGCCCCGACCGCGTGACGTTTCTGTTCGTGGACTACAAGGGCGGTTCCGCGTTCGCCGAGTGCGTGAGCCTGCCGCATTCGGTGGGGCTCGTCACCGATCTCAGCCCGCATCTGGTGCGGCGCGCGCTGACCAGCCTGCGGGCCGAACTGCAGCACCGCGAACGGCTGCTCGGGCGAAAGAAGGCCAAAGACCTGCTCGAGCTCGAGAAGCGCGGCGACCCGGAGTGTCCGCCGGCCCTGGTCATCGTGATCGACGAGTTCGCAGCGCTCGCGTCAGATGTGCCTGAGTTCGTCGACGGCGTCGTCGACATCGCGCAGCGGGGGCGTTCGCTGGGCATCCACCTGATCATGGCGACGCAGCGGCCGGCCGGCGTCATCAAAGACAATCTGCGCGCCAACACCAATCTGCGGGTCGCCCTGCGAATGGCAGACGAGCACGACTCGAGCGATGTCGTCGGCGAGAAGACGGCGGCGGGGTTCGACCCGTCGGTACCGGGCCGCGCCATTGCGAAGATGGGGCCGGGGCGGGTCAGTGCCTTTCAGGCGGCGTATGTGGGCGGCTACACCCGCACTGAGCCCGAGCGCGCCGTGGTGAAGGTGTCGGAGCTGCGCTTCGGTGCCGAGATCGTGTGGGAGCCGCGTACTCCGGCGACCGTCGTTGTGGCCGACGAACTCGGGCCGAACGACGAGGCGCGGCTGGTGTCGACGATCGCGACCGCTGCTGCCGTCGCCGAGGTGCGGGCTCCCCGGCGGCCGTGGCTCGACGAGCTGGCACCGACCTACGATCTCGCGGTCGTGGCGCGCGAGGCGGCCGGTGAACGCGCAGATCGGCTTTCGTTCGCGCTCGGAGTCGCAGACGTGCCTGAGCATCAGCTGCAGCAGCCGGTGTTCTTCAGCCCCGACAGCGACGGGCACCTCGTGGTCTACGGGGCCGGAGGGGCCGGCAAGACGGTGCTGCTGCGCACGCTGGCCGTGGCGGCTGCGCTCGCCGGGGTGCCCGCGGGTGCCGGCGAGGCGCTCGCCGTTGCGTCTGCTGGTGACGGCGAGCATCTCGCCGTCACGTCTGCTGGTGCCGGCGAGCATCTGGCCGTCTATGGCATCGACTTCGCCGGTGGCGGGTTGCGGATGCTCGAGAGCCTGCCGCACGTCGGCTCCGTCATCTCGGGCGACGACTCCGAGCGCATCTCGCGGCTGCTGTCGATGCTCGCCGCTCAACTCGACACCCGCTCGCGGCGGTTCTCCGAGCTGAACGCCGGAACGATCGCCGAGTACCGCACGCTTTCGGGCGACACCGAGCTGCCGCGCATCGTGGTCGTCATCGACGGCTTCGCCGCGTTCCGCTCGGAGTGGGAGACCATCGGCGGGCGCTCGGCCCGGTACGCCGAGTTCATGCGGGTTCTGGGCGAGGGGCGGCAGCTGGGCATCCACATCGCCCTCAGCGCCGACCGGCCCGGAAGCGTGCCGTCGTCGGTCAACTCGGCGGTATCGCGGCGCGTGGTGCTGCGGCTGAGCGACGACACGGCGTACCTCATGCTCGATGCACCCGACGACGTGCTTTCGCCCGCGTCTCCGGCCGGCCGCGCAATCGTCGACGGGCACGAGACGCAGGTCGCCGTCTTCGGCGGCTCGCGTAACGTGCTCGAGCAGGCGCAGGCGATCGACGCGCTCGCGGCCGAGTTGGCGCGGGCGGGTCGCCCGGTGGCTCAGCCGATCCGGTCGCTGCCCACCGAAATCGCACTCGCGTCGGTGCCCGAGTCAGTGGGCTCAGGCGTGGGGCTGCCGGTGCTCGGCGTGGCCGACGACACCCTGCAGCCGATCGGATTCGAGCCCAGCGGCGTGCTTCTCGTGGCGGGCGGCCCGGCGAGTGGGCGTACCAACGCGCTGCTCGTACTGTCGCAGTCGGTGCGGCGCTGGCGGCCCACTACCGCGCTCTACTATCTGGGCACAAAACGCTCGGTGCTGGCGGGCGTCGCGGGCTGGGCAGAGGCGGCGACGAACCCCGACGACGTGGCGGAGCTGGCTCGGCGCCTGGTGACCTCAATCGGGCACGATGACGCCGTGCATCCCATCGCCGTCTTCGTCGAGGGCATCGGCGACTTTCTCTCGACCGTCGCCGACGGGCCGGTCGTCGATCTGATTCGTGCCGTGCGGCGCAGCGATCACCTGTTGATCGCCGAGGCGGAGTCGAGTGCGTGGTCGTCGTCGTGGCCGCTGCTCGCCGAGGTGAAGAACGCCCGCCGAGGCATTGTGCTGCAGCCCGAGACGCTCGAGGGCGACTCGATTCTGCGCACGAGTTTTCCGCGGGTGTCGCGCACCGAGTTCCCGCCGGGGCGCGGGTTCTACGTGGCCGCGGGCAAAGTCGTGCGCGTGCAGCTGCCGCTGGCCGAGACGGGCCCCCGAGCATCCACGCCCCTGGGCACCCACGCAACACCGGCCACCAGCCCAGTCACCAGCCCAGACGCCAGCCCAGACCTCAGCATCACCCCGCCGGCCGCGAGCGTCGCGGCCCCACTGTAAGGAGAACGACAATGGCAAATCTCAATGTCACCTACGAAGAAATGACCCAGGCGGCCAGCCGCCTCGATGCAGGCCGTGACCAGATGACCACAACCCTCACCGACCTGCGCCGGCTGATCGATCAGCTGGTCGCCGGCGGGTTTCAGACCCAGCTCGCCTCGGGGGCCTTCAACGAGACCTACGAGAAGTTCACCTCGGGTACCACTCAGGCGGTGAGCGGGCTCGAGGGTCTGTCGCAGTTCTTGCGCTCGGCGGCCGAAGCCATGGCCAAGACCGACGAAGAGCTCGCCAAGTCGATTCGCCAGTAACATGGCAGACCTCGTTGTCGATACCGACATGCTGCGCGAGCTCGACTCGGCGCTGCAGCTCATTCTGCACACTCTGGAGTCGTCTGGTGGCATGAGCCGGTCGACTGCGCACGCCTGCGGTGACGGCGATCTGGCGGGCCGGCTCATCGATTTCGCCGACGACTGGCACGACACCAGGGCAGACATGATCGACGCCGTGAAGTCGATCAGCGACGCCGTGCACGTGGTGAGCGACGCCTTCGACACGCTCGACTCGAAGCTCGTGCAATCGCTGCTGGGCTCGCATGGCTGATCTGGGGCCGCTGCCGGGCGACCCCGACATCGTGCTGAAAGACGCCCTGGCGTACCAGGCTGCGGCCGATGCTATTTCGCAGGCGGCCAACCAGCTGCGCGCCCTCGGCACCGACAGCTTTCACAGCCAGGCCGTGAACGCTCTCGTGTCGAGTGCGGCCGATGCGGCCGGAACCATCACAACCGCGCACGCGCGCTACAACGAGGCGGCAGAGGCTCTGCTCGCCTATGCCGGCCCGATGCGTGAGACGCACGACCGCGCCATCGCGCTCACCGCGGCGAACCGCGACTTCATCGACCAGGTCAATACGCTGCGACCGCAGATCGACGAGTACGAACGCCAGGCGCAGCTTGCCGGCCCCGAGCAAGCGACAGCGATCGCCGCCTTGCAGCAGCTGCACGGCCAATGGGATGCCCTGCAGGCCGACATGTCGCGGGCCGAATCCGAGTGGCACGCGGCCCTCGACGAGATGCATCGGGCGGCGGGAGCGGCGGCCGCGCGCATCCATCGCGGAAACGAGTTCGGCGACCTCAACGACAGCTTCTGGGATGACCTGGGCGACCTGTTCGACATCGTGAAGCTGGTGGCGAACATCGTTTCGGTGGTGCTGAAGATCGTCTCGGTCATCCTCACCGTTCTCGCCGTAGTGTTCTCGATGCTGGCCGTGGTGATGCCGATCTTCGCGGTGGTCGCCGGGCTGCTGTTTCTCTATGCGCAGGTGGTGAACCTCGCGATCGCTATTCTGGCGCTGCTGCAGTTCGTGCTGAACGGATTCCACCTGCTCGACCTCGTGCTCGTGGCCTTCGCCGTCGTGGCGGCGTTCGGCGGCAGCGTGCTGGGCAACGCGCTCGGAGCGGCGGCGAAGGCAGGAGCCGCGGGCGCCGCCGACGTACTCGGCGAAGCAGCGAGCAAGGCCGCGGGCGAACTCGCGAAACAGGCGGTGAGCCACGCCGTGGAGGCCGTGACGCATGAGGTGGTCGAGGGCATCCTCGATTTCGGCAGCCCGGATGCGCAGGGCCTGTTCGACTCGATCTCTCCGGTGGGCAACGACTTCTTGTCGACGTCGCTGAAGGGCGGTGTCGACTCGCTCACGAGTACCTTCGCCGACCTCGGCCAGCAGGTCGGTTCAGACTTCTCGGCCGGCGTCAGTGCGAGTGGACTCGGCGGCGTGATCGAGACCGTCGGCGGCGCCGCGCGGTCGGCCGGCGCCACACTCGGCCTGGGCTACGACGCGGCCTACGGCGTGGCCAACCAGGTGAGCGACGCGGTGAGTCAGGTCGGCGCGTCGCTTCAGCAGGCCGCGAACCAAGGCTCGCAGGCGGCGCTCGGCTCGGTGCTCGGCGGGGGAGCCGACCCGTTCTCGAGCCAGCTCTCGAACGATCTGAGCGCCGCGCTCGGCGGGCCCGACGTGGCATCGAAGCTGACAGATGCCGTGCACTCCCAGCTCGGCGGCCTGCTCGGCGGGCTGCCCGGCGGCGACTCCATCGCCCAATCGGTGGGCGACGGGTTCGGCGGAATCGCGCAGAACGTCTACGACGCGGCCAATAAGCTGCACGCCCCGGCGGGGCTCGCGGGGGTGCCCCCGCATGGCTGAGGGCTCTGCGGGCCCTGCGGGCTCTGCGGGCCCTGCGGGCGTGCGTTTCTCGCTGGGCTTGCCGGCGGGATGGATCGCCCTGCCCACTTCGCCCGAAACACTTCCCCGGTCGATCGCAGAGTTCGAGGCGTCGTCGCCCACTCGTCCGCACCTCGACGACGCCCAGCGCGCTGCTGTGAGGGCCGACCTCGAGAGGGCGGTCGCGGCAGCGCAGAGGCAGCAGAAGCCGGCCCGCCTGCGGTACGCCTATCTCGGCGGTTCAGAACAGCCCGAGGTCTGCGCGTGGGCGTCGATGGAGGTGTTCACGACGGGCGGCATCGATGCCGACACATTTGCGCGAACCGTGGCCGACACCCCGCCGGCGGCGGCAGTGCCCGAGGCGACGGTGTGGCGCCGCGAGGTGCAGCAGAGCGAACTCGGCAGCGGTTCTGCTGTGGTGCTCTACGACCTCGTCGCGCTGCCCGCCGCTGGCGACGGCACGCGCGCTCTTCAGCAGCGCCTCGTCGTCACGATCTTCCCGCCCGCGATCGACGGAGTGGCGACGATCGACGGCGTGGCGGCGCAATTCCACCTCTCGACCGACGACCTCGCCGCGTTCGGCGACTTCGTCGGCGTCGGTCTCGCCATGGCGGCCACGATCACGCTCCACGAAGGGCCGAGCACGTGACCGAGTCTGAGCCCGAGTTCGACGTGGCGCTGCCCGGCGAATGGATGATCATCCCCCTGCTGAGCGCAACTGCCGCCCGTGCGGCCGTCGCGCGCATCGTCGCCCAGGGCGTCGGCCGGCGAGATGAGGATGCCCGCCTGCGCGCCGAACTGCGCGCCTCGTTCACGACCGCTGTCGATCAGGCCCGAGGTGCAGGCGCGACGCAGCTGCACCTCTGCCGCGAGCTCGTCGCCGGCGTTCCCCTGCCCGCCAGCCTGACCGTCTACTGGCCGCGACTCAGCCTCGCGGCGACGCGCGAGAGCGACCCCCTCGCCGCGCTGCGCAAACTGCTCGGCCCGGCGCCTGCCGCCGCGTCTGGTTCTGGGCCGGCTCCTGCCGTTGTCGCCGATCCGGCCGTGGGCAGCACCGAACCTCGCGAAGAGCGCGTCTCCGACGTCGATCTCACCGACTTCGCCGCCGGCCCGACGGTGCGCCGCACCCGACTCGTCACCGGGCGCCCCGCAGCGCCGCCCGCCGACCGCCCGGCTGTGCCAGCATCCGCGCCCGCCGCCG